>NZ_JAFVMG010000003.1 GCF_017377745.1 Acetobacter suratthaniensis | reverse complement strand
GTCCAGATCGGTGTGGCTCATGCGAGTGTTTCCTCAAAATCAGAGTCTCTGGCCGTCCAGCGCCACGATGGCGGACGACCGGGGGTAGATCGCCACTTTTCATTACGCCGGGAACACATCTTGCCTGATGCGCCCGTGCGCTGTCTTATAGCAGCAACATTGTGGAACGGTTTCTTACAGCTTTCCGCGTTCGCCTGACAGGAGAAAAATACATGCAGCCCCCCCCTGCGCCCGGAAAGCTCTCACCTTTGACCCGCCGCCTGCCGCTGGCAAACCTTGAAACCACGCAGGGATTAAAGCGCGTACTGGGGCCGGCCAATCTGGTGGCGCTGGGTGTGGGGGCCACTATCGGCGCGGGGCTTTTTTCACTGACCGGTATTGCCGCCTCTGAAAACGCAGGCCCGGCCGTGGTGCTATCGTTCCTTGTCGCGGCAATCGCCTGCGGATTCGCTGGCCTGTGCTACAGTGAGCTGTCGAGCATGATCCCGATTGCGGGCAGCGCCTATACCTATGCCTATGTCACCCTGGGTGAACTGATGGCCTGGATCATCGGCTGGGATCTGGTGCTGGAATACGCCGTGGGGGCTGCCACTGTTGCGGTAAGCTGGTCACGCTATGTCGTGTCCTTGCTCGATTCATGGGGGATTGTACTGCCCCCCCGCCTGACAGCCTCACCCTTCGAAACCCTTCATATGGCCGATGGCTCCGTCACACACGGGATTGCCAACCTGCCAGCGGCTCTGGCCATCTGCGGCGTATCGTGGGTGCTGATCCGGGGCATTTCGCAGTCTGCCATGGTCAATGCCGTTATTGTCACCATCAAGCTGCTGGTGATCGCAGCATTTATCGGATTTGGCATAGCCTATATCAACCCGGCCAATTATCATCCTTTTCTCCCACCCAATGATGGCACGTTCGGACATTTCGGGCTTTCGGGCGTCATGCGTGCGGCTGGCACGATTTTTTTTGCCTATGTCGGCTTTGACGCGGTTTCCACCACCGCGCAGGAAACCCGCAACCCCGCACGCAATATGCCTATCGGTATTCTGGGCAGCCTGCTTGTCTGTACGCTGGTTTATGTCGCCTTTGCCACGGTCATGACCGGGCTGGTGAATTACCGCGATATGGTGGGAGATGCCGCGCCCGTGGCCACCGCCATCAACCGCACACCGTATCACTGGCTGCAAACCGCGGTAAAAATCGGTATTATCTGCGGATTTACCTCGGTGCTGCTGGGCATGCTGCTGGGGCAGAGCCGGGTTTTCTTTGCCATGTCGCGTGACGGATTGCTGCCGCGCCTGTTCAGCATTACCCACCCGCGTTACCAGACACCGTGGCTGTCCAACCTGTTCTTTATGGGGTTGACCTGCCTGCTCAGCGCTTTTCTGCCCATTTCCGAACTGGGGCATATGACGTCCATCGGCACGCTTCTGGCGTTTGTGCTGGTTTGTGCCGGTGTCATGGCGCTACGCCGCACAGCACCTGACACACCACGCCCCTTCAAGGTGCCAGGGGGTGACATCATTCCGGTTCTGGGCGTGCTGAGCTGTGGTTCTGTCATGATCTTTCTTGACCAGATGACATGGCTGCGTCTGGTCGTGTGGCTGGCCATCGGCATGGTCATTTATGTCGCTTATGGCCGCACGCATAGCAGGCTTGCTCAAGCCAAACCCGACAACACCGCCCCACAGACCTGAGCACATGGGTTGCATAGACACCCTGAGGGCGCATAGTTTGGGCATTCATTAACGCAGTTCAAGCCCCGTGCGGCATGCCCCGCACGGGACGGCATGCCTTGCAGGAGATACCGCCATGATGGCTGGTCGCTTTCCCATGACCCGCCCACGCCGCAACCGTGTTGACGCGGCCACGCGCCGACTGGTGGCTGAAAACACGCTGAGCATCAGCAATCTGATCTGGCCGATTTTCTTCACGGAAGGCAGCAACACCATTACCGAGGTGGCCTCCATGCCCGGCGCGCTGCGTGTCACGCTGGACCAGCTTGCCGCCCATGTCGAACCCGCCGCCAAGCTGGGCATCCCGGCTCTGGCCCTGTTCCCTGTCACGCCGTCCTCCGTGCGGGATGAAGTGGGGAGTGAGGCTACAAACCCCGACAACCTGATGTGTCGGGCCGCACGCCTGCTCAAGCGCGAGTTTCCCGACATGGCACTGATTGGCGATGTCGCACTCGACCCTTATACCAGCCACGGTCATGATGGCCTGATCGAAAACGATTACGTGACGAACGATGCCTCCGTGCGGGTGCTGGTTCAGCAATCGGTCAATCAGGCGGCGGCGGGCGTTGACATCATCGCACCGTCCGACATGATGGACGGGCGGATTGGCGCAATCCGCGAGGCGCTGGACGCGCAGGACATGATCAACACGCGTATCATGTCCTATGCCGCCAAATACGCCAGCGCCTTTTACGGCCCGTTCCGCGATGCGCTGGGCTCGGGCAGCATGCTCAAGGGCGACAAAAAAACCTACCAGATGGACCCCGCCAACTCTGATGAGGCCCTGCGCGAAGTCGCCATGGATCTTGAGGAAGGGGCTGACATGGTCATGGTCAAACCCGGCATGCCGTATCTGGATATCATCCGCCGCGTGCGCGACACCTTCAGCGTGCCAACCTTCGCCTATCAGGTCTCGGGCGAATACGCGATGCTGATGGCCGCCATCAACAACGGCTGGCTGGATCGTGAACGCGCCATCATGGAAAGCCTGCTGGCCTTCCGCCGTGCGGGTGCCAATGGCGTGCTGACCTACTTCGCCATTGAAGCCGCACAGACCCTGCGCCAGACCTACGGGCAGTAAGCCCCTTGGACAGGCGCCTGCAGGATAGGGTAACTGGCAGCTTGCCTGCTGATACGGCGGGGGACGCATGACCCCTCGCCTCCCCCTGCCGCGCCTGTTCTTTGCCTCCACTCCGCAGCCCTGCCCCTATCTGCCGAACCGTATGGAACGCAAGGTACTGGCCGACCTGTCAGTGCCAGAGGCTGACAGGCTGCATAGTCACCTCTCACGCGCGGGGTTCAGGCGCAGCCATACGCTGGCCTATGCTCCGCTCTGTGCTGGATGTTCGGCCTGTATTCCCATTCGCTTGCCAGTGGCGGCTTTCCAGCCTGATAGAACCCAGCGCCGGGTCTGGCGGCGCAATGCCGATCTGGGGGCCACGCTCTGCCCCCCCACCGCCACCGCCGAGCAATACGCGCTGTTCCGCCTGTATCTGGACAACCGCCACGCGGATGGCGACATGGCGGGCATGAACGAGCAGGACTACGCCGTCATGCTGGAAGATACGCCAGTGGATACCCGCGTGATCGAATTCCGCGATCAAGCAGATACGCTGGTGGCCGTAAGCCTGATTGATGTGCTGGAAGACGGGCTTTCGGCCGTTTACAGTTTTTACAGACCCGACATGCCGCACCGCTCTCTAGGCTGCCATGTCATCCTGTTTCTGGCGCGCCAGACCATCCTGCTGGGAAAACCCTATCTGTATCTGGGCTACTGGGTGCCGGGCAGCCCCAAAATGGCTTACAAAAGCCGCTACCGCCCGGCTGAAATCCTGCGGGCTGGCCAGTGGCAGACCCTTAACCCAGATGAACCTGTCGAAACAGGCCGGGCAGACCTGTTTCCAGACGCCCCCCTGTTCTAACCAGTCTGCTCCAGCCCCCACACCACCCAATCACTCTCCGCGCTTGGTCTGGCTCAGAACCCGTTAATTTATTGAAGACGGATTAAGCTGCATGTTCCTCTGGCCCACAGAGTCCCCCGGCAGAATCCCTGCTTAACGCCGCCATGTCGGGCGAACAAAATAAAGCCACCTTCCGACAGGCCTCTGTATAAAAAGCACCACCCGATCGAAAACATAATGACAAAACGGAAAGACTGGCGGCGTGTTATCGCCCGATACGACTGTGGCAACTCCCACATTCATGGCCGCACTTCACACCGCCGCACACTTCCTCTTCTCTCTCAACAAAATAAGCCCTGAGCCTAACGGCCTCTATCTTCACGAGACATCAAAGCAATCCGCCGCGTTTATTCAAGCTGCAGACGAATAGCACCAAAGCGCACTGGGGCTTTTAGCTTCATGATCAGCCCTCCTCCCGCCCCCAACATAAACGCCACACACAGCACCACCACGATAAGCGTATTCACCATATTCCCGTCGCTACCTGTCAGGGCAGGCAGATTACTCAGCGCCACGAAGAGAAACGCGCTCAGACCAATGAACGCCAGCCCCGGTGCAATAATGGTTTTCCATGCCCCGGCTGAACTCTTGTTCCGGGCAAAGAACAGGATAATGGCAAAACTCGCCAAAGCGACAATAACCATATATCCAAGCGTGCCCGCTGCCGCCCCCAGAGCATAAATCTGCGTCACGGGATCAAACCCAAACAATACCGCAGCACAAAGCACTATAAAGGAGACGGCAGTCTGCACTACCGATGCCACATAAGGGGAAGCATGATCGGTATGTACCTTGGCCAGATGTTCTGACAAAACCCCACAGCCACCCAGCACATATTTGTAACGCGCCACAATATTGTGGATGGAAATAACAACCGCGAACAGGCTTGTCACAAGCAGTATCTGAGCCACATCATGCAGTATTTGCCCCAGATAAGTCGTAACCAGATCAAGATAAAGCGTATCCATATGGCTCGACGCCGTTTCTTTAACCGTGTCAGCACCCACGCCAGCTATTTCGCAGTAGAACGATACAAAATACAAAAGACTGATAAAACCGACCGCAATATACGTCGCAAGTGGAATTGAGCGTTCTGGCCTGCTGGCCTCCTCGCGGTAAACAACCGTAGATTCAAAACCAATAAAACCAAAAATCGAGAACAGCACGCCTAAACCTGGAGAACCAGATAACATTTCCGACACATGGAAAGGCGTTACGGGCAGCCCTGATTCTCCCCCCTTCGTCAGTATCGTTAAGTCCAGCAGTACAATCACCCCGATTTCCAGAATTAGAGCAATACCCAGAACCTTGGCGCTGACCTCCACATTCCTGTACCCTAATATCCCGACAAGCAGAACAATCGCTAAAGCATATAACCACCATGCTGCATGAACATGGAGGAAGTCCTCTACCGTGTTTTGCAACACAACACCGATATATGCCTCAAGCGCGATGAGAATAAGCGTATAGGAAAGAACTGCCAAAGAGGCTGCACCAAGCCCCATCATTGTGCCCATGCCTTTGAGTATATAAGCATAAAATGCACCGGCATTGTTGATATACCGCGACATTGCTACAAACCCGATGGAAAAGAGCAACATTACGCCCCCGACTGCCAGCGCATCGAGGGGAGCCGCCACACCATTCCCCGAACCGATAATCAGCGGGCTTACTCCGACCATGACAGTCAGCGGTGCGGCTGTGGCAACCACCATCATGGCAATACCAATCGGCCCCAGCCCCCCTTTGAGACGGCCGGCGGGTGCGTCTGCTTCTATCTGTTTGACTGATGATGATTGCGCCATACGGCAAACTCCTTACTGTCTCCAAAGCCTTGGAGGAATCTGCTTTCGTGTCTGGAATTTTTATTTTGAAATTAAAATTTTACTTTAGAGACTGCAGATATTCAGATGATGTTTCGTTTGCCGTTTTGCTTAATACATTGAAACCAGCCGAGTGGCGCTCAGTACTCCCTTTAAGATAGGCAAGCGGATCTTCGAAATCACGGACATAGCCCATGGCAAAACAGCCGCACTGATAACCCATCAGCCTGAGCAGATCATCTGGCAGGGTTTTGGCAATTTCAAAAGGTGTCGCCAGATACTGGTTTTCTTCCTGCCTTACCCACCCCACAGCGTAGGTGATGTTAATGGCCTGGCGAGGAAAATCCGTTCTGTTGGCCCCGGCACCATGATAGACCTTGCCAGTATAAAGCAGGACAGAGCCTTTCTTCATTTCTGCAGGGATACCGGCTTCGGGTGGGAATTTTTTATTCACCCCAACGTACTGACTATTGGGCACAATACGTGTAGCCCCGTTTTCCGCAGTGTAATCGGTCATGGCCCAAAGCGTATTACACTGAACCTCATAATCATCAGGAAAAGGGAAAAAATCCCATGCAAGCTGATCCTGATGCAGCACCTGCTCAGGAGAGCCGGAATGTACCGTAATGACCTGTGTCAGATGCAACTGAAAGGTAGAGGCTTTATGCAGGTGCCGCTCTGCTACTCCCAACACTAGAGGGTTCATGACAAGTTCGCGCGCAGTAGGAGAACGCGCGATCATGGCGCCTGTTCTTTGCGTGCTAAACCCCAGAAATTTGTCTTCGCCATAGGGGGTGGACGCGATATGGGGCGCCATTTCCTCTGCCAGACGATCCATAACAGCCGCTGGCACCAGTTCATCGATAATAACGTATCCGTGCTCTTTCAGAGAAACGCTAACTTCATCGGCGGTCGCAGTATTGGGCAGGCGGTTCAACATGCTCGTTCTCCAAAGAAAAGTAACTCTGTCTAGAAACACACGCACTTTTCAGAGAGAGATTGGACAATTCTGTCCTGTCCCAGCTGTTAAGCAGCGTGTCGATCATGCCATCGATATCACATTTCGGAACCGAAACATTTGACACCAGAGCCGCTTTTCTTGACTTCAGCCGCCAGCTTTACAGGGACGTATACAAACCGTACTGGGCCCGCCAGGCCGAAGGAGCCATTGCCTCCCAGCGGACAAAGGCGCGCGTAAAGGCGCTGATTTCCGAATAGCCAAGCCGATAGGCGATATCCGAAACAGACAGGTTTTCAAACTTGAGATACTGCAGCGCCTGCTCACGCCTGACATCATCGAGAATGGATTTAAAGGACTGATTTTCATAAGCCAACTGACGCTGGAAACTGCGCAGCGACACATTCATATCACGCGTAATCGCCTCAAGGCTGATATCTCCACCAGACAGACGCTCAATGATTTTCTGCCGGACATGTCCACTAAAACCGTGCGCTTGCGGTACACTCTGGAGCAGCTCATCCAATGTGGCCCCTGTGATACGATGCAGCATAGGACGAGCATCCGCCATGGTCTGCTCAAACGTATCTTTTCTGAACAGGATACCATCATGCGCCTGCCCGAAGCGGACATCACAACCCAACATTTCTCTGTGCGGATGTCCTGAACCAGAAGCCATATGCCGGAAATGTACCGCCAGAGGCGACCAGTCCTGCCCCATACCCCGCCGGAACAACCCGACCAGCAAGCCCATGGTCAACTCGGCATCGTGCCTATGCCCCGGAATGGCGCTATCGGGCACCTGATAATCCAACAAACAGGCATCGCCAACACTGAAAGCCCGTAACTTGCTACGCTGTTGCAGCACGTTGAAGTATCTTTGCAAACTCTGCACGGCCCCCCACAGATTGGGTGCGTTCATCGCATGATAGCCCACAATCCCCAACCCTTCGGGAGAAGCCTGCGCCCCGAACCGCAAACCGAAATATTCGTCATCCAGCGTGCGCTCCGCAGTCAGCAGCACACCACAATAGCGTTTAAGCGATATGACACGATTTGGCTGTTCATACAGATGAGGTTCGAGACCAGCATGCCTTAGAATTTCAGCACTTTTACCACCCTGCCGCGTGATGAAGTCCTCAAGGCCAAACGTAACGGATGCCATTACCCCTGTATCATCTTCCGTTCGCATGTGAGGGCGCATTGCTTTTTGCATGATATTGGCCTTTATCCGCGTATGGCAGGCTGTGATGATATTTCCTATATTGCAGGCAACACTCAATCGTTATGATGTTTCCTCTTTTTATTACCAATGAAAAGAGGAATTTCTGATTTTTGACTGAGGTTTCACGGAGTGACAAGGGTTTCGTTGAAACTTTCGACAAACCGGCTCTACCACTTCCCCAAGGCAATAGAGCGCCATTCGATCCGCAGTTCATCTACCCAATTCAGGAATTTGTTCTATCACTCCCGCCGGAACACAAGTTTCCGCGCCAGAAGGTAGCCTGGCAAAGATAGTCCAGACGATAAGATACAAAGTAACGTCGCTGGCCTATAAAACCCTGTAAACACAGAATAGCCTCAGCCACCCGCATCCAACCATACTGATTCAGTCATGTAATGGGCTATCAACCGATTGCTGTGAAAAGCAATATTTCTCCATCCGGTTCCAGCCGAAATGCTCCGTTCATTGGCGAGATCGTATCTGCTCCTGCCAATAGCCCATTTGCGCTGCTTGGTACTGGCAATATCACGCCAAGGTATGTCGTCAGTTATTAGCTATGATAGTGGAGACAGGTTGCAATTCTGTAATGAACATTGATTTCATCCAGTTGCAACGCATCTCCGTTCTTATCGAGGCTCCTGACGAAACACCCTAGCCCTTACGTAACGCCCAGGCTGGAGCCGCCTTGCCTACCCCCGCACGCTTACCTTGCCAGTCACGCAGGTCGTCCAAGCTACGGGGGCGGGCATTACCGGGCCAGATCAGCCCACCGCCCCCATCAAATACAACGACATGACGCAAACCACCCTCGGTATATTTCTGCAATGCCACCCCGAGCCCGCGCGCCATGACTGGCAATTCCTCAAGCGGGAAAACAAGAAACCTCCGGTTATCCCCCAACACCGCTACATGATCGCCCTGTGCCGAAACACAGGCCCGTGCAACCTCGCCGGACTTGAGGTTGAGCACCTGCCGCCCGGAGCGTTTTTCCGCCACCAGCGAGTCATCTTCCACAACCATGCCGCGCCCGGCACTGGAGGCCACAAGCCTGCGCCCTCCAGCTTCCAGCACGAAGACAGCCACCAGTTCCTCGTCGTTCGACAGATCCATCAGCAAACGCACAGGCTGGCCATCGCCACGCCCGCGTGGCAGATCGGCCCCGCGCACAGTGAAAGCCCGCCCATCGGTTGCAAAAAAGCACAGTCTGTCCGTGCTCTGGCAGGGTACTGCCAGCCTGAGGGCATCGCCCTCCTTAAACTTCTGGCCTTCCAGATCGCTCACATGGCCTTTGAGCGCACGCACCCAGCCTTTTTGCGACAGGATCATGGTAAGCGGTTCACGCTCCACCGCATCAACCACCGACACATCCACCGCCTTGGGCGCACTGGCAATGGTGCTGCGACGCTGGCCAATAGGGCCTTTGGCCAGTTGCACGGCCATGCCATCCAGTTCGGTAGCAATCCGCTCCCAGCGCAGGCCATGATCGCCCAGCAGGGCGAGCAGGCTGCGCTTTTCGGCCGAAAGCGTATCGTGCTCACGCCGGATGTCCATTTCCTCAAGCCTGCGCAGACTACGCAGGCGCATATTCAGCACCGATTCCGCCTGCAGGTCTGTCAGGCTGAAAACCTGCATCAGGCTGGCCTTGGCATCGTCCTCCTCGCGGATGATGCGGATCACCTCATCAAGGTTGAGGTAAACGACCAGAAAGCCAGCCAGAATTTCAAGCCTGCGTTCCACCGCAGTCAGCCTGTGGCGACTGCGACGCTCCAGCACCTCATGCCGATGGTCGAGCCATGCCCGCAGAACAGCCTTAAGCCCCATAACGGCAGGCGCGCGGTCTGGCCCGAGCACGTTCATGTTCAGCGCAAAACGGCTTTCCAGCAGCTTCGCCCTGAACAGGGTTTCCATCAGCACTTCCGGCTCGATCCCGCGTGACTTGGGCTCCAGAATCAGACGGATTTCATCCGTGCTTTCATCCCGCACATCACCCAGCAGCGGCAGCTTTTTCTGCTCCATGGCCTCGGCAATCTGCTCGATCAGGCGCGATTTCTGCACCTGATACGGGATTTCCGTCACCACGATCTGCCATGTGCCAAAACGACCCTGTTCAACATGCCAGCGCGCACGGATAAGGAAACCGCCCCGCCCGGTCTCATACGCCTGCGCTATGGCATGCGCGTCTTCCATGATCAGGCCACCAGTCGGGAAGTCCGGCCCGGCAATATGGGTCAGCAGTTCAGCCGTATCAGCTTCGGGCCTGCGCGCCAGCACAGCGGCAGCCTTACAGACCTCAGCCGCATTATGCGGCGGAATGCTTGTGGCCATACCCACCGCAATACCCGCAGCGCCATTAGCAAGGATATTAGGAAACGCGGCAGGCAGGACAACGGGTTCCTGCTCCTCGCCATCATAGGTCGGGCGAAAATCCACGGCATCGTCTTCAATGCCGTCCAGCAGGGCTACGGCGACATCGGTCAGGCGGGCTTCGGTGTATCGCATGGCGGCGGCATTATCGCCGTCGATGGAGCCAAAATTGCCCTGCCCTTCCACCAGCGGATAGCGGGCGGCAAAATCCTGCGCCAGACGCACCAGCGCCTCGTAAACCGAGGCATCGCCATGGGGGTGAAACTTACCGATGACATCACCCACCACGCGGGCGCATTTCTTGAACCCGGAGGCCGGATCCAGCTTGAGCTGGTGCATGGCGTAAACCAGCCGCCGATGAACCGGCTTGAGGCCGTCACGCACATCAGGCAACGAGCGCGACATGATGGTGGACATCGCGTAGGCCAGATAACGCTCGCTCAGCGCATCCGCCAGCTTTGTCTCTTCTATATGACCTGCGACTGTCTCGTTCATTTCCTGCTCCGCACACGCGCCATTTCATCAATCGGGCGTTCCGACCTGCCAGACATATAGACCCTGCCCGCGTTGTGCCAGCCTTGTCATGCCCGAAACAGCCCTCGCACGCACAGCCTGTCTTTGGCCCCTGCCGTTATCGGGTTACTGGCGGATCAACCCGCCTTATCCTGTTGGGCCAGTCTTTCGGCCAGGCGCTCACGCGCGGCGGGCAAAGGCCGGTGCCGCTGGCCAAAAGCATGGCGGGCGAGAAAATACCCGGTCAGAGCCAGCCCCTGCTGCCAGTCCTTAAGGCTACCTTCGGCCTGCCCATCCCGCATAAACGCGGGTAGCGGCAGAAGACGGTCTTTCCACTCCCCTGCCCCGGCACTACTGACAGCCCGGCCGCTACGGGGTGACACATAAACCAGATCATCCTGACTGCCCGTTACGGCGCAGCAGCCCAGATCAAGCCCGAAACCCAGTGCACGCAGCAGTTCGGCCTCCCAAAGAATATAATGGGGCATCCCCTCACGTTCAGCCACCGCCGCATCATAACCCAGAAAAGACAAAAGCCGCACGGTCGTGGCAAACAGCGGCAGGCAGGGTTCACGCTCTGGCAGGGTCGTATCAAGGAGCGTGCAGGCAGACTGCACCATGGCCAGCGCCAGCGGCGCGGAAAACAGGCGTCCTGCGCAGCCATATAGCAATTCGCCCGAAAACGCAGGCAACCCGGCCTCGCCACGCTGGCGGATCGCCGTGCGCACGACATTACCGGGCTGCCACAAAGCGCGCCCGGCCCGACTGGCCCCGCCATGCGCCATGCCCCGCACCAGCCCTTCGGCCTCGGTCAGCACATGCACGCGCGCGGCTGTCTCGCCCATGAGGGCGGTAGAAACAACAAGGGCGGGGGCCTCCTCTGGAGACACCCCGCCCTTGTTCATACTCACGGAAGCCTTACGCTCAGACGCCAGCAACCTTGGCAACTTCGGCAGCGAAGTCGTCAGCGGTTTTTTCAATGCCTTCGCCCAGCTGGAAGCGGTCAAAGCCAGCCAGCTTCACGCCAGCCTTCTTCACCACGTCCTTCACGCGGGTTTCGCCGTCATGCACCCAGACCTGCTCCAGCAGCACCACTTCTTCGTAGAACTTGCGGATACGGCCTTCGACCATCTTTTCGATGATGGCTTCGGGCTTGCCAGAAGCGCGGGACTGCTCGATCAGCACGGCGCGCTCACGCTCGACGGCATCCTGATCCAGATTGTCCACATCCAGCGAAGACGGACGGGTTGCGGCAACATGCATGCCGATCTGGCGGCCAAGCTGTTCGATCGCGTCAGACGCGCTCGGCGCTTCAATAGCGGCCAGAACGCCGATCTTGCCCAGACCCGGACGTAGCGCGCCGTGTACATAGGTAGCCACAACGCCGGACGGCACAGTGAACACGCGGGCGCGGCGCAGGGACATGTTCTCGCCAATGGTGGCGATCAGGTGCGTCAGCTCATCAGCCACGGTGCGACCGCTGGCCAGCGTAGCAGCCTTAATGGCTTCGAGGTCTTCACCAACCTTGAGCGCAACCTTGGCAATTTCTTCAACAAAGCTCTGGAAAGCTTCGTTACGTGCCACGAAGTCGGTTTCAGCGTTCACTTCAACCATGGCAGCGGAACGGTCGGTGGAGGCTACAGCAACCAGACCTTCAGCAGCAACACGGCCAGACTTCTTGGCAGCGGCGGCAAGGCCCTTCTTGCGCAGCCAGTCGATGGCCGCTTCGATGTCGCCAGACGCTTCGTTCAGCGCCTTTTTGCAATCCATCATGCCCGCGCCGGTTTTCTCGCGCAGATCCTTGACCAGTGCTGCGGTAATTTCCGCCATCTTCCGTACTCCTTATAAACCCTTGGCGCGCCCCTGTTCAGGGCGCGCCAAGGTATTTTTCCACCCACTTAAAGTGGGCCGTGACAAATGAAAACAGCCCGGTCGAAACCGGGCTGCCTTCCTTGAAGACGTATCAGCCAGCCACCGGAGCGTCGGCTGCTGCTTCTTCCAGAGCCGGTTCTTCAACCAGGTCTTCAGAAGCGCCCAGATCAGCACCAGAAGCGCCCAGCTCGGCCGAAATACCATCCAGCACGGAAGCGGACACCAGATCACAGTACAGGCCGATAGCGCGGATCGCGTCATCGTTGCCCGGAACCGGGAAGGTCACGCCACGCGGGTCGGAGTTGCTGTCCAGAATGGCCACAACCGGGATACCCAGCTTGTTGGCTTCTTCAATGGCCAGCTTTTCCTTGTTGGTGTCGATCACGAACAGGACGTCCGGCAGGCCGCCCATTTCCTTGATACCACCGAGCGAACGCTCCAGCTTGTCGCGCTGGCGGGTCAGATCAAGAATTTCCTTCTTGGTCAGGCCGGACGTGTTGCCTTCGAGGGTTTCTTCGATCTGGCGCAGACGCTTGATGGAGCCCTGAATGGTCTTCCAGTTGGTGAGCATGCCGCCCAGCCAGCGATGGTTGACGTAATACTGGCCGCAACGACGGGCTGCTTCAGCAATCGGGTCCTGTGCGGCGCGCTTGGTGCCAACGAACAGAACGCGGCCACCACCGGCCACAACATCACGAATCGCCTTCAGGGCGCGGTCGAGCAGGCCAACGGTCTGCTGCAGGTCGATGATGTGAACCTGGTTGCGCACACCGAACAGGTACGGCGCCATGCGCGGGTTCCAGCGGCGGGTGTGGTGACCAAAGTGAACACCAGCTTCAAGGAGCTGACGCAGTGTGAAATCGGGCATCGCCATTGGCGTGATCCTACTTATCTGGTTGTACCTCCGCGGAGCGCTGCCGGATTATTAAAACCCGACACCAGTGAGGCATGGCCCCGCGTGCGTAGTCCCGACCAAAAGCCGGGCGGCGCCTGTATGGCGTTTTTTGGCCATGCAGGCAAGGACAAAAAGCTCAGCCAGCCAGCGCCGGGGCAGGTTGGGGCTGGGCAAAGCGGTTTGGCACCCCGTGGGCTGCCAGCAGGGTGCGCAGGTTCCGCACTACGGGAAAGACTTCTATATTATGATCTCCCCCCAGTTCACGCCACGCGGCCTGCTCCATCTCCACGATTTCGCGGTCTTCCTCGAAAATGCGATGTGTGAACAGGCCAAGGGCAGGCCATGCAATATCAAGCAGGAAAGCCCATTTGGGTTTCTTGACCGACAGCAGCCCAAACGCCTGCGTAACCTGCTGGGTTTTACCCAGCGGCACATAACAGACCCACAGATCCATGATCAGATCGCCATCCTTATCGTGGATCTGCAACGTCTGGTACGGATAGGTGGTGCGGATGGAGACAACCTCTTCCACCGGCTGTTCGCGCCCTTCAAGATCGTGATGGCGTCCGAAAATCAGCGCTTCGGCAAGCGGCTGGCTGCCCGCCGTGCGGGCAAAGCTGTAACGCGCCTCAAGAAAATTCTCGCCTTTGTCCTGCCCTAAAAAACGGGCCGTAATCGACCCCATCTGGCGGCGGTGCAGGAACTGATGGTTCATGTCCATCAGGTTTTCGTGCATGAAGGTGTAATGGCATTTCAGGCGCGGGTTGAACTGTCGGGTTTTATATTCAGGGTTACCCACCTGCGCGATGTCGGGCACCGGCACGCTGTCAGCCAGAGCGGGATCGCCGGGGAAGATAAAAATCAGCCCGCCTTTTTCACGGCATGGAAAGGTGCGTACGGGCCGCCCCACATCCTCGCGGTTCAGATAAGGCACCGTGACACACTGCCCCTGCTGATTAAACGCCCAGCCGTGGTAGCAGCACTTTACACAGCCTTTTTCATCCACCACGCCTTTACTTAGCGGCACCTGACGGTGTGCACAGCGGTCTTCCAGAGCATAAACCGGGCCATATTCAGGCCGGATCAGCGCAATGGGTTCACCAGCATACCGCGCGGCAAATGCCTTACCGGGCCGCACCTTGCGTGACCAGGCAACAGGATACCAGAAATTAGGGTCGCAATCGATCTGGCGCAGGTCATATCGGGGAGCATTTACACCACTGCCCTGCCGTTCTGTTGTTTCCGCCTGCATGATATCCCCCTCATGTTGCACTGCGTTGGTGCCACGGCGTTACAGATACCCTCGACCCGTGCGTGGCGCATGCCGACCGTGCGGCGGCTGGCACGATTCCGCCTTCTGGTCTGTCATGCAAGCCCTTCTCCTGCATGCCTGACCACCCGCCCCAACCTTTAAGGCGCGTGATCGGAACACTCTGCGGTTTTCTACCATACGGCAGGACAGAACGGGCGCATCTCTTACACGATACGCCGCCTATCAGGGGCCATCAGCCCACGTATCGGACGCGGTATCGAAACAGGCAGCCAGAGTCTCCGTCAATACAGGGTCGGTGGCCAGCGCCTGCCCGTCCAGCACCGTTACCTCACGCAATGAAAGCGTATTGACCAGCCACACCCCCCGCGCCCACAGGATCTGTTCGTTCTCAAGCGGCGCTTCGCGCACCAGCCCGCGTGCCAGCAACACGCCACGCGCAACACCCGGCAGAGCGCCCTCACTCACCGGTGGGGTGGTCAGCTCTCCGTCTTCCGATGCCACGATAATGGTGCTGATGGTACTCTCCGCCACCCGGCCCTGCATATTCAGCAGCAGGGCTTCTTCCGCATTGGCGCGGGCGGCTTCCTGCCGGGCCAGAATGCCGGGCAGGTAATTCAGGCTTTTGATACGCGAAAGCGGAGAGGTTTCATCCCGCCGGATCAACCCGCTGGTAATGGCACGCACCGTTGTCCGGGCAAAAGCCCCCGGACTGGCCGTAAGGGCCAGTGTGGAGCGGGTGTTGGCAGGGGGGAGCAGGCCACGCGGGCTTTCGCCCCGGCTCAGGGTCAGGCGGATACTGCCCTCTTCAATATCGGTAGCATCCAGCAATTCGCACAGAGCCTGCCGCACGGCACCGGTATCTGGCACAGGCAGGCCCAGAATCCGCCCGCCTTCAACCAGCCGGTGCATATGGGCGTAAAGATTCATGACCCACCCCGCACGCACACGCATGGTCTCAAACAGGCCATCACCCAGCGTAAAACCACGATCCATAGGACTGATCCGCGCGGCAGCGAGCGGCACCAGTTCCCCGTTCAGCCACATCAGGCTCATACGCCCTCCGCAAACGCAGCAAATGGAGCCAGTTTCAGACGCATTTCCTCATATTCCTTCTGTGGGTCGGACAGGATGGTAATGCCCCCGCCCACGCCAATCCTCATGACCCGGCCCGCACATTCAAAGCTGCGGATAATGACGGCACTATCCATGCTGCCGTCCACCCCGATACGAAAAACCGTTCCACAATAGGCCCCTCTGGGAGAAGCCTCCAACATATCAATAATTTCCAGCGCCCTGTGCTTTGGCGCCCCGGTGACCGAACCCGGCGGCAGGGTCGCGGCCAGCAGGTCAAACGCATCATGCTCCGGCTGCAGGGTGCCTCGCACTTCCGACACCAGATGGTGTACATGGGCAAAACGTTCCACCTTCAGAAAGTCCTGAACCTGCATACTGCCTATGCGGGCAACGCGCCCGATGTCATGGCGCATCAGATCAACAATCATCAGGTTTTCGGCACATTCCTTTTCATCTGCTGCCAGCATGCGGGCAAACGCCTCATCCTGTGCCGCATCCTGCCCGCGTGGGGCTGTGCCTTTGATCGGCCGTGACGCCACCGCCCCCCGGTCGCTGACACTCACAAACCGCTCGGGCGAACAGGACAACAGAGAAAAATCCGCCCCGCAGGACAGATACGCCCCAAAAGGGGCTGGAGCATGCGCCCGCAGCCGCCGATACAGATCAACCTTCGACACCCCATCCGGCAGGAGCGCTGTATAGCGTCCGGTTATATTGACCTGAAAAATATCGCCAGCCGCAATCAGTTCGCGCGCCTGCGCCACAGCCCGACGATAGGAATCCGCAGACTGATCCGGCTCAAGCGTAAAAGAGGGACAGGCCGGGACAGGTGCCATCTGTTCCGGCACGGCATACCATGCGGCGACACAACGCGTTGAATCGTATCCATCATGCGAAAAACCACTGACATAACAGCGCTTTTCCTGCCTATCCCATGCGTAGGCATACTCATACAGAGCCACGGCCATATCCGGCACATCCGCCTGTGCCGCATGCGCACTGTTTATCCCTTCCAGCGCGAGCCCAAATGCGTATCCGGCAAACCCTACAAGCCCGCCACTGAACGGCACCCCCTCCACTTGCTGGGCCAGAGCATCGTACCAGGGGCATAGACTACGCAGAAAAGACAGAACCTGTGCTGCGGACATCTGCCCCAGATCGCGTCCATCCAGAATAACCCGCCCGGCCTGGACATGCAGCACATGCCGGGGCGCATGGCAGAAAAAACGCCACCGGCTGCGTTCTTCCAAAGCGCCGCCACTGTCCAGAAAAGCACACCATGGCACATTCCCCCATGCCGCCAGCACGCTATCTGGCTCACGCCAGGGCAACTCACGCAACCATGCCATTGGGTTAAATCTGCTCCACCTTGGAAATACCGGGCACGGTGCGTAGTTTCTGTGCCAGCACAGGTGTTACCTTGTAGCCGCCTTTCAGCCTGACCTCGACATCACGGCTTTCGGCCACGCCGGGCATCAGAACAATACGCCCCGCGCCCCCCTTCTGCTCATTCAGCATCGCCTGCAAAGGGGGAAGCGCATGCACACCTTCCAGCCAGACACGCATACGCCCCTGTTCCTGTGCCGCCGCCTGTTCAAGATCGACAATATCCTGCGCTGTCAGGCGTAGGGCTTCGCCCTCCAGCTTGGCCTCCGCCGTTACCAGAACGGCTGTGCCGGCAACCAGAATATCCCGCACTCGGCTCAGAACTTCCGAAAACACCGTCACTTCGCACCCGCCGGACGCATCGGACAGGCGCACCCATGCCATCTTGTTACCTGTACGGGTTGGGCGTTCCTTGCGATCCACCACGCAGCCCGCAATCCGCACACGGGCCGTACCCGATTCCGCCGCAGACAGAAGCTGCGACATACGGGTAACCCCCAGCCGCCGCAGAACCGAGCCGTAAGAATCCAGCGGATGCGCCGTCATGTGAAAGCCTACGGCTTCGGCCTCCATAGCCAGCCGTTCGAACTCGGGCCAGTCGGGCCGGTCTTCCACCCGCAGGGGTTCTTTCTGCCCGCCACCGCCAAACAGCCCGATCTGGCCTGAAGCCGCCTCCTGTGCCTGTGAATGCGCACGACGCAGGAGCGTGTCCGCGGCACCATGCACACGCGCACGATTGGGATCGAGGCAGGAAAAAGCGCCGGCTTTTGCAAGATTTTCCACCTGCATGCGGTTGATGTTGCGCGGGTCTATACGCGTGGCAAAATCCACCAGATCGGCAAAGGGCTGCTTACCCCGTGTAGCCACCAGCGATTCCATGGCCCCGAAACCCACTTTCTTGATCGCCGCCAGCGCATAGCGGATGGCATAGGTGCCATCGGGCTGCTGCTCTACGGAAAAATCAGCTTCGGAACGGTTGATATCGGGCGGCAGCACGGCAATGCCCATGCGTTCGGCTTCCTGCCGTAAAGCCGCGAGTTTTTCTGTTTTTTCCCGTGCGAGCGACATACAGGCTGCCAGAAACGCTACGGGGTGATTGGCCTTCATCCACGCGGTCTGGTAAGACACCAGCGCATACGCAGCCGCGTGTGATTTATTAAAGCCGTAGTCAGCAAATTTTGCCATGAGGTCGAACACCTCAACGGCTTTGTCTTTGGGAATCCCGCGCCCGACTGCCCCGGTGGTGAAAATCTCGCGCTGCTGATCCATTTCCGCACGGATTTTTTTACCCATGGCGCGCCGCAACAGGTCAGCGCCACCCAGACTGTAGCCCGCCATTTTCTGGGCGATCTGCATAACCTGTTCCTGATAGACCATGATGCCGTAGGTCTCTTCAAGAATATCCCGGATTTCCTCGTGCGGGGGCTCCCAGGCCTCGCCATGTTTACGCCGACAGTAATCGGGAATATTTGCCATCGGGCCGGGGCGATACAGCGCCACGGCGGCAATCAGGTCTTCCAGCCGGGTGGGGCGCATCTGCTTGAGCACGTCTCGCATGCCAGCACCTTCGAACTGGAACACACCCGCGGCATCGCCACGGCCCAGCATGTCGTAGGTTGCGGCATCATCCAGCGGGATACGACCTAGCTCCACGCTCTGGCCCATGCGGGCAATAAAATCGACCCCGCGCCGCAGAATGGTGAGTGTGGTCAGCCCCAGAAAGTCGAACTTGACCAGCCCCGCCTGCTCCACAAACTTCATATTATACTGGGTAACCAGCATATCGCTTTTGGGGTCTCGGTAGAGCGGCACCAGTTCTACCAGCGGCCGGTCACCAATGACCACACCGGCGGCGTGTGTACTGGCGTGGCGGAACAGCCCTTCAAGCTGCTGGGCAATTTCGAGCAGGCGCCGCAGGGCCTCGTCGCTGTCGCGCATCTCCTGCAGTTTTTGCTCGCCCGCAATGGCTTCTTTCAGCGTCACGGGTTTTGCAGGATTGTTTGGAATAAGCTCGGCTACGCGGTTAACCATGCCATATGGCAGGCCCAGCACACGCCCCACATCGCGCACGGCAGCACGCGCCTGCAACTTACCGAAGGTAATGATCTGCGCGACACGGTCAGCCCCGTATTCACCCCGCACATAGGAAATAACCTCGTCACGCCTGTCCTGACAGAAATCAATATCAAAGTCAGGCATGGACACACGTTCGGGGTTCAAAAACCGTTCGAACAGCAGGTTGAAAGGAATAGGATCAATATCGGTAATGGTCAGCGCCCATGCCGCAAGCGACCCCGCCCCCGAACCACGGCCCGGCCCCACCGGAATATCATGCGACTTGGCCCACTGGATAAAGTCCGCAACGATCATGAAGTAACCGGGGAAACCCATTTTCGAGATAATATCCAACTCGAATGTCAGCCGGGCCTGATAGCGGGCTTTGGTTTCCTCATCCAGCGCCATGCCGGTAAAGCGCTGCTCCAGCCCTTCATGCGCCATGGCGCGCAGGGTCTGGTCTTCGGTTGCGCCCTCACGCACCTTTGGACAGACTGGCAGCAGGGGGCTGCGCGTTTCCACCTTGATGGCGCAGCGGCGGGCGATTTCAAGCGTGTTGTCGCAGGCTTCGGGCAGATCCGCGAACAGGGCCCGCATCATCTCCGGCGGTTTAAACCAGTGCTCGGACGTTACGCGAAAACGCTCCCGCTCAGCCATCGTGCGGCCCTGCGCAATACACAGCAGCGCGTCATGTGCCTCGTACAGATCGGGCGCGGGAAAAAAGCATTCATTGGTCGCAACCAGTGGCAGACCAAAACGGTCTGCCAGCCCCAGCACACCCGGCTCCACCGCTTTTTCCACAGCCAGGCCGTGGCGGTGCAGTTCCACCACCAGCCTGTCACCAAACACCTCGGCCAGACGGGCAAGCCAGCGCTCGGCCTCGTCTTTCTGCCCTTCGGCCAGCATCTGAAACAAAGGCCCGCGTGTGCCACCTGTAAGCAGGATCAGCCCTTCGGCTTTTTCGCACAGGGTATCCAGCCCCACGATCGGGTCGGCCGGATCACTATGCTGAAAACCGTAGGAGGAGAGGAACTGGAGGTTAGCCAGCCCCACCTCGTTCTGTGCAAGCAGGACAATGGGTTCAGCCGGAGCGCCCGGCTTGTCATTGCGGGCAGGCAGGCCAATCTGGCAACCGATGATGGGCTGCACACCAGCCTTGGCGCAATATTGCGAAAACTCCAGCGCGCCGAACAGATTGCCGGAATCGGTCATGCCCACGGCAGGCATCCGCATTTCCTGCGCTTTGGCCACGATCTCGGGAACGCGTATGGCCCCCTGACTCAGCGAGTAAGCGGAATGAACCCGAAGATGAACAAAATCTGCATGCGGCATACCCCTGCATAGCACAGTCCGCCCCCAGTTTCCCACCCGTTGACAGGCCCATTCACCCTCCACCCTGCCCCCCGGCCAGAGCCGGGGCGGCGCTGGCCCTGCAAGCAGGCTAGGGCTAGACTGCCCGCCCGCGCCCTACTGCGCGGTTTGGTGTCATTGCTTCAGGATTTTTCATGCATATCGTCCAGACCAGAAAAGACCTGCGCGCCCTTGTCGAACAATGGCGCAGCGCAGGCGAAACCATTGGCGTGGTGCCGACCATGGGCGCCCTGCATGATGGACATCTGGCGCTGGTCAACGCTCTGGAGGGCAAAGCCACCCGGCGTATCGTGACCATTTTCGTCAACCCGATCCAGTTCAACAACCCGGAAGATTTCAAGCTCTATCCGCGCGGCGTGGAAGCCGATGTAGCACTACTGGCCGCCACAGGCGGGGTGGACGTGCTGTACAATCCCAACGAGCACGAAATGTACCCACCGGGTTTTGCAACACGTGTGATGGTTTCGGGCCTCGATTCCATGCTGTGCGGGGGCGACCGCCCCGGCCATTTCGATGGTGTGGCTACAGTTGTCAGCAAACTGCTGAACCAGACCGGCGCACAGATCGCAGCTTTTGGCGAAAAAGACTACCAGCAGCTCTGCATTATCCGCAGACTGGTGAGCGATATGGATATGCCGGTGGACATTCTGCCTGTCGCCACGGTGCGCGAAGCCGATGGACTGGCCCTGTCCTCGCGCAATCGCAGGCTCAGCCCCGCCGAGCGCCAACAGGCTGCCCTGCTACCCGCAGCCCTCAAAACCTGCCTGGCTGCCTTGCTGGCCGGCCAGCCGAGTGCCTCAGCCCTTGCAGAGTGCGCCACCACATTACAGGCCGCAGGTTTTACAGTGCATTATCTGGATTTGCGCGCACAGCAGACACTGCAACCCCTTTCCCACCCCGAACCCGGCGCACGCCTGTTCGTGGCGGCGACACTGGGCGATGTCAGGCTGATCGATAACATGCCCGTGTCAGCAACCGCGTAAAAACGCTCACCCAAACAAAGGAAAACTCATGACCAGCACACCACCACTCACCCGCCTTGCTCCAGAAGAACGCCTGACGGGGGCCGTTGTTTATAACGGCCTCATCCATCTTGCCGGACAGGTAGCGGATAACCCAGAGCTTGATGCTCAGGGACAGATGGCCGACATCCTCCAACAGGTCGATGCCCTGCTGGCCGAAGCCGGCACAGACAAGAGCCGCCTGATCTCGGTACAGATTTTTCTGGCTGACATGGCGGATATGGAGGACATGAACCGCGCATGGGACGCATGGCTGGACCGTGCGAACAAACCTGCCCGCGCTACGGTTCAGGCCAAGCTGGCCGACCCACGCTGGAAGGTGGAACTGACTGGCGTTGCCGCCGCGCCATAATAGAATTTTTGAAGGAAAATTCAGGCTGGCTCCCGAAGTAGGACTCGAACCTACGACCCAGCGATTAACAGTCGCTTGCTCTACCAACTGAGCTATTCGGGATCAGCGAGGCATCGTATAGCGGCCCTTTTCGTACGCGTAAACCCCCTTGCTGATGTTTTTTTTGCTTTTTTTTGACTTCGCCGCCGACAGCCAGCCTGACTCGTAGTAAGCAGGGAGAATGAGTAGCCAAGGTCACTTTTCCCTCTCGCGTCGCGCCCTGCTTACCGGGGCTGTTCTTGCCAGCACCGCCACTGCCGCAGGGCTTATTCTTGCTCCGCACCTGCATAACAGGCACCCACGTGCGCAGCCGGATGGTTCTTACCGCAAACTGCGCCTTGGCTGGTCTGGAGCGGAGCATTGTCCGGTTTTTGCAGCCGCCCAGCAAAAGGGCTTTTTTGCCCATTACAATCTGGATATCGAGGTTGTTTCCTCCAGCGCCAACGGCCATGAAACGCTCGACGCAATGCAGAACAAGGCGTTTGATTACGCTGTAGCCTCGGCCCTGATCTGGATTCAGTATCTCAACAACACCCTGCCCGCCCGGCTGGTGCTTGGCGTGCAGCCCGGCAACTTCCGCCTGCTGGTGCGGCGCAGCAGCGGCATTACCCGGCTTGATCAGCTCATGGGCCGCACTGTGGCCATTCCCGACCGCAATGCGGCGGACAAGCTGTTCTTTGCCGTGATGATGCGCCGCAAAGGGCTGGATGCCATGAACCGGATCACATGGCAGGACATGCCGGTTGACCAGATTGCCGAGGCAGCACAGGCCCAGAAGATCGAAGCCGTAGCAGCCCACGACCCTGTTGGCTGGCAGCTTCTGCATGAACACCCCGATCTGTTCACCGAACTGGTCGGTAGCAACACAGGACATTACGCCGAGCGCACCAGCCTTGTGCTGGGCGTCAGTGACGCAGCACTGGCCGAAGACCCGGCAGCCGCCACCGCACTGGTTCTGGCCCTGATGGACGCCGCCCACTGGGCCGACACCCACCGCGATGAAGTCGCCACCCTGATTGCCGATGACACCCCGGCCCTGAGCAGCGACAGTGCGCGCGCCATGCTCCATAGCGAGCCGCTCATACGCCCGGTTGCAGGCGGCGCTTTCCGCGATCAGATCGCCCAGTACTGCGATGAACTGCAACTGATCGGTTTAATGCCCGATCTTGAGGACTCAGCCGCACTCGCGCACAAGTTCACCCGTAACGTGCTGCATGCCTGATATCGGCAGCACCCGGCCAACCCCACTCAGCCATAAAATGACGCCGGGTAAACTCCGGCCCTCATTCTTAAATTATTCTCTATATACAAATGTGATGAAAACATTCTCACCAAAATGGTAGAGGCTGTTATATGGCCTTTCCATTAAACCTGAAAAGCATGACAAGCTTGGAAATAATCTCTTTTATATCTGCTTGTCTGGCTTTATCCGGCGCCCTGTACGAGCGGGGTATACAAACGACCAGCCCAGCCAGAAAACTTATAAAAGCAGCCATACCCTGTTTTATGGCAACAAGTGTATGGATCATCCATCATATTGTTCTGATCAAGATTTTTGGTGCTGAAAGCAGCAACTTCAGCCTTCTTTACTCTCTCCTATCCTACGCCCTTCTTGTTTTCGGCTTTTATCTCGCAATAAAAATAATAGATTTTGGTTTTTTATATGCAAATTACATAGCTGGCGCAATAATTGGCACATTCATTTCAATTTATCATATTTCAGACAAATATTTTCTTGCCCATTACACCGTAACTCCACCAAAAGACGGTGCGGGAGCGAGTTCCATTTTCTTAATCCTGTCGTTTATTATTCTATGGTCGTGCATCGTAGGCTATCTGACAGATTATTATAAAAACCGTGAACAGTTATCTTATCTGCAAAAAATCGCTTACACCGACAATCTGACAAATTTAGCCAACAGAAATGCGCTGAACGACCATTTCAAAACACTGATTGAAAAAAACGGACAAACACAGGCAACCTTTGCCTGCATGATCATTGATCTGAATAATTTCAAAGATATAAATGACAATTATGGCCATCTGACTGGCGATGAAGTTCTCACAACCATTGGCGAGAAACTGAGAGCCGCCTTTAAAAACACCAGCCATTTTCTAGGAAGACTGGGTGGGGATGAGTTCATTATTCTGGCAAATTATAAAAATATTTCTGAAATCGAAGCCATTTCAGAGAAAGTGTACAGCGTTGTCGTGGAGCCTAACCGTATAGATGGCAACCTGCTGAGCGTTGGCTGCTGCATTGGCATTTCTCTTTTTCCAGAAAACGGCGCAACACAAAAAATACTGATGAACCGTGCGGATATCAGTCTTTATACGATGAAAAAACAGCGCCTGAATGGCATATGTTTTTATAAGGAGAGCCCTGCCAGCGATTAAAGGCCGCCACCACACACAGGCAACACTTTAACCCGCGTTATCTCCCGCGTTTTTTTTACCCAACCTGACTTCGCTTACCAGAACGCCCAGCACCACCAGCCCGGCCCCGACCAACGCACGCATGGGCAGGGCCTCCCCCGCCAGCCAACCGACAAGCCCCGCCCAGACCGGCTCGCCCGCGTAAATAACCGTGGCTCTGGTAGGGGAAACCGTCTGCTGCGCCCAGTTCATGGCCGTGTAAATCACAGCGCTCAAGCCACCCAGCGCCAGCACCGGTAGCGCCCAGCCCCATGAAAAAACCGGTACCGCCTCGTGCGCAAGAGGCATTGCACAAAGGGCCAACACCCCCACAACCAGAAGCTGCACCACGGTCATGCGAAAACTATCCAGACCGGGCCGGGCAAAATACCCGACCAGAACAATTTCAAGCGCGATCAGGGCTGCGGCAATCAGGGTTCCGACTTCACCTGCTCCCAGTTGCAGGCTGACAATCTGCCGCCAGCCTGTCAGCAGCACCAGCCCACAGAACGCACAGCCTATGCCCAACCACCCGGCAAGACGCGGCGCACGCTTGCTGAACAGCCACTGCACAAACGGCACCACCGGCACATACATACCGGTAATAAAAGCGGACTGACTGCTGGAAATGCTGCGCAGGCCCCATGTCTGCAAAGTGTAGGCACCGAACATGACAACGCCGATAACCCCACCCGCCACACATTCCGCCCTGTTTAGCCCCGGCAGGGCACGGGCAAACAGCAGGCAGGTCAGCCCTCCGGCTGTCAGGAAGCGGGCCGCGACAAAAAACAGCGTGCCAGTATGCTGCTCTGCCAGTTGCACCACCAGAAAGGTGCCGCCCCACAACGCCGCCGTAATAATAAGAACCAGCTCGGGCAGAAAGCCACGTGCGCGCGGGGTATTACCCCCTGCACGGGCGGCTTCCATCACCGAAGCCTCATTCAGCATAAGCCACTGACAAACCGGCTGATACGCGCACAGGCTTCAGCCAGCGCTTCGTCCGAGGTCGCACAGGAAAGCCGCAGGTAGGGCGAAGCCCCAAAAGCACTCCCCGGCACGGTGGCCACGTATTCTTCTTCCAGCAGCGCCTGCGCGAAATCGAGATCGCTCTCCAGCAATCGCCCGCCCGCCGCACGGCGGCCCAGACAGCCCGCCACGCCGGGATAGGCGTAAAAAGCACCCGCAGGCAGGGCGCAGGTCAGCCCCGGTACCGCCTGAAGGGCTTCCACCACCATGCGCCGCCTGCGGCTATAAACCGCAACCATATCCGCCACCAGATCAGCCGGGCCATCCAGCGCGGCTGCGGCAGCCGCCTGCGCAATGGTGCAGATACCCGATGTCGCGTTACCCTGCACTCCGCGCATGGCGGCAATCAGGTCGGCTGGCCCTCCGGCAAACCCCACGCGCCAGCCGGTCATGGCATAGGCTTTGGAAACCCCGTTAAGCGTAATGATGCGCTCTTTCAGATCTGGCGCGACAGCCGCAATTGAAGGCGCGCGCGCACCATCAAAAACCAGATGTTCGTAAATCTCGTCAGACAGAATCCACGTATCGGGATAGGCGCGCAGAACCTCGGCAATCGCCTCAAGATCAGCCTGCGTACACACAGCCCCGGTCGGATTGGAGGGGAAGTTAAGCACCAGCCAGCGCGTGCGTGGCCCCATGGCCTGAGCCAGCGCATCGGCCCGCAGGCGAAAACCGTCTTCCTCCCGGCAAGGTACAAAAACGGGTTTTGCCCCAAACATGCGGGCAATCAGCGGATAGCTGACCCAGTATGGCGCGGGCACCACCACCTCATCCCCCGGATTAAGCGTGGCCATGAACGCATTGAAAATGACCTGCTTGCCCCCGTTGGACACCATGATCTCGGAGGGAGCGTAGTCCAGTCCGTTATCCCGTGCGAACTTGCGCGCCACCGCCGCCTTGAGCGCGGGCGTGCCATCAACAGGTGGATATTTGGTCTGCCCGGCCAGTGCCGCCTCATGTGCGGCCTGCACAACCGCCGGAGGCGTTGCAAAATCCGGCTCACCCAACGCCAGCGAAATAACGGGCGCACCCTGCGCACGCAGCGCACGGGCGCGGGCCGCCATTTCTATGGTCGCAGGGGCCGGTAGCCCCTTGAGACGATCAGCGAAAACCCGCGCCATGCGCCTAGTTCACACCCGCGCAGAAACGCTGGATACGCGTGCAGGCTTCGCGCAGGCTTTCCGTATCCGTTGCGTAGGAAATACGCAGATACCCCGGATACATGAAGGCCGAACCATGCACGGCGGCCACGCCTTCTTCTTCCAGCAAAGCCCCTACGAAGTCTTCATCCGTAGCCATCAGCCGCCCACCGGGAGAGGTTTTACCCAGACAGGCCTCAATATTGGGAAACACATAAAACGCACCCTGCGGCGTATCGCACTGCATGCCCTGCGCCTGATTGAGCATGGACACCACAAGATCACGCCGGGCCTGATAGACCGACACCATCTCGCCGATAAAATCCTGCGGGCCAGTTAACGCTTCAAGCGCTGCCGCCTGCGCGATGGAACAGGGATTGGAGGTGGACTGCCCCTGCAAGGTGTTCATGGCTTTGGTAACCGCCACGGGCGCACCTGAAAAACCGATGCGCCAGCCGGTCATGGCATAAGCCTTGGACACGCCGTTCATGGTGACGGTACGCTCACGCAGGCGCGGCTCTACCTCGACAAAAGTAGCGGGGCGGAAGCCGTCATAAGCCAGCTTTGCGTAAATATCGTCCGTAAAGATCCACACATGCGGGTGGCGCAGCAGTACATCGCACAGCGGGCGCAGATCCTCAGCGGAATAGGCCACACCGGTGGGGTTGCACGGAGAGTTCAGGAAAAACCACTTCGTGCGCGGCGTAATGGCGGCCTCAAGCTCCTCGGCCGTCAGGCGGAAGCCGTTTTCGCGGCGGCAGGGCACGATAACGGGCACGCCTTCAGCCAGCGTGACAATATCAGGATAGGACACCCAGCACGGTGCGGGAATAATGGCTTCGTCACCGGGGTTGAGCGTTGCCATCATGGCATTGTAGATGACCTGCTTGCCGCCAGTGGAAACAATAATTTCCTCAGGCTTGTAATCCAGCCCGCTATCCAGCCGGAAACGCTCAGCCACGGCACGACGCAGTTCAGGAGTGCCCGCGACATCGGTATAGCGTGTCTGCCCCGCTTCAATGGCGGCTATGGCCGCACTGGCAATGTTCTGGGGCGTACGGAAGTCAGGCTCGCCCGCCGACAGGCTGATAATGTCGCGGCCTTCGGCTTTCAGCGCGCGGGCGCGCGTTGAAATAACGATGGTCTGGCTCGGGCTGATCCTGGTCATGCGGTCAGCGACAATGCTCATGGCTTCCTACTTTCCAACACGTTTACTTCAGACACGCGGGGGCGGGCACCCATGCTCCCGGCTTGTCCCTGCGGTCTGTTATGACTGCGGCACACTAATCATGTTCGCGGGCGCGCGGAATATACGATTTCAGCCCTTGGGTGCTTTTTTCCACCGCACGCACTGATTTTACCACAACCCGTTCTGACTGAGCGCCTTTTACCGCGCTTCTGACGCAGGCCCGGCCACCGGCGCACCGGCGGGCAGCATATCAGCCATACCGGCAAGAGCTTTCACTGCCTCGGGGCTTAACCCCTCCTCGCGCATGGAACGGATGGATCGCGCACCTGCCCGTTTGGCCAGCCTGCGGCCCTGCGCATCGCATAACAGAGGATGAAAAGCGTAAGCCGGAACCGACCAGCCCATGAGGGCCTGCAATAACCGGTGCAGATCGGTTGCAGGCCGCAGATCCTCCCCCCGTGTCACTAGTGTAATGCCCTGCACCGCATCATCATGGCTGACACATAGGTGGTAGGATGCCGGAACATCACGCCGGGCCAGCACCACATCTCCAAACCGTTCGGGCGTGCAGGTTACCGCGCCGCGCTGCAGGTCGTGATAGCACAGGGGCCATCGCGCGCCCTCTTGCTGCCGAACGTGCTCGCAGGCCCGCGCCATATCAAGCCGCAATACGTAAGGCTGCCCGGCCTCAATCCGCCGGGCGCGTTCGGCGGCTGGCAGGGCACGACATGTGCCGGGATAGACTGCGCTCCCATCTGGAGCTGTATGGGGGGCGGACATCATGCCCGCCCGTTCTCGCTGGATGTCAGAACGGGTGCAAAAGCATGGATACAGCACATCCAGCGCCTGCAGGCGCAACAGCGTTTGCCCATAGGTGGCCATCCGCTCCGACTGGCGCAGCACCGGCTCTGCTGAATGCAGCCCCAGCCAGGCCAGATCATCCAGCAGGTTGATGGCAAAATCCGGCCTGCACCGCTGGGGGTCTATATCCTCCAGCCTGATCAGCCACGCGCCCCCCTCCTGAGCGTAGCGCCAGCCAAACAGGGCCGCAGCCACATGGCCCAGATGCAAAAACCCGGTGGGGCTGGGGGCAAAGCGCGTACGCCAGCCGCAAAGCGGCCCGTTCTGTGTAACACCATTGTAATGTAATGGAAAATTCATGGTTTTTATGCCGAAAAATACCAGTACACAGACCGTATTCCCTTACCGTTTCTTTGCGCTTTCTTGCCACACACCCGAAGCTCTGCAATACTGGGAGCAGTAATTATCTCGACGACGTATCGCCTGAATGGCCGTTCCCCGAGTTTTACGGCCATCTCTGGCGGCGTTCCCGAGCATGATAGGGAGACGCGTCTTGGCGGATGGCAGTACTCTGAATTTTCCGGCCCTTGTTCTCAATGCCGACTTCAGGCCACTCTCCTATTTTCCTCTTTCCCTGTGGTCGTGGCAGGATGCCATAAAGGCCGTGTGCCTTGATCGTGTGTCAGTGCTGAACGAATATGATGTCGAGGTGCGCTCACCAAGGCAGACCTTCCGCCTGCCCAGTGTCATTGCCCTGAAAGACTTCATTCCCGCGGCCCGCAAACCGGCTTTTACGCGGTTCAACGTGTTCCTGCGTGACAACTTTTCCTGCCAGTATTGTGGCGAACGTTACCCCACGCCCGAACTGACCTTTGATCACGTTATTCCACGCTGCAAGGGCGGGCGCACAAGCTGGGAAAATGTAGTCACGGCCTGCGGCTGCTGCAACCTGCGCAAAGGCCCGCACATGCCCCAGAAAATCGGCATGATCCCCCGCCGCCCTCCGGCACGCCCAACCTCGTGGGAACTACAGGAAAACGGCCGCGCCTTTCCGCCCAACTACCTGCATAAAAGCTGGTGCGACTATCTTTACTGGGATACCGAACTCGAAAGCTGATTCCACCAGCCACCACCATACTGGGCCGCCTCCATTACGGAAGGCACGCCCAGCATCAAAGCTTACGCTCAGGGCGTGTAGCTGTAGCCGTATTCCTGTGCGAGCTTTTGCAAATCCGGCGCCCCTTTGAGGTTGAGCGGGATCAGCTTGGCATTTTTTTCGCCCAGCACAAGGCCATGATTGGTCAGGCGCTGACAGGTATTGGCCGCCAGCGGAAAGCTGAGGAACATCGGCCCGGCCATCTGCTTACGCAGACACGAAACATCCGTATCAGACGGCAACCGCCCGATTTCGGACGAACAGCCGCCCAGCAGAATACCGCCCACGGCCAGAATGCTCAGGCCCAGTGTTGTCGTCTTACGCATTGTGGCCCTTGTCCGCCCCTGTTGTGCCTTGTTCCCGCCATGCCCACGGCACGGCCGCCATGCCGCGCATGGTGGCATGTCCACCCGCTTACCGCCAGCCGCCGGGCCGCCTGCACCGTGCCATGTCAACGCATGGCACGGCGGCGTTTTCAGCCTACCTCGTACCCCGCCCCACGAATGGCGTTGCGCAGAGAGGAAATACCAGCCTTCGCCGGGTCATAGGTAACCGTCACTTCGCTGCTCGCCAGATTGACGTCCGTGGACTCAACACCATCAATGGCGGCAAGAGCGCGCTTCACGGCGGACACGCACCCGTCGCAGGTCATGCCGTCAACCATGAAACTTGTCGTGCTGGAACTCATTACATCCACTTCCCTTCAAAAATAACGGGGCACCATTCAGGCCGTTCGTATCCTTATTGTAGCGCAACTTCACCCCGGCAGGAAACAGGCAACGCCCCCTCCCCGCCGCAAGCGGACATGGTATGCTGTCGCGATGACCCAGACACCGCCCAACCAGCCCACTCCCCTACCCGATACCCTGACCAACCGGCTGTATCTGGCCGTGCTGGTCTCCCGCCTTGAAAACGCCCTGCTAGCCGCCCCCAGCGCCACCCGTGCGCTGGAAGACTGGATGGCACAGACCTCTCTCGCAAGCCCGCTGCGGGTAGAACGGGCAGATGAGCCAGCCACACCCTGCCCGGCCGCTTTTGCCCCGCTGCTGGGCCAGCCCGCCACCCTGCACTACCGCAAAATCCGCATGACCTGCGGCCCGCTTGTCCTATCCGAAGCTGAAAACTGGTACAGGGCCGACCGGCTGGACACCGACATGCAGCAGGCACTCGACACCACGGATATTCCCTTTGGCCGTGCGGTGCGGGCTCTTGAGTTCTTCCGCCAGACCCTTGCCCGCGAGAGCCTGTGGTGGCCTCTGCCGGAAAAAAATCTGTCCTGCACACAGCTTCACGCTCTGCGCCCCACACCGGATGATAACCAGACCGCCAGCCCCGGCAATACCATTGGCCTGCCAACGCATCTGTTCCGCCACACAGCGCTTTTACGCACGCGGGCAGGCTTACCATTCAGTCTGGTGGCTGAAACCTACACCGCCCAGAGCCTATGGCCTTTTCTGGCCTGAAGGCTCCGGGCCTGCTGGGGACAGCCTTTGCCAATCAGGCCTCTGCCCCCATACGGGTGGTATCGACAAACTGCTCTGTATCATCGTCCAGAGCACGGGTTTTGCGTCCGCCCGGCCCATGTACATACAGATCAGAGCGCGAGATAGTGTCCACCGCTTCCGGCTGGATAGGCATCAGGTAACGGGCCGGACGCTGATGGTCGGCAAGCTGTAGCTCTGGATTGAAAACCGAATTGAATTTCCAGAGCATTTTGACAAAATTTGTCTGCCCGTTCCTCAACAGCCGCACAGCAATACCCGCCGTATCCTTCAGGGCTTCCCACCCCATATGTTTGGTGTTGAGCACCTGCTGGGTTTTGACCAGCTCTTCATAAAACTCGGGCAGCGGCAGGGTTGTGGGCAGCACTGCGTGCTGAATGTCGAACAGGCGATAATCACGTGTGGTCAGGCGACGCGCTTCCTTGTGCCAGATTTCCGTACCCGGATACGGCGTTGTTACCGAAATATTCACGATATCCGGTATTTCGAGGCACCACTGGCGCACAGTTTCAAAACGCTGTTTATCCCATGAGGGATCGGCAATAATGTTGATGGCAACAATCAGCCCCAGCGAGCGGGCATATTCCAGCGCTTCGAAATTCTTGTCGAGCGAGACACGCTTGCGGAACTGTTTCAGCCCTTCTTCATCCACCGCTTCCAGCCCGATGAAGATATAGGACAGCCCGATCTCGCTCCAGACCTTGAACACCTCCTTGTTGCGCAGCAGCACATCCGCGCGGGTTTCAAGATAGTATTCCTTCTTGATCCCACGCTTCTTGATTTCATTGGCAATAGCCATACCGTGTTCTTCATGCACGAAGGCCACGTCATCAACAATGAAGATGCCCGGCTCCTTGATTTCCTCCAGTTCATCCGCGATCACCTGCGGGCTGGCGGTACGGTAGGAGCGGCCATAAAATGTCCAGGCGGAACAGAACGTACAGTCCCACGGACAGCCGCGCGCAAACTCGATGGAGGCTGCGGGGTCCAGCGTGCCGATAAAATACTTGTTGCGGTGGCGCAGCAGGTCGCGCGCGGGGCGCACATCATCCAGCGATTTAACAAAAATAGGGGCTGGGCCTTCGCCCTTCAGGGTTACAACACCCGGCACTTCCAGCAGGTCCTGTCCATCGCGCATGGCGTTAAGCAGCGGCCCAATGGTGGCATCGCCCTCACCTTTGAGAATACAGGTGACAGTACCTTCCGCCAGATCAAGCACGTCCTTGGCAATAAAGGAAACGGAATGCCCGCCTATGATCTGCACCGTGGAAGGGTTACGATAATGTACTGCATGGCACAGATCGAGAATTTCAGGCACATTGGCCAGATAACTCCCCGAATAACAGACCGCATCAGGCTGGAAATCATCCATGATCTTCCAGAAATCCTCATGCGTTTCCACCTGAAGATCGATAATCCGCACATCGTGGCCAGCCTGACGGGCCGCCCCCGCCACAAGCTCCAGCCCCAAAGGCTCCAGCCTGAGAAAAACCCGCGTGTACATCAGTGCGCTCGGATGAACGGCCAGAAGTTTCATGACACCCCTCTCTGCCGGTCTGACAGTGGCGCGCAGTCAACGGCTGCCCGGTGTCAGGCCAAAGTTTTTTCCGTTCGGTAGTATAGAAACGATCTGCGCCGCTTGTCGTGCCTGCCAGACAGGCATCACCCATGCGTGTGCGGCCTGATTTTACCAGCCATGCACCAGAGCATGATCTAGGCAGGCTCCACAGCGTGGGCAGCCCCATAAACGCAAAACGGGCGCCTCCAGCATGGCTGGAAAGCGCCCGTTCGCAGGGTGTCCCGCCGGGAAAAACCCGGCAGAGAGAACCTTACGGCAGGATTTCGGTTTCCGCGAAGAAGAAGCGGATTTCGTTAGCCGCGTTTTCAGCGCTGTCGGAACCGTGAACGGAGTTTGCTTCGATGCTTTCAGCAAACTGCGCACGAATGGTGTGGGCTTCGGCCTTCTTGGGGTCGGTCGCGCCCATGACATCGCGGTTCTTGGCAACGGCGTTTTCGCCTTCAAGCACCTGCAGCACAACCGGGCCGGAGATCATGAAGGACACCAGATCGTTGTAGAAGGGGCGTTCCTTATGCACGGCATAGAAAGCACCAGCCTGCGCGGGGGTCAGCTGGACGCGCTTCTGGGCAACAATGCTCAGGCCCGCATCTTCAAACACGGCGTTAATCTTGCCCGTCAGGTTGCGGCGGGTTGCATCGGGCTTGATAATGGAAAGCGTGCGTTCCTTGGCCATCGGCCTTACTCCTGTCTTGCTGTCTCTATCCGCCCGGGGGCGGCGTTCACGCCTCCATCTAGAGCATATCGGCCAAGGCTGGTAGGTACCACACAGAATGTAATGTACGATTCCATCAAATAACGGGAACCGCGTTGAGCCTTCTTGTCATCTCCGAGCTATCCTTACGCATGGCAGGCCGCCTGCTGCTGGATAACGCCAGTCTATCCGTTGAACCGGGACGCAAAATTGGGCTTGTCGGCCGCAACGGCGCGGGAAAATCCACCCTGCTGGCCGCCATAGCGGGAGATATCACCCCCGATGGGGGCGAAATCCGCCTTTCTGCCCGTGCGCGCATGGCCCGCGTCAAGCAGGAAGCCCCGGCAGACCTTGGCTCCCTCCTGCAAACCGTACTGGCGGGGGATGAGGAGCGCACAGCCCTGCTGGCCGAAGCTGAACACGCAACCGACCCGCAGCGCATTGCCGAAATCCATGAGCGGCTGCGCGCCATTCAGGCCGATAGCGCCCCCGCCCGTGCGGCGTCAGTGCTGGCGGGGCTTGGTTTCGATACCGAAGCGCAGGCCCGCCCCGTTTCGGACTTTTCGGGCGGGTGGCGCATGCGCGTCTCGCTGGCTACGGCACTGTTTCTTGAGCCTGACCTGCTGTTGCTCGACGAACCAACCAACCATCTCGACCTTGAAGCAACACTCTGGCTGGAAGACTGGCTACGCCGATTCGCCGGGGCGGCTCTCATTGTCAGCCATGATCGCGGCCTGCTCGATTCGTGCGTGGATGCCATTGCCCATCTGGACAAGGGCAAGCTGAGCCTGACCCCCGGCGGCTACGAAAACTTCGTACGAATCCGTACCGAGCAAGCACTCCAGCAGGCCCGGCAGGCGGAAAAAATCGCCACCCAGCGCGCGCATATGCAGTCTTTTGTAGACCGTTTCCGCGCCAAGGCCACCAAGGCCCGGCAGGCGCAGGCCCGGCTTAAGGCTCTAGAAAAACTGCCCGTGATCGAAAGCGTGGTGGAAGACACCCCCACACGCTTCGCCTTTCCCGAACCCGAAGGTCTGCCCCCACCTATCATCAATATGAGCCGCGCCAGCGTGGGGTATGAAGGGCGCCCCATTCTGTCAGGCCTGTCGCTGCGGCTGGATATGGAAGACCGCATCGCCCTGCTGGGGGCGAACGGTAACGGCAAGTCCACACTGGTCAAACTGCTGGCAGGCAGGCTGGAACCGATCAGCGGCACGGTGGAGCGTAACCCCCGGCTGAAAGTTGGCTATTTTGCCCAGCATCAGGCCGAGGAACTGCGGCTGGATGAAAACCCCGTAGACCATATGAGCCGCGCACTACCCAAGGCCACACCGCCCGCCGTACGCGCCCAGCTTGCCCGCTTCGGTCTGGATGTCGACAGGGCGGAAACCCCCGTGCGTGACCTCTCAGGCGGCGAAAAAGCCCGCCTGCTGCTGGCCCTTGCCACGCGCGACGCCCCTCAGCTTCTGCTGCTGGACGAACCGACCAACCATCTCGACCTCGATGCGCGTGATGCGCTGATTCGCGCCCTGTCAGCTTTTGAAGGGGCTGTGGTGCTCATCAGCCATGACCCGCATCTGGTCGAACTGGTGGCGGATCGGCTGTGGCTGGTGGCGGATGGCAAGGTCACGCCTTTTGATGGCGACATGGCGGAATACCGCACATGGCTGGCCGAGCGTGCCCGCGCCGCCAACAAAGGCCGCGCGACCCAGCGCACCGATACGGACAGCGCAGCCACGCAGACCAACCGCAAAGATGACCGGCGTGAACGCGCCGAAGCCCGCAAGGCACAGGCACCACTGCGCAAGATCATCAAGGATGCGGAAACAAAACTGGCCAAGCTGGAAGATGAGCGCGCCAAACTCGAAAGCGCTCTGGCCGACCCCGGCCTGTATGCCGAAGGCAAGGCCGCAGAGGTCACAAAACTCAATACCCGCCTTGCCGCCCTGCAACGCGAGCAGGACGAAACCGAGGAGCGCTGGCTGAGCGCACAAACCGAAATGGAAGAAGCCGCCAACACACCGGAGGGCTGAGCCTATAGCCAGGCCCCCAATGGGGCGGAGCCTGCCTTCACCTGCCCCATAAACCGGGCCGGTAAGCTCTGCCCCACCCCGCAAGGCAATGACAGAGCCAGCATAACCGGTTTAGCCCGCCAGTGCGGCAGCCCGGTTATTATCCCGCCGCTCTGCCGCCAAAGACAGCACGAACAGCACCAGCCCGATAACCGACAGCACCATACCAGCCCAGCCGGTTGCCGCTGCGCCAAAGCCCGCTGTCAGCACCAGCCCACCAAGCCATGCCCCCAGCGCATTAGCCAGATTAAAGGCCGCGTGGTTCATGGAGGCGGCAAGGGTCTGGGCATCGGCTGCCACATCCATCAGGCGCACCTGCATGGCCGGGCCAACCGCAATACCACCGCCCAGCATGAATACGGCCAGAGCCGTCAGCCACATATTGGTGGCCACGAGCGAAAACAGCCCCAGCGCCAGTGCATTCCACACAAACGCGCCAATGGCTGTCCATTTCAGGCTTTTATCCATCAGATGGCCACCAGCCCATGCGCCGGTACACATGCCAACACCCCACACAGCCTGAAACAGCGGCACACCCCATACCGGAACACCCGTTACATCCTGCAACGTGACCGAAAAATAGGTGTACACACAGAACATGCCGCCGCAGCCAACCGCCACGGTACCCATGACATACCATACCTGTTTGCGGGTAAACGCCTGTAGCTCGGACAGGGCGGAGCGCGCCTTGTTCGGCGGGTCATACGGGAGCCATGCCATAACCATCAGGCAGCAGACCGCCCCCACAAGCCCGATCAGTACATAAGACAGGCGCCATCCGAAATACGATCCCGCATAGGTCGCAAAGGGAGCGCCCACCACATTGGCAATGGTCAGGCCGGAAAAAACACGCCCAACGGCGCGGCCACGGTAGCCCCTGTCCACCAACCCGGCCGCCACGAGAGCCGCCACCCCCATGAACGCGCCATGCGGCAGACCGGTAACAAACCGCGCCAGATCAAGCATGCCCAGCGTGGCGGCCAGCGTGCCCAGACAGTTCGTAACCGCAAACCAGCCCATAAGCACGGCCAGCAACGTACGACGCGAAAATGTCGCGCCAAAAACCGCAATCAGGGGCGCGCCCACAACCACACCCAGCGCGTAGGCTGAAATGGCCTCGCCCGTTCTGGGAATCGTGGCCTGCACACCCTGCGCCATTTCGGGCAGCAGCCCCATGGCTGCGAACTCACCCGTACCGATTGCGAAAGTGCCCACCGCAAGGGCAAAAATAGCCTTGGAGGCCGCCGCGAGGCTTCCTTCTTTTACACCGGACATTCCTGGTGTTTACTCCCGTTTCACAAGATTTTTTCTCGACTGCGGATACGCGGCAACAAGAATTTGGAGAAAAAATTACGATATGGCGCTACCACAAACCGTATCAGACAGCCGTTACACAGACCCGCGCCTTTCCGAAAGAGCTTTTTGCATGTCTTCAGAACACCCTTCCAGACCGTCAGAGGATGTTGCCTCTCCGTCTCATGCAACCGTAGCGGATGAGGCACACCATCATGACCCGGACAAAGCGGCTGCGCCCGTAGCGCCGGGCACCGCACCCACAGCCAAACAGGTGGATGCGCTGCGTATGCTGCGTGTGAGCCTGAGCGCGGTCGCCGCAGGGATGCTGATCTGGCTGCTGGGCGATGTGATGATGGTCATCTTTGCCTCCGTGCTCTGCGCAGTGGTGCTGCATGGCCTGTCAGCCCTGCTGGTGCGGCACCTGCGCCTGTCCTACCCATGGGCGCTGGCGGTGGTTGTGGTGGCGGTCATCAGCACTGTCATGATGCTGGCGTGGAATAGTGGCCCCTCCATTGCCAACGAGGCCATGCGCCTGCAGGAAGCCCTACGCCAACAGGAAACCGCTCTGCGCCAGACCCTGCAAAACAGCCCCACAGGCCAGCTTATTATCAAATATCTGCCCTCCTCCCTTGGTAACCCGCAGGGGAGCGGAGAAAGCAGTCTGGCCTCTCTGGGGTCGCGTCTGGCCGGTTCCATGACAGGCATGCTCGGCTCCGCCTTTGGTGCGCTAGGCACCATTCTGGTGGTGCTGATCGCAGGGCTGTATTTCGCCATGTCACCCACCACGTACGCCAATGGCCTGCTGCGGCTGGTACCCCCACCCCGCCGCCAGCACATGCGTGGGCTGATGCTCCGTGCAGGGCGCACGCTGTGGGCATGGGTGGCCGGGCAGTCGCTCGATATGCTCGTGGTTGGCACACTTTCAGCACTGGGCCTGTGGTTTATCGGTGTGCCACTGGCGCTTGCGTTGGGCGTGCTGGCCGGGCTGTGTAACTTCATCCCCTATATCGGCGCGATCATGGGGGCGGTCCCTGCCCTGCTGCTGGCCCTTTCGCTCGGCACCCGTGAAACCGTGATGGTTGCAGCCCTTTACGCCACTATCCAGTTTCTGGAAGGCAACGTGCTGGCCCCTGTTATCCAGCGCCACGCTGTACAGATGCCCCCGGCGCTGACCGTGCTTTCACAAACACTGTTTGGCGCGATTCTGGGCTTTCCTGGCCTGATTCTGGCCTCCCCCCTGACCGCCGTGCTGCTCTCCATTCTGGATGGGGTAACCCCTGCCCTTTCTGAAAAGGACCGCCTGTAACCTACAGAGGTGACAAGAGGGGGTTAATACTGTACCGTTCTTCGGTTTCTCATGCGAAACACCGAGGAGTGTCCATGCGTGTTCTGCTTGTCGAGGATGACCAGACAGTCTGCGGGTTTATCACCAAAAGCCTGACTGAGACAGGTCATCTGGTTGAACAAGCCGAAGACGGCAGGCAGGCGCTACTCCACGCGGGCAGCGCCACCTTTGATGTCATCGTTCTGGATCGGATTTTGCCCGATACCCTGGATGGCCTGCATATTCTCACCACGCTACGCAAAATGGGCAACACCACGCCCGTTCTGCTGCTGTCTGCCCTGTCCGATGTTGAAGACAAGGTGACAGGGCTGAAAGCGGGCGCGGATGACTACATGACCAAGCCATTTTCCTTTGCCGAGCTTCTCGCCCGGCTGGAAGCCCTGACACGGCGCCACCGTACCACAGTACAACCCGCCACCCATCTTGATGTTGGGGATCTGGCGATAGACCTGCTTTCGCGCACGGTGCACCGCGCGGGACAGAAGATTGACCTCCAGCCCCGCGAATTCCGCCTGCTGGAGTTTCTCATGCGCCATGCCGGAGAGGTGGTAACCCGCTCCATGCTGCTTGAAGGTGTGTGGGACTACCATTTCGACCCCCAGACCAATGTCATAGATGTTCATATTTCCAGACTACGGCAAAAAATAGACAAACCGTTCGAACACCCCATGCTGCAAACCGTACGCAACGCTGGCTACATGCTCGCACGCGAAAGTACTCCGCCTCTGCCATGAACCTGCCTTCATGTGCAGGCGTTATGAGAGACGATACGCAACAGAACGCCAGTAGATATGGCGTAGGGAGTGGCTTGATGCCCGTATTCGTCCGCCCGACCGGTTTACACAAACCCGCACTAAAGGCCACCGCCACGGCACTGCCCGTGCTGTGCGCAGCCCCCCTGCTGCTGGCAGCGCCACAGGCAAAGGCTGAAACAACCCCGCAGGCCACAGCCCAGACCAAACTAACCCTCCGGGCCGAAGGGCGTGTACAAACCACCCCGGATGAACTGACCGCCACATTTCGGATCGAAGCCCGCGACAAAAACCCCGCCAGTGCGCAGCAGGCTGTCAATAACCGCGTTGGCGCCGCCATGACGCAGGCCAGCAAGGTGGAAGGCGTCAGCCCGGCGGCTCTGGATTACACGGTGTCCGAACAGCATCAGGAAAAAAGCAACTCATCGCTCTGGCTGGCCCAGCAGACCGTGACACTCAAGGCACATGACAGCAAGGCGCTGCTACCACTCGTGGGCCAGCTTCAGGCACAGGGCCTGATTCTGGAGCAGCTTGAGTGGTCTGTTTCCGAAGAACGGCGCGCGGCCCTGAGCCTGCAGGCCGAAACGGAAGCGGTCAAAGACCTGCAAAAGCAGGCCCAGACATTAGCCGAAGCGCTGGGCCAGCGAGTCTCGCATTTCGAGCGGGTTGAAGTCTCCGCCCAGTCGCTGCCACACCCCATGCCTGTCATGCTCATGGCCGCACGCATGAGCAGTGGCGATGGGGCAGAAGCCCCCGTAGCTTCCAGTACGGGCGAAACCCAGACCATACGAGCCTCCGCCTCGGCCACCGTGCTTCTGGCCCCCTGAAAGTACAAAACCCGCTTCCAGCCCTAAAGCCGGAAGCGGGTTTTGCAAACAGAACGGAGCAGCGCCCTTAGCGGGGTGCCAGCACCATGATCATCTGCCGGTTTTCAAGGCGCGGCATCTGCTCAACTTTGGTGAGTTCATCGGTTTCAGTGCGAATCCTCTCCAGAACCTTGATCCCCAGTTCCTGGTGAGCCATTTCACGACCACGGAAACGCAGCGTAACCTTCACCTTGTCGCCATCGCCAATGAAGCTTTTGATAGCGCGCATCTTAACCTGGTAGTCGTTTTCGTCGATATTCGGACGAACCTTGACTTCCTTGATTTCAATGACCTTCTGCTTCTTCTTGGCTTCGTTGCGCTTTTTCTGCTGTTCGTATTTGAACTTGCCGTAATCAAGAATTTTCGCAACCGGCGGCTCAGCATTGGGGCTGATTTCCAGCAGATCAAGCCCGACACCATAGGCACGCGCCAGAGCATCGCGGATGGTCATGACGCCGATCATCTCGCCGTTTTCATCAATGAGACGCACCTGCGGAACGCGAATCTCTTCGTTCACTCGCGGCCCTTCGCGGCTCGGGGGCGCGGGAAATGGGGATCTGGCTATGGTCGGCTCCTGTTCTTCATTACAACATATAGGCTCAAACCCCCGAGGGGGCTTTTTCGCGGCGGTATTATGTGCGTTCCCGATTTTTTATCAAGTCGCCCATGACAAAAACCTGTCATTGCAGCCCTGCCGCAACGACAGTCTTTTTTTCCTGTTCTTACTCGGCGGTGCGGACGGCCCGCATATCCGGCGGGGTGGCTTCCGCTACCAGAAGCTGCAACGCTTCAGCCTGCGTAAGGTTCTCCTGTGCCTGCGAACCAAGACGACGCATGGCTACGGTGCCTTCCTCCGCCTCGCGGCGGCCGACAACCAGCATCACTGGCACGCGGGCCAGACTGTGCTCGCGCACCTTGGCGTTGATCTTGTCGTTACGGACATCCGCTTCCGCCACAAGCCCCGCATCACGCAGAGATTGCGCCACGGCTTCGGCATACGGAGCGGCATCACTTACGATGGAAGCCACAACCACCTGAACCGGCGCCAGCCACAGCGGGAAGCGTCCGGCATGCTGCTCGATCAGAATCCCGAGGAACCGCTCGAACGACCCCAGAATCGCCCGGTGCAGCATAACCGGACGGTGGCGGGCCGAATCCTCACCAACGTAGCTGGCATCCAGCCGCTCAGGCAGCACAAGGTCGACCTGCAGGGTGCCGCACTGCCAGTCACGGCCAATGGCGTCACGCAGCACGAATTCGAGCTTGGGCCCGTAAAACGCGCCTTCACCGGGGTTGTGCTCATAGTCCACACCCGCAACGGTGCAGGCTTCTTTCAGAGCGCTTTCGGCTTTGTCCCACACGGCTTCGCTGCCTGCGCGCTGCTCGGGGCGGTCGGCAAACTTCACGCGCACATGCTCAAAGCCCAGATCGGTATAGACCTCATGCAGCATCCGCACGAAGCGCACGGTTTCATCCGCAATCTGGTTTTCTGTGCAGAAGATATGGGCATCATCCTGCGTAAAGCCACGCACGCGCATCAGCCCGTGCAGCGCGCCCGAAGGCTCGTAACGGTGGCAGGCGCCAAACTCCGCCATACGCAGCGGCAGTTCACGGTAAGAACGCAGGCCGTGACGGAAAATCTGCACGTGGCAGGGGCAGTTCATGGGCTTGAGGGCAAGGGTCTTGTCCTCGTCCTCCACGGTCGCCACGAACATGTGGTGACGGTACTTGTCCCAATGGCCCGAGGCTTCCCACAAGCCGCGATCAACAAGCTGGGGGGTGCGCACTTCCTGATAGCCGTGGCGGGTCTGCACGCGGCGCATGTAGTCCTGCAACACGCTGTAAATGCGCCAGCCCTTGGCATGCCAGAACACCTGCCCCACGGCCTCTTCCTGAAAATGGAACAGGCCCATTTCGCGGCCGATGCGGCGGTGGTCGCGTTTTTCGGCTTCTTCAAGCTGGTGCAGGTGGGCGTCGAGTTCTTTCTGGTCGCGCCAGGCCGTGCCGTAAACGCGGGTCAGCATGGGGTTACGATGATCACCCCGCCAGTAAGCGCCCGCCACCTTCATCAGCTTGAAGGCGGTGCCGACATCCTTTGTGGTGCGCAGGTGCGGCCCACGACACAGATCCAGCCACGCCCCCTGACGGTAGATGGAAATATCCTCGCTTTCGGGCAGGTCGCGGATAAGCTGCGCCTTGAAGCTTTCGCCCCGCTCTTCAAAAAAAGCGATGGCGTCATCGCGCTTCCAGACCTCACGCACAAAAGGCTCGGCCTTTTCCACGATTTCGCGCATGCGCTTTTCAATGGCGGCGAAATCATCCGGGGTGAACGGCTCGGCCCGGTAGAAATCGTAATAGAAGCCGTTTTCAATCGACGGCCCAATGGTCACCTGTGTGCCGGGAAACAGAGCCTGCACGGCCTCGGCCAGCACATGGGCCGCATCGTGGCGGATCAGTTCAAGGGCTTCGGGGTCTTTGCGGGTAATGAAGCGCAGGGCGGCATCGCTACGGATATCCTCACGGATGTCACACAGGCGGCCATCCACCTCCATCGCCAGAGCCGCCTTGGCCAGTCCGGGGCCGATCGCTTCCGCCACCGTCGTCCCCGTAACCGGCCCGTCAAAAGTACGAACAGAACCGTCAGGCAGGGTGATAGCGGGCATGTTGATCCAAGCTCCAGATATATCGATATGGCGTATTAAGGCCGCAAAAAGGCGACCAAGTGCTTAATGGCGCTACCAGAGCGCGGCTGCAACCCTCTGTACGGAAAGTAACGCCATATCGCGCACCCACAACACCCGAACCTGCCCCGGCTTCTGCCCCATGGGGGCGGCCAGCGCGGGGTCGCCCTTTGCACAGAACAGCGTCAGGCAGCGGCAGCCTGTCAGGGCGGCCAGGTGCATGGGGCCAGTATCATTCCCTACGGCCACCCATGCTTGGGCGGCCAGAGCCGCCACATCCGCAATGGTGGTGTGTCCTGTCAGGTCTAGGGCTGTGGGGCAGAGCGCCTGCACGCCCTGCGCCAGAGGCTTTTCGCCCTTGCCGCCAATCACAACTGGGCGAATCCCGCGTTCGGCCAGAATGGTGGCCAGTTCTCCATATCGCCGCAGAGGCCAGCATTTGGCCGGATGCCCGGGCGATGCCCCCGGCACTAGCAGCGCATAAGGCGGCTCAAGCCCTAGCTGCGTAAGAGACAGGCGGGCCTGTGCCAAAAGCCAGCCTATATCGGGCTCGGTTACCGGCTCCAGCCCGGCCATACGCAACTGATCGCGCTGGCGTGCGCGTGTGTGCATGTCGTTGCGCCAGGGGTTGGCATGGGTCAGCGCTGAACCCGGCACATGCCCAGACCATACCTGCGGCTTGCCCGCCAGCCGGAAATACCAAGCCGTGCGGCCCGATGTCTGAAGATCATAAACTCGATCAAACCCACGCAGGAAATGGCGCAGGGCCAGCAGGCTACGGGGGGCTCCCCATCGCGGGCGCTGGTCTTCCACCACTGTATCAAACCACGGGCAGGAGCGCGCCAGTTCCATAAAGGGGTGCGTGGTCAACAGGGTAATATGCGCCTGCGGGTGCGCCTGCCGGATCGCCTGGAATGGTGCAAAACTGTGAATAAAATCGCCCAGTGCGCCAAGGCGGATTACCAGCACCCGGCGCACGGGAGGCCGGGCGTCATGCCCCGTCTGGTACGGGCCGGGTGTCACGGCGCGTCCGGGTCTGCCGCCATGACCGCCAGATCCTGCCGGGCCAGATCGGCCTCGTGGCTGTCGGGGGCGAGTTCAAGCACCTGCTGCCAGTCCTGCCGGGCCTTCGCGGCATGCCCCTGCTGCTCGCTGATAATCCCGTGCTCCAGCAGGGCTTCGGGGTTGAGCGGATCAAGTGCTAAAGCCTTGCTGACATGCTCAAGTGCAGGGCCAACCTGCCCCATGCGCCGCTCCGCCGTGGCCAGCAGTACATAACCCTGCGAGGTGGGTTGCGGCGCATCGACAAAAAAGCCTGCCAGTACATCCCGCGCATGAGCGATCTGGTTCTGTGCCAGAAGGGCACGCGCCAGCACGATCACCAGCCCCTGATCCTGCTTCTGGCGGGTCAGCCCATATTCGGCGCAATTCTGGGCGCGAGCAGCCTGCCCTAGCGCCAGCCAGGCGTCAGCCGCCTCACGCGCAAGCATAGCCTGATCCAAAGCCGTTGGGCCATCAGCCCGCCCGGCAGGCAGGCGCGCAAGGCTTTCCAGATCGGTGGCGGCACTTTCCTCGTCGCCTGTTTCAAGCTGGGCCAACGCCCGGCAATGCCGCGCCTGCCAACCCACACCCGCATGCAGCGCATCCTGTGCGTAATCCAGTGCGCCAGACGGATCTTCGCCCACCATTTTCATACATGCAGGAACCGACCACGGCAGGGCCTTGCTGGCTGCCGCACCATGGCCGCGCGGCGCCGCCACAGCCCATGAGCCTGAGGCAAACAACGCCGTACCAGCCAAAACCCCCCGCACAGGCAGGGAGACAGACAGCCGCGATATCCGAAAAGAACGACACATAAACATTTTAATAGCAGATACCGGCCAGCACCGGTCAAGCCGAACCCTCGGACGGGGCACCAAACTGCCCGGCGGTAGGCGCACAGGCGCAAAGCATGATAAAGGGGCGACCATGACCCAAGCCCCTGTCTCTCCCGTTATTCTGCAAGTTCTCCCGGCACTTGATCAGGGTGGCGTGGAACGCGGCACGATAGAAATGGCCGAGGCCATAACCCTTGGTGGAGGGCGAGCACTGGTGGTGAGCGCTGGCGGGCGGCTGGAAAGCAGGCTGCGCCACGCAGGGGGCACGCATATTGCCCTACCCCGTGCGGCCAGCCGCAACCCGCTCCATATCCTGCGCAATGCCCGCACCCTTGAACGGATCATTCGCACACAGGGTGTCGCCCTTGTGCATGCCCGCTCCCGGGCCCCTGCATGGGCCGCCCGGCTGGCCAGCCGCCGGGCGGGCATACCGTTTGTCACCACATGGCATGGCGACCACCACGCAGCACGTTTCAGCGCCAAAAAACTCTACAATGCCGTTCTGGCCAGTGGTGACAGGGTTATTGCTATCAGCGCACACATCGCCCGGCGACTGGCAAAAGACTACCGCGTAGGCCCCGACAGGCTGCGCACCATCGCGCGCGGAGCCGACATCCGGCAGTTCTCGCCCGATTCCATCAGTGGCCAGCGCGTACATGATCTGGCCGAACACTGGCGCGTCCCCCCCGATGTCCCGGTTATTCTCATGCCCGGACGCCTGACCCCGTGGAAAGGACAGGCTCTGGTGCTTGAAGCACTCGGCCAGATCGCGGCCACCCGCCCGGAACTGACATGGTGCTGCGTGCTGATCGGCTCCGATTCCAAGGGCGGTCAGTATGCCCGCGCTCTGGCGGAGCAGGCCACACAGGCGGGGCTTACGGAGCGCATCCGTTTTGCCGGACATTGCGATGACATGCCCGCCGCCCTGTCCATGGCCTGCATGGTGCTGGCCCCCTCGCTCCGGCCCGAACCCTTTGGCCGTGTGGTGGTGGAAGCACAGGCACTGGCCAAGCCCGTTATTGTCGCAGGCCATGGCGGCGCTATCGAAACCGTGCAGGATCGCGAAACGGGGCTGGCCATCACACCGGGCAGCGCCCCGGAACTGGCACAGGCGATTGAAACCGTGCTCGACAGCCCCGAGGAGGCCCGTGCCTTCATGGGCGCGAAGGCCCGGCAGGCCGTGCTGGCCCATTACACAACGCAGGCCATGCAATACGCCACACTGACGGTCTATGATGAATTACTGGGCACCGCCCTCGCCCCGCATTTTGCGGCGGCCCTTACACCGGAAACACAGTCATGACCGCTCCGGCCCCCGCATCGCTGTTCAGCCAGCCACCCAGCCGCCTTGCCTTCATGGCCACGCCAACATCCGAAGCCCGGCATGAGCTGGACAGGCTGGTAGCCCGTTACGGCAACCGCCACCCCGGCGAGGCGGATGTGATTATCTGCCTCGGGGGCGATGGCTTCATGCTCGAAACCCTGCGCGGCGTGCTGGAAGCCGGATTGGAAACACCCGTTTACGGCATGAACTACGGCTCTGTGGGGTTTCTGATGAACCCCACAGACGAGGAAAACCTGCCCGACCGCCTATGGCACGCACAGGCGGCCACCCTGCACCCGCTGCGTATGAACGCCACCACGGTGCGGGGGGAGCATTTCGAGGCACTGGCCCTGAACGATGTCTATCTGTTCCGCCAGACCCGGCAGGCTGCCAAGCTACGTATTGATGTAGACGGGCTGGTGCGCCTGCCCGAACTGATCTGCGATGGCGCGCTGCTGGCCACCCCCGCCGGTTCAACCGCCTATAACCTGTCCGCCCACGGGCCGATTGTCCCACTCTCAGGCAATCTGCTGCCGCTGACACCCATCTGCGCCTTTCGCCCCCGCCGCTGGCGCGGGGCGCTACTGCCCTCTACAGCCGAGGTCAGCTTTACCGTGCTGGAACAGGACAAACGCCCTGTGGCAGCCGTGGCCGATTCGATGGAAATCCGTGAGGTGGCGCATGTTCGTGTGCGCGAAGACCGCAGCCGCAGCGTGACCGTGCTGTTCGACCCCGGCCAGACCCTGTCCGAACGGATCGCCAGCGAACAGTTCAATGCCTGAACCACAGGACAGGCCTGCCATTAACACGTCCCGGTAAAAAACACCCTTTGGGGCAGACATCTTGCCCGGTTCACCCTTTTCATTTTGTGGGCTATCCTGAGCGACAATGCACAACGTCTTCTCTCTTTCCCGCCGGTTTTCCCTGTTCTGCGCCGCCACCCTGCTGTCCCTTCAGGGTGCTCAGGCACAGATCGTCACCAGCAACTCCGCTCTGGATCAGCTTGGCTCAGCCCCGCAAAAGGCCAAACCAGCGGCCTCAGCCAAGCGAACAAATCCCGCCCCCACGGCGCACGGGAAAAACCAGCCCCACACCCATGCCCCGGAAAACACGGAGCAGAAGACCCCCACACACAAGCCCGACGCGGCTACGCAGGCACCCGCCACACAGCCGGGCCAGACCGCCACAGGCACGACAGGCAGCGCACCCGCCCATGGGCCTGTGCGTCCGCCCCCGGCGGCTACCATCCCCGCAGCCCCGCCGCCGCCGCCGGTTCTCACCCCTACGCCAGAAGTCGCCCTGCACCCCTTCCCCATTCCGCCGCAGCCTACCGTGGTGCTGACAGCTACGGGCGCCGCCACCCCCATTCCGGGTGGTGTGCGTATTACGTTTGCCGCCGGGTCTGATGAACTCAATCCGGGCATGCATCAGGCTATTCTGACCTTTGGTCAGTCTCTGGCGGACAAGCCGAATGTACGCGCCATCGTGCAGGCCTATAGTTCAGGTGCGCCGAACGACCCGTCCCTGCCCCGCCGCATAGCCCTGCTGCGTGGGCTTGCTGCCCGCAGCGTGCTGATGAACAGCGGCATTCCTTCAACGCGGATTTATGTGCGTGTCATTGGTCAGCCTCTGGCAGGCGCACAGGGCGCACCGCAGGACTATATCGACCTCACCCAGTCCGACAGCCAGCCCTGAACAGGGCAGGCTGGCCAAAAGAGGGAACTGCGAACCATACGCGCCCCCTCGGGGCTGCCACCCTAGAGGTCTTGTTCGATCCTGATACGGGCATCAGTTGCGAGCTGGTCCACCCGCTCGTTTTCCGGCACGCCGGAATGCCCCTTAACCCAGTGCCATGAGACATCATGCGGCTTGGCGGCATCCAGCAGCCTGCGCCACAGATCCATATTGGCAACAGGATCGCCTGAAGCATTACGCCAGTTACGCCGCACCCAGCCCGTATGCCAGCGCGTAATGCCATTGCGGACATATTCGCTATCGGTATGCAGGCTGACCACACAGGGGCGCTTAAGCGCTTCCAGCGCCTCGGCTGCGGCCGTCAGTTCCATGCGGTTATTGGTGGTGGCCGTCTCGCCGCCCGACAGTTCGCGCTCGGTGCCCCTGTAGCGTAGCAGAACACCCCAGCCACCGGGGCCGGGATTAGGCTTGCAGCCACCATCTGTCCAGATTTCCACCACCATCGGGGCTGACTGTTCAGCCACAATGGCCTCACCTTCCGGTGCGGTGTCAGAAAAATCAGAATCCGTAGCCACTGGCTGTCTCCGTTGCCATGTGAAAGCGCAACCGGCGGACGTATTCCAGCGGGTCTTTTGGGGTAACCAGCGCGCCTTCGGGCGTATTCAGCCAGTCATACAGGCGTGTAAGCAGAAAGCGCAGCGCGGCACCCCGTGCCAGCACCGGCATTGCAGCACGCTCCGCGTTTTTAAGAGGCCGCACTTCTTCATACCCCAGCATGATCTGGCGGGCGAAGGTGATGTTAAACGCCCCGCTTTGCTCAAAGCACCATGCGTTAAGACAGATGGCGATGTCATACGCCAGAAAATCGGTGCAGGCGAAATAGAAGTCGATCAGCCCGGACAGGTCGTGGTTCAGAAAAAACACGTTATCGGGGAACAGATCGGCATGAATCTGCCCGCGCGGCAGAGTGGGAGCATGCCCGTGACCGGGCCAGACCGGAAGTGTAGCGGCCAATGCGGCATCCAATTCCGCCGCCAGACCGGGAAAAGCCCTATCCGCTGCGGCGCGGCAGCTTTGCAGCAGGCCCGACCACGCATCTGGCCCAAGGCTGTTGGCCCGCTCAGGCGCATAGGAACGCCCGGCCAGATGCAGCCGCGCCATGGCCCGCCCCAACGGGCGGCAATGCTCGCTGCGTACACTGCGGGGCCAGACACCGGGCAGGAAGGTGGTAATGGCGGCAGGCCGCCCTGCCAGTTCCAGCAAGGTGCGGCCCTGCCTGTCAGCCACAGGCTGCGGGCAGGTAACACCCTCGCGCGCCAGATGCTGCATCAGCCCCAGAAACCACGGCAATTCCGCGGCATTCACACGTTTTTCGTACAGGGTGAGAATAAAATCGCCTTCTGATGTACGCAGATGGAAATTACTGTTCTCAACCCCTTCAGCAATGCCACGGAAAGAAACCAGCGTGCCTATGGAAAAACCTTCCAGAAACGCACGCAGGTCTTCATCCCCAATGTCCGTATAGACGGCCATGAACTACCCTTCAGCCCAGAACTCAGCCCAACGGAGCAGGAAGACGGAACGTGACGTTTTCTTCCTTCACAATCCGTTCTTCAATGCACAGGGTATAACGCTTGGCCATTTCGGCCAGCATTTCCTGCACCAGCGCTTCCGGCGCGGAAGCCCCCGCCGTAATCCCCAGCGTGCTCACGCCTTCAAGCACCGACCAGTCCAGAGAATCCAGACGCGGCACCAGCAGCGCACGCCCCGCCCCCGAACGCTCCGCCACTTCACGCAGGCGCTGGGAGTTGGAGGAGTTGGGCGAACCGATCACGATCACCAGATCACATTCAGGGGCGATGTCCTTCACCGCTTCCTGACGGTTGGTGGTGGCGTAGCAGATATCCTCGCGCTTGGGGCCTTCGATCAGGGGAAAGCGGGTGCGCAGAATATCGACGATCTCGGCCGTATCATCCACCGAAAGCGTGGTCTGGGTAATGAAGGCAAGACGCGCAGGGTCTTGCGGCTGGACGGTGCGGGCTTCTTCCGCATCGTTGATCAGCGTCATGGCGCCGGGGGGCAGCTGCCCCATGGTGCCAACCACCTCGGGATGGCCCGCATGGCCTATCATCAGGATATGGCGGCTATCCGGCCCACCAGCAGCGTAATGACGCTCGGCTTCGCGGTGCACCTTGGACACCAGCGGGCAGGTTGCATCCAGATACAGCAGGTTACGGCGTTCAGCCTCGACAGGCACCGTCTTGGGTACGCCATGGGCGGAAAACACGACATGGCCATCTGCCGGAACTTCATCAAGTTCCTCGACAAAAATAGCGCCCTGAGCTTCCAGTTCTTCCACAACGGTACGATTATGCACGATCTCATGGCGGACATAGACCGGTGCGCCATAACGGCGGATGGCTTCTTCCACAACACGGATGGCACGATCCACCCCGGCGCAGAAGCCACGCGGCCCAGCCAGAAGAACCTTGAGAGAGCGCCCCTGCAGGGCATCGGAACCCTGAACGGCGGCTTTGATTTCAGTTTGATCGGGCATGGTGTTCCCCAAAGTTGCCGCGGACTGTATAGAAGAGAGCTGGCTATGAAGAAGCATATTGAAAACCGGCTATGCCCGGAACCAGAAAAGGTAACGGCAGGTGTGGCCTACGCAAAGGACGCAAGGGATGCAACCCGTTTTGCGGCATATTTACCCCGAAAAGCACCCACGCAGGCATGCAGCCTTCATATGACCAGCTTTTTTACACCTATTTTTCCTGTTTTCCCGTAACGCCGGACTGTCCTCATGTTTCATGATCTCACGCCCATGCGCCATTCCCTGCCCCGTATTGCGGCCACCGGCGGGGCCGCTCTGGCCATGCTGACGACACTCGCCGGATGCGGCAACCAGGATGACAAGTCCATGGTGTTCCCGCCTGCGTGCCCCATTACGCACATCCCCTCCGAGGCGGCGGATTATTATCTTTACGCCAATAACAGCGCCAATTTCCGCGATCTGATCGCACGGGCGAGCATTACCAAGCTACAGGGCGACTGCCTTGCCGCCGGGGCGAAAGACCTCAAAACCCGAATCGTGCTGCGTATCACGGTCGAGCGTGGCCCGGCCTCCACCGGCAACACGCTGTCGCTGCCGTGGTTTGTGGCCGTACTGCATGGCGATAAGATCGTGAACAAGCATGTGTTCCATCACACGCTCACTTTCCCGGCCAATCTCTCCAACTTCCAGACAGACACCAAGGTTGTCAGTGTCGATCTGCCGATTGTTCCGAAGAATGTCGATTCCGACTATCGCTTCGAAGTCGGCTTCCAGCTCGATAAGGATCAGCTGGACTACAACAAGGTTCACCTCAAGCGTGCGACCTATCAGGCTTACTAAGCCCCCGGTCACGCACAGGCAGGGCCACCGCCAGAAAAACTGGCGGTGGCTTTTTTTATAGAACGGGCTGCGCGTCCTCGGGAAAGCGCGCCAGTTCCAGCATTCTGGCCTGTCGTTCAGCCAGAACGTTTTCATCAAACCCATCCACAATCTCGTGGAACAGGGCATTCCAGTTCATTTTCACCTTCAGGCGCATAAACACCGAACCAAGGCCTATGGCCGAGCGGTCTACCAGCACGAATTCTCGTGGCAGGCGCACGCCCCCCACTTTTTGCAGGCTTTCATGAACCCGCCCCAGAACCTCGCGCCCGTGGGCCGGAGCGTTGTCTTCCTGAATGGAACGCTCGCGATCATCCATCAGCGGCGTAAACAGCAGACCCGCCCATTCGTTGAGCACTTCCACCTTCTCGCGCGTCAGATCCTTAAAGCCCCATGCCTCATACGCATGGGCGGCCAGATCAATATCGCCCGTCTTCAGCGCCTGATAGAGGTCGATATTCCCCTTGATAAAGCTCGGGCGGAAAATACGAATCGCGCCAAAATCAAGCAGGTTCAGCCCGCCATCCTCCCGCACGGTAAAATTGCCCATATGCGGGTCGCCATGCACCACGCCGTATTGATACAGCGGCACATACCATGCCCTGAACAGGGCGCGGGCAATGGCTTTTTTGCGGTCTTCATCCATACCGGCCTTGATAGCCGCACCCAAACTCTGCCCCTGTACCCACTCCATAGTCAGCAGGCGGCGGGTACAGAGCTCATCAACCGGACGAGGCACGGTAATATCCGGGCAGTCGGCCAGCATGGCATGATAGAGCCGCATATTGGCGGCCTCGCGCCGGTAGTCCAGCTCCTCGCGCAGGCGTTCGCTCAGCTCCTCCACCACATCATCCTGACGGATGGCGTTATCGAGCTTGTGGTAAACCCCGATCGCCATACGGAACTGCCGCAGGTCGGCCTCCACGGCGGTATTCATGTCGGGATATTGCAGCTTGCAGGCCACACGGCGGCCATCGGCCAGAACCGCCTGATGCACCTGCCCCAGACTGGCAGCGGCAGAGGCCTCGCGCCCGAAAGAGCGAAAGTGCTTTTCCCAACCCGGGCCCAGTTCCGCCGTCATGCGACGACGGACAAAGTTCCAGCCCATCGGCGGTGCGTTGGACTGAAGCTCGGCCAGTTCCTCGGCATAGTCCTCGGGCAGAGCGCCGGGAATGGTCGCCAGAAGCTGGGCCGCTTTCATGAGCGGGCCTTTCAGCCCACCCAGAACGGTCTTGAGGTCTTCCGCATGGGCAGCCCCCCCGCTGTACAGACCCATTTTATGCCCGGCCAGCCGGGCGGCAATGCCGCCTACAGTGCCCGTGGTCTGCACCATGCGCCGGAATTCGCCAAAAACCCCGGAGTTATCGAGATCGCGCGCCATGCTCAGTCGCGCTCCAGTTCGTCAATAAAGCCGGAAATTACATCCAGACCCTTGCGCCAGAAAGCCGGGTCGGACGCATCCAGCCCGAAGGGGGCCAGCAGTTCACGGTGGCGCAGCGTACCGCCCGCTTCCAGCATGGCCAGATATTTGTCCGCAAAGCCTTCAGCGCCTTCGCTGTAAACGCGATAGAGCGCGTTCACCAGACAGTCGCCAAACGCGTAGGCATAGACATAGAACGGCGAGTGAATGAAATGCGGGATATACGCCCAGAACACGTCATAATCCGACGTGAAGTTAAAGGCCGGGCCAAGGCTTTCCGTCTGCACCGCACGCCAGATTTCACCAATGCGCTCGGGCAGCAGTTCACCATTCCGGCGCTCATCATGCACGCGGGTTTCGAAATCATAGAATGCGATCTGCCGCACCACGGTGTTGAGCATGTCCTCCACCTTGGCGGCCAGCAGCAGCTTGCGGCGCTGCGGGTCGGTCTGGGCATCCAGCAGGGAGCGGAAGGTCAGCATCTCGCCAAACACGCTGGCGGTTTCGGCCAGCGTCAGCGGTGTATCCGACATCAGGTAACCCTGACGCGCGGCAAGAACCTGATGCACGCCATGCCCAAGCTCATGGGCCAGCGTCATGACATCACGGATACGCCCATGATAGTTCAGCAGGATATAGGGATGCGCCGAAGGCACGGTCGGGTGCGCGAACGCGCCGGGCGACTTGCCGGGCACCGGTGGTGCATCAATCCACGGATTGCTCAGGAACGTGTTGATAATGCTGCCCAGACGCGGGTCAAACCCGTCATAGGCTTTCTGCACGATTTCCTTGGCCTCAGCCCAGGGAATGGCGCGTTCATCGCTCCCCGGCAGGGGCGCGTTGCGGTCCCAGTGTTCGAGCTTGTCCAGCCCCATCCACCGCGCCTTGAGCGCGTAGTAACGGTGTGAAAGGCGCGGATAATCCGTTTTTACGGCTGAAACCAGCGCGTCCACCACCTCGTCTTCCACCATGTTGGACAGATTGCGCGACGAGGTGGGGCGGGCATAATGCCGCAGCCCGTCAGCAATGGACTTGTCCTTGGCCAACGTGTTGGTAATGAGCGAGAACAGCCGCAGATTGGTGTTGAACACTGCCCCCACCGCCTTGCCTGCCTGTTCGCGCACGCTGCGTTCGGTATCAGACAGACGGTTGAGCGCTTCGCCCACCGTCATCTCCCGCCCATCAAGCGTAACGCGCAGGGCGGCGATGGTCTCGTCAAACAGGCGGCACCATGCCTGCGCGCCTGTTACAGATTTTTCCAAAAAGACCTTTTCCACCTCATCGGAAAGCTGGTGGTCGCGGTACATCCGCACATCGCGCAGGTAAGGCTGCCAGTGCGCCAGTGCGGGGTCCTGCAGTTTTGCCGCGAGGTCTTTCTCTTCCAGCCGGTTCAGCTCAAGGCCGAAAAACAGCAGATCGGCGGCGATGGTGGTCAGCCGTTCGTTCATGGACTGACTGAAACGGCTGATGGCCGCATCCGACGAATCCGCGGCGAACAGCAAAGACGCATAAGAACCAGCGCGACCCAGCTTTTCTTCCACCGCCTCGAAGGTTGCGAGCGCTTCGGCCAGTTGTGCGCCAGACAGGGCGGCAAGCCCCCCCTGATAGCGGGCACAAAAGGCCCGCGCCTGCTCAGCCGCCTGTAGCAGATCGGCTTCCAGCTTCGGATCGTCCATCCCCGCATACAGGGCGGAAAGATCCCAGCGCGGTAGGTCAGCCTGCGGGGCGGCGGCGGCCTGCTCCACATCAGAGGAATGGGCTGCGGCACCGCAGAACGGTGCGGCAGGCCGCAGGGAAGACATGAAATGGGGGGATGACTTGGTCTGTTCCATATCCCCACTCTAACCTGCAAATCTGCCCGAGGCGAGAGCACTTGCCGGGCGTGCCACACAGCGCACCCATACAGCCCCCAAATACGAAGCGGGCGAAGAGGAAGCCCCTTCGCCCGCTGCCGTTCAGTCACCTGTTCGCAAAAGGATCAGGCCGTTTTTTCCAGCGCCACTTCCGGTACGGAAAATCCGATCACCTTAGCATAATCCGTCGGCACGATCTGCCAGAAGCGCGGCAGAACCTCTTCCCACTTATGCAGCAGCATGGCCGCATAGGCAGAATCGGTTTCCTCCACATGGCGCTCAACCAGACGCTTGAGGGTATCCGCCCATTTCGGCTCGGCAACCCGTGTCCAGATAAGGGATTCGGGGTTCACGCGCTTATCGAAGGTATCGTGCTCATCCAGCACAAACGCCATACCGCCGGTAAAGCCCGCGCCAAAGTTGTCGCCCACATCACCCAGCACCACAACGGTGCCACCGGTCATGTATTCGCACCCGTTCGACCCGCACCCTTCGATCACGGCCACAGCACCCGAGTTACGCACCGCAAAGCGCTCACCCGCCTGCCCGGCGGCATACAGCTCACCCGCCGTTGCACCATACAGCACCGTGTTGCCGATAATGGCGTTCTGGTTCGACACCAACGAGGACGACACAGACGGACGCACCGTAATGGTGGCGCCAGAAAGCCCCTTGCCCACATAGTCATTAGCATCACCAAGGACTTCGAGCTTGAGGCCCTGCACCGCGAACGCCCCGAGCGACTGCCCGGCCGAACCGCGCAGGCGTACCGTCAGGTGCCCCGGCGCCAGCGTGTCCATGCCGTACTGGCGCACAATCAGCGAAGACATGCGCGTGCCGATAGCGCGCTGCGTGTTCTGCACATTGTAGTGCAGCTGCATTTTCTCACCATGTGAGAACAGCGGCTGGGCATCGCCAATCATCTGCGCATCGAGCGTGTCAGGCACTTCGTTACGGCCTTCAAGCGTGCAGTAGCGCGCATACGGGCCGGGGTCTGCCTGAGACAGCAGGGAGTTCAGATCCAGATCATCCAGATCATCCGTCCCGCGTGAGACCTGATGCAGCAGGTCCGTGCGCCCGATAACCTCATTGAGCGTACGGAAACCAAGGGACGCCAGAATATTACGCACGTCTTCGGCAATGAAGGAGAACAGGTTGATAACCTTCTCCGGCGTGCCTTCAAACTTGGCGCGCATGGCCGGGTCCTGCGAACACACGCCCACCGGGCAGGTGTTGGAATGGCACTGACGCACCATAATGCAGCCCATGGCCACAAGGCTGGCCGTGCCGATACCGAATTCCTCGGCACCCAGCATGGCGGCAATCACCACATCACGCCCGGTCTTGATCCCGCCATCGGCACGCAGGCGTACACGGTGGCGCAGACGGTTGAGCATGAGCACCTGATGCGTTTCCGCCAGACCCAGCTCCCACGGCAGACCCGCGTATTTGATGGAACTGACCGGGCTGGCCCCCGTGCCACCGCAATGGCCGGAGATCAGAATGGCATCGGCCTTGGCCTTGGCCACACCTGCGGCAATGGTGCCGATACCCGAACGCGCCACCAGCTTGACGGTAACCGTCGCATCCGGGTTGATCTGCTTGAGATCATAGATGAGCTGCGCCAGATCCTCGATCGAGTAGATGTCGTGATGCGGCGGGGGCGAGATCAGCGTCACACCCGGCGTTGCATGACGCAGCTTGGCGATCAGTTCCGTAACCTTGAAGCCCGGCAACTGCCCACCTTCACCCGGTTTGGCACCCTGCGCCACCTTGATTTCAAGCTCGCGGCAGTCATTGAGATACTGCGCCGTTACACCAAAACGGCCCGATGCCACCTGCTTGATGGCAGAGGAGGCATTGTCCCCATTGGGGCGCGGCTTGGCGCGGGCCGGATCTTCACCACCCTCACCTGAATCGGACTTGGCGCCGATACGGTTCATGGCGATGGAGAGCGTCTCATGCGCCTCGGGGCTGAGTGCGCCCAGAGAAATAGCAGGCGAAATCAGGCGCTTACGTAGCTGCGTGATGCTTTCAACCTCTTCCACCGGAATGGGCGTACGCCCTTCGCGGAAGTCGAGCAGGTCACGCAGCGCCACGGGGGGCTGCGCACGCACCGCATCGGCATAACGCTTGTAGGTGGTGAAGCTGTCGGTCGCCACGGCGGTCTGGAGCATGTGGATCACCCCGCCATCGAAAGCGTGCTGCTCACCACTGCGGCGCATCTTGTACAGCCCGCCCACCGGCAGGGTCAGGGCAGATGCCGCCGACCATGCCTGCTGGTGCAGACCCAGCACCTTGCGGGCGATACCCGAAAGGCCAATGCCGGAAATGCGCGAAGGCATACCGGGGAAGAACTCCGCCGTCAGCGCACGGGACAGGCCCACCGCCTCAAAGTTGCAGCCGCCACGGTAGGACGCCACGATGGAAATACCCATCTTGGACATGATCTTGAGCAGACCCTTGTCCACCGCCTTGCGGTAGCGCTCCATGCACTCACGCAGGCTGCGCTCGCCAAACAGGCCACGACGATGCCGCTCGGCAATGCTTTCCTGCGCCAGATACGGATTGACCGTGGTGGCACCCACCCCGATCGTGACGGCAATGGCATGTACATCCAGCGCAGTCGCGGTGCGCACGTTCAGCGAAGTGAACGTACGCAGCGATGTGCGCACCAGATGCGTATGCACCGCCGCCGTTGCCAGAATCATGGGAATGGAAGCGCGGGCGGCAGACTGGTCCTGATCTGTCAGGAACACATGGGTGCAGCCACGGCGCACACCTTCCTCGGCCTCGCGGCGGATACGGGCAATGGCCTCGCGCAGACCAGCCTCGCCATCAGCCGCGGGGAAGGTGCAATCGATCACGCAGCCCGCATCTTTACAGAAAGCGCGCAGGGCTTCGTATTCACCCGATGTCAGCACCGGGCTGGGCAGTTGCAGCATGGCGCACTGTTCAGCCGACTGGTCGAGAATGTTGCCCAGATTGCCCAACCGCGTTGCGAGGCTCATGACACCCGATTCACGCAGGGAGTCGATTGGCGGGTTGGTCACCTGGCTGAACATCTGCCGGAAATAATGCGACAGGCCCCGATAGCGTGAAGACAGGACGGCCAGAGGCGTATCATCGCCCATGGAGCCAATGGCTTCGCTCGCATCTTCCACCATCGGGTGGAGAATGGCTTCGAGTTCTTCAAGCGTGGTGCCAACCGCAAGCTGGCGGCGACGCAGCTCGTCACCCGTATAATGCGCAGGTTCCGTTACATCGGAGCGAACCAGATGGCCGACCTTCTGCGTACGCTTGATCCAGTCAGAAAAATCCTGACGTTCGGACAGCAGGTCAAGCAGCTCGCCATTGCCGTACAGCTTCGCCTCATCCAGATCCACGCCAATCATCTCGCCCGGGCCAAGGCGCCCACGGCTGACAATGGCGTTGTCAGGCACACGCACCATACCGGTTTCAGAACCCACGATCAGCAGGCGGTCGGTGGTGATGGTGTAGCGCAGCGGGCGCAGGCCAGAGCGATCAAGCCCTGCAACAATCCAGCGGCCATCAGTCGCGCACAGGGCAGCCGGGCCGTCCCACGGTTCCATGACGGCATTGCAGTAGGTAAACATATCCCGATGCGCCTGCTTCATGGAGGAATTACCCCCCACGCTGGCCGGGATCATCAGCGCCTTGGCCGCGGGCGCATCACGCCCGGCGAAGGTCAGCAGTTCGAACACGTTATCCAGTGTTGCCGTATCCGACCCCCCCGCCTGCACCAGCGGCTTGATGTCGTTCATCCACGGATCAAGATCAGGGTGGGAAAGCCGCGTCTCGTGGCTTTTCATCCAGTTGACGTTACCCGAAATGGTGTTGATTTCACCATTATGCGCCAGACGGCGGAACGGCTGCGCCAGCTTCCATGTGGGGAAGGTGTTGGTCGAATAGCGCTGATGATAAATGGCAAAGCGGCTGACAAAACGTTCATCCAGCAGGTCAGGATAGAACTCGGTCAGATGCTCGGCCAGAAACATGCCCTTGTAGATAACGGAACGGCAGGACAGCGAGCAGATATACAGGTCAACCTGTGCGGCAATGGCCGCCTTTTCAATCCGGCGGCGGATCACATACAGATCGCGCTCGAACTCCGCCTCTTCCCGGCAGGGAAGATTACGGATGAGGATCTGCTCGATTTCAGGCCGAGTTGCGTTGGCTTTCTCGCCAATGCAGGCAGTATCGATCGGCACCTGACGCCAGCCGTAAATGCCGTAGCCCAGAGCCAGAATTTCGGTTTCGATAATCTGGCGGCACTGTTCCTGTGCACTCAGATCGGTCTTAGGCAGAAAGACCTGCCCCACCGCAATCGGCCCCTTGTCCGGGCTGTCGCCCGTACGGCGGATGGCATCGGCAAAAAACGCCTGCGGAATTTCAACGTGAATACCCGCGCCGTCACCCGTCTTGCCATCGGCATCAACCGCGCCACGGTGCCAGATAGCCTTAAGCGCCGCGATACCGGCTTCCACCACTTCGCGGCGGCGCTGGCCATCAAGAGCCGCGATAAGGCCAACACCGCAGGAATCACGCTCATCCGCCGGATCGTACAGCCCGTCCAGCGCCTGTACGTTGGCATCCCACGCGTTCAGGAACTCTGCGCCGCTTTCCATGTTCGGAACCTGTTCCATCGTCATCAACCCTGCTCCCGTGCTGCGGCTGCCGTATTGTTTGCTTCAATCCACTGCTGAATACTCGCAGCAGCCTCACGCCCGTCCTTGATGGCCCACACCACAAGGCTGGCACCCCGCACGATATCGCCTGCGGCGAACACGCCGGGCACCGTAGTCTGGAAATCCTGCTGGCCGACCTTGAGCGTACCCCAGCGCGAAACCTCCAGACCCGGCTGCGCCCAGAGCTGGGGCAGCGGCTCGGGGTCGAAACCCAGCGCCTTGATGACCAGATCGGCTTCAAGCGTGAAGGAAGAACCTTCAAGCGCTTCCACGGACTGACGGCCCGATGCATCGGGCAGGCCCAGCTTCATGCGCGTGGCGCGCACGCCCGTTACATGCCCATCGCCCACGAAAGCCTCGGGGGCGGCCAGCCATTCGAACTGCACGCCTTCTTCCTCGGCGTTCTTCACTTCACGGGCGGAGCCGGGCATGTTGGCCTTGTCGCGCCGGTACAGGCAGCGCACAGATTTGGCACCCTGACGGATAGCGGTACGCACGCAGTCCATCGCGGTATCGCCACCGCCCAGCACCACAACATGCTTGCCGCTGGCATCAAGGGCCTGCGCCTCGTCGGGCAGCGTATCGCCCAGCGAACGACGGTTGGAGGCTGTCAGGTAATCAAGCGCGCGCTCGATCCCGGCCAGACCGGCACCGGGGCCACCGATTTCACGCGATTTGTAAACACCTGTCGCGATCAGCACGGCATTGTGGCGTGCACGCAAAGCCTCGAACGAAAGCTCGCCTTCCCCGCTGCCAATGCCCTGACCGAGGTGGAACACAACGCCACTTTCCACCAGCAGGTCATGACGGCGGGAAACGATGTGCTTTTCCAGCTTGAAACCGGGAATGCCGTAAACCAGCAGACCGCCCACGCGGTCATAACGGTCATAGACATGCACCTGAAAACCAGCAGCGCGCAGGCGTTCGGCCGCGGCAAGGCCAGCAGGCCCGGCCCCGACGATACCAACCGATTCCTCGCGCTCGGCGAAAGGACGGGTCGGGCGCACCCAGCCGTTTTCAAAGGCGGTATCAGTAATATAACGCTCAACAGCGCCAATGGTCACGCTCTCGAACCCCGGTTCGATCACGCAGTTGCCTTCGCACAGCCTATCCTGCGGGCAGATACGCCCACAGATTTCAGGAAAGCTGTTGGTGGCGGAGGAAACGCCATACGCTTCCTCCAGCCGCCCTTGAGCGGTGAGCATCAACCAGTCGGGAATGTTATTCCCCAGCGGGCAGTGAACCGAACAGAACGGCACGCCACACTGTGAGCAGCGGCTCGCCTGCTCTGTTGCCCCGGCGGGCACGAAATCCTCATAGATTTCGTCAAAATCAACACGGCGATCATCGGCCGTGCGTTTCTCCGGCTGTCTCTGCTGAACGGAGACAAATTTCAGCATCTTGTTTGTCATGCGCAATCCCCGGACGACAGGGCGCGCCAGACAGACCTCGCCCCTTAAATCAAGCGACGCGCACCCTGCCCTTTCCTGCGGATAATAAAAAGACAGTATTGCTGTCCTTTTTATATTTTCCCGCAGTTTTCCGCAGAAAAATCGTGCAGACCCCCCCCTTCAGGCACCCAGCATCACCGTTCGGGAACAAAAATACCCGCGCGCCCACCCCCCGCACGATACCGCTCCAGATAAAACGGCACACAGGAAGCCACGCTACGGGGCACCAGCCCGAATGGCTCAAAGCCCGATTCGTTCCCCGGCATGACCGTATCGCGCGACAGCATGAGCAACTGGTCGCGCGTCAGCAGCCTGCCCGGCAGTTTTTCCAAAAACCAAGCCTGCAGGCGCGCCAGAGGCAACGGCACATGCAGCAGCGATTTGTCGCGCCTGGTCTCTTTCAGCACCAGCCGCGCAATCTCGCGCATGGACATGATCTGCGGCCCACCCAGCAGCCAGCTCCGCGCTACATAACCATCCTGCGTGGCCAGTTTGCCGACAACCTCAGCCACATCACCCACATAAACAGGCTGTACCCGCGTATCCGGCTCATAAACCGGCAGGACAGGCAGATAGCGCGCCAGCGTGGCAAACAGATTGAAAAAACGATCTTCCGGCCCAAAAATCACGGATGGACGGACAATGGCGGCATCCGGCCTGTACTGCTTGACCGCATTTTCACCTTCGGCCCGGCTCTGCCCGTAAGCGGATGGCGCATGATCTTCCGGCCCGCACCCAAGGGCGGACATATGCACAAAACGCGCCACCCCGGCCTGCGCCGCCAGCCGGGCCACACGCCCGGCCCCTTCCACATTCACCGCCCGCAGCGTCTGCCTGCCGGATGACCCCAGCACCGCCGCAAGGTTGATCACCACATCTGCACCGCGCACCACACAGGCCACGGCCTGCTCATCGCACACGCTGGCATAGAACGGCGCCACCTGCCCCACGCGCCCCAAAGGCCGCAGCAGCGCACCGCGATCCGGCCTGCGGCTGGCCACGCGCACCATGTAACCAGCCTGCGCCAGAAACTGCACGACATACTGCCCGACAAAACCGCCGCCACCAAAAACGACCGCCGTCCCGCTTACACTCATGACCCTGCCTTTCCGCATGCCGCCAGCAGCACACCGGACACAGAACACGCGCCCGGCCCCCGACGACCGTGTGTTGAAGGGAGTGTGACCCAATCAGGCACGATCGGGAACCTCCCCCACCGGGATTCCCCCGTGGCTTCACAGGAATGTGGTCATATCCAAGGCCAATCCGCAGTCTTTGGACATCTTGTCAGAAAAAATACACTTTGGCCGTTGACGCGCCCCCACACCCACGCTAAACGCCTCTCCACCAGCCTGCTTCGAGCGGGTTGCCATTTGAGCCCAGATGGCGGAATTGGTAGACGCGCAGGTTTCAGGTACCTGTGGCCGCAAGGTCGTGGAAGTTCGAGTCTTCTTCTGGGCACCATCTCTCCCGAAAATAAAAATACATCCCCTCTGGGGAACGCCCGTTGCAGGCGCTGTTACGCCCGGAGCATGACGGCCTCCAAGCCTCTGATATGGCGTCATTTATTTTTCACTCCCATCGTATTTTGAGAGTTGACGCGCCCCCACACCCACGCTAAACGCCTCAACACCGGCCTACTGCAAAGTGGGTTGCCGTTTGTGCCCAGATGGCGGAATTGGTAGACGCGCAGGTTTCAGGTACCTGTGGCCGCAAGGTCGTGGAAGTTCGAGTCTTCTTCTGGGCACCATCTTTTTTCTGAAAATATACGCAAAGCCTATCCGGCCAGCCCGGCGCCCGCTGCGGCAAAGTAGCGGTTGACCGCATCGCACAACGCGCCCGCCACCATAGCCCGGTGCCCGGCCTGCTTGAGCGCTGCCTCATCCAGCCTGTTGGACATGAAGCCCATCTCCACCAGCACCGAGGGAATCTGCGCGGATTTCAGCACCGCAAACGCCGCATGACGGTGCGGATGCGAGAGCAGCAACACCCGTGAACGAAAAGACGACACCACAGCCTGCGCCATATGCGCCGAGCCTGTGCGCGTTTCCTCCGTAACCAGACTGGCCAGAATTTGCTGCACTTCGGGCGATGCCCCATGCACCAGCGGGCCGCCGTAGCGATCCGCGCTGTTTTCCGTACGTGCCAGATCAGCGGTCTGGGTATCGGACGCCCCGTGGGCATGGGTATAGACACTGGCCCCACGCACCGAAGGGTTATGCAGGGCATCAGCGTGCATGGATAAAAACAGCGCTGCACCATGCTGCTGCGCCAGCTCAACACGCCCCGCCAGCGGAATAAAATGGTCGCTGCTGCGTGTCATGGCAACACGGTAACGCCCCGTTGCCAGAAGCTGGCGGCGCAACTCCTGCCCGGCCGCTTCCGCTACGTGTTTTTCATATGTACCAGACAACCCAATGGCCCCGGGGTCTTTGCCGCCGTGGCCGGGGTCAAGCATGATCAGGGGCTTGGGCGGCTCCGCCCCGCCAATAATCGCCGGGGCCGCCAGCTTGCCCGCATGGCGTGCTGTGCGCGCCAGAGCGCTCCCAAACGGCACCGCCCCCACAACGGCCCCACCCAGAATGAGACGTCTGGGCAACAGAAGACCTGAGCCGCGACACGCATAATGCAGGCTTTCAGCCGGGAAAGGCTGCATTACACCGGAATTTTTTCCGCCATCCTGCGTCAATCGGCTCTCCCTGACAGCATTGCTCACAGACCCTAACATTGCATGATGTAAATATGGCAAAAAATCATGCCCGATAAAACGCGCCACCACACCACATGACAGGCAGGCCAGCTCCCTCAGGCCACACCGTCATAAAGCTGTTACATGAATGTCTTGCAGACTGCCTGTATTTGCGCCATGCTTATAGTGCATGGAAAAGGGCTTTAATGCCCGCCGTGCAGACTGTGTTCCAGTTTCTGGCCCGCAACGCCCGCAGGCCGCCCGGAGTGAGGGCGACCCGGTATGGAGCAGCAGAAGTCGGCGCACATAACGAAGGATACGTGACAATCGCCCGTTTCAACGCCCTGAACACGACGGACAGACCGCAGGTGGCATGCCCCCTGGCTGGTGCCGCGCCGTGGCTTCCGGTCGGTTGGGGCGCAAGCGCTATCCGTGTTCCAGTTCATGCCTCTTTTTACCCGCAGGAAGCGCCCCCGCGCCACGCCATGCCCTTGTGGCAGCCGCGTGACACGGGCTGGCCACCGGCGCACCGGAGTTGTTTTTTTTATGTCAAAGCGGATGCTTATCGACGCGACACACGCGGAAGAAACGCGCGTGGTCGTGATGGATGGAAACAGACTTGAGGATTACGATGTTGAATCGGCTGCCAAAAAGCAGCTTAAAGGAAACATCTACCTAGCACGTGTTATCCGGGTTGAGCCCAGCCTTCAGGCGGCTTTTGTCGAATATGGCGGCAACCGGCACGGCTTTCTGGCTTTCAGCGAAATCCACCCGGATTACTACCAGATTCCCGTAGCGGATCGTGAGCAGCTTCTGGCCCTGCAGGCCGAAGAAGAAAACCTGCTCCAGAACGCCGAGGACGAAGACGAGGACGCCGAAGCCCCCACCGCCGAAGGTGCCGAAGCCGGTGAAGAAGGCGAAGACGGCGCACCGTCCGAGCAGGCCGATGCCCCGGAATATGTAAGCGGCGAAACCGACACCGGTGAGGAAGCGCTGATCCAGAAGCGGATCGCCCGTTTCCTGCGCAATTACCGCATTCAGGAAGTCATCCGCCGCCGTCAGGTCATGCTGGTGCAGGTGGTCAAGGAAGAACGGGGCAACAAGGGTGCCGCGCTGACCACCTATGTCTCGCTGGCGGGCCGCTACTGCGTGCTGATGCCCAACGCCCTGCGTGGCGGCGGCGTATCGCGCAAGATCACCTCCGTGCCTGACCGCAAGCGCCTGCGCGACATTATCAGCGGGCTGAACCTGCCGCGCGGCATGGCCATGATCGTTCGCACCGCAGGGGCTCAGCGTCCGGGGCCAGAAATTACCCGCGACTGCGAATACCTCCTGCATCTGTGGGATGACATCCGCGACCACACGCTGCGCTCCATGGCCCCGGCCCTGATCTATGAGGAAGCCAGCCTGGTCAAACGCGCCATCCGCGATGTGTACACGCGTGATGTCAGCGAAATTGTGGTGGATGGCGAAAGTGGCTGGAAAGCCGCCCGCGACTTCATGCGCATGCTCATGCCCCAGCACGCCGAAAAGGTGCGGCTGTGGAACAAGGAAAACCAGCCGCTTTTCACCCATTATCAGGTGGAAGGACATCTGGACGCCATGTTCTCGCCCGTGGTGTCGCTGCGCTCGGGTGGGTATCTCGTCATCAACCAGACCGAAGCACTGGTTGCCATCGACGTGAACTCGGGCAAGGCCACGAGCCAGCGCAACATCGAGGAAACCGCCTTCCGCACCAATCAGGAAGCGGCCGATGAAGTGGCGCGCCAGCTCCGCCTGCGCGACCTCGCCGGACTGATTGTCATCGACTTCATTGATATGGAGTCCCGCCGTCACAACACCATGATCGAGCGCCGCCTGAAGGACGCCCTGCGCAACGACCGCGCACGCATCCAGATCGGCTCCATCTCCCATTTCGGGCTGCTGGAAATGTCGCGTCAGCGGCTGCGTCCCTCCGTGGCGGAAGCGGCCTTTGTGTCCTGCCCACACTGCAACGGCACGGGTGTAACCCGCAGCGTGGAAAGCTCCGCACTGCACGTGCTGCGCTCGGTGGAAGAAGAAGGCGCACGCCGCCGGGCTTCGGCCATTACGGTGCATGTTGCCGCGGATATCGCTTTCTATATCCTGAACAACAAGCGCGACTGGCTGGGCCAGATCGAACAGCGCCACCAGATGGAGGTTCTGTTCTCGCCTGACGCCACGCTGCCGGTGCCTGAAATCCGCATCGAGCGCCGCCAGAGCGCACGTCACCCGGTTGCACCGCAGGCACCCCAGCTTGCGCCGGTTGAAAACGTGGAGGTGGATGAACCCACCACGGAAGACAGCCTGCCCACCACGCAGGCCGCACAGCCCGCAGCACAGCAAGCCCAGCAGCCCCGGCAGCACGAAGCCGGTGACACCGCGCAGGGCGAAGCTGGCGCACAGGGTGAGGACGAACCGCGTCGTCGCCGTCGTCGCCGTCGTCGCCGTCGTGGCGGTGGGGGCGAGAACGCTCAGGGCAGCAACGCAGCCGATGCTACGCAGCAGACAGAGTCCGACAGCGAAGACGATGCGGATGACGGGCAGGACACAGCGCCTGACCACGAAACCGCAGCCCCCCGCACCACAGCGGACGCCACGGATGGCGGGCATGCCAATCTGGTACCCGGCCGCCGTCGCACGCGCCACACCCGTGTGCGCCGCGATGAAAACGAGCAGCAGCCCGCTGCCCAGACCATCGCGATTGAGGAAGGTGCTGCACCACAGCCCCGCCGCCCGGTATGGAATGGCCCGACTCCGGCTAATCCGTTCGGTGGGGAGCCTGATATTTTCGAACTGCTCGAAAATAGCGTGCAGCGCCATAACGCTGCTCCGCGTCAGGCACAGCCCGAGCGCAAGGTGGACACCGTTCCTGCTCCGGCAGAAACCGTGAAAGAGGCACCAGCCCCCGTAACCCCCGAAGCAGAAGCCCCGGCTCCTGCGGACGAGGCAACGCAAGCCAAGCCCGCACGCCGCACGCGCCGCCGCACCGCTGCAAAAACCGGCACGGATGAAACCGTGCAGGCCGAGGCCGAAGCCACGGAAGCCGAAGCAAAGCCGACCCGCCGCCGCACCCGCAAAAGCACGGCCAAGACTGAAGCTGAAGCCCCGGCAGAAGCCGCAGCACAGGCCACTCCGGCGGATGACAGCGCCGAAGCCCCTGCCGCCAAGCCTGCCCGCCGCCGCACCCGCAAGAGTGCAGCAGCAGATCAGGCTCCGGAAGCCGAAGCCGCCACCCCGGTGGTTGACGCGGAAAACACCAAGGCCGAGCCACTGGTGCAGCCGATCACGATCGAAGACAGCCCGCCTGCCGCGCGCCGTCGTACGGGCTGGTGGAAGCGCTGATCTAACCGGCCTTATCCCGGCAGTACGTTAGTGCCGGGATAAACCAATGCAGCATAAACGGGTCAGGGCGCATGCTCTGGCCCGTTTTTCTGTCTGTAGGGGGCGGCATACAGCCCGGCCCGGTTTTTCTTCCGGCGCGCCCTGTGCTACAGAGCACCCCTTGCGTTCAGACAGCCGTCCCAACGCCCCTGACCATGGACCGCAGCGTCCGCTACCGTGCCCGCCGGAGTTTTCATGACCAAGCCTTTCGCAGACCGCCCGACCGAAGACCTGCCCGGCACGGCGCAGCACGGAACCGGGCGTGATGAACGGCTGGTACTCGCCCTGCCAAAAGGGCGTATCCTCAAGGCCGTGGCCCCGCTGATCAGCCACACCGGCATGGCCCCCGCCCGCGAATGCCTTGAAGGAGACAGCCGCAAGCTGCGCTTTCCCACTCAGGACCCCATGGTGGATGTGGTGCGCGTGCGTTCTTTCGACGTTGCCACCTTTGTGGCGTCAGGCGGTGCCCAGATCGGAATCTGCGGCGCGGATGTGCTGGCCGAGTTTGATTACCCCGAAATTTACGCGCCCCTTGATCTGGGCATCGGTGCATGCCGCATTTCCGTAGCCCAGTCTGCCGACCTGCCGCATGACCCGCAGGAATGGGCACGCTGGTCTGATGTGCGGGTGGCGACGAAATACCCCGCCATTACGCGCCGGTTCTTTGCCGCACGCGGCATTAATGCCTCTATCGTGCATCTGCACGGGGCTATGGAACTCGCCCCCATGCTCGGCCTGTCCCGCCTGATTGTCGATCTGGTGGATACAGGCTCGACCCTGCGCGCCAATGGCCTCAAAGAAGTCGAAACCATCTCGCAGGTCACCAGTCGGCTGATCGTCAACCGGACGGCCCTTAAAACCCGCCCCGAACAGATCGCCTCCGTGATCGCGCGCTTTCGCGCGGCTCTGGCCATGGCCCCCGCCGCAGACACCGTATAAAACAGGGCACAGAGCATGAAACGGCTTGATACGCGTGACGCTGATTTTGAACCCGCCTTTGCCAGCCTGCTGAGCGGACGTGAGCAGGGCCAGCAGGAAGTTGCAGGCCCGGTTACGGATATTCTCGATCATGTGCGCCGCGAGGGCGATACCGCCCTGTGCGCCCTGACCGAGCGCTTTGACCGTCTGGCTGTCACACCAGAAAAACTGGCTTTTACGGCTGAGGAAGTCGAAGCAGCCCGCGCACAGGTAGCCCCTGCCCTGCTCGATGCGCTGGAACTCGCCGCAGCCCGTATCGAAGCCTTCCACCGTGCGCAGATGCCCGAAAACCTGCGCTATACGGATGATGCAGGCATGACGCTGGGCCTGCGCTGGATTCCGCTGGATGCGGCAGGGCTGTACGTACCCGGTGGCAAGGCTGCCTATCCGTCCTCCGTGCTGATGAACGCCATTCCCGCCCGGGTCGCGGGTGTGAAACGTCTGGCCATGTGCGTGCCCACCCCCGATGGTATCATTAACCCGCTGGTTCTGGCCGCTGCCCACTGCGCCGGTGTAACCGAAATCTACCGTGTGGGTGGCGCACAGGCCGTGGCCGCCATGGCGTATGGCACCAACACCATCCGCCCGGTTGACCGGATTGTTGGCCCCGGCAACGCCTACGTGGCCGAAGCCAAGCGGCAGGTGTTCGGGCATGTCGGGATCGACAGCATCGCCGGGCCGTCCGATGTGGTGGTGATTGCCGATTCGGGCTCCGACCCGCGTGTGATCGCCCTCGATCTGCTGGCTCAGGCTGAACATGATGAACTGGCTCAGGCAACCCTGATCACCCCCGACATCGCCTTTGCCGATGCCGTGACACAGGCTGTGGAAGCCGAGCTGAAAGTGCTGACGCGTCGCGCCATTGCCGGGGCAAGCTGGCGCGACAACGGCGCTGTGCTGATCGCGCGTGATCTGCACGAAGCTGTGGAACTGGCCAACCGTCTGGCCCCTGAACATCTTGAGCTGATGGTGGACGACCCCGAGGCCCTGCTGCCGCTGGTACGCCACGCGGGCGCGGTTTTCCTTGGGCGTTTCTGCCCCGAAGCCGTGGGAGATTATGTCGGTGGCCCCAACCACGTACTGCCCACCTCCCGCACCGCACGCTTTGCCTCGGGGCTTGCGGTGTTCGACTTCATGAAGCGCACCACGTTCCTGTCTGGCGGGCCGGATGCCCTGCGTCGGATCGGCCCCGCTGCCGTAGCACTGGCCGATGCCGAAGGCCTGCAGGCCCATGCGCTGAGTGTCTCCGCCCGGCTGGACGCGCTGGCGCAGACAACCCCTAACACCTGAGCGTTACGGCAGCGGGAATACAGCTAATGCTTGACCCCGCTGCCCCCCTCCACCATACCTGCTCACCAAACCTCTCTCAGTCCCGAACAAACGAAGGATGCAATGTCTAAAGAAGACATGATCGAATTCAGCGGCACAGTCACCGAACTGCTGCCTAACGCCATGTTCCGCGTCAAACTCGACAACGAACATGTCATTCTGGCCCATACCAGCGGCAAAATGCGCAAGAACCGTATCCGCGTTCTGGCAGGCGACAGGGTGAACGTGGAAATGACCCCTTACGACCTGACCAAAGGCCGTATCACCTTCCGTTTCAAGTAACATCGTGCCCGCCTCCAGCCCGGACACCCCTGCGGCAGCCCCCGACTGTATGGACAAGACGGGTCCGCGCCCCCTGCTTGTTCTGGCTTCTGCCTCTCCTCGCCGGGTCGAACTGCTGCGTCAGATCGGGCTGGTGCCGGATCGTATCTGCCCTGCGGATATTGACGAAACGCCCCGCCGCGCCGAACTGCCACGCCAGTACGCCCGACGCATGGCGGACGAAAAAGCCCGTGCCGTAGCCGGGCAGATCAACGAACCTGCCCTTATTCTGGCGGCTGATACCGTTGTGACACTTGGCAGGCGCATTCTCCCCAAAGCCGAAAGCCGCGATGTGGCGCGCTCCTGTCTCGATCTGCTGTCTGGCAGGCGACACATGGTTCTGACGGCGCTCAGCATCATGCCCAGCGCCGCATGGACACAGGGCCGCCATGCGGAGCGTCTGGTGGAAACAGCCGTTATTTTCTCACGCCTGAGTGCTGACCAGCGCGATGCGCTGCTGGACAATGGCGACTGGCAGGGCAAAGCGGGCGGCTATGCCCTGCAAGGGGCTGCGGCAAGCCTGATCCGGTTTGTTTCCGGCAGCCCTTCAGGGGTTATCGGGCTACCGCTGTTTGAAACCGCACAGCTTTTGCGTGGGCAGGCCGGAGGCTGGCTGACGTGAGTCAGGTGCTGCATGTCGTCCATTATCCGGGCGAGATGCACCTTGCCGTAGCCGAACAGGGCGAACTGCTGGATTTTGCCCTGTGGCGGCCCGGTGCACCCGATCATGTTGGCGATTCTTTCCATGCCCGGATTGAGGCGCTGGTACCCGGTATGGGCGGCGCTTTTGTTGACATCGGGCTGGAAACAGCGGGCTTTCTGCCTTTACCGAAAGACGCCCCGCCTCTGACACAGGGGCAGGCCATAACGGTTATCGTGACACGCGCCGCACTGGGCGGCAAAGGTGTGCGTGTCAAACTGGCTCCCTCCGACAGCACACGCTCTGCCGAGAGCGCCCACTCAGGTTCACCCCGGCTGATTGCCAGCGGCCCGACACCGCTTGAGCGCCTTGCAGCACTATGGCCAACCGCCAGTCTGGCCGTGGACAGCCCAGCAGCGGGCGCTGTTGTGCCACCCCCGCTACGCGACAGAAAACAGCAGGGTTTCCACCCCCTGCCAGAAGACATCGCCGCCGCCTGCGCCGCCCTGGCGGACAGTGCCATAGCCTTGCCCGGCGGGTTGTCCGCAACCGTTACCCCTACCCCGGCTCTCATCGCCATCGATATGGACGCGCCGCCCACGCAGGGCGTACTCCCTAAACAGACAGCCCAATACGCCGCCAACAAAACCGTGCTACCCGCCCTCATGCGCCAGATCAGGCTGCGTAACCTCTCGGGGGCCATTCTGATCGATCCTGCCGGGCTGGCTATCCGCAAGCGTCAGGCGCTTCTGGCCCCAGTACAGGAAGCCCTGCTAGCAGACCCCCTGCGCCCGCGCTGTCTGGGGGTGACAGCTCTGGGGTTGATTGAAATCCTGCGCCCGAGGGTTTTGCCCTCCCTGCCTGAACAGCTTAACAGCCCGCATGGCCGAGCACTGGCAGCCCTACGCCATATCGTAACTTACGCGCCCGGCACCACAACCCTGCTTGCAGGCAGCCGAATCCTGCACGCGCTGGAGCAGGACCCACAGGCCGTGGCAGACTGCGCGCGCGCGATTGGCCATAACCTGAACGTGGTTCTCGCCCCCGCACTGCCAGACCTGCACTGGAGCCCTGAACAGCCATGACGGACACAGCCCGCACCGCCAAACTGCCCCCCTGCCCCATTTGCGGCCAACCCGCAGCACAGGCAACCCGGCCTTTCTGCTCGCGGCGCTGCGCGGATGTGGATCTGGGCCGATGGTTTTCAGGGGCATACCGCATACCCGGCCAACCCACGGCTGAGGACGAAAAAGACGACAGCCCTGAAATAAATCAGGAAAGATGACTTGATCTCCCCTCCGTGCTGGGATAAATGCTCTCTCACGCCGCAAGGCTGCGGTGCCCAAGTAGCTCAGTTGGTAGAGCATGCGACTGAAAATCGCAGTGTCACTGGTTCGATCCCGGTCTTGGGCACCATCTTTTCCCTGAAAAATTAATTGCCTTGCACAACGTCAAAGCGTTGCAACGCGCGTTTTTTCAGCGTTTCAGCCATTGTAAATGACCACGCGCCGGTAACATTCTCTCCGAGATGTTAACATGTACGGCTTTTTTGTGGCATGGGCCTCTCCCAACCCGAAACCAGCTCAGCTAAAATGCCCTTACGGCTGCCCGCACGCCCCGTTGTAGCGGCCTCATTTGATTCGATACGGTCGTTGGGAAAACATATTCATGAAATTTGGGGCTTCACTGGGCATAAGAACACGCCTGTTTCTGGCTATCGGCGTCATGTGCCTGTTTTCCACCTCGGTGGTTATGCTGATTGGCGTAAAGGAAATGTCCTCTTCCGAACTGGAGGGATCGCGCCAGCTTTTTGTTGAAACCCTTGCCTCCAACGCCGATACGATTGCCCAATCCATTGGCGGTGTTACTCAGGAAACCAGCATACTGGCGGCCTCGGTTTCCGGGCTGATCGCTACCCACACGATTGATCGTGATGCTCTGGGCGACATGGTTGCCCATGCGCTGGACATGAAACGCGCCAATGTGGTGGGGCATGCCCTGACGTTCGAACCCAACGCGCTGGACGGACGGGACGCCAACTATATTTCACACAAATATTCCGATTCCACCGGACGTTTTGTTCCGTATTTCTTTCTCAAGCCCGATGGCTCAAGCGGCATGGACAAGCTGATCATGACGCCTGAAGCCGGCACCGGCTCGTGGTACGATCAGCCCCTGCATGATAACAAGACAGTTGTAACCGCACCGTATACTTACCCGGTCAACGGCAAGGATGTGCTGATGACCACCATCAGCGTGCCTGTGCGCCGTGCGGGCAAAGCAGTTGGTATGGTCACGACAGACCTGCAATTGACCGCGCTCAATTCGGCTATCGCCAGCCTGAAGCCGCTTGGCACAGGCACAGTCGGGCTGATCGGTACAGGCAATATCTGGGTGGCCAACAGCAATGCGGCCCTCGTGGGTAAACCTGTGGATGCCGAAACCGCGGCTTTCATCGCTGGCAAAGACAGCAGCGGGCGCTTTATTAACGGCACTGATGGCGCAGCATGGTTCGAAGCGGCCCGCTTCATTTCCATTCCTGACACAGATGCAAAATGGGTTGTCGTCGGCATGGTGCCGCGCACAACACTGGTGCAGAAGGCAGGCGTCACCCGCAACCGTATGCTGCTGGGTGCTATCCTGTCCTTCGCTCTTACCATGGCGTGCATCTGGTTTCAGGCCCACAGCCTGAGCAAGCCTATCCGCCAGATGACGCGCCGCATGCGCGGGCTGGCCGATGGGGATATCCAGTCTCCCGTGGCCGGTCTGGATCGTGGCGACGAAATCGGAGACATGGCAAAAGCCGTGGAAGTTTTCCGCGACAACGCACAGGAGCGCCTGCGCCTTGAAGCGGACATCAAGGCCTCGCAGGCCCAGCAGGAACAAGAACGCCTTTCCCGCGAACGCAAGGCGGCCAAAGACGCAGCAGACATCAAGTTTGCCGTGGATAGCCTTGCCTCCGCTCTGGCGCGACTGGCTGATGGCGATGTGTCCTACCAGATACACGATACATTCGTGAGCGGTCTGGATGATGTGCGGAATGACTTCAACAACTCCACGGAGCAGTTACAGGCCACGCTGAGCGAGGTCGCCAGTAACGCCCGCAGCATTGCCGTGGGTAGTGATGAAATCAAGGCGGCGGTAGACGATCTGGCACGCCGGACCGAACAGCAGGCCGCCAATACGGAAGAAACCGCCGCAGCGCTGGAACAGATCACGACAACGGTCAAAAACTCGACCAGTCGTGCGCTGGAAGCCGGGGAGCGCATTCATCTGGCTCAGTCCAGTGCGGAAAAGTCGCGCCAGAACATGATCCGTACCGTGGAAGCCATGCGTGAGATTGAGAAATCCTCAACGGAAATCTCGAACATCATCACGGTTATCAACGAAATCGCATTTCAGACCAACATCCTTGCACTCAACGCCGGGATCGAGGCCGCGCGTGCGGGCAATGCGGGTCTGGGCTTTGCCGTAGTGGCGCAGGAAGTGCGCGATCTGGCGCAGCGTTCAGCCGATGCCGCCAAGGGCATTCGCACGATCATCAGCACCTCTATCCAGCAGATTGGCAACGGGGTGCAGCTTGTGAACAGTTCCAATCAAGAGCTGGACAGCATTGTGGCCGATGTGCAGGAAATCAACCAGCACATGAGCTCCATTGTTCAGGCCTCGGAAGAACAGTCCACCAGCCTGCAACAGATCAACATCGCCATGGGGCAGGTTGATCAGGACACCCAGAAAAACGTGGCCATGGCGGAAGAAATTACCGCCACCACCCACACACTGGCCTCTGGTGGCGCGGCACTCATCCGCATGCTGGAGCGTTTCAGGCTCGAAAACGAGACCAGCGCACGCCGCGCCCTGCGCTAAACGGCCCTCTGCCCCACCGGCCTGCTCCGTAATAGGCCGGTGGGGTGGCATCATAGCGCTATGGGGACACGCCGCCCCAAAGGAGAGCTTTCGCCCATGTCGGAGCAACAGTCTTCTCCCCTTCTCCCTGACCATCTTCCAGACAGCCCGACCGGCACGACACAGACCGGCCCGATGAGCCTGTCCGGGGTGTTTGCCAGTGTCAGCGTTCCTCGCAGCGATGTGCACTGGATCAGACGCTTTCTGGCCTATTCCGGGCCGGGCTACATGGTTTCGGTCGGGTATATGGACCCCGGCAACTGGGCGACCGACCTGCAGGGAGGCGCTCAGTTTGGCTATACGCTGCTTTCCGTCATTGTTCTGTCCAGCCTGATGGCTGTTGTGCTGCAGGTTCTTGCGGCCCGGCTGGGCATTGCCTCGGGGCTGGATCTGGCGCAGGCCTGCCGGGCTTTTCTACCCCGCGCCCTGAATCTGCCGCTCTGGGCGGCCTGTGAGCTGGCGATCATGGCCTGCGATCTGGCCGAAGTCATCGGCACCGCCATTGCCCTGCAACTGCTCTTTGGCCTGCCGCTGATTATTGGCAGTATCCTGTCCGTTCTGGATGCCCTGCTGGTTCTGCTGCTCATGAACCGAGGCTTTCGCTATCTTGAGGCGTTCATTATTGCGCTGCTGGGTACCATAGCGCTCTGTTTTGTCGTGCAGGTTATTGCAGCCGCCCCGCCTGCTGCGGCGCTGCTGCGCGGGTTGGCCCCCTCCCCCCAGATCATCCGTGACCCGGCCATGCTGTATGTGGCTATCAGCATTATCGGGGCGACAGTCATGCCCCATAATCTCTACCTGCATTCCTCCATCGTGCAGACCCGCGCCTATGAGCGTACCTCCGCCGGGCGGCGCGAGGCCATTCGCTGGGCCTCGTGGGATAGCGGCGTGGCCCTGACCCTCGCCTTCTTCGTAAATGCGGCCATTCTGGTCGTGGCGGCGGCCTTTCATACCACTGGGCACCAGCAGGTTGCGGAAATAGACGAAGCCTACCGCCTGATCTCTCCTGTGTTAGGCTTGGGAGTAGCCTCGACCCTGTTCGGCCTAGCGCTGCTGGCCGCCGGTATCAACTCCACCGTAACTGGCACCCTTGCAGGACAGATCATTATGGAAGGGTTTCTGAGCCTGCGCCTGCCAGCCTGGGGCCGACGACTGCTGACACGTGGGCTGGCCATCATACCCGTGCTTATCGTTGCGTGGCTGTATGGCGCACAGGGCGTCAACCGGCTGCTGCTGGCCAGTCAGGTTATTTTATCCCTGCAACTGCCCTTTGCCATTATTCCACTGGTTCTGTTTGTCTCCAGCCGCAAGATCATGAAGGAGTTTGCCATCTCCCGTCCGCTGGCCATACTGGCCTGGCTGATTACGGCACTCGTTATCGTCCTGAATGGCCGATTGCTGCTGGATACCCTGATGGGCTGAGCGCAGCCCCCTTTGCGTACAACATGGCCCCTTGGGGGCCATATCAGCGCTCTGCGACCATAAAAAAGTTGCGTTTTGCAAATAAAACTGCTAGCCGCCCGCAAGCATCATTGTATTACTCAGCACATAACGTCTGACGGCATGACAAAGACACACTAAATTTCACAAAGGGAACCGCCGTGTTTTTCGACAGTCATTTCAATTTGTTACCAGTTGAAAAACAGTGGGAGTACATTATCACCCAAACACCGGCGTTCATCCGTTCCGGCCTGCGTGATATTGTGCACGAACATGGCCACACCTGTGTACAAGCCTTTTATGCGGCCCTGATCGAACACCCTGACGCCGCACTGTTTCTTGAAAAAGACATGATCGAAAAGCGCCTGAGCGGTAGCCTGCAGGCATGGGTAGAGCGCCTTTTTCCCGCACAGGAAGACGATGTGCCCGAACTCATCGCCCTGCAACGGCGCGTGGGCGAAATCCATGCCCGGCTTGAAATTTCACCGGGGCTGGTTTCTTACGCGTTCTTTTTTATCAAGGTCAGTCTCAACTCTTTTATTGCCAAAAAATTCGATACTGAAAAAGACCAGATCACAGCTATTCTATACTGCCAGTACATGATTGATTTCGCTCTGAAATACATGAACATGGCCTATAATTCCGATTTCAGGAAAAAAATAGAACAGGATCAGTCCTTCAGAATGCTGTCTTTAGGGCAGGATCTCAATTTCGAAAAAGAAACCCAGAAAACAACTTTTTTCGACTGGAGCACACAGGCGCTGTTCTGCCTGTGCGAACAGCGCCCCGAAAATCTTCAGACCATTGGAGAATCCCAGTTTGGACTGTGGATGAGCCATAAGGGGCACGGTCTGTTCAAAGGTATGGAAGATTACAACCTGCTACAGGCCATGATCGAAAAAATAGACCTGCGTATTGATGACATTCGCAAGAACAAGGAAATACCGCCGGGTTTCGCGCTTGTTCTCAAAAACAACATCTACGACCTGACCCTGCTGACCAATCGCCTGTTTCAGGGGGTTGAAGCCCTGCAAAGCGGCCTAGACCCTCTGACAAAAGCACTCACCCGGCGCTTTCTTGATGTTGTGCTGCAAAATGAAATTACCTTCTCGCTGACAAACGACAAGGAATTCAGCCTGATTTTGCTCGATATTGACCATTTCAAGCATATCAACGATGAGCACGGCCACCTGATTGGCGATGAAACCCTGCGGTTTATTGCGGAAATGCTGATGAACACCATCCGCAGCAATGATTTCGTGTTCCGGTACGGGGGCGAGGAATTTCTGATCGTGCTGACCGAACGCGGCCGTGATGATGCGATGGCCTGCGCCGAGCGCATTCGCAGCAGTCTGGAACAAGCCGTTGTCACCACGTCCACCGGCAACAAGTTGCGCATGACGGTTTCGGGGGGTGTGACAACCTTCAAGGGCGAAACCAAGATCAACACGCTTGTCACTCAGGCTGACCGCGCCCTGTATGAAGCCAAGATAACTGGACGCAACCGGATCGTGGCTTTTAAGTAACCCACGCACAGCCGTGTAACGAACAGACTCGGCATGTTCTTGACATTCCGGAGTTGAAACTTATGTTCCAGCGCGTCTGGTTCCTTTGGAGAAAACCCGTTTTCTACAAAGGCTAAGAGGGAAGCCGGTGCAAATCCGGTGCTGTCCCCGCAACTGTAAGCGTCGAGCAAGGGCCATGAACCACTGAAGCCACCCGGCTTCGGGAAGGGGCCTTAACGCGATGACACGCAAGCCAGGAGACCTGCCAGGCAAGACAGCAACCACCGGCGGGGTGACCGGGAAGGAACGCATGGCGTCTGCCCGGTCTTGTCTTGTGTCCTTGCCGGGCATGTGCTGGCGTATCTGCCCCCTCTACCCCTGCCTTTTCAGGCAGGTTTTTTTCATGGTTTCCGCATTCAGGCATTTTCTGCCTGCACCGCATCACCCTACGTGTTCGGTTCTTTGCAGCCTCGCAGCCCTTGGGCTGTTCAGCGAAGTAACGCAGGCCGCCACACCGCCCCCCGGCCCACAGGACAGCACAACGCCCGCACCTCAGGTGGAGCAGCCCCCCAAAACAGAACGAATCGTGGTTACAGCCTCGCGCCGCAACCTTACAGGGCGGGCTGCCACAGCCAGCGAAGGCTCCATTACCGGAACGGAACTACGGCTTAGACCCGCCTACCGTATTGGCCAGCTTCTTGAAGCCGTACCTGGCCTTGTCGTGACCTCGCATTCAGGCGAGGGAAAGGCCAACCAGTTTCTGCTACGCGGCTTCAACCTTGATCATGGCACGGATCTGGCCAGCTTTGTGGATGACATGCCCATAAACGGTGTCAGCAACGCACATGGGCAGGGCTATACAGACCTGAACTTCCTCATTCCCGAAACACTCAGCGGCGTCGATTACACCAAAGGGCCCTTTCACGCGAATATCGGCGATTTCGGGGTGGCGGGATCAGACCATATGAAACTGGCCTCTGAAATCCCGCGTGAAATCACCCTGAGCGCAGGTACATTAGGCGATTACCGTGCCTATGCAGGCGGCACCGTGCAGATGGCCAATGGAGACAGGTGGGTAAACGCAGGCGCGCTCTCCCACGCCGATGGCCCGTGGCGCTACCCTGACAATGCCCGCGCCATCCGCGCCATGAGCCGCTACACACACGGCTCTGAACGCAAAGGGTTCGACATCACCGGCATGTTCTACCGTGGCCAGTGGCGCGCCACCAACGACCAGCCGCTCGAAGCAATCCAGAATGGCATGATAGACCGCTTTGGTTCGCTCGACCCGACCGATGGCGGATTTTCCGAGCGTTACAGCCTGTCAGCCCACCAGCATATGAGCGGAGAAAACTGGAACTGGGTCAACAACGCCTTTGTCGTTCATGACCGCCTGACCCTGTGGAACAACTTCACCCACTATCTTGATGACCCCGTGCATGGCGACCAGCAAGCACAGGACGAAACCCGCACCACCCTTGGTGGCAGCAGCGCCTATACCCGGCATGACAGGCTTGCGACCTTCCTGAGCGATACCACTGTGGGCGTACAGGGCCGTTACGACTTCCTGTATGTTGACCGCCGCCACACCGAACAGCGCCGCCCTCTGCCTGACTGCACCTCAAGCACGGGGTACTACGTCTGCAATGCGGACAGTATCTCGCTCGGTGCTGTGGGCATGTATATCCAGAACACCCTGCACTGGACGCCGTGGTTCCGCACCGTTATCGGCCTGCGCGAAGACTATCAGGGGGGTGTGGATCATAATCTGGTCGATGGCAGCGCAACCCATGCGGGCCAGTGGCTGTTCCAGCCAAAAGGCAGTCTGATTTTCGGGCCGTGGAAAAAATCCGAACTCTATCTGAGTGCGGGCAAGGGCTACCACTCAAACGACTTCCGCTCGGTTTCCGGCTCCTATTCGGTGGACAAATTCGCGGCAGGTTCTGTCTCCGTGCCGCTTATGACCGAAGCCATCAGCGGGGAGGTCGGGATCAGGAGCACGCCGCTCACCCATTTGAACGTGCAGGTCGCGGCCTTTATCATCGATTTTGCCTCTGAGCTCAGTTACGATGGCGATGCAGGCGTAACCTCCCCCGGCCCGGCCAGCCGACGGCAGGGAGTGGAATTTTCAGCCCAGTACAATCCCCTTCCCTGGATCGAACTCAACACCGATCTGTCCTTCGCCAAGGCGCGTTACCGCACCAACGACCCGCAGGCCTATGGCATTGACGGTGTGTATGTCAGCAACGCGCCTGATTTTGTCTGGTCTTTTGGCCTGCTCGTGGATACGCACAAGCACTGGTATGGTGGCTTGCAGGTGCGCTGGCTCGGACATTATGCCCTTGTGGAGGACAACTCCCTGCGCTCCTCCGGCTATAAGGAAGTCAACATCAATGCCGGGTATCGCTTTACGCCGCGCCTCAAGCTGGAAGTCAGCATTTTCAATCTGACCAACAGCCACGCTTTTGCGGCCCAATATGCGTATGACTACCGGCTTACCCCCAACGCCGCCGTCTCGACAGGGGCAACCGGCCATGCGCTGGAGCCGACATCGGCCAGGCTTGCGGTTACGGCAGGTTTCTGAAAACAAAAACGCCCTGCCCGGTTTTTCCGGGCAGGGCTTGCAAAACAGACCATGCGCACCGCTCAGGCGGCTACACGGTCAAAACCGCCTTAGAGGTAGCTTGCCAGCGACATGTTCTTCATGTCCGCCACAAGGGTAAAGGAGGCTTCAAGCTGGGTTTTCAGCGTTGTTGCGGTGGTAATGGCCGCAGCCGCATCATCCTCGCGGGCGTTGCCAAGCTGGGTTTTCAGCATGGTGGTCACACTGGCCAGCATGGTTGAGCGTGTGGTCAGCGCACTCTGCTGCACGCCCACCTGAGCTTCCATATCGGTCAACTGCCCGACAGTGGTGTTAAGCGATGCGTTCAGCTTCGTCACCAGATCCGTATAACCGGGCGTTTCAGACGACATGCCGCCCATGGACGCCACAACCATCAGATCGCTCATCAGATCGCGGATAGGCGAACCTGTCGAGGTGGATGAGGCGCTGGAGGTGGTAGAATTCTGCGTTGCGACCAGCCCGACCTTGGTGGTGGACGTGCTCATGACCACCGAAGCCTTTAGCGATGCCGCCGTCGTCGCGGACTGAGACAGGTTGGACGAGAAAACCGACGTACCTGCCGCGTTGCTGGTAGCCGCCAAGGTAACATTGGCCAGCACCGTATCGACATTCGAGGCATCCAGACTGCTGACAGTGGAGGCAATCGAGTTAGCCAGAGTGCTGCTACCGAGATTATTCACGTCTGTAATGGGCGCTTCCGTAGCGTCCTGCCCAGCAAAAATATAATCAGAACCACTCTGCGTATTCAGCGCGCTGCCCAGTTCGGACAGCAGGCCCTTGGCCTGCTCAACCACCGTGGCAACAGACGTTGCTGAGCTGGTGCCCGTAACGCTTGTCAGGTTGGTTGACAGCGTCTGCGCCAGACTCACGATCTGCTTCATGGTGGTGGCGGTAATGGAGAGGTTTGTCTGCGTATTGGTGATGTTGCTCTGCCAGGACGCAACCTGTGTGATCTTGGGGTTCAGGCTGATGGCCGTCTGCCGTGAATCACCCACACCGGCATAGGTTTCCGCCAGCGTGCCAGCGGAGGTCTGCCAGCTATTCTGCTGCTGCTGGAGGGTAATATTGTCAATCGCCGAGCTGAGAATGAGGGAGATACCATCGCCGCCATACTGACCGATTGTCGTGCTCATATCTTCTCTCCTACCCGGCCTTAGCTGATTGCGTTCATCAGCGCGTCAAACATTGTCTGAACCGTGCTGATGATTTTTGCATTGGCGGTGAAGGAATTCTGCAAGGTCACCACCTTGGCCATTTCATTGTTGACGTTCACCCCGGAAACATTCGCCACCTGCGCGGACAGCGTTGTCTGCACATAGGTAGAGGAAGTGAGGCTGGAGGTCGCATCCGCAATGGTCGCGCCCTGATTGGATGTCAGGGTTGTGGCCAGTGCGACAAGCCCCTGCTCGCCCGTATAGCCGGTGGACTGGCTGCCATCGGGGCCGAGGCCCGATGTCGGTGCGGAAAGATCGGTGCCGCTATAGGTGGTGGACGTATCACTTGATACGTAGCTGGAAGACGTGCCGAACGTATCGCTGAGCACCTTGGTAACCAGCGTTGTATCTCCATCCTTCGCGAGGGAGGACGGATCATCTGTGTAGGAAGTACTTACGCTCAGCTTAGATGATAGGCCAACAAGCCCCTTGGGCGAATCCGCTGTGATATCCGTCAGATCCGTGGGGGTGGACGTGCCGTTGGTAAACAGCGCCATGCCCGCGCTGGAGAAGCGGTTGATGAGCGTATAGGAGAACGAATCGAGCTGCGCCTGCATCTGCGGGTAGGTCTGATCACGCAGGGTAACATTGGCCCCCAGCGTGCCGCCGGTCAGATGTGTGGTAATGTCTTTACCATTGAGCGTAATGGCAGGAACACCACCCGCAGTGGTAATGCCATCGGCTGTAACCCCGCTCGCGGAATAGTACATGGACGAGGTCAGCGTCGCATCCTGCGTGGTCAGCGGCCATGTGCTGGAAGGAAGGGTTACGGTGCTGTCATCCAGCCCGGTCTGATCAGGGCGGGTGGGCAGCTTGGTGCCATCCGCCGTGGTCACGATCATGTCGCCGTTCGTTTTCTCGGTGTACGAGACCGAAACCTGAGAAGACAGGCTGGACATAACGCCAAGGCGCTGGTTTTCCAGAGCGGAGGTATCCCCGCCAACAATCTTCAGCTTGACGATCTGCTGCGAGATTTCACCGATCTGGGTCAGGTCGGTATTGATGGTGGAAACCGAGGCGCTGATGTTGTCCTGCGTGGCCTGACGCTGCTGCGTGTAGGTCGAGGTCAGCGTATGGATCGTATCGACCAGCGAGTTGGCATCCGAAATCACGGTGGATTGCGCTGCACTGGACTGCGGGGTGGACGTCAGAGAGGTCAGGGCTGTCTGCACGTTACCGAGTTCGTCGGCCAGTGTGGCGGTAGAGCCTGATGTCGCGGAAGTGGACCCCTGCACAGAGGACACGGCAGCCAGAGAATTGCTCATGGCCGTATAGGCGGCCACCTTGGCATTCTGGGTATACAGCGAGGATTGCAGGGCCTTGTTGATGTTGAGCTGCGTGGCACCCACGCGCACACCATTGCCCTGAGCGTTCACGACATCGGAGTAGAGTGTAGCGGTTTCGCTCACATAACCCGACGTGCTGGAATTGGATACGTTGTTGGAGACGACAGCGTATTCATTCGTAACCGCGTTCAGACCACTAGTGGCGATTGATAACGACGATATCAGATCCATACGCTCATTCCCCGCGTGCATGCCGTTTGCCTACTGGTTCTGCCTATCACACACAGCTGCGGGCGGATACCAATCCGGCGTTTATAGGAAAACCGGTAATCAGAAACGGTTTCAAAAAGGTTACCAGAGCGGGCTTTACCCGGCCCACACCAATGGCGGACGATCAAGAGGATGAGGAAGGATCGGCCGTAATTTTGTCGATGGCGGTCTGCTGACGGGTGGATTCGGTCTGGATAAGCTGGAAGGTCAGATCGTAATCACGCTGGATTTCCACCATCCGAGTCGTCTCGCCCACGGCGTTGACATTGCTGCTTTCGAGCATGCCCTGCCGGATTTCCTTGCGCATGACTTCATGTGTCTGGGTCGAAGGCTTGAGCAGATACGCGCCTTCGGGGGTGAGGGTGTTCACGTTATCCACCGTCACCAGACCGATGGTGCCGATCGCGCCATTCTGCGTTGAAATGGTACCGTCCGAGGAAACAGAGAGAATGTCATCCTCAAGCCGGATCACCAGATTCTGGTTCTGCCGATCCAGCACCGGGTTGCCCGAACCATCAACAATGGTGCCATCCATCCGGCGGTGGAACTGCCCGTTGCGTGTCAGACGAATGCCCTGCGTGGTGCGCACAGCAAAGTACCCTTCGCCGTTGATGGCAAAATCGGTCTGGTTGCCGGTCGTGCGCATCTGCCCCTGCAGATGATCCTGATAGGTCGCCTGATCCTGCGTGTAAGCTTCTTCCTTACCACCGGCGACTGTATTGGGCTCTTTCTGTTTGACCACATACTGCGAAAAAAGCTGACGGCTGGCCTTAAAGCCATCGGTACTGGCATTGGCAAGGTTATTGGCCGTCACGTCCAGCGCACGTGTCAGCGTATCAATACGGGACAATGCAATATAGGTTGTGTTGTCCATGGAAACCCAGCCTCACGCACCAGAAATATGGAGTAACGGCCTGCTGCCGCCCCAAGAGACACGCCCTTGCCTGCAGACCCATTCAGCCATCCTGTATAACGAATCACAGACAGGGGAGCAATATGAACACGCACCCCCATAATCCGGGCACCACAGCGCTCCATTAAACCCTCATGTCAGCCGCAAATAGAGCTTGCCATGACACGCCCATACCCTTACCTGTAGCCTGAGAGCAGGATATGACGCAGGCTTGATCCAGCGGTGTGTCCTTAAAATACCCGAAGACCCCATCCGTTAAAATATGGGGTGGCCGTACACGAGGCACACCCGGAGGACTGTCATCCCATGATGCGTTCCCTTGACATCGCCGGCACGGGCATGCAGGCCCAGACGACGAACGTCGATACCATCGCGAACAATATCGCCAACATGACCACCACCGGCTATAAACGCCGGCGCGCTGAGTTTCAGGATCTGATTTATCAGGATCTGCGCCGCGCAGGTACCATGAGCTCGGACACGGGCGACCTTGTTCCCGCTGGCGCCCAGCTTGGTCTTGGTGTGCGTACGGCTGGTATTTACCGCATTAACGAACAGGGTACGCTGGATCAGACGGGCAACTCGCTCGACATGGCCATTGAAGGCCGTGGTTATTTCCGCGTAACGCTGCCCTCGGGCGAATATGCCTATACGCGTGATGGCACCTTCTCGCTCTCGCAGGATGGCACCATCGTCAGCGCGGACGGCTACCCCCTTTCGCCCAACATCTCCCTGCCGAACAACGCCGAAAACATCACGGTGGATCAGAGCGGACAGGTGCAGTACACCATCTCGGGCCAAACAACGGCGCAGGTGGCCGGGCAGATCCAGCTTGCCACCTTCCAGAACGAAAACGGTCTGGCCGCCATGGGGCAGAACCTGTTCACGGAAACCACCTCATCAGGCACTGCCAACCTCGGCACACCGCAGAGCGTGGGCTACGGTTCGCTGCGTCAGGGCTTTGTTGAAGAATCCTCGGTTAACGTTGTCACGGAAATCACCAACCTGATTACCGCACAGCGCGCCTATGAAATGAACAGCAAGGTCATCACCGCATCCGACCAGATGCTTCAGACGCTGACAGGCCTGAAATAAGGTCATGAATGTGAGGGCGGTCATCGGGGTTCTGGTCGCGGCAGGGAGCATGATGGGCTCCGTGCCCATGACCGAAGCAGCCACCCTCAAAACCACCTCCATCATTACGGCGAACACCGTCCGCCTGTCCGATCTTTTTACCGATCTGGAGCCGGGGCAGGATCGCGTTCTGGGGCCAGCCCCCGCACCGGGATCGAGCATTCAGGTCGGTGGTGGACAGCTTCTCGCCATTGCCGATCAGTACGGCGTGGACTGGCTTGACCAGTCCGCCAGTGCTCAGGTCACCATTACCCGCGCCGGGCGTATGCTGGACAAGGATTACTTCATAAACCTTGTTCGCCAGAACCTGCCTGATACCGGGGGTGGGCCCGTTTCGGTCGATCTGATTGATTTCCACCCCATCGCCGTCCCGCCTGATGATCCAAAGCCCGTAACCCTGTCGGATCTTAACTGGGACCCACGGAGCGGCCGCTTTACCGCCACCATCTACCGCACCCAGACAACCGGCGATTCCACGCAGGATTCCTACCTGCTGGCTGGTACAGTCCATGCCGCACGGCGGGTGCTGGTTTTTGCCCATGCCCTACAGGCAGGCAGCGTTGTGTCCATGGCGGATGTCACAATGGATGACGCCTATACCGGCCGCGCTCAGGATCGCACCTATACGGATGAAGCCGATATAGACGGCATGACCCTGACCCACAGCGTCATGGCTGGAGATGCCGTGCAGGAACGCGACCTGCACCGCACGGTTGTTGTCCATAAGGGCGATCCGGTGCTGATCGTTTTCACCGCACCGGGGCTGCACCTGACCGCCAGTGGTCGCGCCATAGAAGACGGCGGCATGGGGCAATACGTGCGCGTGCTCAATCTTGCCAGCAACATGATTGTCACGGGGCGACCCAACAACGCTTCTGAAGTCATTGTCGAGGCCGGTTCCAGCGGCATGCCTTCAGACTCCGCCACCCTGCGCCGCCTGAGCACTTCCTCTCGTGGCGGCTGAGGAGCGGATGATTCTGTCCGGTAACACATCAATGCGCTGGAGTTTTAGTTTGATGAAAAACCGCCTGCCGGGTGCATTCCTCATCGGCCTGATGGGGCTGTCAGGCTGTTCGGGTCTGGCCGACATGAGCGAAATGGGCCACCCGCCGCGCATGACCCGGACATCAGACCCCACGCAGGCACCGGAATACCGGCCTGTAACCATGCCCATGCCCCCACTTCAGCCACCGCCGACAGAAGTTGGCAGCCTATGGCGCCCCGGTAGCCGCGCCTTTTTCAAGGATCAACGCGCTTCTCAAGTGGGTGACCTGATCAAAATCAGCGTGGTTATTGCGGATAATGCCGCTGTTACCAACAACACATCCGCCTCGGGCAGCGGTTCGGAAAACTTTGGCATTCCCAGCCTGTTCGGCTTTCAGGGCAAGGCGCTCTCCAGCTCCTCGGCTCTGGATACCAGCAGTTCCAGCGCCAATACCGCAACCGGTACCATCAGCCGCAATGAAACCGTTACCCTGGCACTGGCAGGCACCATTACGCAGGTTCTGCCCAACGGTAACTTTGTGGTCGTGGCCCGGCAGGAAGTCCGTGTAAACGGCGAACTGCGGCAGTTGATGGTCAGCGGCGTTGTCAGGCCGCAGGATATTACCGAAGATAATACCGTGACCCACGACCGGATTGCTGAGGCCCGCATCTCCTACGGTGGCCGTGGTCAGTTGAGCAAGCTCCAGACCCCGCGCTATGGCCAGCAGGTTCTGGACAGTATCCTGCCCTTCTAATGTCTTAGCCCTTCAGCCTTGTTTTCAGGGCTGAAGGGAGGCAGGTTTTCAGGTGTCCCGGCCCAGTTCAGGGCAGAAAATGGGGTGCTGCTGCAAGAGCGGCCGCTACATCGCCAATCATTGGCACAAAAGACCGCTCTTTCGCCCGAAACAGCCGCATAGTCGGATACCATGCCGTTGTCTCGCCGCTATCCAGCCAGCGCCAGCAGGCATCCTGTCGGCTCATGAGCCAGACAGGGCAAGCCAGCCCCCCAGCCAGATGCGCCGGAGAAGAATCAACCGTAATCAGCAGGTCGAGATTTTTCACAAGAGCTGCCGTGTCATCCATACTGCGGATCTGATCCATAGGATCAATCAGCGGATAACCACACTGGGCGATTTCCTCGCGCTTTTTGCCATATTGCAGGCTGATGAAGGTTGCATCGGGCCGCGCCTCGATAATAGGGGCCATGGCCTCAAGCGTGGTGGAGCGGCGGTCATCCATCGCCGTACCGCGCGCACTCTGTCGGCACTCGCCCGCCCAGACCAACCCGATGCGAGGCCGCCCAGCAGGCAGGCGGGCATCCCATGCCGCGACAGCCGCCTCGTCCGCCACCAGATAGGGCATGGTCGGGGCCAGCACACTGGCCTCGCACCGCTCCGCCCGTAGCACATAGGGTAGATTCATGATCAGATCGGCATAATCAAACCCGCCACCAAACTGTGCCCGCACAGCTATGCTGGCAATATCCACCACCGTAACCGCAGGAAATGACCGGGCAATCAATCGCTGAAGGGTTGCAGGGACTGCCAGAGTAATAAGAGCGCCCTTTTCCACAAGCCCGTTTACAAAGCGGACAAACTGCAACGTGTCACCCAGACCATGATCATGGTACAGCAGAACAGTGCGGCCACGCACATCGGTTTGCGGGGTTAAAGAGGGCAGTTTTCTGAACCATGCCTCTGCATGCAGCCCATCGGGTTTTTGGGCATGCAAGGCCCAGCCACGCCCCAGTTGTCCGGCTTTGAGCAAAGCGCAGCCATAGGAAGCCTGCATGCGCTTGTTACCGGGCGCCATGCGCAAGGCGGCCTCGTAGTAAGGTAATGAATCCGTAGAGCGGTTCAGATAGGTCAGCGCACAGCCCATATTACTGAGTAACGCGGCCGATGTGCAGCGATCCGCAATGGCGCCTTCAAGCACCTGCCGGGCTTCTTCAAGCAGTCCTGCCTGTAACAATGCTGCGGAAAGATGCTCCATAAGCGATACACGCTGGGCCGGATACCGGGACAGCAACGCCCCAAAACGCTCACTACCTTCCGCCAGTTGTCCTGCACAGATCAGGGTATAAGCGTAAGTTTGCTGGGCCTGCACGGTGTCAGGCACCTGCGCCAGAGCCTCGCGCAGCAAAGTCAGCGCCGTATCATAGCGCACGGTATGATGGGCTATGAGCATGGCGGCAGTAATGGTCAGCGCCACATTGCCCGGTCGCCGGGCAAGCTGGTCGAGAATAATCCCGACAGCCTCTGCCTCTCGCCCCTCAAGAAACAGAGTTTTAACCCGCACGGGAATAAGCCCCGCAGCGCGGATCAGATCAGCATCAGAAATGGAGGCCGGGCGCGCCTGCCCCCCCACGGAAGAAACAGGATTGTTAAGGGGGGCATCAGTCATTGGTCACTCTGCCTGTAAACAGGCCCATCATACAAAAAAACAGCGCAACAGCAGCGCCTAGTGATGCAGCATATTGGCTGTCACGTTAGGCAGTTCGATACTGGCGCCAAACGCGGGCAGATCAAGCAGGCCGATGATATCATCACCAATAATGGCCAACCCGCTCAGCACCTTGCCGCTTTCGCGCCCGCCAGCCGCAGGAACGGGCTGAATTTCAACCCCCTGCATGGACACGATATCACAGACCCTGTCCACCAGAAGCCCGACCCGCACAGCCCCCAGATCCACCAGAACAATGGATGTCTGGGCCGCTTTTACGGCGCGCTCGGTTCTGTCCTTGAAAAAAATACCCATATCGACCACCGATAGGGCGGTGCCACGCACATTGATCACCCCGGCGACATAATGGGGTGCGGCAGGCAGCGGCCGAATTTCTGACCAGTTGCCAATTTCAACAACCGAGAGCAGGCCCAGCCCATAAACCTGCCCGCCGACCTGAAAGGTCAGAATCTGCGCAGGAGTATCCAGCGTGCTTTTGTTTTCCGTAGAGGGCATGAAATCTGTCCATTCATAAAAAACGGATAAAGTCAGGGGCAGTGCCAGACCATGCGCCAGCAAACCGGAAAACCACCCACAGGGCACAGACCGCAGGCACCATCGCCCACGGTAGAGCTCCGTGTCATTTCATCAGGTTGATAGTACGTGTCAACATAGAGCGTGTAATCTGCATGGTGTTGAGGTTGGCCTCGTAAGAGTGCTGGGCCTCATGGGTGTCCATGATCTCAACCATACTGCTGACATTGGGCATTTTGACATAGCCCTTGGCATCCGCCGCCGGGTGGGCTGGGTCATAACGCTGCTCGAACGGCGTTTGATCCTGACCGATTTCCTTTACCTTCACGCTGGAAACCCCGGTCTGCCGGTTCAGTTCCTCTTTGAACGTAATGGTTTTGCGCCGATATGGGTCAGAACCATGGGTCGTGCCGGTCGTTTCCTTGTTGGCAAGATTTTCAGCTGCAATCCTCAGGCGGGAGGACTGCGCATTCATGCCCGCAGCGGAAACACCAATAGTATCGGAAAAATCCACGCTTCAGCCCTTACGCGTTAGAACCCAGAACGGCTGAATACATGGCGATATACGCTGTATAGGCCGTCGTTACGAGACGCTGCTGATCGTTGGTGTCAGCCACCTTTTCCAATTCGTCTTCCAGCCGTACTTCATTGCCATCGCGCGAGGTACCCACGCCACTACGGTTGGTGCGTGCGGTTTCGTTGCGTCCGGCCATATGGCCGGGTTCGGTCTGGGCGAGCGTCATCGCCATCTGATTTTGCAGCACACCTACGAAAGGCGAGACATCCTTGGCCACATAACCCGGCGTATTGGCGTTGGCGACATTTCCAGCCAACACCGATTCACGAGCCTGCAGCCAGTTCAGGCGGCGTTCAGCCAGACCAAGCACATCGGTACCATGATGGGCCGACAGCGCCTGCGACGACATTGCTTCAAGCATGCGAGGGGCAATTCCTTGCTGTTTGACACCGTATCGGGAGATATAGCCTTAACCATATCGTGATACCGCTTGTGCTTGAATACCGCGCTGCACACGCCAAAGCCACTTTTTTCTCCCCCTGTGGGGAAATTCATCCGCCGTGTGGTACGGGCACACAAAGCTGTCAAAGGTAATCAGTCAAGGCCATGATTCGCCCCCACACGCCCAAGCCCGATATCAACGACATTCTGCTGTCCATATCGGTTACTGCCATTATCGTCCTGTGGAGCCTGCTGGTTCGCAACGATCAGGCATCGCTTGGCGGGCTGCTGGTGGCGATCTGGTTTCCGCTCTCCATCCTGACATTCCGCTTTCTGTTGCGTCGCCTGCCATTACTGGCCGGTATCCGCGCTTATCCGGCAGAAAAAACATTGTCATGGAAACGGCCCATTACCGCAGGGTGCCTGCTGCTGGCCTCGTTTTCGATCCTTTTTCTTGCCCGGCTATCGCCACCCGCCGCACTGGGCAATATCATTGCCCTCAATCTTGCCTGCCTTGCCGCCCTGCTTGACCGCGCCGAGCGCTGGCTGCCCCCCTCGCTGCTAACCCCCATGCTGCTGGCGGGCCTGCTGGCAGGTGTGCTGCGCGATGCCCCGGCAAGCACTATTCTGGGGGCAGTGACAGCATGGACGGGCATTACGCTTATTCTCGCGTTCTGCTCTCTACTACGCTGGCGCAACCTCCTGTCTGGCGGCGAAAGCCTGATGGCTGCCGCCTGTGGTGCGTGGGTAGAAGTAAAGGGCGTAACGGTTTTCCTGCTGGTCAGCCTGACGCTACACGGCATGCTGTATTTGCTAGGGCGTCACGCCAACCCAGCCCGCACAGTTTGGCCCGCCTATCTCAACCAGCGAGACCCCATGCAACGCACAGCCGTGGGGCCATCGCTGGCATTAGGGCTGGCCATTACCCTGCTGATCGAGGCGATCGCACCGGGGGCACTGAGGTTCTGGCCTCAGTAAAACCCAACGCCAAACCTTACTGCCCGGCCTCTGTACCTGCAGCACTCACCGTCGTCTCGACTGGTTTGGTCAGAAGCTGGAAAAGGCGTGCATTGTCGCCATCCATCCTATCCCCCACAAGAGTGGCTACCCAGTCCAGCATCGCACGATCCCCTGCCTGCGAGGCATCGGACGCCAGACGCAGCGCGAGTGACTGCATATCGGCATCAAGGGTGCCTTTAGGGGGAATTTCGGATTCCGCAAGCTGGCGCACATCCTGCACAGCGGCAGGCCATTCGCCCCGCCCCTCATGAATACGCGCGCTAATATCGAGCGAGACCGGCGAAGTATCCCCACCCAGCAGGGCCAGAGCCTTATTCTGGTCGCCGGTGGCCAGCGCAATACGCGCCAGAATCCGCTGGCGCGCCGCGCGCGAGGCATCTGGCAGGTTCGGGCTATCGGTTACGGACAGCGCCTTGAGTGCATCCTGCGGGCGCTTGCGCTCCAGATTGGCATCCGCCAGCCCTTCCCCCGCCAGCGCCTTCAGATCTGGCGTCGCGAGCATAGGCACGGCTGAAGAGAAAATATCCGCTGCTTCATCCGGCAGACCAAGTCTGAGCAGCATTTTACCATAGGCGACCATAACTTCGCCCTTGCGCGGCCCGTCCGACAGGCTGGGCAGATGCGCCTTGATAAGGGCCGCATTATGCAACAGCGTGGTTTTATCAGATGTTTTGCTGCTTTCCTGCGCAATCCCTGCCAATGCCTGCATCAAAATCGGCGGAATAAGCTTGTCGCCTGCATCTCCGGTGCCGTCCTGCACGGTATCGATGGCATCCAGCGCATCTGTCCACGCATGGGCGCGCATATAAGCATCCGCCTGCTGAAGGCGGGCCTGCACCTCGCGCCCGGCCAGACGGGCATCAGGCATGAGCGTATTATACTGCTCCGCAGCGGCATCGGCTGCGGTTTTGCCAGAAGCCAGATTCATGGAAATGCGCTGTTCCAGCGCCTTTTCCGCAACGATCGGGTCTTTATCGTCCGCCAGTTTGACAAAAAGAGTATAGGCCTGATCGCGCTGCCCTGAACGCAGCTTGCGGAAGGCATCCACCAGTTGGTAAGGCGCACCCGCAGGCAGGTTTTCCAGTGCCTCGACATCGGCCTGCGTGCCATAGCGCGCAATTTCTTCCGCAACGCCCGGCAGCAGCGTGTCACGCAGGGGGGCGGGATAGTTCTTCAGCCGCTCCACATCCATAGCGAGCAGGTGCGCCGCCTCGGCCTCGTGTCCACCCGCAGCCGCCAGATACAACCCACGCCAGAGCTGGACAGCCCGTTTCTGGCTATCCGGCCACGGGCCTTCGAGCAACGAGGCGCCATCCTTGTTACCCGCCAGCAACTCGGAAGCCGCCAGCAAAAAGCGCACTCCGGGGCGTTCGGCCTCTTCGGGATCATCTTCCAGTGCTACAGTCAGGATACCGCGCGCTTCGGTAGCGCTACCCGCGCTGAAGGCGGCCTTGGCTTCCTCCAGACGCTTTTCAAAACGCTGGGCCGGATCGGAATCCGCTGCTGCCAGAAAAGTATCATGCAGGCGTTCGCGCAGCTTTTCGGGTGGCAGGTTCTGCAAACCGAGCCATTTCAGATCGACATCGCTGGCATAAACCGCAACGCCTTCATCCGGGAAAGCCTTGCCTTCAATGCTGAGCAGGGGGCCATCTGGTGTGGCGCGCATGCTGATCTCGGGAGACTGGGCCGCAACCACCACACCTTCCGTGGTGGGCCAGACCTCGTAGCCCTTGCCGACCCTGAGCGAGAGAATCCCGCCATCATCCATGGTGGATGTGCCGACAAACAGGCGCGAGCCCGAGGCCGGGTCGGTAATGGAGAGCACACGCCCCGGCTTGCGCATGGGGTAAAGCACCCCGCCATCGCCCGCACGGGGGCTGATAACGCGCCGGTCGTCATAATCCGTGACGGGGGGCGGCTGATCACCCAGCACCCAGCCTTCAGCCTGCTGGGACAGGTAAAGTTTGCGCGTATCGGGCAGTTGCACCTGAATAAGCGTGGCGTCAGCCAGAGTGCTGACCGTCAGGGATGAAAAAATACCATCGCCGCGCAGAGCACTGGTATCCATCGGCCGTGCGTTATCCACAACGATCAGGAAACGGTTGCCACTCTGGAATGCAGCAATACCCATATCGGCCGGCACAGGAATAAGTACCCGGTTAGCCGACATGGCTGCCTGCTCGCCCGCGCCGCCATTCTGGCTATTGGCGGGGGTTGCCGCCTTACCCGCGACAGTCGCTCGCGGGGATTTGTTTCCATTCTGGGGAACCGACTGGGGCGGCGTGGGTTTATCCAGAACAACTGCGCGCCAGGATTCCGGTAGCCCCTTGAGAAGCATATCACCGGAAAAGCCATCATCCGGGTTACTGCCACTCTCCGCAGTCGATGCCGCGGGGGCAGCGGCCGGGGGCGGTGCCGGATGAACCGGGGCTGGCGGTGTTTTGGGCAGAACATGCCGCGCACCGTGCCTTACGGCATGCTGGGGGGCAGCATAACCCGCAGGCGTTATGGATGAACAGGAAAGAAGCGCTGTAATAAAAACCGCGACGGAACGCCTTGCGCGTGGGGATATGCTGAAATGCACGTGTCTCTAATCCTGAAAGGGCGGCACCCCCACTGCCTGTTCAGCACGGCCCCGCCCAATACATTCTTGCGGGAACCATACGCCAAACAAGACAGGACAACCACCCCGCCACCCGGAATCAAGTAGCCGCCCTCGCACTGAGCCCATGACAGCACAGAACGTCATGGGCTGATGAATTCAGGCGAACAGGTCAACCGCGCTGGACATGGCGCTGTTTTTTTTCTGCGTATCGGACGAGGGAATGATCTGCCCGGTCGAATCGAACTGAATGGAAGAGGAAGAGCCGTCCACCCCGTGGGATGACAGACGCACACCAACACCACCCGTGTGACCGGGGCGCGCACTCTGGTAGGCCGCGCGGGACGCCGCCGTTGTCATTTCACGCAGGCTTGACGCCAAAGCCGAGGCAGCAGTCGTGTCGCTCATGTTATCATTCCCTCAGGATACAAACCGGGTTCATGCCCGCCAGACTGGCCACCCTTGCCTGCAGAAATATCGCATCAGGCTGGCACTTGAACCTTCCAGTACCATGAAGATTAAAGCCAGACCAGCCGATATTCCTTGACCGTGGGGGCATTATGGCCAAACAATTCTTAACCATTTTATGGAATGACTACCCCTAAGCCAAGGTGTTTTTTCTGCTTCCCGTTCAGGCACCGCCCACAGCGGAAGTCGCGAAAAGCCACGGCCTGACTGACATGACCTCCACCACCTGCCCTATTCCGCGACAATGCCCCATTTCAGGAACCATATGGTTACAAAAATGAGGCGGACTCTGAGTTTTCCGGCTGGCTGGACAAACGCATGACGAGTGATGGAAAGCGGAAATGCGGATACTTTGCATAGGTGACACTTCTGTTAAGGACGGAGACCGCCCCTGTAGCGGTCTGGCGAACGCCGCCATCGAAGGTGCCATTTCCATTACTATGTCCGGGCCAGAAGGTGTGGCTGAAACCCTGCGTCGTTCCCATTACGACATTGCGGTTCTCCAGCAATCCCTGCCCGATACGCGCCTGATCAAGCATATCCGCAACAGCCGTGTGCCTACGCCTGTTATCGTCATTGCTCAGGAAATCCCGCCACGGAAAGTGGCCGATGTCCTGTCGGTTGGCGCGGATGACTGCGTACCCGCCAGCATAGACCCCGTGGAACTTCTGGCCCGCCTGCGCGCCATTGTCCGCCGCATTGGCGGCCATGACAGCATGACACTGCATATCGGCAGGCTGACCGTGTGTGTCGATCGGCGTGAAACGCATATTGACGACAAGCTGGTTCCCCTGACCCGGCGCGAATACGATGTGGTAGAGCTTCTCGCACTCCGAAAAGGTCAGGTTCTCAGCAAGGAGACCGTGCTGGACAGCCTGTACGCGGGAGAAAGCGAACCCCACGGCAAGGTCATTGATGTCATGATCTGCAAAATCCGCAAAAAAATGCGGAAATTCGGTGTGGATGATCCCTTCACCACCATGTGGGGCATTGGCTACCGCCTGAACGAAAAATCCTTTGCGCCCCTAGGCACGCGCGCCACCGCAAAAAATAGCAATCCGGTGCAGAGCGCGAAGGAAACCTGCCTGCCCGTACGCTCGGGTATCAACATCCTCAGCAACGCAAGCCCGCTGGACATCAGCCGCTAGGCTGATTTTCGATACGGACAATAAAAAAGGCGGGGCACAGAGCCCCGCCTTTTTTGCATTCCCGTACCGTACTGTCTCAGGTACCAGTTGTCGTGCTGCTTGATGAACTGCCCGAGCTGCTGGAACTGGAACTGCTGCTGGAAGAGCTGCTTGTCTTAGGCGAAACATTGGTGATGCTGGACATCGGAATAGTCGCACTGCCGAGCTGAACCATCATATCCGAACTGCCCTTCTGGATACCGGTAATGGTGCCGGAAACCGTAAAGGCCACGTCCGATGTGGTGCCAGCCGAATCCACAGTCTTGACCGACACGCTGTAACCACCATCGGACAGCTTGTTGCCACTGTTGTCGGTGCCATCCCATGTCCAAGTATTGGTACCGCTGGATGCTGTCGCCACCACGTCCTTGACGATGGTACCGGCGGAATTGGAAACAGCAATGGCCACCGTCTCGCCCGATGTGCCGGTAAAGCTGAGCGATGCAGAGCTGTTCTGCAGGGGCAGCGTTGTACTGTTGGCGGTAATGGTATCGCCCACCAGTCCGGTATCGGAGCTGAGCTGACTATCCTGATTGAGCGAAATCAGCGAGTCCAGCTTGGTGTTGGTTTCAACCTGCTGCTGAACACCCGCGAACTGCGCAAGTTCAGATGTAAAGGTATCGGAGCTCATGGGGCTACTGGGGTCCTGATTCTTCAACTGCGTTGTCAGCAGCGTCAGAAAGGACGTGTAGTTGGTCGCCAGCGAGTCCAGCGATGAAACGGAGGAAGAAGAGCTTGAGCTACTGCTGGACGAAGATGAGTTTGCACTCGCCTTAGCCGCCGCTTCAGCCGCCTGCAGCGCCTTGTATTCGTTGGTAACGCTTGTGGTCGATGTGGTTGTCATCGGCTCAGTTTCCCTTCCTTACCGCCCCGCCGTCAGGCGGTAATATTAATCCCGCTGCCGCCCTGCAAAGCAGCGCGTGTGGCCGTTGTCGTGGCCTGCGCCGTGCTGTCCAACCCGCTATCGGACTGGGTGCCACCGGCTACGGCTGCCGCGCCATAGGCCTGCTGCCCACCCTGCCCCGCACCATTGCCAGACTGGCCACCAGACAACATGCCGCCATAAGACGCATTACTGCCATTGCTATCCTGATTATTCCCGGCATCGCCACTACCATTGCTGGCGCTGACAACATCAATCTTCAGGTTACTGACATCAACACCCGCCGCGTTCAGGGCGGCCATCAGCTCATGCTTGTTCGCCGCCAGATGCCGGGCGGTCATTTCATCGGAGCTTTGCAGCACAACACCCGATGTTACGCCATCCGTACCCGTCAGCCGCACATGCACAGGCGTTGAATCATCGGTCATAACCGTCAGCGAGACAGACGTGCTGCCATCTTCGGCTTGCTGCGACAGCAGGCTGCTGGCCCCGGCAAGCTGCTCGACATCCGCATTTTCGTTGAGCGCACTGGCAGACTGCGCCGTGGTTTCCGTAGCCGTGCTTACGGGTTCGAGCGTGAATTCCGTAGTGGTCGCGCCTACCCCTGCGGGCAGATGCACATCGGTAGACACCTGGGCCGCAAGAGCCTGCTCGCCATTACTCTCAGACTGCCCGTCAGACATGCCGGAGTGGCCGGATGCACCTCCACCATTCAGCGCGGCAGCAATCGCCCCCACACCGCTGAAGGAAATACCAGCCCCTGCCGTACCGGTCGTGGCAGAGCCTGTTGTGGAGGATCCGCCGGTCGCCAGCGTAGCCTGCGCATCGCGGCTATCCGTTGTCGCCTGCGTGGCATCCGCTTGCACTAGATTATCCTGCACCTGACTGGTATCCGCAGCAGCACTCAGTGCCGCAGACAGATCAGACGAAGACACAGCACTACCGGTGGTATCCTGCGTGCCAACCTGTGCCGTTGCTTCTGCTGCCATTTTCTTGGGAAGTGCGGCATCCCCTACGCTGGCGGCGATATCGGCCTGTGCGGTTGTCGGCGCATTCTGGCTGGACTGATCCTGCTGGCCACTCAGTGCCGACAGTAGATCCGCCGCAGCGCCATCGGTCTGTGTATTCTGCGCCGCACCAGTGCTGGTTGCCAGCCCGGAAGCAGCCTGATCATCCTGCACTGAGACCGGCAACATAGCTGCACCGGCAGACTGCGCCGTAACCTGCTTGCTGTCTCCGGTCTGCACGGGCGGGAGCGGTGTTTGCGCGGCTTGAGTGGAAGAAACCACTGCCTGCTGCTGCATGGCCAGAGTAGACAGGACATCCTGTGCCTGTAACACAGCGCTGTCCGTGCTGCTGTCATCCTGCTTCTGAGCAGTTTTAGCCGTGCTTTTTGTACTGCTGCCAGAAACCAGCGTGCTGGCAGGCTGGGCTGCCGCAGCCTGCGTGTCGCTCTGGGACGCGCTATTTTTAGTATCGCCAGAGGCAGAAGCCGTCTTGGCGGAACTGTCGTTGCGCGTAGCGCTCGACGACGGTTTGGCGCTGCTTGTGGTCACGGTCGCCGCGCTGCTGCTGGTGCTGGTGCTGGTGGTCGATGACACTGCCGAAGATTGGGAAGACGAATCCGTGCTGCTCTGGCTCTGACTCTTGCTTTGATCCGTGCTGACGCTCTGCTGCTGCCCGGCAGAATACTGGGAGACAGTTTGCAGAATAGACCCGAAAGAAGGTTTTTGCAAAGTGGAGGACGATGCACCGGCTGTCAGCAACGAAGCCAGACTGGCCTTGTTGGCAGACAGGGCTGAGGTCAGCCCCATCAATGCGTTTTCCTGCGCCTGTTCTGAAAGACTTGTCGTCTTTGCTACCGAGATACTCATCAGACGCTCCGTTGCTCCAGCCCTGTTAGACCAGCGTCAGGCTGCGGCGGCCTGCGTCGCCTGCTGGTTGGACGATTCAGCAAGCACGGCGTCAAGTTCGCTGAAAGACGGCATAAACGCATGAGGAATATCCTTTCTGCCGATTTCAGCGCTGACCTGCGGCGCGCTACCCTGAAGATGCGCTACGAAGACAATACGGATGATGTCCTGATAACGACCATCCTGCATTATCACATCTTTCATGCGGGCCGCCAGTGGCGCAACCACACCATAGGACAGAAGCACACCCAGAAACGTACCCACCAGTGCGCCTGCGATCATTTCACCCAGAATGGCAGGCGGCTTGCTGATGGAAGCCATGGTTTTGATAACGCCCAGAACCGCGGCCACAATACCCAGAGCCGGCAGCGCATCGGCAATGCTTTGCAGGCTTTCGGAAATATGGAGCTTTTCAGACAGATTCTTTTTCAGTTCGCGCGCCATCACCTCGTCAAGCTGGTACGGCTCCTCCATGTTGAGGCTGACCAGACGCAGGTAATCGCAGATCATATTGCGGGTTTCCACATCGTCGCGCACGCGCGGTGCAAGCGCGAAAATGCTGCTTTCACCGGGGTTTTCCACATGCTCTTCAAGCGCCATGTTCCCGCGCGCCTGCGCCAGACGCATAAAGCGGAACAGCGTCACCAGCAGTTCCAGATAGGATTCCTTGTTGTGCCGCGGCCCACCCAGCGTCAGCTTGAGGTCGGACAGAAGCTGCTTGAGCGCATCCTTCGAGTTGGACATGACAAAAATGCCTGCCGCAGCCCCAAGGATGGTCAGCAGTTCGAACGGCATGGACGCGATCAGCGGTGCCAGCGCCCCGCCTGAGGCCACAAACGAACCGAAGACGCAGAGCAGCGAAAAAATAAGCCCCCCGATGAAAAGCATTAAGCTGTCTCCACTTCCATCCATTCAAGCCACGCGGCCCATACGCCATCGCAGCAGTTAAAACCTGTACTCATATAATCCACAGCGGCCAGAAACGCCGCCACGGTTTTATTAATCTATTGCAAGCCAACAGGCGGCGGCACTTCAGCCGGTGCTGTCGCAGCAACTGGCTGCACCGGTTTCTGCGCCTCTTGCGGCGTGGGTGCCGGTGCTTCGGGCGGTGCGCTCGCAGGCGCTGCCGCCGCTTCAGCCGCAGGCACTACGGTGTCAGACTGGTTTGCAGCCGCCGGATCAAAAGCCGGATCCACATAACGCCTGTGCATGATCAGCACCACACGCCGATTGCCCGCTGCGGACGGGTCAGACGGAACCGCCAGTTCCCGGTCTGCCCGACCGGAAACGTTAATGATATTGCCATCCGGGTAGCCCGCATGCACCAGCACTTCACGCGCATGATCCGCACGCAGGGCCGACAGCGTCCAGTTGGACATGCCCCATTTTTTACCCGGACGATACGCGGCAGCATCGGTATAGCCCACAATGGAGAGTTTTTCCGGCATCGGGGCAAGCCAGGCCGCAATTTCACCCAGCATCTTGCGCCCAAGCTGGTTGGGAGCTGCCGAACCGGTATCGAACATCGGCCGGTTCTGGGAATCCTTCAGCTCGATCCGAATATCATCCCGGCCAACCCGAACCGACATATTGGACACGGAGGCCTGAAGGTCAGGCTGCTGCTCCATGGACTTTGCAAGCCCCTGCACCATGTTCTGCAGATTGGCCTGTTCCGCCACGGCTGCGTTGGTGGGAGAACCGCCGCCCACATACCCGACCTGCAACCCGGCCCCGCTCTGCGGCCCACCAATAGGCACAATACTCGGGTGCCCGGAATTAAGCTGCGCACGGATGCCCGCCGTAATATCGACAGCGCCATTGGCCTTGGGGCCGGTCTGCTGATATTCATGCGCCCCGGCCTGCTTGTCCTTGGGCACTTCGGAGGTTTCCCCATCCTTGATCCGCTTGACCGCCTCGCCCCCAGTCAGGGGAGAAGGCGTTGTATCAAGCATTTCGGATGTAGGGCCGCCATGCGTGTCGCGATCGGCCATGGGGTTGAAGAACTGCGCAATACCCTTGCGCTGTTCGTCTGTTGTGGCGTTAAGCAGCCACATGACAAGAAAGAACGACATCATTGCCGTCATGAAGTCGGCATAGGCGATCTTCCACGCTCCGCCGTGATGGCCTTCGCCACCGCCGTCGTCGCCGCGTTTGATGATTACCTGGGGTTTGTCGTTTCTTGCCATGGGGCGTTACCTCGGGCTTCAGCCTGCCTTCTGGTGGGCCAGACCAACCCGCCGGGACGGATCGCCCCGGAAGGAGGCCCGCCCTGCATGGGTCAGGGAAATGGACGTATCCAGCCAGACTTCGCCACCAATGGCGCTCCAGCGGCGGCAGAATGTAAAGTCTTCGCTCAGATAGGTGCCGGTTTCGGGGTCGATGCTGCCATCGAACAGGGCGTGATATTCAGTATCACCACCGCTGCCTGCGGCATCAATCCGGCGATAGGTGGTTTCAGGATAGCTCTTGATCAGCATCCCGATAGCCTTGCGGCTGATCATCATGAAACCCGTACCGGCGTAGCGCGTTTTCAGCAACGGACCCTTTTCCCAGGTCTGGTGCATTTCATCGGTTTCACCCACATACCGGAGCGACGCAGTTTCATGCCCTTCGCCACGCAGCACGTTTTCCTGCGTATCCTTATCCCAGAAGCGCTGCTTGATCGGGTACATGCCCGCGACAATATCCTTGTCTGCGGCGAGCAGCCGGGCGGGCGCTTCCGCGGGGAAACCGATATCCGCGTCGATGAACAAAATGTGGGAAGCATCGGAGCGGGTGTAAAACTGGTGCAGCAACGTGTTTCTGGCGCGGCTGATCATCGCATCGTCACCCAGCAGGGACAGGGTCATTGGTGTCTGCATGATGCTGGTGCAGGCGATGACGGATTCCATGTATTCCTGCGTGACCATCCCCCCGAAACACGGGGTGGCAATAAAAATCTTCGCGGTCTGTTGCATGCGCTTTCCTAATCACTCACGGCCAGTAAAACTGGTGCCCTACCCGATCATATTGCGGTTCGTGTAACCAGCGATAGCCGTGCGGGCCTACTTTCTCAATAACGAAACATCTTTTCCGCAGCCCGCACCCCGGCGGAACATGGGCCTGCGGTCTATCGGGCCAACATGGCTTTATCCGAACACACGCCTTACCCGACGTGACAGATCATCTACCTCGTTCTGCTCCCTGCGGGCCTCTTTCTCTCGCTCCTCTTCCTGCCACCGAGCCAGCACTGCCTCAGCCGCTTTAAGGGCGGCATTGGCCTGTGTCAGCGCAGCACGCGCCTGATCGGTCACTTGCTGCGCCTCAAACACGAGCCTATGCGCACGCTCGATCGCGGCACGCCCAGCGGGTAGCCATACACGAAAATCTTCCATGCTGGTGCGTCCGGCTGTCACTTCGCGCTGTTCGTTTTCGAGTTGCTGCCTGCTTTGTGCCAGCTGCATCTCGGCCGCCCGTTCCTGGGCCAGAACCCGCCCCAGCTCAGCCCGTGCCTGATCAACTTCCGTCTTACGCAGGCGGATCAGGGACTGGAGCGCACGGGCCCGGGGATTCATCCAGGCACCTCGTCAATAAACAGGGCGCCACGCAACGCATCAAAACTTTCCGCCAGCGTAGCCTTTTCCCCCCGCTGCTGCTTCAGCACCCCTTCAATCGCGGGGGCGACACGAATGGCTCTGTCCACCTGCGGGTCATTACCGGGACGGTACGCGCCAAGGCGGACCATGTCCTGCATTTCTTCCCATGTTGAAAGATCGCCACGCGCGGCCTGCACCAGCGTATTTTCCTCCGGCGCATTGCAGCCCGGCACGGTACGGGAGAGAGAGCGCAGCACGTTAATGGCGGGATAACGCCCGGATTCCGCAATCCGGCGCTCCATGACAACATGCCCGTCCAGAATACCACGCACGGCATCGGTCACCGGCTCGTTATGGTCATCACCCTCAACCAGAACGGAGAACATGGCTGTCATCTGCCCGGCATCGCCATTTTCATCCATCAGGCCGGGGCCTGCACGCTCAAGCAATCGGGGCAGTTCAGCAAACACGCTTGGCGGATAACCACGGGTTGCGGGAGGCTCACCTGAAGACAGGCCAATTTCACGCAATGCCTGACAAAAACGGGTGACGCTATCCATGAGCATCAACACGGATTTGCCCTGATCGCGAAAATACTCCGCCGCAGCCATAGCGGCATAGGCCGCCTCGCGCCGCATCAGGGGCGATGTATCAGACGTGGCCACCACAACAACGGACTTGGCCAGCCCCTCCGGCCCCAGATCATCTTCCACAAACTCGCGCACTTCGCGCCCGCGTTCCCCCACGAGGGCAATCACCGCGACATCGCACGCCGTATTACGCGCAAGCATGCCCATAAGAGTGGATTTACCCACACCGGAACCTGCGAACAGCCCAAGACGCTGCCCTTCGCGGCAGGTGGCAAACAGATTGAGGGCACGCACGCCCAGATCAATCCGTGGCCCAAGGCGCGCACGCAAGGCAGCCTCGGGCGGTGAGGCGTGGAGCTTCTGCACAACGCCACCGGGGGCCAGCGGCCCCTTGCCATCCATAGGGCGACCCATGGGGTCGATGACACGCCCCTTCCAGGATTCATTAACCAGCAGGGTGCCACCTGCCCGCCGCCGCCGTTCTTCTGGGCCGAACATCTGGAATGTCGCACGGCAACCCGAGCCAATGCCTTCCAGCGAGCCAAAAGGCATGGCAATGGCAACATCACCCTGAAAAGCCACGATTTCGGCATCGGTCTCGCGACCGTCCAAACCCATGACGCGCACACGATCGCCCACGCCAGTAAAATCGCGCAGACCGCTGAGTGAGATAGAAAGCCCGGACAGTCCGGTTACGCGGCCTTCCAGCACGCCGATAGGCACTTCGTCATGTGTCTGCCCCACCGCACGGCGGATGGCATCAAACACATCGGGCACACCGGTTGCCTGAGCCGCGGCATCAGGCTGGGCGGGGGCTTCGCCCTGCATTGCACCAGCCTCCATCAGAACCGCACCGAAACAGTGTCATCCACGCGCCTGACCTTAGAACAGGGCAGAGTAAAGGCTGCTCGAACCACTGGACGAACTGCTGACATCAAACAGGGCGGCAATGCCTTCGCTGCTATTGCTGCCACCGAACAGATCCATCGTGCTAGCGGCTTCATCGGAAGTCTGTGGATTAACCTGCAACATCGCCAGATACTGCTCAGCGTATTTTTTAATGCCTTCGGCCGTTTTGAACTGCGAGAAATCAATTTTCCCGGTCAGCATCTGCACCTGCTGGCTATAATCGAGCGCGCCGATCTGATCCGGGTTGTAGCCCAGAACGGTCTCAACCACCTTGGTCAGGGTTGCATCTGACATAAGCTGGGTGAGCGAGGTTACACCGCTGATCTTGCGGGTGAAATACAGCGCATTACCCACGCCATCTTTCTGGTTGGCCTTGCTCTGCTCATACTTCGTCTGCTCAAAATCATCGACCAGCGTGCTCATGTTTACGCCGCTATAGCTGGTCGTAGCACTGGGATTGGTGAGCGTGGACTGCGTCGTTTTCTGGCTTGTCGCCAGAGTGGGGGAGTCCAGATTGATTGAATAGGTTGTCCCGCCCATGACAGCCGACAGGCTGGGGATTTTGTTCGTGGACAGACCATTGACCTGATAAACGTTACCCAGCGCATCAAAAGAAACCGAGTAAACGGAGGCACTGGTAACAGAAGACGAATCATAGGGGTTGACCACAGACACGCTCCAGGTTGCGTCACTTGTCTGCGTCCATTTCACAGACAGGTAGTTACGCATGGAAGCGGGAATGTTGTCGCTGTCATCAAGTGCCTGATCCGGGTCGAGCGGGGATGACAGGTAGGACTGGTTTGTTCCCCGGGTCGTACCCAGCACAACAGAACTCATGGTCAGGGACGTGCCAGAACCGCTCATGCTCTCTGCCTGAGAGATGCTAGCCGTCTGCGTGTCTGTAGTCGCCATGACAGTACCATCCTTGGTGCTGCCCACCGTACCCAGAACCAGCTTTATGTTCTGAACCGTGCCATCGCTTCCCGTCAGGGTAATGGGAAAAAACGCGGTCGGGTTCGCGTCAGTGCTGGACGACGTAACAACACTTTCGCCTGAGATCGCATTGGAGACAGAGGCAATGGAACCATCAGTATTGAAGGTGACATTGTAGCTGTTGTTGCCAACCGAAGCTTTTCCGTTCGCATCATAGGCGCTCACATTCCATGAGAGCGGATCGGTGCTGCTACGAGTCCATTGCAGGGCGATCTTTACGGCCTTGTCCGATGAATCATAAGCGGTCACTGCCGCTGTCGTGTAGCTGTTCTGGCTGCTGCTGGCTGAGGGCAGAGTTGCGTTCAGGGTCAACTCTGTTGTTTTCGTCGGAGCCGCTACAACATTGACCTTGCTGTCGCCTGTCGTGAACGGCGAGACTGTGGCGACGCCATCATGCTCGCTCCACACGGCGAAGGCCTTTGCAAAAGCCTGCCAGCTCGTATTCTTGGATTTGACAGCCAGCGAAGAAGAGGATGAGGGATCCTGCGTCAGCAGATCCTTAATGACGGCGGTCTGGCCCGAAAGCGAGCTGAGGCCATAAGCCCCCAGCACAACCTGCAGCACTGAATAGTTCTTCAGCAGCCCATCGACCGTAGTAATCGAACCTGCATCCTTATTGAAGGTTGCAACCTCGTTGGCGGTAACAGAATCGGTTTTAGCGTAGTTCTGCGCGGCCGTTGCCTCATCTTTCTGGGCGACGATATAGCTCGTAATGGGGGAGACAGTGCTGATGGCCATCCATCCAATCCTTTATCCCTGACCGCGACCGCTGGCTTGACGCCCGATTGCTACCTGATCCTTATGGCGACTAGCACAAGCCGGTTAACAAGAGGTTAACCAACCCTAATCCAGCCCCTGCACAACTGCGGAAAATCACATGAAAACAAAGCGCTTTCGGCTACGCTTTTTCTATCCCGGCACCACCATGAGCCGCCGCGCCAGCAGCGCGGCATCGCACCGCACGGCACCCCCACGCACCGAGGGCGCATACCCGGCATAAGTCAAGGCCAGACCGCAGGCGGCGGCGGTAATGATACTCCCGATCCGCCCCGCCTGATCAAGTCTGGTGGCAATCATCCGCTCCGCACCAAGCTGACGGTAAGCGGCGGCGGTATCCGCCGCCTCCTCTGCATCCATACCCGCAGGCAAGACGGCAATGGGGGCAGCACCCGCCTGCCTGATAACCTCACGCACGGCCACAAGCCCTCCGGGGGCATATAGGCTGGCTTTTGGCAGGTCGAGCAGCACCGGCTGCGCCGCACCTTTGCGCGCCATAATGGCACGAACAGCCTCGACCGTAGCGGCGCGAAACACCGGCACCCCATACGGTTTGAGCCACGCTGTCAGACGGGCCGCCCCTTCAGGCTCGGCTTCGCAGGCGATCACCAGTGGCGTTGTTTCCACATGGCGCTCGTGCTGGACATAACGCACCGCCATTCTGGCCAGCGCCAGTGTCTGCCCGCCCCCCGATGGACCACAGAAGGCCAGAGGCGTGCTTTTTTCCAGAGCAAGAGACGTAAAGTTCAGCAGCCGCGCAAGCGCTACGGATAAATCTCCCTCCGCCAGCACCGCCACCAAAGGAGCGGGGAGCGAATGCCATGCCAGCACGTCATGCAATGACAGGCCATCAGGCAGCGTTTCCAGACTGAAAGGCTTGCGGGAAGTCACCCACGCCGGCACAGCCTGCTCCGCCTCGCCCGCCTGCACCGCCTCCCGCCTGCGGGAGACCCGCCGCCCTGAACCGGCCCGGCGGGTGCGCCTGCGGCCCTGCACAAGCTCGGCCTCCTGTAGAACCTTATCCATCATACGCTACAGGACAGGTCATACGATTGTGGCAATCGTCTTGATCTTGGCGCGGGGGTAGATTTCCGTCTGCGCCAGAACCGATACGGCAGGGCGCACCCGCTCCACGATCGAACGCATGGATTCACGCAGCGGCGCGGACACCACAACCACCGGCACCTCGCCATTTGTAGCCAGAGAATTGAAAACCTCACGCATACTGCCGACAAACCGGTTGAGAACCGTAGGCGGCATGGCCAGACGGCGCTCATCCCCCTGCCCTGCCAGATGCGTGAGAAACTCACTCTCCCAATCGGGTGAAAGTGTAATCATGGGGATATAACCACCCGGCCCCATCAGCGCATTACAGATCTGCCGCGCCAGACGAACCCGCACATGACTGGAGATGGCAGGCACACTACGCATACCAAGACCACTGGCCTCCTGAATGCTTTCCAGAATGGTGGGCAGATCGCGAATGGAAACACGCTCGGCCAGCAGAGCCTGCAACACCCGCTGGATGGTGCTGAGTGTCACCTGCGAGGGCACCAGATCATTAACCAGCTTCTGCTGCTCACGCGGCAGTTCATCCAGCAGGGACTGCGTGGCCACATAGGTCAGCAGATCCGGCAGGTTCTGGCGCACCAGTTCGCTCAGATGCGTAACCATGACACTGGCCGGATCCACCACTGTGCATTTCAGGGCTATGGCCGTGTTCTTCATGGCGCTATCGATCCACACGGCAGGCAGACCAAAAGCTGGCTCGGTGGTCTTGTCACCCGGTAGCGGCGGCGCTGTGCCAGCAGGGCTCATGGCCATAAGGCGACCGGGCTTGACCTCACCCGTGCCAATCTCGATTTCCTTGAGCTTGATGACATAACGCTCAGGCGGCAGCAGAATATTGTCCTGAATGCGGATAGGCGGCGTGACAAAGCCCATTTCCGTTGCGATTGTCCGGCGCAGCGCCTTGATCTGCTCGGTCAGCTGCGAGTTCTCACCCGTGGTCAGGGGCAGCAGGCCAAAACCAAGCTCAAGCCGCAGCAGGTCAAGCTTGAGCACATCCGAAATCGGGGCCGTAGCAGGCTGGGCAGCGGCAACCTCCGTGACATCGCCATCCGCATCCTTGGTGGGGTCGTTACGGCGCATCCATGCCCCGGCACCCGCCACGGCGGAAATTGCCAGAAACGGCAGGGCAGGCAGGCCCGGCAGAAGGGCAAAACAGGCAGACAGCACCGCCGCCATCGCCAAAGGCTTGGGGTTACCCGCAAGCTGGCGCACCAGCGTTACGTCAGCCGAGCCATCCGTGCCGCCTTTGGTAACGACAATACCCGCGGCGGTAGACACCAGCAGAGCCGGAATCTGCGAAACCAGACCATCACCCACAGTCAGGGTGGTAAATGTGCTGGCAGCCTCGCTCAGCGGCATTTCATACCGCAGAACACCGATCGCCAACCCCCCGACGATATTGATGGCGGTAATGATAATACCCGCGATGGCATCGCCCCGCACAAACTTGGCGGCACCGTCCATGGCGCCGTAAAAAGCGCTTTCTTCTTCCAGTTCCTTACGCTTGGTGCGGGCTGCGCGGTCATTGATGGCGCCGGAGGAAAGATCGGCATCAATCGCCATCTGCTTACCGGGCATGGAGTCCAGAAAGAAGCGTGCCGCGACTTCGGCAATACGTCCTGACCCCTTGGTGATGACCATGAAGTTCACCACCAGCAGGATACAGAACACGATACCGCCAATAACGACATCGCCCCCCATAAGAAAGCCGCCAAACGCCGCCACCACATGCCCGGCCGCGTAAACACCCTCGCTACCATGGCTGAGAATAAGGCGGGTTGTCGCGATTTCGAGCGAAAGGCGCAGCAGCGTTGTCAGCAGCAGCAAGGTGGGAAAGGAAGTAAAGTCCAGTGGCCGCTCAAGGAACAGCGCCACCATAAGGATAAGCACCGAGGCGGTAATAGAAACGGAAAGCCCCATATCCAGCACGAAAGTGGGCAGCGGAATGATCAGGATCGACAACAGCAGCAAAACGCCAAGCGCCAGCCCCACGTCGGTTCCGGGGATCAGGGTTTTGCCGACACGTTTCCACGGCAGATCACGCCAGCCGCCATTGCGCATCAACCCGGCGGAACGCCCGAATTCGCGCGAGGCGTCAACCAGCTTCTGGCGGGCCGCAGCACTCTGGGCCACCAGCTTGTTGCCAGCCGATTTCCGGGGCGGGGTGCCTTCGGCTGTATCCAAGTCTTACGTTTCCCTTAAAATTGCGTCGTGGCGTCATCGCGGGTTCCACGCCATCCTGCCGGGGCTGAGGGAACCTCCGTGCATGGCACGGACAGTCTTTTTCTATCAGAAAGAGCCGTCATCACCAATGCAGAAGTACGTTCGGGCATACACACCCCGCCTCCCGACACCACCATGACAGACCCCCGCTCTTGCGGTTATGGTATCAGCGCAGCACGAACCTTGCCGGTTCGAACAGAGACAGGACACATCAAGCATGACGGCACAACCGGGCGCAGAGACCGCTTCCGTTACCGAAAAAGAGATAGCAGACCTGCAGGCTCACCCAACACCCCAGACCCTGTATAATACGGGTGTTAAACTTTTTCTGGAACAGCGGGGCACGGAAGCCTTTCAGCTCATTCTCGATCTTGTCGGCAAGCATCTTGATGATACCAACATGATCGCGGCGGCCTCCAGCCTGCTGTGGGAATATACGGCCCGGCATGATGTTGTCGTGATTCTCATGCGCCATGTTGTCCAGCGCGAACCCTATAACCTGCCCGCCAAGCTGTCGCTCGCCAATGCGCTGATCACAACGGGCGAAGAAAGCGAAGGCTATGGCCTGTTCGCGCAGTTGATCGAACAAAATCCGACCCGCCGGGCCGATCTGTGCGAGAATCTCTCCAAGGTGCTGCTGGATACCGGCCGTCTTGATGAGGCCATCCGCATTCTTGAGTTCTGGGGCCAGACGGGGGAAGAAACCTTTGCCCTCGTAAACAACATGGCCTGCGCCCTGCAGAATGTCGGCCGCTCGCGTGAGGCGCTGCCATGGTTCAAAAAAGCTGTGGAACTGGCAGAGGACAAGAAACGCCCTGCGTTTGGTTACGCAGTCTCCCAGATCAAGGCCGGGGATTTCAAGGAAGGCTGGTACAATTACGTCCAGCGTGATCCGATTGTGGATGACGAATCCTGGTGGTTCGTACGCCTGCCCCGCCTGCGCCATGGCGATAACGTAGCCGGAAAGCGGGTTATTGTTTATCAAGAACAGGGCTTTGGGGACACGCTGCAGTTCATCCGCTCCGCCGCATGGCTGCTGGATGCAGGCGCTGATGTCACCATTGCCGTGCCACGCCCGCTTGTGCGCTTGCTGACACAGTCCTTCCCCCGCGCAACGGTCAAAGAAATCCGCCCCTTCGGTGAAAAACCCGAAGACGGTTACGACTACTCAGCCCCCATACCGGATTTGCCTTATATTGTAGGCGTTGTGTCCGATGAAACCATTCCGGCCAACATTCCCTATCTACGGGCCGACCCGGCGGATATCGAAAAATTTGCAGCCATGCTGCCTCCCGGTCGCCCTCGCATCGGGCTGGTCTGGGCGGGTGCTCAGCGTATCAAGGCTGAATTTGTGCTGACCGACCGGCGGCGCTCAAGCAACCTGCAGGATATGGCCGCGGCCCTGACACCGATTGACGCAACCCTTATCAATCTCCAGTTCGGCCCACCGCACCGTCAGATTCTGGACTGGAAGGGCCAGCCTATCGCCGACCCCATGCGCAATGTCAGCGATATGGCGGACACCGCCGCCATTATGGAAAATCTGGATCTGATCATTTCGGTAGATACTTCGCCCCTGCACCTTGCAGGCGGGCTGGGTCGGCCGACATGGCTTGTCAGCCGTAGAGATGCCTGCTGGCGCTGGCGCGATGAAGGAGACACCACGCCGTGGTATCCCGGCATGCGGATTTTCCGCGCCAAAGAACTGTCTTTTGTTCCCACATGGAAAGAAGTCGGCGCCGCACTGCACGAATGGGTAGCAAACTGGAAAGCGCCGTCCTGAACACACCCACACCCCCGCTCAAAGCGGGGGCTTTATCATTCAGTCCGCAGACACCATTCTGCGCGGCGCGGCCAATGCAACGGGTGATGCCCGATAAGAGGCCAGAGAACGCCCCCGCAGCCCTGCCGTAGCAGGGCGGCGCGCCACCGGTTCTGAAAAGCTTCTCATGCCCATAAAGGGATGGAAAACCTGTGCGGGCGCTGGCCGGTCGTCAGAGGCGACCTGCTGGTCATCCGTAGGCTTGAGAATGGTCGGCTCACGACTTGCCGCAGGCAGAACCGGCGAGTTAAACAGGGGAGAGCCTTTGGCCAGCAACCCGCTGCCCTTATGCTCAGCATTGGCTGGCTCGTGCCCGTCCTGCGGCACAGCCCACGCTTCAAGCACCTTCCACTGATAGGGCGTACCCACACCGGGTGTCTGGGAATGATAGGCAGCCGCGGCACGGGGCCAGCTCCCGGTCTTGTCATACATCTGCCGCAGGAACGTTGCGCCATACTGCGCGTTCCTGACAGGATCAAATGCCTGATCAACGGAAGGGAAAGCATCGGGGTGCTGTTGTAAGTTGATCTGCATACAGCCCACGTCCAGCGACTTGATGCCCTGATCGCGGAAGGTCTGCACTGCCGCCACGGCCTCCTGCCTGCTCGGGTAATAATGGCCCACACCGGCAGCGGTAATCGTCCACGGCCAAGGCGCTACCACGCCATCCGGCTCGGCACGCCCGCTCTCCACCTTGCTCATGGCAAACAGGAAGCCTTCAGGTATGTGCTGCGCACGCTCGGCCTGTGCCGCAGCCGTAATGCAGGACATGGCTTCGGGCGATCGCGCCTCGGCCTTGTGCGCGACAACCAACAACGCCCCCAGTATCGCCAGACTGGAACGCAAAGAAGAAGTGAAGACGGACATGCAAGCCTGCATACAGCATTCCAACCGCCAGAGCCAGAAAGACGGCATGCCATAATAATTTCATCGTACAGAGAGCAACATCCGGCCAAAAGCGATCCTGTGCGTGAATAACTAGGCATTGAATGTCTGTGCCATGCCGAGTATCGTGAGCAAGCCGTGGCCCTGATGAAAACGGCTGTGGTCAGCAATGCTAAAAGGTGAGCAGTTCTATGAGGAATCGCCTCAAGGCGAACATTGGCCCCAACAAGCGCGCCTGCTCTCCCACTCAGGGTTCTACTGCACGCCGCTGGCTTTATGTCAGATCAAAACAGACCTTGTCCGCACTTGTAGCGGCCCTCTTTCTGACGGCGATCCTCCCCCCCGCACCAGCCAGCGCCGCCATTGTCCGTATCAAGGATATTGTCGATTACGAAGGCGTGCGGGACAACCAGCTCGTCGGCTATGGGCTGGTGGTTGGCCTGAACGGCTCAGGCGACCGTCTGACCAACACCATCTTCACCCGTGAAACGCTGATCGGCATGCTCAACCGTCTGGGCGTGAACATCCGCGACCGGCAGATCCAGCTTCAGACCCATGACGTGGCCGCCGTGATGGTAACCGCGACCCTCCCCCCCTTCTCACATGGGGGTGGCCATATTGATGTCACCGTTTCCGCCGCGGGCGATGCGCGTGATCTGACCGGCGGCACCCTGTTGGTAACGCCGCTGCAGGCCGCCGATGGTGAAGTCTACGCCGTGGCACAGGGTTCGCTGGTAACCAACGCGTTCTCCGCAGGCGGCGCTGGCGCCACCGTATCGCAGAACATCCCCACCAGCGGCCATATCGCCAATGGTGCCGTGGTGGAACGCGAGGTGCCGGTCTCGCTCGGCGCGGGCGGGCTCATCCATCTTTCCCTTCGTAACCCCAACTTCACGACGGCCACCCGCATTGTGGAAGCCATCAACCGCTCCATCGCCCGTAACATGGCCCGTGTTGAAGACCCCCGCACCATTGCAATCAACCTGTCTGGCCGTGACCCGGCCCAGACGCTGTTCCGCATTGGCGATCTGACCATCGAGCCCGACACCATGGCCAAAGTGATCGTGGATGAAGCCAGCGGCACCATTGTCATGGGCGATAACGTGCGTATCAGCACCGTGGCCATCGCACAGGGCAATCTGACCATCCAGATTACGGAAACACCTCAGGCCTCGCAGCCGGGGCCATTCTCCAATGGCACCACCGCCATTCTGCCGCGCACACAGATCAGCGCCAGCACCGGCAGCTCCCAGCGGCTGGGTATCCTGCGTGAAGGCCCGACACTGGCCAGCCTGGTTTCCGGCATGAACGCTCTGGGCATGGGGCCACGCGACATGATCAGTATTCTGCAGGCCATCAAGGCCGACGGAGCCCTGCAGGCCGACCTTGAGGTGAGATAAAACATGAGTTCAGCCATTCTCTCGGCGCTGGCCAACAACCAGCAGGCCCTTACCTCGCAGTCCAACCTTACGCCCGCCCAGCTTGAACAGGCACGCAAGGCAGCGGTGGATTTCGAAGGGGTGACGATCGGCGAAATGCTCAAACCCATGTTTGATACAGTCGATATGTCCGATTCCATGTTTGGCGGCGGTGCGGGCGAAAAGCAGTTCCGTGACCTACAGGTACAGGAAATGGGCAAGCAGATTGCCGATAGCGGGGGGCTGGGCATTGCCAACAACGTGTATCGCCAGTTGCTGGCCATGCAGGAAAAGGCCCAGTCATGAGCGCCGCCCTAAACAGGCAGGATAACCAGATCCTGCGAAGCTTCCAGAAAGTATGCCGGGTTCTGGAAAAGGAAAACGATTTTCTGTCCGAACTGAAGTTCCAGAAAATCGCTGATCTGCTGCCGTCAAAACAGAAAGAAATCACAGCGCTTGAAAGTGCGCTTGTCGAGCGGGCAAAAATACTGGCCGAAACCGGCCAACAAGATGCCCCCCTGCCCACGGATGTGGAAAAGGCCGCACAGGCATTCAAAGACCTAATCGCCACCAATCAGGAAAAGCTGCAAAACGCTGTTGAAACACAGAACTCCGTTATCCAGCTTATTCTTGAAGCCGCGCAGGAAAGCACTACCGGCTATGCCGCGTCTGGCCATTACGTGCAGGACCAACGGGCGCAGGGCGCCATGACCCTGCGCAGCGACGTATAAGGCTTTTCCGCTTCTTTTTTACCTTTGTGCATTTTCAGGATCATCCATGGACAAGTTTTTCATCAGTCTCGATAGCGCACCGGAACGCAGCGAGACTTTCCTCCGCCTTAATGCCCATGTGCCTGATATCGTGCCCTTCAAGGGGCTGGATGCCGCAACCGTCGATGTCGCTGCCATGCAGCAGGCCGGTCTGGTAGAACAAACCTGCACCTTCTCCCCGGCGGCTCTGGCAAACGCACTCAACCATGTCTCGCTCTGGGGCACGGTCATGCGCTCGGGCACCGGCGCTTATGTTTTCGATGACCGCGCTGTGCTGTGCCGCAATTTTGCCGATGCCAGCAAGGAAATTATCGAAAAACTGCCCTCAAACTGGGATCTTATCTGCTGGGACTGGGCTGGCGACAATGTTATGCAGTACGAACTGCTGCCCGGCGTTACGCATGCCACCACCATGTATTTTCAGGATTCGGTGCAAAAGCACGTCACGGATTTCAATAAGGTAGGCGTTGCCTCTCTGCCCTTCCGCCTTGTGCAGATGTTCGGTTTTGGCAACTACGCCATTTCTCCTTCAGGCGCTGCCAAGCTGATCAAAAGCTGCCTGCCCCTGAATACTGAAGAAGTGCTGCATTACTGCCTCGGCGGGCAGATGCTTGAAGCAACCGACCTCAGCATTCTGCTCAATCGCCATTACATGGACATCGGGGCGTTTGTCAGCGTGCCGCCACTTAGCCTGTCTGACATGTCTGCACCGGTCTGAAACCCGGAGGAGCTTCACATGCGCTTCACCCACTCCCGCGCTGACAGGCCTGAGCAGCAGCGTTACCGGACAGCGGGCATAGCCATTGCGGCCTGCCTGACACTGGCCGGATGTGCAGGCTCCCCCGCCACCCCTTACCTTAAAGAAGGGGTCAGACTGTCTCAGGCTGGTTTTATCGCGCATATGGCCGATACAACCGCACGCTATGCCATGATGAATACCCTCCCCCCCGGAGAGCTGACATACCGCACATCTTCCGTTGGCCCGATCTACCTCTATGCGGACCCGATCGGATGCGGCTGTGTTTATATGGGGTCTGATATCGCTTACCGTACTCTGCTTTCCAATGCGGAAGCTGAAGCGCGGCAGCAGAAAAAGAACTACAAACCCGACTATACCATGCCCAGTATGCAGCAGATGGCAGCAGAAACCCGCCGGGATACCGAGGAATGGGATTGGGGTGCCTGGTCGTCCAGTGCTGATCCCGGGCCTAGTCAGCCCAAACATGTCATTGGCGCTTACTGGTAAGCCAGTCGGCCCCAAAACTGGGGTTAGGCATTAGAAAATAAGGAGCGTAAGCGCTCCTTATTCGCCCTGACGTCCTAGAAAAGTCTGTTCCAGCATTTGCATATAAGGGCGCTTACGCAGCCGGGCATTGCCTGATGAGGCCTTACCTCCGGTGGCAAGCGTGGTGGCGCCCCCGGCATCGCTACTGGCATTGCGCGCAACAGGCGGGCTAGATTTTTTACCATCGCGTCCGGCTGCATCGGCTTTTTTGACAGGAGCCGCCTCGCTCTTATCTTTTGGCGCTACGGTAGGTGCCTCAGCCGTTTTCGTAGCATTGGCCTCAGCCTGTTGAGCCGGCTGCACTTCAGAGGCCGCTTCCACCTCGGATGCAACTCCTGCGGACTGCTCAGCATCCTGTGCCGCAATCTTTTCTTCGCGCAGCTGTTCAAGGCGCAGATCAGCGGCTTTTTCAATGAGATTTTCAAGCCGTTTTTCCTGCACTGGCAACTGAGTCACCAGTGCTTCCAGCCTGTCTGCTGCCGCGTCAGCTTTGCTGACCACGCCATCAAGCTCAACACCGGCCAGCTTGGCCTGTTCAACCATACGGCTGAGAGGACGCCCGCTGACTTCCCCTGCAATACGCAGCTTTTCAACGCCCTGATCAGCACTTTTGACGCTGCTTTCCAGCTTCTCAACCAGACCAAGAAGGCTTTCACGGTCGCGCTTAAGGTTGGACAGCACCCGGCCAAGATAGAAACTGTAGACTATTCCCAAAAACAGGAAAATCGACAGCACGACCTCAATGATCATCTGGATCTGTGTCAGCATCTGTCTCGTGTCCTTCAGTCTGACCGGGTTGGCGAATTACGCATCGGATACAGCCATATCCGTGCGGCGTATAGCACTTAAGCCGTCTTGGCGACTTCCCCCGCCGGAGCGGGAGCCGCTGCTGAGGCCGGTGCATCGGGGGCACCGGGGTGCGGGTGGTGCGGGTCTGGCGGCAGCAACCGGCGCTCTATCTTGACGGCGGAACTCCCGTGCAACTGCCCCAACCGCCCCTGAAAAAGCTGTGTTTGCCCACATTGGAGCCTGACATGAATAGGCGTGCCAGCCCGATGCGGGAAAGTAATCTGCATACCCGGCTTGATACCCAGAACCTCGGCAAGCGGCACGGTTCTTTCTTCCAGCACGGCAGAAACCTGCACATCCGTTTCCATGATTTCGGATATGAGATGGTTTTCCCATATGGAATCACGCCCGAACCGCTCACCCATAAACTGCTGCGAAAGCTGGTCACGCACCGGTTCAAGCGTTGCATACGGAATGATCAGATCCAGATTGCCGCTGCGGTCTTCCATATCAATATGCAGCTTGGTCATCACCACGGCATTGGACGCACGGGCAATGGCTGCAAATCGGGAACTGACCTCAAGCCGCTCAAACGCCAGATCAATCGCACAGACCGGGCTGAAAGCGGATGACAGATCATCCAGTGTCAACGTAATCAGTTTTTCAATCAGCGCACGCTCGATGGCTGTATGGGGGCGATTTTCCGGCCCGGCATGCCCTGTGCCACGCGGGCCACCCATAAGGATGTCGATAATGGAATAGGACAGGGATGAATCAACCACCACCAGTCCGTAATTTTCCCACTGTACAGCCTTGAATACCGCAAAGAGCGAAGAAGATGGTACAGTGTTCATGTAATCGCCAAAACACATGGAGCGCATGCTCTCCATCGTGATTTCAACGTTATCATTGGTAAAGTTACGCAGCGTAGAAGACAGAAGCCGAACCAGCCGGTCGAAAACAATTTCGAGCATCGGCAGGCGTTCATAGGCAACAAACCCCGCCTTGATGATACGCTCTATCCCGGTTTCTTCCCGCACAGGGTGGGCCGAAAACGTATTACCCAGCAGACTGTCAATTTCTGACTGATCGAGCACATGCCCGCTCATGGCGCCGGGATCGTGCTCACTATCATCATGCTCGGTAGTATCGTCGTGGGCGCTTTCGTCGTGCCCGTCCTCTGCGTGGGCTGAAGCCTCCGCATGGTCGGGTGCATCGGCATGCGCGGCCTGTGTATCCGCCCCGACATGAGCCTCATCCGAGGTTGCCTCATGCGGCTCGCCACCGGCCGTTGTGTCTTCTACATCCTGCATGTCGTTTTTCGCCACGGTTTTAATAAATTAGCCAAATGCGCCTGAAAGCCCCACCCCGTAAAAGACCGTGCGGCCTACTGGACAAGGAATTCGACAAAATACAGGTTCCTGACTTCCAGCGGAGCCAGCTCAACCCTTAACCGACGCATGATGGATTCATGCAGCCGGTAAATACCATTGCCCCGGATATCCTGCGGGCGGGTTTCGTGCAGGTAGGTCTGAAAAATATCCTGAATCTGCGGCACGACATTCTGAAGACTAGCTTCGTTCGAAGCGCCGACAACCTCTACCTTTGCGGTGAGTTTGACATAAACCGGCCGACCATCACCACTATCAAGATTGGAGACCAGTGTCGGAATACCCAGAATAACCGGCGGATGCAGGGCATCCTGAGCCATTTTACTATTGCTGGCCACTGTACTGCCGACAGATTTAAAGAACCGATCTTTCGCCCAGAAGCCACCACCGACCAGCAGAAGAAGCAGAACCACAACGGCACCAATAATGATCAGCTTCTTTTTCTTGGCCGCACCCGCATGTGCATCCGCGGCATTAGCGGCTGCTGCGCCGTCGGTTACAGTTTCACTCATTTCTGGGCGGCTCCGGTATCATGAGAACACGTAATGTCGTGCGGTCACTGTAGCGAGAGTTCCATGCTGGCTCAATGGCTTCGACCTGCCATGAACCGTTAAATCATGAATGATGCCTTAACTCGCCTTCAACCAGCGACCGGAGCCAGAAATATAAAACGGCCTTACACTTCGGGAAGAAGCATAAAGCCGCATTATTCTGCACCAACCACAGAGCAGAAAGCCGAAGCCCCCTGCCCTTTCACGGGTGAGTTTACTGGATCATTGCAATGGTGGCCTGCAGCATCGTGTTTGCTGAAGTCACCACCTTGGTGTTGGCCGTATACGCTTCCTGCGCCACGATCATGGAGGACAGGTCCTTCGTCAGATCGGTGGTGGAGGATTCAACATACCCGACCGAAAGCGTTCCGGTGCCGTTCTGCCCGGAAACACCAACCTGCGCGTTGCCTGAAGACGTTGTGGCCACATAAGCCTGACCGTCAACAGCTTCCAGCCCGTTAACATTGGCGAAGTTGGCCAGTGCAATCTTGCCGATAAGCTGCGTGCCGGTGCTGAACTGCGCCATGACGGAACCATCGCTGGTGATTTCCGCACCTTCGTAAGTGCCGGTCGAAATGCTGTCGCTGGTGATCGCGGTGGTGTCGGTATAGGGCGATGTGGTGCCGAGCTTGGCCGAAGTGTTCGTCAGGTTCAGCGTGCTGGTAGACCCCCCTTCACTGAACGTAAGGGTAGCACTAGTACCCCCACCAACGGTGTCGATCGTTCCATCAGGTTTGAATGTTACTTTTACCTCGTTTGAAGGAGTCGTCGCACTTGAATATGGGTCCACCAGCTTGACGGTCCATGTCTGCTCGTCATTCACCGTGGAAGCCGTTGTCTTGTCCTTGGTCCACAGGGCCGACACATAGCCGGTCGATCCATCCGCATTAGTGACCTTAGATGGTGCTGTCATATAAGAATCCGCCGTACCCGACAGCGCACCAATATTAACATCCGCAGTTTCCATGCTGAGCGTATTGGTCGTAGCGCTGACTGGGGTAACAGTAAGCGTTGTACCCTGCGTGGTGCTGGCCGTACCGCTGCTTGAAGTCGCAACCACCGTACCGCTAGTCGAACCAATATTGCCCAGATCAAGCTTAATGGTCTGAGCCACGCCGTTATACGTTGCGGTGATAGGAACTTCAGCCGCGGTGCCGGTCGTGTTGGCTATAACGTTACCGGCCTCATCCGTAACCGAAGTCATGGCGCCGGTACTGCTGTCAAACGTCACGATATAAGGCGACGGCGATGCGTTGCTAATCGCGCCACCGCCATCAGCGTCATAAGCCTGCACGGTCCACTTTGAGGTATCCGACGTGCTCTGCGTCCACACCAGACCGATCTGATGCGCCGTTCCGGTGGAGTCGTACACGGTGGTCGGAGCCGTGGTGTAGCTCTGCTTCGTACCGCTTGCCGTGCCCACCGTGGATGTGGAGGTCAGCGTCGTGGTTTCCGTCGGCTTGAACGTCACGTTGGCGACATTGAGCTGCGTCAGCGTTGTACCCAGCGTGCCGGTGGACTGATCCACCATGTAGCCTTCAAGGTAATACCCGCTGGTATTGACCAGATAACCGGACTTGTTCTCGTACACTTCGCCATTGCGCGTGTAGTAGGTCTGGCCGCTGGATGTGCCCTTGGAAACGACAAACAGCCCGTTGCCGGAAATCGAGGTCGCAAGGCCATCGGTGCTGGTCGAGGAGGTGCCCTGATTATCCACGTGCTGGATGGTCAGAGCCGCGACAGAATCAGAAATATCAGCCGATGCGCTGTTACCGCCCGCACCCGCCACAAAGTCCTGAAAGGCTGTTGTGGTGGCCTTGTAGCCTACAGTCTGGCTATTGGCGATGTTGTTACTGAGATTGGTAAATGCGGTCGACTGCGCGTTGATACCGCTTACAGCCGTTGAAAGGGCATTGAAAACCGACATGAGCTGTCCCTGCCTTGCGCGCGCTGCCGTCCGTCCCGTCCGCTTTTCAGCAGAATGGCCGTTTGCCCCGCACTGCTCCCCCAACGGGAAAAAAGCAGCAACCGGACCCCCGACCACACGAGCATGGAATGGCGGCTGAAACATTCCCAGCGCGACACATACTGCCTTGCGTTGGGCTATTGAGTAGCATGCCTGCTATGAAACGCAAGGTTTTCCTAACCATTGCCCCCAGAAAACCGCGCGTTTGGCTTCCTCTGGCTTAATTCCGCCGCACAATGCGCGATCCGGGGGTTTTGAGCTTCATCACGTAGGCAATAATAGCCGCCACAGGCTGGAAATATTCGGGCGGAATCTCGGAATCCACCGGCAGGGTATACAGCCCGCGCGCGAGGGGTGGATTGCGGACAACAGGCACTTTTGCATCTTCCGCCGTCATGCGGATACGGGCCGCCAGATCATCCATACCTTTGGCGACAATCCGGGGGGCTGTATCGGTGCCGTTCTCATATTCCAGCGCCACGGCATAATGGGTCGGATTCGTCACCACCACCGTTGCATTCTTAACCGCCTGCAGCATGCGCTGGCGCGCCCGCCTACGGCGGATCTGCTGCCGCTTACCCTTGATATGCGGGTCGCCCTCGGTCTGGCGGGTTTCTTCCTTGATGTCCTGAAAACTCATACGCAGCCCACTCAGGCGATGATAGCGCGTCCACAGATCATCCAGCAGGGCGATACCGCTCTGCACCACCAGAATTGTCAGCGTTGCATACAAAAACCACGACACCAGCTCGGATGTCAGATGTGTAAAACTCCACCGCTCTGCCTCTGGGGCCACATGCACGGTGCCTCTGGCCACCCCATAAAGAAGCAGGCCAAACACGCAGAATTTGACGAGGCTTTTCAGCACCTCCACCAGATTGGTGACACTGAACACCCGCTTGATCCCCTTCATGGGAGAAAGGCGGGTAATATCCAGCGCAACGGCTTCGGGCCGGAACAGAAAGCCGGTCTGGATAAAGCCGAAGATAATGACGGTCGCCATGATCACCATCACCAGAGGCCCGGCCAGCCGCACGCCTTCCGTCATGGCCTGCATGGTAATGTCGTATATTGCCGCCCCATCCTGCGCGATGCTGTCAAAATGCTCCATCAGTCCACGCATGCGATGCACGAACACCCGTGCCGCAGAGGCGGTTTCCAAGGTAAAAACCATCAGAAAAAGAGCAAGAACAACAAACATCTGCAATTCGCGCGACTGGGCAACATTGCCTTCCTCACGCGCGGTTTCCAGGCGTTTGCCTGTTGGGTCTTGTGACCGCTCGCCCCCGCCGGCTCCTTCTTCCGCCATGCCTGTCCGCCCCTAATGCCGCGTGGGGCCAGCGCCTATGCCGGGCAGGCCCACGAGCAGGTCGCCCATTTTTTCCTGCCAGACACCAGACATGATCTGGAGCAGCACCGCCAGCAGCAGAACCCCACCCAGAATCTGGGCAGGCATGGCAATACCATAAACCTGAATAGTCGGCAGAAGGCGGTTGAGCACACCCAGCATGGCTGGCCACAACGTGCCAATCAGCACAAAAGGAGCCGCAAGCTGCATGGCCAGCGCAAAACTTTGCGCGGTGGTGTGGATAACGCTGCTGGCCATATCATCAATCATGGGCATCTGCCCCGGTGGAAACAGGGTGTAAGACCCCGTAACCGCAGCCAGTGGCAAAACATACAGGCCCGTAGACAGGAAAATAACCGGCACCATCGACGCACCAAGATGGCTGAGCGCGGTGCTGCCCGCCCCCAGCTCCGCATCCGGCTGCAAAACGCTGGCAAGCCCGGTCAGCACCGCAATAATCTGCATGGCAATATTCATCGCCAGGGCAATCAGCTTGGCCAGCCAGCCAATAAACCCGCCACACAAAAGCTCGCCTGCAATAATCGCTACAATCAGGAAGGGTCTGTGTATGGCAGCACCCGTTACAAGAGAGAGCTTGTCCTGCACGACAGGGAGAATGGCAAATGTTGTCACGATTGCCACGCCAGCACGCACCTGCATGGGGGACGTCTGCTCCCCCAGACCGGGCGAGGTCATAACCAGCGCACTAACCCGGCAGAGCACCACCAGAAACATGGCGGCCAGTTCCGCGACAGAACCACCGGGAAAAAACGAGGTTACCGCCATGCCCACACCAGCCCCTCACGCGCTGGCCGCCCCATCAGGAGCCGCCAACCAGAATCATCTGATCAAAGATGGTATGGGCGTAAGTATTGAGCGTGGAATACATGAAAGACCCTGTCAGAAGCAGGGCGCCAATAGCGGCAATGAATTTTGGCACGAAGGAAAGCGTTGCTTCGTTAATCTGCGTCATGGCCTGAAACAGCGAAACAAGAACACCCGCGCACAAGGACGCCAGAAGCGACGGCGCCCCCATTTTTACAGCGACAACCAGTGTCTGCCGCAATATCTCATGGACATCGACCGTGTGGTTCACGGCACCATGCCTTAGATCGACATTTTCATAACATCCTGATACGCCTGCACAATCTTGTCGCGCACGGTCGTAACGGTCTGCAGGGTCAGTTTGGCTTCCGCAACCGAGGTCGCGATATCCGTCAGATTACCCTGCCCCGACACGCCAAGCGCTGTCTGCGCTTCAGATGTTTTCTGGGTCTGGATTGCACCCTGAATGGCACCATTCAGTACAGAACCAAAGCTGGAGACGACATCGGAAGAAGACCCGGCGGCCTCATCCCCCGCGAGACCGTCCGTGGACGCGTTAAGGGTCTGCTGTGTCTGCCCGTAAGCATTGAGCGCATCAACGCTGCGTGTCGCAAGGTCACTTGTTATCATGTCAGGCCCTGTGTCCGATCCACTTTTATCGCCACCAGCAGGGCAAACCCTGCCTGTACGCACAGCCTGTAAACTAGCCATTAAGACACCACAAGACCAGAGTCTTTTCACCGCACGCCGCAGTATCACACTCTTTGCGGCCCCTTTTCTGGTAAGCGCTTCTCTCCTTTGCCCCCGCATAGTCATGGCAAGATCATGCAGGATACGGTACTCTGCCGCCCAGACAGGAACATTCCACCCCGATCAGGGCGCGACAGCCAGCCCGGCAGACCACGGGCCAGCATGGCCATTCGAAAGCAGGAATTTTAAACGCATGAGGCATTCACTCCCGCTCGCAGGCACCATGGTACAGTATAAAGCCATACGCGCCGCATCCCTGCTCGGCGGCCTGATTACTCTGGGGCTGCTGACATCGCCTGCCCATGCCGCAAGCAAGCAGGCGCAGGATACGCCTGCGGGCACCAGCAGCCGTGGCCCCGAAACCGGCGATGACGGACTACGCTGCCCGGCGGGAGCCGTACATATTGCCGAAGTACGTGGCATTCTGCGTCAGGGGGGCGAGACCGGGCAGGATCAGCTTCTGGGTGCGGCCTCTGTCGAAGTCTGCGCCAATGATGCAACCAAGTTTTCCGATATCGTCATTCGCGGCGCGTCCACCGTCGATACGGGCAATACATCAGCGGGTGAAAAAACCGGCGTGGATGGAACAATCCAGATTCGCGGCCGCACGGCACAGATGGACTCCAATATCTACGCCCCCATCAGCGCAGCCGATCTGGCGCAGTGCGCCCAGCAGCAAGACTCCGCGCCGCCGTCTCAGGATGGGGCCGCCACCTGCAAACCCCACCCCTTCGTGGCCAGTTTTTCAGGCACTTGGGTTTTCGGCACCGGAAAATGGACAAATTTTCACGTTGGTACCGACACCGCCGGAAACCCCATAACCCTTATGGTACGGATTACAAACGGCCCGCTTGAGTGAAAAAACGAAGCAATTCCAACAGGTTGCATAAAAATATCGTGTTTTTGATTTTTTTGACCCCGATAGAATGAAAGTCAAAATCTGGTAACTTTCTCTTAGCCATTTCGGGGTTTACTGACCAAGAACTGGCGAGGGCCAGTCCGATTTGGCATGGAGAATACACGTGACTCTTTCAATTAACACCAACGCCTCCGCACTGGTCGCCATCGAAACCCTGGACGCTACCCAGACCTCGCTGAGCAACACCGAAAACGTCGTTTCGACCGGTAAGAAGGTTAACAACGCTTCTGATAACGCCGCTGCTTACTCCATCTCTCAGCAGCTGAGCGGTCAGAACTCCGGCCTGAGCGCCGTGAACTCCGGCCTGACCTTCGCAGCCCAGGTTGTTAACACCACGACGACCGCCGTCAGCAGCATCCTGACCGACCTGAAGTCCATTCAGGGCCTGGTCAACACGCTGACCAACAACCAGACCAGCAGCAGCAGCATCAGCGACACCAGCGACTCCATCACGCAGACGCTGAACGCCATCAACGTTATCGCTCGTAACGCCACCCTGAACGGCGTTAACCTGCTGGTGAACGCAGCCACCGACGGCGTGGGCATCCAGGGCACCAGCCTGACCTACCTGACCAGCCTTGGTGGTGACACGAACGTCATCAGCGGCCTGCACACGGAAATCTCCGGCGCCATGACCTCCGGCGCTCTGGCCTCCTCCTTCAGCTACGCCAAAGGCAGCGGTTCCAGCCTGACGGACGCTCTGGGTCTGACCACCGGTCTGGCTTCCAGCGAAGCCGCCAGCGCCAACATCTTCGTGACCTCGGGCAACAGCCTGAACACCACGACGTTCGCTTCCGGCGCCTCGGGCAGCACGGCTCAGCAGATGGTGGCCCTGATCGAACAGGCCATCACCGCGATGACCACGATCGCTTCCAAGCTGGGTTCCAACTCCTCCATCATCTCCAGCATGTCCAGCTTCGGCACCACGCTGTCCGACAACATCACGCAGGGCGTTGGCGCTCTGACCGATGCGGACATGTCTGCTGCCAGCGCTCAGCTGACCTCGCTGCAGACCAAGCAGTCCCTCGCCATCAAGTCGCTGACGATCGCGAACTCCCAGTCCCAGAGCATCCTGTCGCTCTTCCAGTAAGAACGACACTCGCTTTAGGGCGCGTTACGGAGCACCCCCGGCCATCTGGCCGGGGGTGTTTCTTTTTGGGCCATCGCGTAAATTTTATATGCCATCTGGTCAGTATCGTCGGAGTAGGATATTTTTACTGCGGACTGGTGCTTTTCTTAGCGGCCAGAAAAACAGGCTACAGATGGTAACGCGATGATCCACCCGGCAATGAGAGCCTATCAAGCAGTTAGTGAAACCGCCATCAGCGGTAGAGACGCCGATGCAGCCTGTTTCAGATTATTGCTGATCGAACTGGAAAAAGCCCGCGACAGCACCGACCCCGCCGTACGCAGCGCAGCGCTGGACAAGCACCAGCAAATGTGGGGCCTGATCATGAAGGCCAATATCAGCGAAACAGGGGCCGCAACCCCGCTGGAAGATCGGGAACTGTTCATACGGCTGGCCGATCAAGCTCAGCGCTATGGTATCAAGCTGCTGGTTGATCCTTCTCTCAGCTTTGACCCACTGATCGACATTGCCCAGAATGTACTGGAAGGGCTGGAGACAGCATCCGTTACCGAAAGCGACATGTCTTACGGTATTCTGTAAAAAAAAACAGACTTTAAACGGCGTCTTATGCCTGTCTCGACTCAGCGTTTACAGGCGCAAGACTGCGGCGAAATCAGAACAGATCGACTTCGCCCGCCGGGATCGGCACATGGTCGCCCGGCTCACCTTTCAGAATCCTGACAATTTCGCTTAACTTTACCCCTGCATACAGAGCGGGCAGTGGCATGTCCGCCGACAGATCAAGTGTCGGATTGTCCAGAATATTCCTTAAAATAGAAGCGACAGCTTCTACTGTCTGCGTCGCGACATCAAGCTGTTGCAGGCTTTTTACTTCCTCATCACACAAGGTGAGTGTTTTTGTGCACTCTCCCACTGTGTTCTGTGCATCAAGGAACAAGGTCCCGGCTGTTTCGAGCAGTCCCGTTACTTTTTCCAGCGCGTGATGCACCGAAATCGTTTCAGATGGGAGCGCAGTATTCGTCACAGACGGCATTCTCTTTAAATCCTTTTCAGCCCGGGCACTCAGAACAGTTCAACATCGGATATTGCTTCTTTTGCCCATTTGCGGCCCGCTTCTGTTTCGCGCCGGTTGTAGGCTTCTTCCTGACGCCCGATAGCCTGGGTGTCTTGTACCAGATTTTGCTGAGCACGCCCTGTTGTCGGCCAGAACCGGACACGTCTGGCCAAAATGCCACCAAGACTGTGCGAGATGCAGCTAATGCCTTCATCAGCCAGATACTGTTGTACAAAATGGCAGTTTTCATGCCCGACCCGCCCTAATGACGGCACAACAGCAGCGCCCCCAAAAACCTTGCAGACCAGACTGTTCCGGCTACCACCGGCTTTAAGAATACCGTTAATCAGCATTTCCATGGAATTCACGCCAAAACGCAACGCCATGCCATCCTGACCACCACCGCCGCCGGGCAGAAGGAAATGGTTCATCCCCCCCACACGCGCCTCAGGGTCAAACATGCAGACCGAAATACAGGACCCAAGCAGGGTCACAAGCACGGTTGAAGGGTTATCAGAGATAACCACTTCACCCTGAATAACGGTCGTAGCGCCCTCAATATGCCTCACGTGATAGGCCCGAACACTTTTTCCAGAACTTCACGCAGTTTCGCAACAGTATAGGGCTTGGCCAAAAAGTTGTTGACGCCCGCCTTCACGGCTTCCTGCACGAGATCCTTGCTGGCCTCGCTAGTCAGAATAATAAAGGCGACTTTCTGGGTTTTGGGGTTGGCACGCACCGCTTTAAGCAGCGCCAGACCATCCATAACCGGCATGTTGAAATCGGAAATGACAAGATGTGCCGGGTTCTGATCAAGATACTCGACCGCTTCCTTGCCATCCTTACGCTGGGCAATGTTCGTGAACCCAAGCTGCGCCAGGCTATTGGCCAAGACCTGCCGGATAGAAGACTGGTCATCAACAATAAGAGCCCTGATTTGCGATGCCGCTGGCATTGTCTAACCCTTTTCCCGTTTTTTATGGACAGCCAAGACGCCGTCCCCGCCATCGCAGGCGGTATTCCACCCATATAAGTCTGTTAATGCGCCCGAATGGCCATAGCCGCCGTCGCAATCTGGTTCAGGGGAACGATATGCTCCGCCGCCCCAATTTCAGCCGCAACTCTTGGCATGCCATAAACCACTGAGGACGCCTTGTCCTGAGCAATCGTCTGCGCACCTGCCCGTCGCATGGCAAGCAGTCCTTCCGCGCCATCCTGCCCCATACCGGTCAGGATAATACCCAGAGCTTCACGCCCTGCGGCTTCCGCCACGGAATCGAACAGCATATCTACCGAAGGACAATGGCCGTTAACTGGCGGTGCGCTAAGCAGACGTGTCATATAGTGACCATCCCGCCGTTCAACCACCATGTGCCGTTCCCCACCGGGAGCAATCCTGACATCCCCTGGGCTCAGAACTTCGCCATCCTTGCCTTCAGCAATGGAAAGCGGGGCAAGTTTCAGGTCAAGCCTGTTGGCAAAGCTGGCTGTAAAAAGCGCAGGCATGTGCTGACAGATGACAATAGGCGGGCTTTGGCGGGGAAAGCCCGACAGAACCTGCTCCAGCGCTTCAACCCCACCGGTTGAAGACCCGATTGCCACCAGATCAAACGCGCGCACCCAAGCCCGTTCGGGGCCATGAGGCACCGCCGCCTGAAGACCCTGCGTTGCATCGGCCCGGGCTCCCGGGCAGGAATGAGCAGCCTGAATGACAAGCCGTGCAAGCCCTGCAAAAGCATCCGCCCCCATAACCGAAACCGGTTTGGGAAAGCAGTCAAACGCGCCCATCTGCAACGCGGTAATAGCTGTTTCCGCGCCACGTGCGGTCAGTGCCGAAACCATAACAACAGGAATCGGCCGCAAACGCATGATTTTTTCAAGAAACTGCAACCCGTTCATACCGGGCATTTCAACGTCGAGGGTAATGACGTCAGGCTGGTCCTTGATAATCAGATCACGCGCTTCAATCGGATTCGCGGCCTCGCCACAGATAACAATCTGGGGGTACTTCTCGAACGAGCGGCGGATCAGTGCGCGGATTGTCCGTGAGTCATCGACCACGAGAACCTTTACAGGTTGCTCCATGGCTTACGAGTCCTTTCTGTAAATAGTAGGAGCGACCTGTTCCAGACGGCATAATGCCGTCGTGGCAACGCGCTCGGAATGACCAACGTACAGAAACCCGCCCGGTTCCAGCCTGTCCGCCAGACGGCGCCACAGCTTTTCGCGGGTCTCGTCGTCAAAATAAATGACCACGTTGCGGCAAAAAATGGCGGCAAACGTGCCTTTTATCGGCCATTCAGCATTCAGGTTCAAAACCCGAAAAGCAGGTAGCTGGCAAATCGGCCCCGCAAAACGCAGGTTTCCATCCCCAGTGGGCTCCATGTATTTCGCGCGGTTTTCCGCTGAAAGACCTTCTGTCTCGCTGGCAGGATACGTACCGCTGGCAGCCTGTGCCACCACTTCCGAATTAATGTCTGTCGCCAGCAGCCGCACATCATGCGATGGCGCATCGGGAATGCCAGACATGACAGACATGGCCATGCTCCACGGCTCCTGCCCGGTTGAGCAGGCCGCAGACCATAGCCGCACCCGGCCACCGCTCCGCGCTGTACGGGCCAGACGGGGCAGCACTTCGGCCTCTAGATGCTCGAAGTGCTTTTTTTCCCTGAAAAAGCTCGTCACGTTGGTTGTCAGGGCACAGATGAGCTTTTCCATCTCTGCCTGACCAGCCGGTGTTTTTACAAAATCCAGATAGCTCTGGAACGAACCATACCCCAACTCCCGCAACCGGCGGGAAAGACGCGAGTAAACAAGCGTTTTTTTGGACTCAGGTAAGCTGATACCCGCTTCCTCAAAAGCTATGGCACGCACCCTTTGAAAATCAGTGTCGGTATAATCCGTCTCCGCACCCGGCATCAGGGACTTCATTCGGTAACCATGTCCCCAACGAGTTCACCCACAACGGTTTCAAGCTGCAATACGCCAATCATCCGGTTATTGACCATGACAAGACCGCTCAGGCTGCTGCTTTCCTCGGACACGGCCTGTACATCGTTCATGTCGATATCCGCCATGTCGATCACCCTATCAACCAGAAGGCCGCAAACAACCCCGTTTTTGGACTCGACAATAATCGCGACACGGCGCGGGTTATCCGCCTGCGGCTGAATATTGAGATAGATCGCCAGATCAATAACCGTCAGAATGATGCCGCGCAGGTTAATTGCGCCACATACATAATGGGGCGCAAACGGCAGGGCCGTAGTTTTTTCAAACCCGCGGATTTCGCGCACGCTCAGTATCGGAATACAATATTCCTGATCTCCGATGGCGAACACGATCATTTTGACAATCTTGGCGTCCACGCCGTCTTCTTTGTTTTTTTCCGTCATCCCCGGCTTCCTTGCTCAAACACAGCGCGCCACGTCAGAAACCCGCTCAGGCAGCAAGCCCGGTGCGAGCATTCGGTGACCTGTTATCAATCTTACGGATCGCCGTTCCAATCAGCGCTGGCACATCCAGAATGAGGGATACGCTCCCATCTCCCAGAATGGTAGCAGCGGAGACACCAGAGATCTGCCGGTAGTTCTTTTCAATGCTCTTGATAACCACCTGTGTCTGATCGCGGATTTCATCCACAACCAGAGCAGCCCGGCCACCCGATTCATTTTCGACCACCAGAATAACCGCATTGGCCAGTGCTTCCTGCGTGGGAGCTTTGGACAGCCCCAACTCCGCAGCAAGCGGGATGAGCGGCATACATGTGCCACGAATGGAAATAATGTTTCCACCATCGGGCAGCAGATACACATCCCTATGGTCGATCATCATGGTTTCCACCACCGACGAGATGGGAATAACCATGGTGGACTCACCGGCCTCGATCAGCATGCCGTCCAGAACAGCCAGGGTCAGCGGCAGGCTCAGGCTGAATGTCGTGCCTTCACCCGGCACGCTCTGAATGGTTACGCGCCCACCAAGGCTGAGAATAGCCTGTTTAACAACATCCATACCAACCCCACGCCCGGAAAGATCCGATACGGTGGCTGCCGTTGAAAAGCCGGGAGCAAAAATCAGATTATTGATCTCATCATCGCTCAGCACCGCGTCAGGCGCCACAATCCCGCGCTTGACGGCCGTTTCCAGCACGCGCTGGCGGTTGATGCCGCCCCCATCATCCTTGATGGTGATAAGGATACGGCCCGAACGATGCCCGGCCGAAAGCAGAATATGCCCTTCCGCCGGTTTGCCCGCGGCAAGACGATCTTCCACTTTTTCAATACCGTGGTCCACGGCATTGCGCAGCATGTGGGTCAGCGGATCAGTCAGTTTTTCGACCAGCGTGCGGTCAACTTCCGTGTCTTCACCTTCCAGCAGAAGGACAACGTCCTTCTTGGTCATGGAACAGGCTTCACGCACTACGCGCTGCATACGCTGGAACACACTGCGCACAGGCTGCGCTCGCACCGCCATGACAGCATCCTGAATATCGCGCGTCAGAGACTGCATGCTGCTGATGCTCTGCGTCAGTTCCTGCTGCATCGCGCCCTCATTGCGGCGCGACAGCGCTTCAATGGAAGCCTGAGCAATCACCAGTTCCCCGACCAGATCCATCAGATCATCAATCCGGTGCAGATCGACACGGATGGACGCGGCCTGTTCCGTCTTGCGGGGCGGAGCCGCAGGATTCCCCGCGATGGCATTTGTTACCGCAGCAGGTGCCACCTCATGAACGGGGGCCGCTGCCTGTACCGCAGCAGGAGCTTCGTGAGCAGGGGCACTCACCGGCGCGGGAGCTGCTGCTGGCGCAGGGGGCGCAGCTACAACAGGCGCTACGGCTGGCGCAGCCGGAGCTTCTTCAGCCGCACCTTCATGGGTGATGCTAAAGTCACAGACATCGCTCACCCAGTCAAAAACGCCATGCACGCTTTCTTCGGACACAGCCGCAGGCAGCACAACTCGCCAGGACAGACACGCCCGTGTGGGTTGCAGATCATGCAGGGTCGGCAGACCACTGGTGTCACAGGTAACACTCAGCACGCCGCCTTCCACCGTGGCCACCAGATCACGCAGGCCGATCAGGATGTTACGGGCATCGTCACCACGCTCATACATGGCGTCCTGCGGGCGGAAACTCACCACCAGATCAGGCGTGGCCGCAGGTTCATCAAACCCGAAATCCATCTCGACCGGGATCGGTTCAAAGTCCATTGGCACCGGCACGAAATCCATCGGCACGGGCACAAAATCCTGTGGCACGACATCTTCGGCCGGTTTGGGCGCACCATCGCTGTTGATGATTGCCTCAAGCTCGGCATGGCTTTCCGCCACCCGCTCATGATCAACCCCTGCCCCACCTCTGGCCTCGACCACCAGATCGCTCAGAACATCCATCGCCTTGAGAAAGGTCTTCATGATGTCATGCGTAGGCACGATCCGGCCCGAGCGCAGACCATCCAGAGAACTTTCAAAAACATGCGCGAAACGCACAAGGTTTTCGAGACCAAAGGACGCAGCGCCCCCTTTGATCGAATGAACGGCGCGGAAGACGGCATTAATGGTCTCGTGGTCCGAATCCCCATCTGACAGGGCACTCAGACCGCGTTCCAGCTCCTGCAGCTGTTCGTCACACTCCTGGAAAAAAACCTGGAGGATATCGTCCATATCACCACTCATTCCGGCGCCCTTTCCTTCAGGCCGTAACCCGGCGGATTGCCGCCAGAAGACTTTCGGTACTGAACGGTTTAACAATCCACCCTGTCGCCCCAGCCTCGCGGGCTCTGGCTTTCTTTTCGGGATCGCTTTCCGTTGTCAGGACAATCACTGGCAGATGCTTGTACTGATCAAGCTTACGCACAGCTTCGATCACCTCGAAACCATCCATCCGCGGCATATTGATATCGGTAATGACAGCTTTGGGCGGCGGGTTGGCGGCTTGCAGAACCTCAAGCCCTTCAACACCATCTCCACCCTGAATCACATCATAACCCGCGCCTTCCAGAACCTTGCGCAACATGCCCTGCATGGTTCTGGAGTCATCAATCGTCAGGACACGCACGCCCTTGTTATCCGTCATAATCTATTGCTCCTTGGAGGAGGCTGGCTGTCCGGGCAAAAACGCGCCAACCCCAAAAAGGGCGTATGCTTCCCTGAACGGCTCAGACGGAGCCGCTACAGTACATCCACTTGCAAGAAGAAGCTGCAAGCAAAGCCCACCAATATAAGTCACGCCTGACGCATCCAGGCTGACAGCTTCAGGCGCGGCCTGAGCCAGCGCATCTTCGATCAGCTTTTTCAGACCAGCCGCCCCTGCCGTATCCAGTCGTTCGGGCAGGGTTACGGTCACGGCCGACACAGCGGCACCTGAAGCATTCGCCATTAGAACTCCTCCCAACCCTGATCAGAAGAAGTTGTCGGAAGGGAGGAAGACACAGCAGGCACCGGGCGAGGTGGCGCCACTTCGCGGCTGACAGGCTTAAGCGCCACTGTTTCACGCTGCCTCGGGGCTGCTGCGGGCTGCGGGCTGCGGGCCTCACCATCGTCCTTGCGGCGGTTGATGCGGAAGCGGCTGAGTGTCTGCGTAAGCGTGCGGGTTTCAGCCGTCAGGTTATGGCTGGCGGCGGTCGTTTCTTCCACCATCGCCGCATTCTGCTGCGTTACCTGATCCATATCGCCAATGGAAACCGTGATTTCGGACAGGCGCGTGGCCTGATCTTGCGTCGCAGCCGAAATTTCTTCCACACGGGTGGCAATATTCTGCGTGCTGCCAGAGAACTCGCCCAGATAGCGGCCCGTCTGCTGCACCAGATCCACACCTTTATCAACCTGCTCTGCCGAGACGGAAATCAGATGCTTGATTTCGCTGGCCGATGTGGCGGACTGCTCGGCCAGTGAACGGACTTCCTGTGCCACCACGGCAAAGCCGCGCCCGGCTTCACCCGCACGGGCGGCCTCGACACCAGCATTGAGCGCCAGAACGTTGGTCTGGAAGGCAATGCCATCAATCACGGAAATGATCTCGCCGATGGAGTCAGAGGATTTCTTGATCCCGTCCATGGCCTTAGTGGCTTCTTCCATCACGCCGCTGGCCAGCCGTACTTTTTCAAGCGAACGCTTGCTTTCAGCACTGGCATCCGTGCAGGCCTTGGCGGTCAACTGCACGCCATCACGGATGGTGCGCACCGTAGCTGCTGCCTGCCCGAGATTGGCAGCCTGCTTTTCCGTGCGCTTGGCCAGATCGTCCGATGCGGTGGCAATTTCGGTGGCGCCGGTCGCAATAAGCTGGGAGTTATTGGCAACCGCAAGTAGCGCACCGTTAAGCCGCGTTACGGAGTTATTGAACGCCTTACGCAGCGGATCGAACTCGCCATCAAAAATCGGGTCAGTCAGTTGCTTGCGCAGATCGCCCTGAGCCATTTCCTCAAGCGCGTTGCCCAGCGCTTCGATGATCATATGCGTCTGGCGGTCACGATCCTGGCTCTGGGCAAGAGACTTCTTGATTTCCTCAGCCATGGCTTCCTGACGGGACTTGGCGTCGGTCTGTTCGCGCACGCTGCGGGCGAACTCGACCATAACGCGCGAAAGCCTGCCGGACTCATCACGGTTATCAAGAAACTGCACGTTGTTATCGCGGACTTCGCCCCGGCCAAGCTGCTCGCCTACAACCACGAGGCTTTCCAGCGGCTGCGTGACCACACGGGTCAGCATGACCCAGATCATGAAAACAACGATTTCGCCAAAGCCGAGTGCGCTCATGTTCATCAGGAACATGTGCTCCACGGGCTCATGCACCAGATAACCGACCCCTTCGATCAGGATCTGGAGCATCAAATATGCCTCCAGACAGAGCATCACGGTTCTGATTTTGACGCGGAAGGTGGCGTCTTTATACAGCCAGTTCAACATGCCAGTCTAACTTCCCTTCATGCTCACGGGGGGCCATAGCAGACCATGCCCAGCGTATTCCTGCCTGAGGCAATACGCTGGCAGGAAAACCTGCGCCACCATCCGCGCCCATTAGCCAAAAGACAATAGTGCCTAACCAACAATCCAGGCTTCCTCAGCAGACTGGCTATTGCGGTTTCCAAACTGACCAGCAGTTAAGAAAACCCAGCCACTCCACTGTTCCGCATACCTGATTGTTGCGCCATTGCAGGCCGGGCTCTGACATCACTCAGGGCACACACCAAAACAAAAATAGAATTAACACGCTACAATCAGAAGCATCCAACAGGAATCCTTAAAATCCTTGCTTAGATACTACATGGAAATAAACATTGGACAACCCATCGCCCGGCATCTGACGCCCATGAACCGCCAAAAATAGCGGTTCATAAAAAGGATTTTTGTCGAAGGGCTTCCTATAGGTAACCATGAACATAAATTAAATTTAACGTCTTCTTAACAAACCCGACCTACCCGCCAAAACTGCGTACCAGACCACCGGCAACCATCTGCCAGCCATCAACCATGACAAAGAAAATCAGCTTGAACGGCAGGGAAATCGTGGCGGGGGGAAGCATCATCATACCCAGGCTCATCAGCACGCTGGCCGTAACAAGATCAATGACCAGAAAAGGCAGATAGAGCAGGAACCCCATTTCGAAACCGCGGCTCAGCTCCCCGATCATAAAAGCGGGCATAATGACACGCCACGGCGTATCCGATGCCACTTTGGGAGTCGGCAAATTGGCCAGATGCAAAAAGGTCGCCACATCGGCCGGGCGGGCATTGGCCAGCATAAATGTCCTGAATGGCTCGGCTGCGGCTTTCAAGCCATCCATCTCACTCACATGCCCATCGAGCATGGGAGAGACACCCTGCACCCATGATTGCTCAAAAACCGGCTGCATCACAAAAAATGTCAGAAACAGCCCCAGCCCGATCAAAACCGTATTGGGCGGTGTACCCTGCGCCCCCAGCGCCCCGCGCAGGAGCGAAAGCACGACGATAATACGCGTAAACGCCGTAACCATGACCAGAAGGCTCGGCGCAAGCGACAGAATGGTAATCAGCGCCGTAAGCTGGATAAGCCTGCTGGCGGTACCCGTATCGCCCGTCCCCTTACCCAGATCCAGCGTGACAGACTGGGCAACGGCCTGCCCGCCCATGACCGTCAGCATAACCGCTACAACAATGCCAAGGAGCGAAAACCCCAGCAGCCATTTCTGCCCTCCTGACAGAACACCCGCCAGAGTTCGTTTACCGCTGAGCCTGTTAGTCATGGGGAACCATTGCAGAAAATTGGGGCGTATTTTCCAAGGGGACATCATCATCCGTCCACCCCAGAAACACATCATTACCGCCGCCGGTGAGAATCACGCCCGTTTTAGCGCCACACCGGATCAGGCTCAGCCGCCTGCGCTGATCCAGCGCCAAACTTTCCAGAACGGCCAGATGCCGGGTCTGCCGCCGAGCGGCCACATAAGGCAGCACTCTTTTCAGCACTTTCTGGCTGAGAAGAATAAGGCCAATGACCAGAACGAACGATCCGCAATAAACCAGCCACGGCATAATAAACGCACCCGTTCCCGCAGAAAGACCGCCTGCAGGCGCCACGCTGGTTGCCGCCGTCCCGGACATGGCCGCCCCGTTAGCTGGACGCGGGGGTGGAGGACAGGATTTCCGTCATCGTAACGCCAATGTAATTGTCATCCACCACCACGATTTCCCCACGGGCGATCAGACGGTTATTGGCATAAATATCGACAGCCTCACCCAGCTTCTTGTCCAGTTCCACAACCGCGCCACGGCCAAGGCGCAGCAACTGGCTAACAGGCATGGTGGCCGTACCGATTACCGCCGTGATCTTGACCGGAATATCATACACGGCCTCCATCTGGCTGCCGCCACCAGCGGCTTTGGCGGCCGCATCATCCTGGGCGGTTGTATCCGCGGGCTGTTCCGGCGCCGCGGAGGTTGCGAAATCCTCTAACCCGATCGGTTCGTTACCTGCACTCATGATACTCTCCGCCTTATCTTATTCCGCCGGTTTATTCAGCTGGATGCGCTGCTTTGCCAGAGCCGTAACCGCAGCCACAATCTTTTGCGCAACGGACTTACGCCACTGTTGCGGGTCAATGACAATGGTGTTCACTGGCGATGCAATGCTTATCGCACCTTCTGCCAGCTCTGGCACCATTTCAATCCGCACTGTGGCGCTATCCTTGAAAATTGCCTGCAGGCGCGGGCCATCCACCGGGCCACAACGGACTGTTACAGCACCTTCGCATTCCTTCACGAAAGCTGCGGCATCCGCCACCAGATCCCGACGCACGCCTTCGAGCACATCGCCATGCAGGGCTGCAAGCTGCGCCACAATATCGACCACCGTGCCGACAAAGGAATCCGCAACTGTTTTCAAAGCCTCATCACGGCGCGTGTCTTCATCACGAAAGGCGGTTTCAAGCGCTGCAAAGCTGCTCGTATACACAACGCGCAGCGCTTCTTCCTTTTCAGCCGCACCTTTCTCAAAACCGTCCTGAAAAGCTGTGGCCCGCAGTTCTTCCACCTGCTCTGGCGTCATGGACACCAGATTGGGATCGGGTTCAGGCTCTTCCTCCGGCTCGGGCTGCTTGACCACAACAGGCGCTGCGTTCAGATCCGCGCCAAAGTCTTCCAGCTCGATCGGTCGCCCACGCCCTGAAACGATCCCGCCTTCAGGAACGACAAAATGCGCGACCTCTCCCGCCACCTGCTTTGAAACAGGGTGGAATGGAACAAAACCATCCGTCACGGAATAATCTCGTCGTTGCCGCCATTTTCGGTCAGGTCGATCTCGCCCGCATTCGCCATGTTCTTGATGGTTGCGACAATTTCAGACTGCGCCGTATCCGCATCCTTCACGCGCACAGGGCCAAGGGCGGAAATTTCTTCAAGCAAGATACTGCCTGCGCGCTTGGACATGCATTGCAAGAACATATTGCGCACTGTCTCGGAGGCACCTTTGAGTGCAAGAGGCAGCTTTTCACGGTCAATCTCGCCAACGATGCGCATAAGCGCCTCATGCGGCAGACGTTTGATGTCTTCAAAGGTGAACATCAACGCCTTCACCTTTTCCATATCCTCGTGATTTCTCTTGTCCATCGCTTCCATCAGACGGGTTTCCGTCTTGCGATCGAAGTTATTGAACACTTCAGCCAGAAGCTCGTAACTGTCGCGCTTGGCCGAGCGACCGAGCGAGGAAATGAACTCGGAGCGCAGCGTGGATTCGACGCTGTCCAGAACCTCGCGCTGCACCGTTTCCATATGCAGGACGCGCATCATCACATCCGTTGCATAATCTTCGGGCAGCAGGGACAGGATGCGGGCCGCATGGGCAGGCTGCAGACGGCTGAGAATAACAGCGGCGGTCTGCGGGTATTCGCTGCGCAGGTAGTTGGCCAGAACGGTTTCCTGCACGTTGCCCAGCTTGTCCCACATGGTGCGCCCGGCCGGACCACGGATTTCGTCCATGATCTTGTCGACCTGCTCCGTAGGCAGAGCCTTCCGCAGAAAATCTTCCGTTGTTTCGTAAGTGCCCACCAGCCCTTCGGGAGATTCGAAGTTCTTGGTGAACTCGTGACAGACAGCCTCGACCACTTCCGCCCGCACAACACCCAGACCGGACATGGCCACGGAAATATCGCGCAGTTCGTCCTCATGCAGCAGCTTGAGAACCTTGGCCGCCTGCTCACGCCCGATCGCCAGCATGAGAATGGCGGCTTTCTGTTTACCGCTCAGCACATGCGCGGGATTGGCGGGCGCAAAGGAGTTGTTACCGTTCTCGAACGTGGTCAGACCTGGCTCAGACACGCATCATACTCCTTTCTTGGGGTCAGGCATGGCCAGCCAATTCCTGATGATAAAGACCGTCTCGCGCGGATTTTCCTCGATACGGGCAGCAACCTTGGCGATTGCCCCCATCCGCACCCGACCCGCGACCTGATCGAGGGTAACGGTTTCATCCTCATCAATCTCAGGCTCGCCTTCCTTGCCTGCACCACCACCGGAGCCGATCCGCGCGGCATTGCCGCCAGCCGCACCAGCAGCCCCCGGCACACCCACGGCGGCCGCCGCGCCAGCCAGCAGCGGCAGACCAGCCGCACCACGACGGAGCACAGGCCGCAGAGCAATAAAGATGGCACCCAGAGCCAGCACGATGGGAATAACCCATTCAGCCACATAGATAAGGGTATCACGGTCAAACAGATTGAGCTTTTCAGCCGTAAAACCTACGCCGCCATCAGGCATGAAGCGCATGGAAACAACGTTAACCTCGTCACCACGCGCCTTGTCATAACCGATCGCGGTTTTCGCCAGCGTGCTGATGCGTTCGATCTCGGCATCATCCAGCGGTTTCCAGATATCTTTGCCGGTTTTATCCTTGCTGAAAGACCCATCAACCATAACGGCCAGACTGATGCGCGAAACACGCGGACGGGTCTGGCTGACCACGCGCACACGTTTACCGATTTCGTAGTTATCGGTTTCTTCTTCGCGATCGTCGCTGGAGCCACTCTTATTATTCTGGTTCGCGTTGGCGTTCGGCAGGTTGTTCGCAACCGATGTATTCGGGTTGGATTCGGTATTAACGCTCTTGTCAGACGTTGTCTGCTGCGAGCGCAGAACCTGCTGGTTGGGGTCGAAGCTCTCTTCCGTCTCGCGTATTTCGTCGGTGTTCATGGTCACCGCCGCACGAGCGCGCACATGCCCAGCACCCAAGGTAGGCACCAGCATGTCTTCCACCGCCTGCGACAGGCGCTGCTCTTCCGAAAAACGCAGCTTGTCTATGGTCGATTCCTGACCCGCCACACTATCGGGGTCACCCGGCTTGACCAGCACATCGCCACGCGTATCCACGATGGAAATGTTCTGCGGCCTCAGGCCCGGAACTGCCGCAGCGACAAGATTCTGGATCGCCTGAATCCCATCGGGAGACATACGCCCCCCACGCCCGATATCGAGCACCACACTGGCCTGCGAAGGACTTGTCTGGGTTGAGAACAGATCACGATGTGGCAGCACCAGATGTACACGGACATTGCGCACACCGTGCAGCAGCCGGATGGAGCGTTCCAGCTCCCCTTCCATCGCGCGGGTTTCGTTAATGGTCTGCTCGAACTGAGTCGTTGTCAGCGTGCCGCTTTTATCAAACAGCTCATAGCCAACAGCCCCACCACTTGGCAGGCCATCCTTGGCCAGCAGAAGCCGCGCACTGGCTACCTTATCCTTGGGCACATAAATACTGGCACCATCGGAGCTGGTTTTGTTGGAAATATGGGCCTTGCTCAGATCTTCAACCATCTGGGCGGCTTCGTTCAGGTCGAGGTCACCATAAAGCAGCGCCATGGGCTGAGTGCTGCCCCGGAAGACAAACAACCCCAACATACCAAGCAGGACAAATCCCGCTGCACCAAGGGCAATCAATCGTGTGCGCCCAAGGTTTTTCAGGCTAGCCAATATATTCTGCATATTCCGGGAACCGCTACCCTGTCACAGCGTTAAATGGAGAACGTGTCCACTTGCTCGGCTGGTCAACCATCTGACACTCCTCCGCCTTGCCCTGCTTTCGCCTCGTTCATGCACCAAGGTAGCATGGGATTTAGCACGCCAATCATATTCATACGCCAGCAATCAGGAAGCCTAAAACCGCCTCCTGATGACAAATTCGCATGTGTGGCTTCTTAAGCCCCACCGCCCTGCCCTGAAAACGCTTTGTACACAAGACAATAAGTCGCTTCAGGGAATATAGGCATTGGTCGGCGGCACTTTCTTAATCGGCAGATTAAGCCTGTTGGCGTTCTGATCCTGCGTCAGACCTGTCGGCCCCTGAGAGACCTCACGCGCAACGTTGGGCATCAGATCGGGGCGACCCCAGCAATCCACACCGTTCCAACTCTGGGTGCAGTAAGGTTGCGGCGCAGGCGGACGCTCAGGCGGTGCGCACCAGTCTTCCCCTTCCTGAATATACCCGGCATTGCATTCACGCCCTGTCACGCGGTGCGCGATGTAGTCCGGGGCACACCCGCTCAGAAAAGCCGCCACACCCAACAGCACGACACGCCTGATCATCAGCACCACTCTCCTTGCCGCGGCGGTTTATTGCCGGGACAGAGCCAGAGCTCCGCCCCCATCGGCCTTCGATGACGCGCTTCCACGGCTCCACCATGCAGCCGCACCGGCATCCGCCGTCTGCTCGGATTTGCCATCTGCGCCAAACGATGTACGCAACGGACGGAAATTGCGTACCCCGGCCATGTACTGAGAGACCAGATTAACGCGTTCAGGCACCATATAGCCCATAACCGCAGAAATCTTGCGCGGGCTCATCTTGCTGGCCAGAGACACAAGCACATGGATATCCATGATATTGAAAATGGCCGCCGCTTCCTTGGGGGGCATTTCCTCATAGATCTTGACCAGACGCTCGGTTTCGGCCGCCATGGTTTCCTTATGGGCTGCCTGACGCTCCGCCAGCGCTGCCATGGAATTATCCAGATCGCGCATTTTCTCATCCAGCGCGGCCTTGGCCGCATCCAGAATACGCTTCTGATCTTCCAGCCCCTTCTGCTCGCCATCAATATCGGAACGGCGGGCAAGAATATCACGGGCGAGATCGGTTTCGGCGCGGTCAACCTGACGATTGCTATCGGAATCGCTGTTGACGCCGGGCGCTACCGTGGCAACGCAACTGCTACCGCTCGCGCAGTCATTGCTGGCCGCCACGTTCTGAACAGGATCCGGCGCTTTTTCAGGGGCAGACAGAGCCTGCGTCCCTGACGGCAGAACGGAGGTCCAGCCTTCAGCATCGTTACGTGCAGCAGCGAGACCTCGTGCGCCAGCGTTACCCGCCACCTTCGGCTTTGCAGCCGGTGCGGAGGTGTCTGATACGGCGGGTTCTCCCGTATCAGACGGGCCATCTTTCAGATGACCTGCGAGCGCGTGCATATTCATTGCCAGAAGAAGAGTCATCAGGCTGGATGAAATATGAACGAGTTTCCCGAATGACAGACGGGGAATTAGCATCACGACCTAGCCCGTTGCGGGTTTCTGCCTAAGAGTTATACACCTACGTTCTGACACCACGCCAGCCCATAATCCACTTTCCCGGAAGCAATGTGGGGTGTTTCAGCTCGGCTGCACATCCAACTCGCTTGCCTCATCCGCCAGCACCTTCACCGCGAAAGGACGCATGATGCTGCCGAATGATTTTTACATATATCTCTAATGCGTGATGAGGCGTAAGCGCCTGAGTGTCAAGCGCTGATCAAAATTCGGCTTAATATTTATTATCAACGCAACATTTCAATAAATTACATAGGTAGCAATGACGCGCGCCAGATTTGATTTTTATTATTTGATATTTTGATATTTTGATATTTTATTTTGATTGTTAATTTTTTATTTTAAATTCCTAAATTTTTTGGAAATATTAACCGTATTTTGACGAACTGAGCCTTCACTAAAGAAAAATGCCGCTTTCTCATGAAAATGCAAAACAGCCATTCATAAAACACATGAAAGCCAGTCAGAGCGACCAAACCTGCCACATAGTTTCATGTAAAGCAGGAAAACGGAATATGTTTTCAGAGAAAACCTAAATTACGATAATTCAGCGCCTTCCGGCTGTTCTTTTTCATCAACCCACATCCGCGCACAATACGGTCACAGATCTATTGTTAAGGTTTTATGATGGAATAACCGCGTAGACTCAGCGCTCGCGATCATACGGAAAATTTAAAGAGCAACCGCAATGCTGGACAATGCTTTTTATCCGCACTCCCGTCAGGCTCCCCTCATCGCCCTGATCGGATGCGATGGCGCAGGTAAATCAACCCTGACACGGGCACTGGCCCACCAGTTGGGGCAGGATCATCAAACGGCTTTCTGTTACCTTGGACTAGGCTCGGGCGATCTGGGGCGCAGAATCCGCCAGTGGCCACTCATTGGCCCACGCCTTGCAACAATGCTCTCCACCAAGGCGCAGAAAACCCGCACCCCGGACGAGAACATACCGGGAGTCGCAACCGCTCTGGTTGTCTTTTGTTTTTCCCTGCTCCGCTTTTACCGCTTCCAAAAAGCCATGCTGGCCCGCAGCCATGGCACGCTGGTGGTAACTGACCGTTACCCGCAGGCTGAAACACCGGGCTGGTGCGATGGGCCGGGTCTATCTGCCGCCAAAACGGATAACCGTTTTATCCGCTGGTTAGCCCGCATTGAAAAATGGCTGTACGATTACATGGCCGCCATCCATCCAACCGTTATTATTTTTCTGGATGTAGACGTCGGAACGGCCATCAGCCGCAAACCCGATCATGACCCCGCCCTGCTGGCCTGCAAGATAGAAAAAACCCGCAGGCTCCATTTTAATGGGGCTCCAATGGAGACAATCGATGCACGGCAAGACTACCCCACCGTAAGCCGGATAGTACTGAATACTGTCAGGCGGTATGTACACCGCCATAAAACCCTGCACGCCCTGCTCATACGGCGGCGGGCAACACTTCAGTCCAACACATTGTCCCAGGTCACAACATGAGCCGCGCGGGAAACTAGACGGCAAAAACCCGAGTAAAAAAGAGCGCCATGGCTGAGGCCGTAATAGCAACCCCATACGGTAGCGGCCCACGCCGGGCAATGCGCCAGCGTTCGGCCAGCACGGCACGATACCAGAGAGGGAACCGCCCCCTCCTGTAGCCCGGCGCACGCACAATACAGCCCAAAAACAGGTAAAAAAGAGCCAACACACCCCCACTCAGGGGCACAAGCACCGCAAAATCGAGTGTTTTATGGGCTGGCACCACCAGCATGGAAGCTGCCATCAGCTTGACATCCCCGCCGCCCAGCAAACCAAGCAACCAAAGGCCGCTACAGACAGCAAAGGTCAGACCTGACGCCATCAGGGCGATAGGGAGATCACCCTGCAAACTCTGCAAAGCGACTCCCACACACAGTAGCACTATGGAAATACCATCCGGTATCGTGCGCGATGCCAGATCGCACAGGGCTGCATAAATCAGTAGCAGACCCGCCGCCACTTCCAGACCGATCATCAGACTTTGCACCAGATTGCATTCCACTCAAAGCGTTACGACTGTCAGACGGCACACCACAAGCACAGCAGAGCCTATACCCTGCCGGGGCGGAAACAATGATTTGTCTATATGGGGAGATGGTGGACCCGACGCGATTCGAACGCGTGACCTTTGCCTTCGGAGGGCAACGCTCTATCCAGCTGAGCTACGGGTCCGTGCGCATTTTCCTATCCCAAAGGCAGGGTGTTGCCAAGCCTCTATCTTCACCACGGCGCGCACCACACAGGCTGGGTTAGCGGGCCAGCGTATCAATCCGTGCGGGCAGAAACCAGGGCAAGGCTTCCCCACCCGGCCCGGCTCTGTCCCGCCAGGCAAACCCCGCAGCCATCCATGCACTGGCGGCACTCTCTCCCCCGGATGGCATAAACCCGCTCGGGTTCAGAATCCATGCCGCAATATCCGCCTCTGTCCGTGCCGCACTCCGGCTGCGTAACAAGAGATGGTAGCCCCCCGGCACCAGATCACGCCGAACCACACCCCGTGTGACCTGCCATAAGTGGCCGATAGCAGCAGGCGGAACGATTTGATCCCTGTCCCCATACAGGCACAGGATAGGCCCGCGCACGCCGGGCGCAGCGTGCACGGCCTCATTCATCAACCCTACAAGGCCACGGAGGGTATCAAAGCGCGTGGCATGCAGGGTTAGCGGGTCATAATACAGGCGGATCATGGCGGGCAGACTGTCTCCCGCCACGATATGGCCGGGGAGTTCTCGCCCTGTTACCTCATGGGCGGGAAACAGCGTCGCCATAACCGCCAGCGATACCCGCACGCCCGGCCCCATGTTCCATATGGCCGGTGCCAGCAGTACCGCCCCCGCAACCGAAGAAGCCGCAGGCTGCGCCATGAACAGCATGGCGACAGCCCCGCCCATGCTTTCTCCCGCCAGATAGAGCGGCGCATCCGGCGCTTCATGCCGTAAAAGGGCAATTTCCTCGCCAAGATCAGCTACAAGCCTTGTGCTACCGGGCCAGAGCCCCCTCTCTGCCGTGCCGCCAAAGCCGCGTATATCCGGCGCTATCACCGTAATGCCCTGCGCTGCCAGCACGGGGCCTGCGGCCTCCCATGCGTCACGGCTGTCGTTAAAACCATGCAGGGCCAGCAACCGGGCGTGAGGCACACCCTGCGCAGGCCAGACCCGCGCTGGTATCTGCGCACCATCGGACAGGGTGAACACACGATCAGGCGCCACCAGCCGCCCCGCTGCCGCAAACCGCGCCGGAGGTATGGGGGCCGAGGCAACAGACCCCGCTGGATGCGGCCCCGCACATCCGCCCAGAATACCGGCACAGATCATGGCCAATGCCCACAATCCGCTCCTGCTCACGCGCATGCGAAGACAGGAGAGGTGCAAAAAGCCGCCTGACATGTCTATCATTCTCCACCACAGCCCTGCCTGGCGATCAGACAGGCCACAGATTCTCTAGCCCATGCAGGATGACAATGGCGACCACCCTTGCACACACCCCCGCCCCCGTACCGCACCCACGGCTGGGCCATGTCGAAACCATTCTGGTCGATAGCCGTAAGATTGCCTGCGATGGCGGGCTAGGCGCACTCGGTCACCCACGCGTATGGCTGAAAATTGGGGGGCATCAGGCTGTTTGCCCCTATTGTTCACGCCTGTTCGTGCTGCAGCCGGGCGCTATGGACAGCCACGATCACTAAAAGGCCACTCTGGCCAGCGCAAACGCGCTAGTGATGCAGCGAGTGTGAAAACAGGTTGATAACCAGCACGCCCACCACGATCAGGCCAATGCCTGCAAGGGCGGGCATATCAAGGCTCTGGCGGAACACCAGCAGACCGACGATAGCACTCAGCACCACACCCGCCCCGGCCCATATGGCGTAGAGAATACCCACAGGTACGGTTTTGAGCGGGATGGACAGAAAGTAAAAGGCAAAGCCATACGCGATCAGGCTCCCCGCGGCTGGCAGCCAGCGGGCAAAGCCCTGCGATGCCGCCAGACACGTTGTGCCGACCATTTCGAACACGATAGCCAGTGTCAGCATTACAAAAGGCTTTTCCATCATGCCCGCTCTCCGCCAGCCTGCCTCCGGGGCAGTTCCTGCTTAACCGCCGATCCGCTCAAGGCCGCCCATATAGGGCCGCAGCGCTTCCGGGATGGTGATGGAGCCATCCGCGTTCTGGTAGTTTTCCATCACGGCAATCAGTGTCCGGCCAACCGCCAGGCCGGAGCCATTGAGCGTATGGACAAAAACCGGGCTTTCCCCCGCCTTGGGCCGGAAACGCGCATTCATGCGGCGGGCCTGAAAGTCGCGCGTGTTGGAGCAGGACGAGATTTCGCGCCAGGCATTCTGCCCCGGTAGCCACGCTTCCAGATCATAAGTGCGGGCCGCACCAAAACCCGTATCGCCCGCGCAAAGCAGCATCCGGCGATAGGGAACACCCAGACGCTCCAGCACCGTTTCCGCACAGCGGGTCATGCGCTCGTGCTCGGCCTCGCTGGCCTCTGGCGTGGTGATGGACACCATTTCCACTTTTTCAAACTGGTGCTGACGCAACATGCCGCGCACATCGCGCCCTGCGGCCCCAGCCTCGGAACGGAAACACTGGCTGAGTGCCGTCAGACGCAGCGGCAGGGCCGCGCCATCAAGAATATCGCCCGACACAGAGGCCGTCAGCGGCACTTCTGCCGTAGGAATAAGCCACCGGCCATCTTCGGTACGGAAAGACTGATCCGCGAATTTGGGCAGCTTGTCAGTGCCATACATGGCATCGTCATTGACCAGTGTCGGCACCATGACTTCAGTATAACCATGCTCGGCCGTGTGCAGATCGAGCATGAACTGCCCCAGCGCACGCTCCAGCCGCGCCAGCGCACCGCGCAACAGCACAAACCGCGCACCGGACAGCTTGGACGCGGTGCCGAAATCCATCAGCCCCAGCCCTTCACCCAGCTCGAAATGCTGCTTGGGGGTGAAGTCGAAAACACGCCTGTCGCCCCAGACATGCTGTTCCACATTGGCGTTTTCATCCGCACCGGCAGGCACGGTGGGATCAAGCCTGTTCGGCAGGTTGGCCAGAAGGGCCGTGCTGTTGCGCTCCAGCGCCACAACGGCCTCTTCCAGCGCTTCCATATCGGCGCGCAGGGCTACACCTTCGGCTTCCAGCTCGGCACTGTCCGCACCGGTACGCTTGAGCGCGCCAATTTCACGGGCCAGCGCCTTGCGGCGGGTCTGCTTTTCCTGCAGGGCGGTCTGGGCCTGACGGCGTTCCTCGTCCCATGCCACAAGCTGCTGCGCTACCGGGTCCAGACCACGGCGGGCCAGATCGGCATCAAACGCGGCGGGGTCTGCCCGCAGACTGCGGATATCGTGCATGGGTCAGGAACTTTCCTGCTGGGAGTTGGTCTCGTTTGCGCTCCGGCGCGTGGCCCATGCGGGCTCGACCATCCGGGCGCACAGAATGGAAACCTCGTACAGCAGCACGAGCGGCACCGCGAGGCCAATCTGGGTAATAACATCAGGCGGCATGACAATGGCCGCCACCACAAAGGCGCCCACGATCGCATAGCGGCGGAACCGCCGGAGCATGGCGGCGGTGACAATGCCTGCGCGTGCCAGCAGCGTCAACACCACCGGCAGCTCGAATGCCACGCCAAAAGCCATGATCAGCTTCATGACCAACGCCAGATATTCCGACACTTTGGCCTGAAGTTCGATCTGCACCCCCCCTGTAGCGCCCGGCGTCTGAAACGACAGAAAAAACCGCCACGCAATGGGAAAGATAAAGTAATACGCCAGCGCCGCCCCTGTCAGGAACAGCACCGGTGTTGCCACCAGAAACGGAGCAAATGCCCGTTTTTCAGAACGGTACAGACCGGGCGCGATGAATATCCACGCCTGAATGGCAATCATGGGAAAGGACAGGAACATCGCCCCGAACAACGCCACGCGGATATACGTAAAAAATGCCTCGTACAGCGCCGTATAGATCAGATGCGGCTGCTCACCCTGCTGGCGCATGATCTCACCCAGAGGGCGGGCCAGAAACAGGTAGATGTTTTCAGCGTAATGGTAACACAGCGCAAAACACAGGATGAAGGTCAGCCCCGCCCAAAGCAGCCTGCGCCGCAGTTCCAGCAGGTGCTCAACCAGAGACATGGGCCGATCATTAATCGGATCATGGCTCGTATCGTCGCTCTGGCTGGTTTCGAAGGTTTTGTCGGTCATGCCTGCTGGCCCGCGCTGGATGATGGTTCCGTGCCACGCGTTACCCCGCCAAGGGGTGTGGGGCGCACGACGTGCCGCCCATGCAGAACCCGCACAGGAGGCAGGATGGCGGGCGGCAACAGGCGCGGCTGTTCGTTCAGAATCCGGCGCACGATGCCCGGGGGCAGTTCCGGCGGCGCGGCTTCCACCGCATCATCCGACACGCTGGCATGCAGGCTATCCGGTATTCCATGATCCACAGCAGACCACGGGGCCGCCCCGGCAGACTCTTCGGCAACGCTGCGTGAGACAGACGCAGGCCCGCCCCGGTCAAGGGCGCGAGGGCCGGGCGGCAAGGCATACTCTGTCAGGCTGGCCGGACGCTGGACGGCGCGGCTCAGCCCGCCATCATCATCCAGCGCCTTGATGATGCGCCCGCGCACGTTCAGGTTCTTCAGGTCACGCACCTGATCCCTGACATCGCCCAGATCAGCCTCACGCACCATCTCATCAAAATGGGACTGGAACTCCCCGGCCATACGCCGGGCCTTTTTGACAAAACCCGCAAGCCCACGCAGGGCAACCGGCAGATCCTTCGGCCCGATCACCACCAGGGCCACGGCACCGATCAACGCAATTTCCGACCAGGCAAAATCAAACATCGGCAGCCCCGTTCACACCCGCCACAGGCCGCGCGCCAGCCAGCGCACGACATAAAGGCCCGCTGTGTCTATCACGCCCGTTCCGGCCCGGAAACACTCTCTTCCGCCTCTGGCCCGGACAAAGCCGCTGTTTCGCCCTCCGATGGCGGGGATAGCTCAGGGCCTTCCTCCTGCGTATCCGGGTTGCCAAACGCAATTTCAGACTGGCTCTGGCGCATGTCCGGCACATCCACCAGCAACTCCTCACGTCTGGGCAGATCAGAGAGCGCACGCAGGCCAAAATGGCGCAGGAACTCAGCCGTTGTGCCCCACAGAACAGGGCGGCCAGGCACTTCCTTGCGGCCGCGCGGGGCAATCAGCTCGGCTTCAATCAACGTATCAAGCACGGTCTGGCCCAGACTGACACCGCGAATATCTTCAATATCCGTGCGGGTGCAGGGCTGGTGATAGGCAATAATGGCCAGTGTTTCCATCACCGCGCGGGGCAGGCGCCGGGGGCGTTCGAGCACGCGCGTAAGCTGTGCGGCCAGATCTGGTGCCGTGCGGAACTGCCAGCCCCCCGCCACCTCAACCGGATTGACCCCGCGCCCTTCATAGCGCCTGACAAGGGTGGCCAGCACCGCATCAACAAACGCGCCCAGATCCTCCTGCCCATCCGGCATAAGGCGGCGGCTTTCCAGCAGGTCAGCCAGCCTGCGCGCACTCACCGGCTCGGACGCCGCAAAAATCAGGGCTTCGGCCAGACGCACGGCATCATCAGGCACAACAGGGGCTGCCTGCCTCTCATCACCCTGCACCCCATCAACAGAACCGGACGGGGCATCTTCTTCCGCCTTACGCGGGAGATCTGGCTGTGTCATGAGTTTTCTCCGTCCTGATCTTCGGCCTGCGGGGCTGTGTGCGAGCGCAGCAGAATTTGTCCGAAGGTCTCATCCTGCCGCAATTCCAGCCGCCCGGTCTTGGCCAGTTCCAGACCGGCAATCAATGTGCCTGCAAGAGCTGCGCGCCGCTGCCTGATAGCGGCATCGCCCCCTTCCTGCTCGGGCAGCACATCGGGCAGAAAGGCATCAAGCGCATTCCAGCCCGGCGGCGTTTCGCCCAGAAGGCGCGTTAAGCGGCTGAGCGCATCCTGCACCGTCCAGAAACGCAGCGTGCGTGGCATATACACCTTGCGCGAAGCCGTGCGCCGCATGGCCGCCAGATAGGCGCGCATTAACTGCGGCACATCCAGCACCAGACCGGAGCGGTCGATTTCGGTCAGATCTTCCGGCTCGCCACGGGCAAAAACGTCGCGCCCGAGCTGAGGCCGCGCATCAAGCCAGCGGGCAAGCTGGCCCATGCAGGCCAGTTCAAGCAGGCGTTCATGTAAAAGCTCGGCGGCTTCCTCACCCTCAACGGCCAGTTCATCATCCGGAGGCAGCAACAGGCGCGATTTCAGCCAGGCGAGCCATGCGGCCATCACCAGCCAGTCCGCCGCCAGTTCCAGCCGCACGCGGCGCGCGCTTTCCACAACCGCAAGATACTGCTCAACCAGTTGCAGAATGGAAATACGCGCCAGATCCACCTTTTGCGCCCGCGCCAGATCCAGCAGCAGATCGAGCGGGCCTTCAAACCCTTCCAGTCTCAGCAGGGGTGAACGCGGCAGGGTATCGGCCTCAAGAGCCGCTGCTTCGGGTGCGCCGGTGGGCGCGGCCACGGCGGCAGCCGCCGTGGGTGGGTCAGCCTGTATGCTCAATGCCTGACGCCTAGGGCCGGGCTACCATGCAGGCCAGCCCGCGCTCCCGCGCCGTGGCGCAGAAAGTATGGGCGTCTGCGCTGCTCTCAAACCCAGCCACACGCAGGCGGTAGAACACGGCGCTGTTCTGCTCCGTACGCACGATGGAGGGTGTGCGCGTGCCAAACAGGGTCGGGTAGCGGGTTTTCAGGCGGCTCCATTCCTTGCGGGCTTCGGCATCGCTCTGCAGAGCCGCAAGCTGCACCTGATAGCCACCACTGCCGCCCTTGCTGGCTTGAACTGCGGCCACGGGTGCGGGCAAAGGCGCTTCCGCCGGCTTGGCCGCAACCGCTGGAGGGGCTGCGGGAGCTGGGGCCGTCGTGTTACGGGCAGGCGTTTCTTCCGCCGACTTGACCGGCTGGGCGGCAGGCGGCGCAGCATGGGCTGTCGCATCCGGCTTACCGGGCTGGGCGGAGGCCTGCCCGGCGGCGGCGCTATCGCCTTCTTCTACCGAACCGGGCGCTGTGTTGTCGGTTTCTTCCTCATCTGCCGCGCCGGAGGCCGCACCAGAAACCGCACCAGCCGGGGCTGTGGGGGCCGCCTCGGCTGTCTGGGTAGCGGCGGGCGCTGCCCCTGCAGGCGATGTTTCACCCGCGCCAGCACCTGCTCCGGCTGGTGGTGTCGCCGTGGGGCTACCATACTGGGCGGCCAGCGCTGCCGGGTTGGGTTTTTCAGGAGCGGGTACGGGGTGACCCGTCTGGTCATCAGTCTCCTCGGTCGGGCCGAGGGCATCAAGCTGCATGCCACCCGGATCAACCGGGTGGGTTTTCATGGCCACGGACGGTGGCCCCAGAACGGGAATACCGTGCGAATGGTGCCGCACCAGCGCCCAGCCACCAATGCCCAGTACCAAAAGCCCCCCCAGACCGGCCGCTCCATAGGCCAGCCAGCGGGTAATGGAATCGGTACCGGTCACACGCGCCAGCATGCTGCCCAGCAGGGCAGCTTCGGGCTTGGTCGGCGTATCGTCATAATCCGTGCTCATGCGCTCACGCGCACGGCTGATCCGATCATCCGCCGAAGCGGTTCCCCGCTCTTTTTCGTTCATCAGCGCATTTCCTCAACAGGCTCCACGCCCATGACCGCCAGACCGGAGCGGATAACCGCCGCCGTGGACGCCACAAGGGCAAGGCGCGCACGCGTGGCATCCAACGCATCCGCCTGCAAGAAGCGCAGGGCCGCATCATCACGCCCACGGTTCCACAACGCATGGAAATCCGCCGCGACATCGGCCAGATAGAACGCAATGCGGTGCGGCTCACGCGCAAGAGCAGCCGCTTCCACCATGCGGGGCCATTCCGCCAGACGGCGCACCAGCGCCATTTCGGCATCTGCGCTCAGGCTTTCAAGCCCGGCGGTGGACAGGGTGGCGGCATCGACCGGGCCGTAAGAACCATCCTCTGCGGCGGCACGCAGCACCGAGCGGCAGCGGGCATGGGCGTACTGCACGTAAAACACCGGGTTATCGCGCTTTTGCGCTACAACCAGATCGAGGTCGAACTCCATCTGGGCATCGCTTTTGCGGGTGAGCATGGTAAAGCGCACCGCATCACGGCCGACCTCGTCAATCAGGTCACGCAGGGTCACGAAGGTGCCAGCCCGCTTGGACATACGCACGGGCTGGCCATCGCGCAGGATATGCACAATCTGGCACAGCACCACTTCCAGCGGCACGGCATCGCGTGTCAGCGCCTTGACGGCAGCCTTCATGCGCTTGACGTAACCGCCGTGATCCGCACCCCAGACATCAATCATCACCTGTGCGCCACGGGCCACCTTATCGGCATGGCAACCGATGTCGTTAGCGAAATAGGTGTTGGTGCCATCGGACTTACGCAGGGGGCGGTCCACGTCATCGCCAAAATCGGTAGAGCGGAACAGGAGCTGCTCGCGCTCCTCCCAGTCCTCCGGCAGTTTGCCCTTGGGGGGCTCAAGAATACCCTCGTATAGCAGGCCCTGCTGTTCCAGCGTCTGGATGGCGGTTTCCGTCACGCCACGCGCCAGCACATCGGCCTCGGAGGTGAAAACCTCCTGATTGACGCCAAGAGCCGCCAGATCCTCGCGGATCGCCTTGAGCATATGCGCCACGGTAAAGCCGCGCACGGTTTCAAGCCATGTGGCTTCCGGCGCGGGGCGGGCTGTTCCGTCCTCTGCCGTTTCGGCCAGCTTTGCACCGTATTCGGCGGCCAGTTCCATGCCTACGGGCACCAGATAATCGCCCAGATACTGCAAGCCGTTAGGAGCCAGCTCAGCAAAGGCGTCCTGCTCCATCGTCGTGCCGAGAGCCTGTAGGTAGCGCCAGTACGCGGCCCATGCGAGTGCGCGCACCTGTGTGCCCGCATCGTTGATGTAAAATTCCTTGGTGACGGCAAAACCGGCCTTGGCCAGCAGATTAGCCAGCGCATCGCCCACCACAGCCCCTCGGCAATGGCCGACATGCATCGGCCCGGTAGGATTGGCCGAAACATATTCGACATTAACGCGCACGCCCGCCCCGATGCGAGACGCACCATAAGCCTCGCCCGCCCGCAGCACATCGGGCAGCACGCCACGCAGCACGGCAGGCTCAAGGGTAATGTTGACAAAACCCGGCCCGGCGGCGGCGGCGGCGGCAACGCCCGGCACAGCGGCAAGAGCCTGCGCCAGTTCCTGCGCGATATCGGCGGGCTTGCGTTTTGCCACACGCGCCAGCAGCAGGGCAGCGTTGGTGGCCATGTCACCGTGGGCAGGGTCGCGCGTGGGGGTCAGTTCGACGCGGGCCAGCGTGTCTTCGGCCACGTCGGGCAGCAGTTCCCGCACGGTAGCCAGAACATGATGACGGTAACGCTGGAACACACAGTCAGACATGCACACTCAATCCTGTCACTCAATAAAACGCCCGGAACCGGGGGAATACCCGGAGCCGATACGCCAAAAAAGGGGTTATCAGCCCGGAACCGACAGATCAGTCAACCGCCTATGTTCCTGCATGGCATAACGGTCGGTCATGGACGCTACGTAGTCGGCCACAACGCGGCGCAGGGCCTGCACGTCGCCATCGGGTATTTCGCGCTGCCGGTCGGCTGGCAGCAATGTAGGCGAGTCTGTCAGAATGGTGAACAGCTCGCGTGTAAGATGGCGCGCCTTGTGGGTCATGCGGTTGACCTTCCAGTGCCGGTACAGCCGCGCGAACAGAAACTTGCGAATGCCCTTGTTGGCCACACTCATGCTCTCGCTCAGCGCCACGACCGGGCCTGAAGCGGCGCGAATATCCGCCACATCTCGCGGGGCCAGATCAGCCAGACGCGCGCGCGTGCAGGACAGCGCGTCTGTTACCAGCCCGTGAATGACGCGGCGCACCATCTCATGCCGGATACGGCGCGCCGTGCGCGGATCGGAGGCAGGCAGACCCTCGGCCAGTTTACGCGCCGTGGCCAGCGCCTCACCCACCAAAGGTACGTCCACCAGATCATCCAGCGAAAGCAGGCCGGATTTCACGCCGTCATCAAGGTCATGGCCATGATAGGCAATGTCATCCGCCAGAGCGGCCACCTGCGCCTCTGCCGAGGCATAGGTAGCAAGATCAAGCGGGAAAAGCCCATCCAGCGCACTCATACGCTCGGAGGGACGGCGCAGCGGGCCGTTATGTTTGGCCAGACCTTCGAGCGTTTCCCATGTCAGGTTCAGCCCATCGAAGGCGATATAGCGCCGTTCCAGCAGCATGACCTGCCGCAGCGCCTGGGTGTTATGATCAAACCCGCCCCATGGCTGCATGAGTGTCGCCAGCGCATCCTCCCCTGCATGGCCAAAGGGGGTATGCCCCAGATCATGCGCGAGAGAGACGGCTTCTGTCAGGTCTTCATCCAGCCCCAGATTACGGGCCATGGAGCGTGCAACCTGCGCCACCTCCAGAGAGTGAGTGAGCCGGGTGCGGAAAAAATCACCCTCATGGTTGACGAAAACCTGCGTCTTGTATTGCAGCCGCCTGAACGCGGAGGAATGGATCACCCTGTCGCGGTCACGCTGCCAGGGGGAGCGCGTGTTGGATTCCGGCTCGGCATACAGCCGCCTTGCGCATCCTTCTCCCATACGCACGGCATACGGCGCGAGACCAGCTCCTGCATGTGCCTGCATCCTGCCTCATCCCCCCTGCTCAACCCGCCTGTCCCGGCGGCTTCGGTTGCGTTCAGTCTAGTGCATTGCGGGAAAGTTGACCATTGCAGGCGTGTTTCCTCTTCAAACCGGCACACGGGCGGACTATCTATGCTGGTATGACACAGCCAGCCCCTTCTTTTTCCGTATCGGATGCCGCGGCAACGCGCATCAGTTCCGTGATCGCCAAGAAACAGGCGGGCGCCACACCTCAAAGCCCCGCCCCAACTGCCCTGCGCGTTGCCGTGGAGTCGGGCGGGTGCAACGGATTCCAGTATCTGTTCACGCTTATTCCGCCACAGGCCATTAACGCCGAAGATACGCGGATCGAAAAAAACGGCGCACTGGTGATCGTTGATCCCGCAAGCCTCGACCTGCTGACCGGAGCTGAACTGGACTTTGCAGACAAGCTGATGGGCGCACATTTTGCGGTGATCAACCCCAATGCGGCCTCTTCCTGCGGGTGCGGCACGAGCTTTTCACTCGCATGAAACTCGCAACATGGAACGTTAATTCCGTCCGCCCCCGACTGGAACTGGTGCTGGACTGGCTGGCGCGCGAACAGCCAGATGTGCTGATGCTGCAGGAAATCAAATGCGAAACGGAGCAGTTTCCCGCACAGGCATTTGAAGCCGCAGGCTATGGCTGCGCGGTTGTGGGGCAGAAAACCTATAACGGGGTCGCAACCCTATCCCGCACACCGTTTGAAGTAACCAACGCGAGTCTGCCCGGCTTTACAGACCCCGCGGCACGCTATGTCGAAATCAGCACGCAGGGGCTGGTGTTGGGCAACCTCTACCTGCCTAACGGCAACTCAGGCGGAGAGGCAGGCTACGCCACCAAGCTGGCCTTTGCCGCGGCCCTGCATGACCGTGCCGAAGCCCTACTGCGGGCGAATACGGATTTTGTGCTGGCCGGAGATTACAATATCTGCCCAACAGCCGAAGACTGCGCCCCCGGCGCACTGGGGCCGGACGATGCGCTGGTGCGCCCGCAAAGCCGCGCCGCATGGCGGCGCCTGCGCTGGCTGGGCCTGACAGACGCCCTACGCGCCCTGCACCCTCAGGGAGCTGCCTATACGTTCTGGGACTATCAGGCCCGGGCATGGGAACGCGACAGCGGCCTGCGGATCGACCACATGCTGCTCTCCCCCCGTGTGGCCGAACGCCTGCACACGGCCACACCCGACCGGGATGAACGCGACAAGACACGCCCGTCAGATCACGTGCCGCTGATCGTGACGCTGTCAGAGCGGCCCTGACGTTCACACTAACGTGATAAACCCCTTCCGACTCCCTGCGTTGCACCGTCAGGGGTTGCAAGGGCCGGTTTTTTGGCCACACTAAACCCCCAACAACGGTGCCAGACACCGGACAGCCGTCCGGCTACGGCGCCGCCGTTGATGCCAAATCGAGACAGGGAGAAGACCCATGGCCTGGAACGCACCGAAAGTTACGGAAATTCCGCTGGGCGCAGAAATCAACAGCTACGTCTGCGGTCAGAAGAAATAAGACGGAACACAGTTCCTTCTGTATTTCAGCCGTCAGCCCCGGACAGGCGATCCCGTTCGGAGCTGACGGTTTTTTTTTGACTGGACTGTAGGCTGATGCTCGATATCGTTGTTCTAGGCGCTGCGGCTGGCGGTGGCTTTCCCCAATGGAACTCCAACGCGCCAGCATGCCAGCGCGCCCGCGCGGGAGACCCCGCAGCCCCGGCCCGCACGCAGGCTTCCATCGCGGTCAGTGGTGATGGTGTTTCGTGGTATGTGCTCAATGCCTCGCCCGATCTGCGTGCCCAGATCAACGCCACACCGGACATGCACCCCAAGGAAGGCCTGCGCTCCACCCCTATCCGGGGCGTGTTCCTGACCAGTGGTGAAATTGACGCCATCATCGGGCTGCTGACCCTGCGTGAACGCCAGCCTTTTGGCCTTTACGCCACGGAGCAGGTGCTCGGCCAGCTTACGGCCAACCCCATCTTTAGTGCGCTGGACAGCAGCATTGTGCCGCGCAACACGCTGGTGCTTGGCCAGCCTGTGCCGCTTGAGCCTGCGGGCCTGTCCATTACGCCCTTTGCCGTGCCGGGCAAGGTACCACTCTACGCGGAACAGGGTGAAAACCCGGCTGAAGTGCTGACCAACGGCGAAAATATCGGCCTTGAAATCACAGATGGCCGCGCCCGCGCCCTGTTCATTCCCGGCTGCGCACTCATGACCGATGCCCTGCGCGCGCGCATTCGCGGCGCGGATGCGGTATTTTTCGATGGCACGCTCTGGACTGATGACGAGATGATCCGCGCTGGGCTTGGCAGCAAAACAGGCCGCCGCATGGGCCACATGTCCATTGCGGACACACCAGATGGTACCATCGAGAGCTTCCGCTCACTCGATGTCAGGCGTAAAATCCTCATTCACATCAACAATTCCAACCCTGTTCTGCTGGCCGAAACGCCTGAACGTGCCGCGGCTGAACAGGCCGGGTGGGATGTTGCTTTCGACGGTATGAAGATCACATTATGAGCACCACAAAAGCCCCTGCCCGCCTCCTGTCCCCCGAGGAACTGGAAGCCGCCCTGCGCGCCATTGGCGCCGAACGTTACCACAACCTGCACCCGTTCCACCGTGCCCTGCATGATGGCAGGCTGAACAAGGCGCAGGTGCAGGCCTGGGCGCTGAACCGCTATTATTATCAGGCGTGCATTCCCGCCAAGGACGCCACCCTGCTCGCACGCCTGCCCACTACGGAACTGCGCCGTGAATGGCGCCGCCGCCTTGAAGACCACGACGGCACAGCCCCCGAAACCGGTGGCGTCGCCCGCTGGCTGAAGCTCACCGATGGTCTGGGCCTTGATCGGGATTATGTGGAGTCACTCGAAGGCTTGCTGCCCGGCACACGCTTTGCGGTGGATGCCTATGTGCATTTTGTGGGCGAGCGCTCGATTCTCGAAGCCATTGCCTCATCCCTGACCGAACTGTTCTCGCCCACCATCATCAGCGAGCGCGTATCGGGCATGCTGCGCAACTATAGCTTCATTACCGAAGAAACACTGGCCTATTTCAAGCCCCGGCTGACACAGGCACCGCAGGATTCGGCCTTTGCACTGGCCTATGTGAAAGAACACGCCCGCACCGCCGAACAGCAGCAGGCCGTGCTGGCGGCGCTGCGCTTCAAGTGCGATGTGCTGTGGTCCATGCTGGATGCGCTGGATTATGCCTATGTTGCACCGGGCCGTATTCCGCCGGGGTCTTTCCGCCCCGACACCACGGCATGACAGGGTCGCTCACCCCGCCTCCGATGACGGAAGACTGCGTGCCGCGCTTTGCGCGTGGCACGCGCCTTCAATACGACCGCGTGCGTGAAACATGGTTCATTCAGGCACCTGAACGGGCTTTTCTGGCCGATGCCATCGCGGTGGAAGTGCTGCAACTGGTTGATGGCGCGCGCGCACTGGCCGTGGTAATCGACACACTGGCTGAAAAATTCGATGCGCCGCGTACGGTTATCACACAAGATGTGCTGACCCTTGTGAACGACCTCGCGGCCCGACAGGTGCTGGTGCGAGCATGACTACCCCCCCTCCCATGAGCCTGCTTGCGGAACTGACTCATCGTTGCCCGCTGCAATGCCCCTACTGCTCCAACCCCCTGCGGCTTGACCCACGCACATCCGAACTGGACACCGCCACATGGCGGCGCGTGATGGATGAAGCAGCGGCCATGGGTGTGTTACAGGTGCATTTTTCGGGTGGCGAACCCATGGCCCGGCCAGACCTGCCCGATCTGGTACGCCATGCCCAAAGCGTGGGGCTTTACTCGAACCTGATTACATCAGGCGTGCTGCTTAACCCGACCTCACTCGCTGCTCTGGCGGATGCCGGGCTGGATCATATCCAGCTTTCCTTTCAGGATGCCTTGCCAGACCCCGCAGATCGGGTGGCCAATATGGCGGGCGCTCATGCCAAGAAACTCGAAGCCGCCCGGCTGATTGTTGCCGAAGGCATGCCGCTTACGCTCAATTTTGTCATCCACCGGCAGAATGCCGAGCGTGTGCCCGCCATGCTGTTGCTGGCGGAGCAACTGGGGGCGCGCCGGGTAGAAATTGCCCATACCCAGTATTACGGCTGGGGGCTGCTCAACCGCGATGCCCTTCTGCCCGACCGCGACCAGCTTGCCCTGACCGAACAGGCCGTGACAGAAGCCCGCACCCGCCTTGCCGGGCGCATGACCATTGATTTCGTCACCCCCGATTATTACGCTGAAGAACCCAAGCCCTGCATGGGCGGCTGGGGCCAGCGGTTCCTGAACATCTCTCCCACAGGGCGCGTGCTGCCCTGCCACGCGGCAGAGAGCATCCCCAACGTTGAGTTTCCCTCCGTGGCCGATGCTTCGCTGACAGATATATGGGAAAATGCGCCGCTCTTTACGATGTTCCGTGGCACGGACTGGATGCCCGAGCCCTGCCGCTCCTGCCCGGCCCAGACACTGGACTGGGGCGGATGCCGCTGTCAGGCGCTAGCACTGGCGGGCAAGGCAGATGCCGCAGACCCCGTATGCCATAAAGCCCCGGATCACGGGCTGGTGGAGCGCGCCATTACCACACGCCCCGCAACCCCTCCGGCCTTTCGTTACCGCCGTTACGGTAACGCCTGACCTTACGCCCGCTTTTTACGATCGCGCCCATACAGGGCGGCATACAGGGTGGGCAGCACCAGCAGGGTCAGGAAGGTACACGACACCAGCCCCCCGATCACCACGGTTGCCAGTGGTTTTTCCACCTCCGCCCCTTCGCTCATGGAAAACGCCATGGGAAAAAAGCCAAGGCAGGCCACCGTAGCCGTAGCCATGACAGGGCGGAAGCGATCCTGCACCGCCGCAACAGCCGCCCGGAAAGGCGTTGCCCCTTCCTTCTTGAGATCGCGCATATAGGACACCAGAACCAGCCCGTTCATGGTGGCCACGCCAAACAACGCAATAAAGCCAACACCGGCCGAAATGCTGAACGGCATGCCCCGCAGATAAAGAGCCAGAATGCCGCCCGTTGCCGCAAACGGCAGGTTGACGAACACAAGGGCTGCCAGCCCAAGCTCGCCCAGCGCCATGACCAGCAGCAGGAAAATAAGCGCCAGCATGACCGGCACCACAACCTCCAGCCGCGCAACAGCAGTTTGCAGGTTACGAAACTGCCCGCTCCATTCCAGACGGTAGCCGGGGGGCAACGGCACCTGTTCGCGCACCGCAGCTTGCGCCGCCTGCACGAAGGAACTCAGGTCACGCCCACGCACATTGGCCTGCACCATGCTGCGCCGCATGCCCTGTTCACGCCGGATGGCAGGAGGCCCATCATTGAGAATAATGTGCGCGACCTGCGAGAGGTCGATGGTTTTATCATCCCGGGTGATAATGGGCAGCGTGCGGATGTCTTCCAGATTTTCACGCGCGTCTGGCTGAATACGCACTTCGGTAGGAATAAGCGCATCATTGACAGCAACCGGCGGGCCGTAATGGCCGCCCAAGGCTTCCACCGCGTCAATCACGGAGGAAGTTTCAACATTCATGCGCGCCGCCGCCGTACGGTTTACGTCGATATGCAGGTACGGAATGGTACCGACATCCTGTGGCGCGACATCCGCAGCACCCGGCACCTTGCTAACAACTTCGGCAATCCGGGTTGAAAGTCTGGCCAGCTCCTTCAGATCCGGCCCGTAAACCCCGATAGCAATCTGTGAGCGCACACCGGAAAGCAGGTCGTCCATCCGCATCTGGATCGGCTGGCTCCAGTTATACAGCGAGCCGGGATTATCGTGTGTCAGGGCGGCGTTAAAGGCTTTAACCAGCCCTTCCTGCGTGGTGGCGGTCTTCCACTCCTCGCGGGGTTTGAGCAGGATATAGGTATCGCTCTGCTCTCCGCCCTGCGGGTCTGTGGGGATCGCCGCCGTGCCGGTCACGCTCACCACCGAACGAATATCAGGGAAACGCCGCAGCGTACGCTCTATGGCCTGCGCCGAACGCAGCGAAGCATCGAGCGAAATCCCCGGCGGCCGGGTGGAGGTCACGATTAGGTCGCCCTCCTGCAACTGGGGAATAAACTCGCCACCCAGCCGGGTTGCCAACCCACAACAAACCAGCAGGAACACCACCGCTATCGCCACGACCTCGCGCGTGTGCTTCATGCACCAGGCAGACGCCGGGCGAAACGCACGCCACAAAAACGCGATGAAACGCGTATGGTGGGGGTCGTCATGGGGGTGTCCGTCGTCATCGTCCTTCTTGGCCGCAACGGATTTGCCCGAGCCAAGCCAGACACACAAAGCCGGCACACAAACCAGCGAATAGATCAGTGATGCCACCAGTGCGAGAATAACCGTTTCCGCCATGGGCCTGAACATGCGCCCTTCCACGCCCTGTAGCGTGAGGATAGGCAGATACACCATGGCAATGATCAGCACCGCAAACACAACCGGCCGCATAACGCTGCGCACGGTGTACAGCACGGTCTGCATCAGAGGCTCGGCGGGTCTGCGGCGGTGCAGCACGTTTTCGACAATAACGAGCGAGCTATCCACCACCATACCAAAGTCAATCGCGCCCAGACTGAGCAGATTGGCCGAAATGCCAAGGTGACGCATCCCCACCATGGCCGCCACCAGCGAGAACGGAATAACGGAAATAATGATGATAGAGGCCCGCGCATCGCCAATAACCAGCAGCAGCACCGCCAGCACCAGAAACGCCCCCACCACCAGATTTTCGCGCACGGTATCAATGGTTTTGGCAGTCAGCGCCGCACGGCTGTAATATGGCTCCAGTGTCACGCCTTCAGGCAGGGTCGCCTGAATTTGTGGTAGTTCCCGGCTGAGAGCCGCAAGCGTTGAGCGCGCACTGGCCCCCTGCTGAAGCAGCACGACCGCACTCACAATCTCGCCGCTGCCATCGCGCGTGACACCCCCCAGACGCGGGCGACGACCTTTGCGCACCGTGCCGATATCACGCATATGGATAACAGCCCCATTTGGCCCGCTTTTGACCTGCACCTCGCCCAGTTCGTTCAGATCATCAATCAGGGAGCGGCCAACAATGACATGCTGTTCGTCATTATGTTCGATCCATGCGCCACCCGCGACCTCGTTGCCCGTATCCAGCGCGTGAAACACATCGCTGACTGACACCTTGTACTGGCGCAATGCCTCGGGGTTGATGGCGACCTCGTAAGTCTGCGATGCGCCGCCATTGACGTTCACATCCACCACCCCATCCACCAGACGCAGACGGGGCACCACGTTCCAGACCATCAGGCGGTTGAGGTCTTCCAGCGCCTGTTCCTTGCCCTTGATCTGCAGGTGCAGGATTTCCCCCATACCCGTTGCCAGAGGGGCCAGATCAATGCTCAGCCCCGGCACGCTCACGCTCTCACGGGCAAGAGGCAGGCGCTGCACCACCATTTCGCGGTCGCGGTAAATATCCGTGCCTTCATCAAACTGCAGATACAGCACGGCAACCCCGGTGCGCGAAACCGAGCGCATACCGCTCAGCCCCACCACACCGGACATGACTTTTTCAATGGGAGCGGTAACGAGTTTTTCGACCTCTTCCGTAGCGAGGCCCGGCGCCTGCACCGTTACCAGCACCTGTGTGGGCGAAATATCGGGCACGGGTTCAACCGGCAGGCTCCACAAATCGGCCAGTCCGGCCACCATCAGCAGCCCTACGACACAGAACAGAAAAACCCGTTTTTCAATAAACCAGCGGAAAAGCGCCATGAATTAGCCCGCCCCGCTCTGAGTGGAAAGAATGACCTGTGATTTGAGAACGAAGCTGCCCTGTGTCACCACCGTCTCACCAGCCTTGACGCCACGCAGCAGAACGATGTTGCCATCAAGCGATGGGCCGGTTTCCACCGGGCGCACCGCGTAACGCCCCGGCGCCACCCGCACAAACACCACCGGCTGGCCGTTCAGGGTCTGTACGGCGGCTTCGGGTACGATAATGCCGTTGACCTCATCGTGGAAAAACAGTCGTGTCCGCACCAGCATGCCGGGCTTGAGCCTGTTGGCGGGATTATCCAGCAGGCTACGCACCAGCACATGCTGGGTGCCGGGGTCCACACTCCCCTCAACCGCATCCACGCGCGAAGCCAGCGGTGGTTCTCCTTCTACAATCCATGTGTGCTGCCTGTTGCCCACCAGCACGCTGCGGGCATCAACATCATTCACCTGCGAGACAACCCAGACATGCGACAGGTCATCCACTTCGATCGGAGGGGGGCCTCCGGCTGTCATGTCCTGCCCACTCACCACCGACACATGGCTCACCACCCCATCAATGGGAGACACCACAACGGACTGCCCGCCTTCCACTTTTTCCATACCGGAACTGTAGCGGCGCACATGCTCGGAAGCACGGCGGGAATCCGCCTCGCGCTCCTGCACCAGTGCTCGGGCCGCACGCCAGGCTTCCTGCCGGCGTTCCACTTCCCCCACCGACAGCGCACCGCCCTTGAGCTGCTGCCCGCGCTCATAAAGCTGGCGGGCGTTACGCTCCTCAGCCCGGGCGGCCCGCAGCGAGGCTTCGTCCGATGTATTCTGAAAGATTTCGTCTCGCAGGGTGAAGTTCTCATACGCCAGCAACGGCTGACCTTTGCTAACCACCTGCCCCGGCACAACCGCTACGGAAATGACGCGGCCATCCCCTACGGGGCGAATACGCACAATCCGCCGTTCATCCGCCGCGACATAGGCTGGCGCATCGGTATGGCGCGGCAGACTGCCCGCAACCGCTGTGGCGGTATGAATATTTTCAGCCTGAAGAGCCTCATCGGAAATATCCACCAGCACCGGAGCAACAACCGCTGGCGCCGCCACAGGTTTGGAAGGGGGTGTCTGAGCCTGAGCCAAAGGCAGGAGAGCGGCAGAAAACAGAACGCAGGATAGCAGGCAGGCCGCAGGCCACGGGAAGGCTTTAAAGGTCATGGGGTCTGCCCTGTCATAAGAATGATACGCGCGATGGTGGTACGCATGGTGGCCTCCGCCTGAGCCTGCCTGTCTGCCGCATCAAGCGCCGTGCGCCGCGCACGCAGATATTCCACCAAGGGCAGTTCTCCTGCTTTCCATGCGCGGGACAGATCCGAGGCGCGCAGGTCTGACTGCTCCTGCCCCAGACGGGCATGCCGCACCTGCGTTGCCGCGGCAGCAAGCTGTGCTCTTAGCTGGCGGTATTCAGCCATAACCTTACGATGCGCCAGAACCTTATCTGCCTCGGCGCGGCTGACCGCCTGCATTTCCTTCATGACCAGCGGAGTGTTGACCGCCTCGCTAGGCAGGCCCACCTGAAACTGTACGCCAACCTGCGTATCCCATGGGCTTTCATACTGCTCCTGACGGCTGAGCATGACCCCCACCTGCGGGTTGGGCATGTAGGAATGACGCGCCACGCTGTAGCTGGCCTGTGCTTTTTTCAGTTGGGCATCCGCCAGCTTGATCCGCGGATCCTGCTCCACATCGAGTTGGTAGCCATCACGCGCCAGACGCCGTCCATCAATAGAGCCGAGATCGGGCAGGTTATCACGCCCTGTCAGGGCTTCCAGTTCTGCCCGCACGCCTTCAAGCTGCTGGCCCATATCAGCCAGCGTGCCATCGACATCCGCTTTTTCAGCAACGGCGGCCTCACGGTCGGCACCGGAAACCTCGCCCGCCGTCCATGCGTGTTCTACATCCTGCGTGGTCTGCTCCAGCACATGGCTGACAGCGGACAGGTTATTCAGCCGGGCGGACAACACCGCCCCCTGCCCCGCCAGATCCACCACCCGTGCGGCTACGGCCAGCCTTTGCACCTGCATTTGCCAGTTGGCGACTTTTTCATCCGCCTTGGCAGCGTTTTCCGTGGCTGTGCCCTGTCCGGGCAACCAGAACGGCACGGAAATGCTGCCCTGATAGGTGGTGTACCCCACCTTGCTGCCGATAAAATGGTCATCATAATACTGGCCAGCGACTGTCGGCCCGCCAGAAAACCAAGACCGCGCGGCAGAAGCACGCCGCTGGGCCGAGGTGCTGTCCGCCATGTAAGCCCCCTGCTCGGGGTCGAACAGCCATGCGGCAACAATGGCATCATGCAGGCTGAACGGAGCTGAAGCCGTGGGCGCGGCCACAACCGTTACATGCTCCGTCAGGCGGGCTGTAACGCTGGCTGTGGCCCCATAAAGTTTCGATTCCGAAACGCATAGGAGAAAGGGAAAAGCCCCAACCCCCACAACAGAACGCCATGACAGGGCCGGAAGCAAAGACGGACATCGCACGAGAGCAGAACCACCCTTGGAATTGTTACAAAGCAGGACAGAAACAAATTAAACCGGACAGATGACGGCTATATGAACGGAAATTTTATAAAAAAAAATTCATATTGTCACGCCGCAATTCCATATTGCCTTGAACTGGCTTCTGCGGCTTCAATATATAAATACATGAGAATGACCCCACGGGGATCACAGGAGCGCAACGCCATGACGGAAGAAAGAGAGTGTAAACGCCTTGGCGTCCACACCCTGTTTTCGGCCCTTCTGCTGTTATCCGCCCTCTTCGCTGGCACGCCTCTTGCCGCGGCGCAGGATTATAAAATGACCTGCCCGAACGAGCACAAGAGCATGCGCCTATCGGTATCGGGTAATTATCATGGCTACCCTTTTTCCGAGGTGGAAAAAGCCGCGCTGCAAAGTGTCGCCTGCCCGGATGACACCGCCTCCCGCAAGGCATTGCGCAATCTGGCCGCCGAGAACCTTCAGGTCAATGTCACCATCCAGCGTTATGCAGGCCAGACCCTGCGCGGCTTTGTCGCTGTCACACTTCGTTCCGGTGGGGCAACGCTTTCCAGCAGCTCATCATCCCTTTCGCAGTTTGCCAACAGCCTGCCGCCCAGTGCGCTGAGCGATAATATCTACACCACCATCCAGCGCGTATGGGACAATCTGGAATACCAGCAGGAACAGGATCCTGCGGCTACCCAGAAAGCACTCGAACACGTTTCGTAAACAACCCGCCTCTGTTTTACGGCCTGCCGTCATGGTTACAAACCGTACCCCATGCACGACACCCCAGCGCGTGATCACTTAATAAAATACGGCAGAACAGACAGCCAGTGACAGATTTATGTCACGCCCACGCAGCCCTGCCGCCAGAGCCAGTGTATAAAAAAACGGCCTCCCCATCACTGGAGAGGCCGTTTTTTACTGGCTGACAAATCTGAAACTGTTCAGCGCCGGTTGGCTTTCACCACTTCGCTGGCAAACTCCCAACAACGCCCGGCACCACGCAGCATACGCGCGATAAAGGGAGCAGATGTCGGGCGGAGCAGGCGGGAATCATAGCCAGAAAAACGCCGCTCATCTTCCTGCAGGCACAAGTCCATGAAATCGGGCAGGGTAATGTCGATATTGGCGACATCCTTGGTGCCCGTAACGGTAAAGTTGTTGTCCTGCGTATGCACCTCACCCTTGTCATCAACGGTGCGGACAAGGCTGATGCGCTCATAGGCCAGAAAACCCCAGACCGCCCACACCTTGAGTTCGAAATACGGACGACGCCACCAGGGCATGGTTGCGCGATACCAGGCCAGCCAGTTGGCGAACAGAAGGATATGGCGACATTCTTCCTGCATGATCGGCTCGAACGTGTCCGTCAGCTCCTGCGGGAAAAACCCGGAGCGCTTGGCCAGTTCAAACATGCCAAATGCAAAGAAGCTATCCACACATTCCGAAAAACCGGTGACAAGATAAGCCCACTCAGGGTCCTTCGGCTCGATGTACGGCGGTTCGGGAGCCATAGGAATGTTATAGGCGGCCACCATCTTGGCCAGCACTTCCTTATGCCGGTTTTCTTCCCACGCATTACGCGAGATGGCGTCCTTTACATCCGGGTCGCTCACCAGCGCGGCATAGGCCGCCATACGCAGCCGGGCCTTGCCCTCGGTCTGTACGGCAATATCCCAGATCGGCAGGGAGACAATCTTGTGCAGCGTCTCGGGATCGAGCTTGGGCCACTCAATTACGGAGGGCCGATACGGATTGAACGTGTCACGGAACATCTCAGCCATGGCGCGTTTATGTGCATCAGACCCCGGCTTGAGCCGCCCCGTAACAGGGCTTTGCCAATGACGCGCACGGTAATCCGCCTGCGCGACCGCTTCCGCGCTGGGCGGCGGGGGCAGATCGTCCATGCTGTCGGGGAGTTTGGAGTAAATCTCGCTCAGAGAACCCATAGTGAGGAACCTGTCTTTTATTGAGGAACCCCCGGCAGGCTGGCCCAGCCCGAAGCAGCCGGACCACGCGAGAGGTTCATGACCCTAAACAGGCAGCGCCTCCCCGCCGTTTAAAAAGCGGGAATGGCGCGGCGCTGGTTCCGCCTTAGTGCAGATCGGAAAAGCGGGAAATGATCTTTGTCACTAAACCGTATTCTATCGCTTCCTGAGCGGACATCCAGTAATTGCGATCGGTGTCCTTGGCGATCTTTTCGTATGTATGGCCGGTTTCCACCGCAAAAATACGGTTGAGCCGCTCACGCATCTTGAGGATTTCGCGGGCTTCGATGTCGATATCGGTTGCAGGCCCACGTACGCCACCCATCGGCTGATGCAGCAGAAAACGCGTGTTGGGCAGGCAGAATCGACGATCCTTGTGCCCGGCTGCAAAAATGAGCGCACCCGCAGAGGCAACCCACCCCGTACCGATCAGGTTGACCGGCGCAATCGAATCGACAAAGCGGATCATGTCATGGATCGTGTCACCACTTTCCACATGACCGCCGGGGGAATTGACATAGACATTGATGGGCTTGTCGGATTCCCCGGCCAGCGCCAGCAGGCGGCCCGTTACGTCACGGGCGATCTTGTCATTGATCCCACCGAAAATCAGCACTGTCCGCCGCTTGAAGAGCTTGTGCTCCAGTTCGCCCTGCGGTGCGCCGGAAGACTTTTCCTCGTTTTCCTTTTCCGGGGTTTCCGGGTTTTCGGGTTCGTCGTCCAGTCTGATGGCGTCACGGGAAAAAATACCCGGCATGGCTGTCTCCGCGCATTGTTCTGTGTCTGTGTTCATGGCCCTATCCTGCGCCGCTGTCGCCTGCCTGCCAAGGGGCAATCACGCAGCGTCTCGCCACGGATGGGGTAAAAGGCTAAGGTGCGGGCCATTTCCGCACGCGTTACCAATGGAGCACGCGCCCGACCATGCCCCAGACCGGCCCCCAGCCGCATGGCCCCTACCAGCCAGCCAGCCCCGAACCCGCCCCCTGCTCTGGCCTGATACAACGGCCTGCGCGCGCCGGAGCGGCCCTGCTGGCCCTGTTGCTGACCACGGGTTGCCACCACCGGGGCTTCACCGACAGCACCGTGGAGCTGCTACAGAGTATGCGCGGCGGGGTTGTGGCAGGGCAGCGCCCGCCACCACCCGGGCAGTATTCCCCTTACCCACATGTCGGGCTGACCCCCACAACACCACCAAGCCTGCCTTCAGCCGGGGCCCGCGCCCTACTGACCAGCAGGCTTATCAGCAACCGCAACCTCACCTACCGCACCATGGCGGCCAATGGCAGCCTGCTGCCTGTTATCCCGCCCCTGCCCTCCGCCGCACCTGCAGCATCTGCCCCACCTGCTACCCCTGCCGCACCCGCTACATCTGCCCCACCTGCTCCCCCTACCCCACCAGCGACACCCGCTGCACCTGCCGCCGCACAGGGCGCCCCGGCAAAGCAGAAGCCCGATACCGCGCCGGCCAACCAGCCAGCCACCCTGCCCGAAGGGGTTAATGGCGCCATTATGGATGCGGCCACGGCCCCACCGCCGCCGCCGCCGCCAGTGCCCAGCAAGCCCAGTGTACCCAGCAAGCCCAGCCCGGGCACAAAAACAACCGGTGGCACCAAGCCGCACGGCAAAGGCAAGGCCGACCCGGCAGCTCAGGAGGTCGCCATGCCCACGGTATCGGAAAAGAACAGCGTGGATTCCTTCCCCGCCAACCTCATTCCCCCCATCCCCGATGCCCCGCCTCCTGTGCCTGACATGGAGGGAGCATCCATCCCCTCCCCCCCGCCAAGCACAACCTCGGCACTCCCTGCCTATGACCTGCGCGACATACCGGGCACGGGCTTTCACTTCCTGCCCCAGTCCGACGAACTTTCCTCCGGGCAGGACGATGCGGTGAACAAGCTGCTGGGCAGCACACCCAACGGCCCGTTCTATATCCGTGGTTTTGGCAATGCGGCCTCCATGAGTGCGCAGGATCAGGCCGATGCGGTGCGGCTGGGCCTTCTGCGCGCCACGCGTCTGGCCCATGTGCTGCTCAAGCGCGGCGTGCCTGCCTCGGCCCTGCACGTGCGGGGCGATGCCTTTGGCACGGGAGCAAAAATCGCCAGCACGCCCTGATCCCGCCCTCTGCATCGGGCTGCGGCACCGGGCGCGTCACTTTCAGGGATCAGACGCGCCCATGTCACGGCCCCATGCCAAATTCGCATGCCATGGCAGAGATTTCCCGCACGGGGAGTTGCCTGTTCCATTTTGCGGATTACTATACCCGTCCCGCAGCAACTCAGGGGCATTTCCCCTCCAGTTCCAGAGCAGCACACGTCCATGACCGAAGAGTTCCACCGCATCCGTCGCCTGCCGCCTTATGTCTTTGCCTCGGTTAATCAGGCCAAGGCCGCGGCCCGAGCCCGCGGAGAGGATATTATCGACCTCGGCATGGGCAACCCGGACACCCCCACCCCGCCGCATATCGTGGCCAAGCTGATCGAAACCGTGAACGACCCGCGCTCGCACCGTTATTCGGTCAGCAAGGGTATTCCGGGCCTGCGCAAGGCGGTGGCCGGGTATTATGAGCGCCGCTTCAATGTGACGCTCAACCCGGAAAAAGAGGTTATTGTCACTCTTGGCTCCAAGGAAGGTCTGGCCAATCTGGCATCGGCCATCACCAGCCCGGGCGACACCATTCTGGTGCCTAACCCCTCCTATCCCATTCACCAGTTTGGCTTCATTATCGCCGGGGCGAGCGTGCGCTCCATTCCTGCCACGCCGGATGAGGACATGCTGCGCGCACTCGACCGCGCGGTGCGCCACTCCGTACCCAAGCCCACGGCGCTGATCGTCAACTTCCCGTCCAACCCCACGGCCTATCTGGCCGACCTTGATTTCTACAAGGAACTGGTGGCTTTCGCGCGGCGCGAGAATATCTGGATTCTCTCCGATCTCGCCTATGCCGAAATCTATTTTGGCGACAAGGTGCCCCCCTCCATTCTGGCGGTGCCGGGTGCGCGGGACATTGCGGTGGAATTCACCTCCCTGTCCAAAACCTATTCCATGGCTGGCTGGCGCGTGGGGTTTGCCGCCGGCAACGAACGGCTGATCTCTGCCCTGACACGCATCAAGTCCTATCTGGATTACGGGGCGTTCACTCCCATTCAGGTCGCGGCGGTAACCGCGCTGAACGGCCCGCAGGACTGCGTGGCAGACCTGCGCAACATCTACCGTGAGCGGCGCGATGTCCTGATCCGTGGCCTGCATGCCGCAGGCTGGGACGTTCCCTCCCCCGAAGGATCGATGTTCGCCTGGGCGCCCATTCCCGAGCCCTTCCGGGCAATGGGGAGTGTCGCCTTCTCGAAACTGCTTTTAGAAGAAGCGGGCGTTGCCGTGGCCCCCGGCCTCGGTTTTGGTGAATATGGCGATGACCATGTCCGTATCGGTCTGGTCGAAAACCCCCACCGCCTGCGTCAGGCCCTGCGCTCCATCAAGGGCTTTTTGTCCGCACATGGAATCAGTGCGCCTGTTCTTCCTTCCTCAGCCAAAAAGCCGGAGTCTGCTGCACCGTGACATCCACTACCCCTACCACACCCCTGCGCCTTGGCATTGCCGGACTTGGCACGGTTGGCGCGGGCACCATCCGGCTGCTGCGCGCCAATGCCGATCTGATCCGCGCACGCGCCGGACGCCCGCTTGAGGTGGTTGCCGTCAGTGCGCGCGACCGTACCCGCGACCGTGGGGTGGACCTGTCGGGCCTGAACTGGCACGACCGGGCCGAAGACCTCGTAAACGACCCTAGCGTGGATGTGGTTGTGGAACTGATCGGCGGGGCAGAAGGCACGGCCCGCGCCGTGGTGGAAAGCGCGCTGAAAGCAGGCAAGCCGGTGGTAACGGCCAACAAGGCGCTGCTGGCCCTGCACGGCCCGGCCCTTGCACGCCTGAGCACCGAGCATAACGCGCCGCTGCTGTTTGAAGCGGCTGTGGCAGGCGGCATTCCCGCCATCAAGACCGTGCGCGAAGGGCTGGCCGCCGACCGGCTGACCCGCGTGGGCGGTATCCTGAACGGCACCTGCAATTATATCCTGACCGTCATGCGTGAAACCGGGCAGGCTTTTGCCTCCGTGCTGAAAGACGCACAGGAGCTGGGCTATGCCGAGGCCGATCCTTCCACCGACATTGACGGGCTGGATGCCGCCCACAAGCTGACCATTCTGGCTGGTCTGGCCTTTGGTCGCCCGGTCGATTTCAGCTCCGTGCATGTGGAAGGCATCCGCCATGTCGATGCCGCCGACCAGAACTTTGCCCGCGCTCTGGGCTACAGCATCAAGCTGCTGGGCCTTGCGCGCATGACCGAGCAGGGTCTGCACGCACGGGTAACGCCCTGTCTGGTGCCGCAGCAGTCGCCGCTCGCACAGGTCAATGGCGTGTTCAACGCCGTGGTGGCCGAAGGCGAGTTTGTCGGCCGGATCATGATTGAAGGACGCGGTGCGGGCGCAGGCCCGACAGCCAGCGCCGTTACGGCGGATCTGGTGGACATCGCCCGCGGGCAGACCATGCCAGTATGGGGTGTGCAGGCTGATGAGGCCGCCGATACCGTGCTGCGCGCCCAGCCCATCACCAGCGGGCAGGGTGCGTTTTACCTGCGCCTGCGCGTGGAAGACCGCCCCGGCGTGATTGCCGATATTACCGCCGTGCTCCGCGACTGCGGCGTATCGCTACGCAGCATGCTGCAACACCCGGCGGAAAGCGAATCCGCCCCGCATGTGCCGCTGGTTCTGGTTACGCATCAGACATCCGAGGCCGCCATGCAGGACGCACTGGCGCGTATCGGTGCGCTCAGCGCCGTAACGGATACCCCCGTCATGATCAGGATCGAAGCAGCCTGAACATGACCGGGCCATAACAGGCCCACCCCGGCCCCGGCATAATGCCGGGGCCACCTGAACACCCGGCAGGCCCACCCCACCGCCGGACCGCGTTTGCCGCACCACAGCAGGAGCCCTCATTCCATGCCCGCTTTCCCCATTATTTCTGACCGTAACCTCGCCCTTGAACTGGTGCGTGTGACCGAGGCCGCAGCACTGGCCTCTTCACGCTGGACGGGGCGTGGCCGCAAGAACGATGCTGATGGCGCCGCCGTGGAAGCCATGCGCGCCGCCTTTGATACCGTTGCCATCAACGGCACAGTCGTGATCGGCGAAGGGGAAATGGACGAAGCCCCCATGCTGTATATCGGCGAGCAGGTCGGCGCAGGCGGCCCCGCCATGGATATTGCCGTAGACCCGCTCGAAGGCACCAACCTGTGCGCCAAGGACATGCCCAACGCCATTACCGTTGTCGCTCTCGCCGAGCGCGGCAATTTCCTGCATGCGCCTGACATCTACATGGACAAGATCGTCGTTGGTTCGGGCCTGCCCGAAGGCGTGGTGGATCTGGATGCCAGCATCGAAACCAACCTCAAAAACCTCGCCCGCGCCAAAGACCGCGATGTGCAGGACCTGGTACTGTGTACGCTCGAACGCGACCGCCATGCCGACATGATCGCCCATGCGCGTGAAGCCGGTGCGCGCGTGCGCCTGCTGACTGATGGCGATGTAGCAGGCGGGATCGCCACCTGCCTGGAAGACAGCGGCGTGGATATTTACGTTGGCTCCGGCGGGGCGCCAGAAGGTGTGCTGACCGCCGCTGCCGTACGCTGCGCCAATGGCCAGATGCAGGGCCGTCTGGTGTTCGAGGACGACGAACAGCGCGCCCGCGCCGCGAAAATGAACCCCGGCAAAGACCCCGCACGTAAGCTGGGCCTGCATGACATGGCCGCTGGCCCGGTGCTGTTCTCGGCCACGGGTGTTACCACCGGTGCGCTGCTGCGCGGGGTGCGGTTCTACCCGCATCAGGTTGTCACGCATTCGCTGGTCATGCGTTCAAGCTCGGGCACATCGCGCTTTATCGAAGCCCACCACAACCTCAACACCAAAGTCTGGCCTGCACAGTAAACCCCATGCCTGACACCACGCTCTCGCTCGCTCCCCTGCCCCCTGCCGTGCTGGGGGTGGAAAACAGTCTGGGTGGCAGACGCTGGGCGTGGCGTGGCGCTGCGGAAAATCCTGCCGTGGCGCGGGCCGGGGCAGCACTGGCGCAGCAGCTTGGCATCAGCGATATTGCAGGCCGCCTGCTGGCCCTGCGCGGCATTACCCCCGAACAGGCCGCCCATTACCTCAAACCCCGGCTGAGCGCCCTGCCCGACCCGTCCTGTCTGGTGGACATGGATCGCGCGGCCGAGCGTCTGGCCCGCGCCGTGCAGGCTGGCGAATGTGTCGGCATTTTTGGCGATTACGATGTCGATGGCGCATGTGCCAGCGCTGTTCTGGCAGCTTTTCTGGAAGAACAGGGCTGCACGGTCGTAACCCATATTCCCGACCGGATGACCGAAGGTTACGGCCCCAACCAGCCAGCACTCGAAACGCTGGTGGCACAGGGAGCCAAGGTGCTTGTATGCGTGGATTGCGGCACGGCCTCAGCCGATGTGCTCAATCCCCTGAGCGCACAGGCCGATGTGATCGTCCTCGACCACCACAAATCGGAAGACGCGCTGCCTGCCATTCTGGCAACGGTCAACCCCAACCGGCCAGACTGCCGCTCGGGCCTTGGGCATATCTGCGCTGCTGCCCTGAGCTTTCTGGCTACAGTCGCCACCCGGCGCACCCTGCGCGCGGCAGGCTGGTTTGATACCCGCCCCGAACCCGATCTGCGCCCGCTGCTCGATCTGGTCGCTCTGGCCACGGTCTGCGATGTCATGCCCTTGCACGGGCTGAACCGTGTTTTTGTGGCCAACGGGCTGGAAGTCATGGGCCGCCGCCAGCGTATTGGCATTGCCGCCCTGCTGGACATTGCGGGTGTGACCAAAGCCCCGGATGCCTCCTCATGCGGGTTTGCCATCGGACCACGGATCAACGCGGGTGGACGCATAGCCGAGGCCGCACTGGGCCTGCGCCTGCTCCGCTGCGCCGACCCGCTGGAAGCGCGCCAGATGGCCGAACGGCTCGATGCCGTAAACCGCCGCAGGCAGGGGGTTGAAGCTGAAATTCTTGACCGCGCCATGCAGCAGGCCGCCGCCCAGAAAGAGGCCGGGCGCGGGGTTATTCTGCTGGCGGGCAAGGACTGGCACCCCGGCGTTGTCGGCATTGTGGCGGGCCGGATCAAGGAACAGTTCAACCGCCCGGCACTGGTGGGTGCGGAGCAGGAAGATGGCACCATCAAAGGCTCCGGGCGGTCTGTTACCGGCCTTGACCTTGGCACGGTCATTATCGCGGCCCGGCAGGCAGGCCTGCTGAAAACAGGCGGTGGCCACGCCATGGCAGCCGGTTTTTCGCTCGAAGCCGATCAGCTTGAGGCATTTCACACTTTTCTGGATACACGCCTGCCCGATGCCGCCACCCTGCCCGACAGGGTAGATCTGATGCTCGATGCCGTGGTGTCTGTTGCAGGGGCAACCGTGGAACTGGCACAGGACATGGCCAGCCTTGCCCCATTTGGCGCAGGCAACCCAGAACCCGTTGTGGCTCTGTCGCATGTTACGGTTATCCGCACCGACCGGATCGGGCGGGACGGAAACACCCTGCGGGTTTTGCTGAAAGGCGATAACAATGCCCGGCTGAAGGCTCTGCTATTCCGGGCCGAGGACAACCCGCTCACCCCCACGCTGGAAGACACCACCCGCCCGCCGCTGCATCTGGCAGGCACCCTGCGGGCCGAGGCGTGGAACGGGCGCACGGATGTAACCTTCTTTATTCAGGATGCGGCGCGGGCCTGATCGCCCGCCCGTGCCTGACGCCCCGAAAAAAAACTTAGCCGCCGCGCGCGGCGTCACGCCGGGCTTCGACTTCTTTCTTCATGGCTTCCTGAACCTTTTCAAAGGCCCGAACCTCGATCTGCCGCACCCGCTCGCGTGAAATGCCGTATTCATGCGCGAGGTCTTCAAGCGTGGAAGGATCGTCCTTGAGCCGCCGTTCGTTGAAAATACGGCGTTCGCGCTCGTTCAGCCCTTCCAGCGCCGATGCCAGCAGAGCCTTGCGACCGGACATTTCCTCGCTCTCGGCGTACAGCTCTTCCTGATTATGCTGCTCGTCCACCAGACGATCCTGCCACTCGCTGTCCTGATCTGCCCGCATGGGAGCGTTCAGGCTGTGGTCGGGAGCAGCCATGCGGCGGTTCATGTCCACCACATCCTGTTCCGACACACCGAGTGTTTTGGCGATCTTGTCCACCTGCTCAGGCCGCAGATCACCATCATCAATGGCCTGCATCTGGCCTTTGAGGCGGCGCAGGTTAAAGAACAGCTTTTTCTGCGCAGCCGTGGTGCCCATTTTAACCAGCGACCAGCTATGCAGGATGTATTCCTGAATGGCGGCGCGAATCCACCACATGGCATACGTGGCCAGCCTGAACCCTTTTTCGGGGTCGAAGCGGCGTACGGCTTGCATCATGCCGATATTGCCTTCGCTGATCAGCTCGTTCACCGGCAGGCCGTAGCCGCGATACCCCATGGCGATCTTGGCAACCAGACGCAGGTGCGATGTCACCAGCCTGTGGGCGGCCTGTGTATCGCCGGTTTCCTTCCACCGGCGCGAGAGGGAAAGCTCCTCCTCCGGGGTAAGAAGGGGGAATTTACGAATTTCCTGAAGGTACCTTGAAAGATTGCTTTCAGGCCCAACATCAATAACGGAAGATACCATGATCCTGACACTCCTCCCGCGCTGAAAACTCCCTTGGGCGTGTCGAGGTTCCCGCATCGTACGGAAATTACGCCAAAATAAGGCAAGCTCAGCGCCCGATGGACGTTTATCTGACCTGCTGACCGCCCTGCACATGAGCAACGGTCAACCCGGCCCGCCGCGCGCCCCGTCTGTTACGGGATCACGAGCCTGATGCGACAAGCCTGCACTTGATGCGCCGGGCCTGTCAAGGAAACAGCACCCCGGCATGACTGCCATTCAGCCCTGTCATTATCGGGGGCGTTTTATTGTGTCTTTCGCCCTGAAATAGCCTTTTTTCAGGCTCGGAGGCTAATCGTTCCCGGACTCGGCCAGTGCGTGTTCGAGTGCCTGCATATCGGCTGGCATGGGGGTTTCAAACAGCAGTTCGGCCCCTGTGCGCGGGTGGGTAAACCCGAGCCGGGCCGCATGCAGCGCCTGACGCGGAAAATCCAGCGCCACATCCCGTGCGGCCGCAGGCAGTTGCCGCGCAATAGCGGGCAGGCGGCGCAGATAGAGCGGATCGCCCATAAGCGGGTGACCATGAGCCGAAAAATGCACGCGGATCTGGTGCGTGCGCCCTGTGGCCAGACGGCACTCTACCTTGGCCGCAGCCGTGCCAAAGGCCCGCAGGGTGGTGTAGCGTGTCAGCGCCCATTTGCCGCCGCGCTCTGTCAGGGTCATGCGCTTACGGTCGCGCTTATCGCGGCCGATCGCCCCTTCATACTCCCCCGCAGCCGGGGCAGGCAGGCCCCAGCAAAAAGCCAGATAGGCGCGGTCGATCCGCCGGGCGGCGAAATCTTCCGACAAAGCAAGATGGGCTTTTTCCGTTTTGGCCGCCACCATCACGCCCGATGTATCCTTGTCCAGCCGGTGGACAATACCCGGACGGCGCTCCCCGCCGATTCCCTTCAGACTATCCCCGCAATGGGCGATCAGCCCGTTAACGAGCGTACCAGTCTCGTTACCGGGGGCGGGATGCACCACCAGCCCGGCTGGCTTGTCCAGCACGATCAGGTCATCGTCCTCAAACAGAACGGTAAAGGCAACCACCTCGCCCTCCGGTGTGGCAGGGGCCGCAGGCGGCACCTCCAGCACCAGCGCCATGCCTGCCCGCACAAGGGTTGCGGGCTCACGCACACAGGTCTCCCCCACGAACAGGCACCCCGCCTCAATCAGCCCCTTGATGCGCGAGCGCGACAGCGCGGGCAGGCAGGCGGCCAGATAGCGATCCACCCGCTCACCCGCCTGCGCGGCCTCCACCACGCAGGCCAGACGCTCTCCACCCGCAGGGGTATTCAGCACGGTATAACCGGGTTTGGCATCGAAATCCTGATCATGAAGGGAGCTGGCAGGGGCGCTGGACATAGTCATAGGCGGAGCCATACCGTACCGGTGCGCTGGCCGGAAGAAAAACAGCGCGTGGAATGCCGCACGCCTGTGCATCAGCAGTCTTTGCCTTACGGGCTGATCTGCGCCATTCATTAAGGCCACATGCCTGAACCAGCGCCCACACACCCTGCCCTGCCCTCCGCCCTGCCTTCCACCGCGAAGGCGCAGGCAGCCTGTGCGGCATTAAACCGGCGGCGACAGCTTGTGCTGGCCCTGCTGGCAGCGGGGCTACTGCTCTCCATTCTGGCGGATTGCGCCATTGGCCCGGCCTCGCTTTCGCCCCGTGCGCTGCTGCATGCCCTGTTAACCCCCGATACCGCACCACCGGGTGCGCGCCTGATCCTGTGGCGCATCCGCCTGCCCTACGCGCTCATGGCCGCCTGCGTAGGGGCCGCACTCGGGCTGGCCGGGGCAGAAATGCAGACTGTCCTTGCCAACCCGCTCGCCAGCCCGTTCACACTCGGCACGTCTGCCGCCGGGGCATTCGGGGCCTCGCTATCCATTGTGCTAGGCTGGCATATCAGCGGGGTGCCACAAACATGGATTATCGCACTGAGCGCCTTTGTGTGCTCCATGCTCTCGGTCTGGCTGCTCGAAACCCTGACCCGCCTGCGCCAGACAGAAACAGGGCGGGCAGAAACCAGCACGGTGGTGCTATGTGGCGTAGCACTGGTGTTTTCGTTTCAGGCTCTTGTCGCCCTGATGCAGTTCATCGCCAGCGAAGACACCCTGCAAGACCTCGTATTCTGGACACTGGGTAGCCTGACCCGCGCAGCATGGCCCGCCATCGGCCTGCTGGCCCTTGCACTGGCGGGTACCCTGCCTTTTGCGCTTGCGGCTGCCTGGCGGCTGACCGTCCTGCGCATGGGAGAAGACCGCGCGGCCAGCCTTGGTGTGGATGTACCCCGCCTGCGCCGCGCCGCCCTGTTGCGGATCAGCCTGCTGAGCGCACTGGCCGTGGCGTTTGTGGGGGTCATCGGCTTTGTAGGGCTGATTGCGCCGCATATCGCCCGTGGCCTTGTGGGGGAAGACCAGCGCTACACGCTTCCAGCAAGCCTGCTGAGCGGTGCGTTCATTCTCTCCACCACCGCCCTGCTGGCGCGCGTGCTGGTGCCGGGTGTTGTCGTACCCACAGGGATTGTCACAGCGCTGGTGGGTATTCCGTTTTTTCTGACCATTATCCTGCGGCAGAAACCCGGCGCATGAACACCGTGCCGACAGCCCCCCCAAAAACTGCCACAGGACTAAGCGTGCAGGGGCTATCCGTCCGACACGGGCACCATACCATCCTGCATGACATCACCCTTGGCCCTTTTCCGCCCGGCGTGCTGTGTGCCGTGCTTGGCCCCAATGGCAGCGGAAAATCGACCCTATTGCGTGCCATGGGCGGGCTTGTACCCGCACGCGGGCGGGTTTTGCTGCATGGGCAGGCGCTGGACGGGTTACCCCTCAAGGCCCGCGCACGCCTGTGCTGCACCCTGCCACAAAGCCTGCCGGAACCCTTGCGCCTGAGTGTGCTTGAAACCCTGCTGGCCGCCCGGCGTGTCGCCCACCCCGCACAGGCGGATGACATACCCGCAGCCTTAGGCTGGCTGGAGCGTATGGGGATCGCATCCCTCGCCCTGCGTCCGCTCAATGAACTCTCGGGCGGGCAGCGCCAGCTTGTGGGGCTGGCGCAGGCGCTCAGCCGCCACCCGCGTGCACTCCTGCTGGATGAACCGCTCAGTGCGCTCGACCCACATTACCAGTACCGGGTGCTGGCCCTGCTGCGTGAGGAGGCGGCCCGTTCAGGTCTGGTTTGCATCATGGTGCTGCATGACCTCAATCAGGCACTAAACTGGTGCCAGACGGCCTGTATCCTGCACGAGGGGCAGGTGCGCGCCTTCGGTGCCCCCCGCACAATCCTGACGCCAGCCCTGCTCCATGCCATCTACCGTATCCATGCCTGTGTGGACACAGGCACACAGGGCCAGGCGTTCATGAGTGTGCAGGGCGTGGAAACAGCGGATCAGGTGCCGCAGAAAGTATAACGCACCCGCTCATCCGCCCCCGGTGGCAGAGCATACCGCTCCCGCCCCGGCTGTTGGGCATAAGGGTTGGACAGCACCGCCAGCAGGGTTTCGAAGGGGGTAAAATCACCCTCCTCCACCGCGCTGCGGATCATGGCCTCAACCAGATGATTGCGCGCAATATAGCACGGGTTGACCGCCTGCATGGCCTGCGCGCGGGCTGCGGGTGACAGTGCGCCATCGTGCCTGAGGCGTTGCTGCCAGCGCTCAAGCCACGGCGCAAAAGCTGCTGGCAGGGCGGACACATCCTCCCCCGCCAGCACGGCGGGCTGGCTGAGTGCGCGGAAGGTGCCTGTCATATCCGCACGGGTCTGATGCATGGTTTCAAGCAGGGCGGCAAAGAGGGCTTCATCCCCCTCCTGCGGGGTTGTCAGGCCCAGTTTTGCGCGCATGCCATCAAAATAAACCGCATGAAAGCGGGTATTGAACCCCGCCAGCGCCTGCCGGGCCAGCACCGGGCGCGCGTCCTCGCTGTCACTCAGCAGCGGCAGCAGGGCTTCGGCCAGACGGGTCAGGTTCCACAGGGCGATGGTGGGCTGGTTCGTGTAGGCGTAACGCCCCTGCTCGTCGATAAAACTGAACACCGTGGCCGGATCGTACTCATCCATGAAGGCGCAGGGGCCGTAATCAATCGTCTCGCCCGAAATGGCCATGTTATCGGTGTTCATCACCCCGTGGATAAAGCCCACCAGCATCCAGCGCGCCACAAGGCTGGCCTGCGCCGCCACCACGTTTTCCAGAAAGGTGAGTGCCGGTGTCTCACTCTGCCGGGCCTGCGGATCATGTCGGGCAATGGCGAAATCCAGCAACTGACGCAGGGCGGCGGGGTCACGCCGGGCGGCTACATACTGAAACGTGCCAACCCGCAGATGGCTGGACGCCACGCGCGTCAGAATCGCACCGGGCAGCATTGTTTCACGTTGAACGGTCTCGCCCGTGCTCACAGCCGCCAGCGCGCGGGTGGTGGGGATACCCAGCGCCGCCATGCTTTCGCTTAGCAGGTATTCGCGCAGCACAGGCCCGAGCGCTGCCCGACCATCGCCCCGGCGGGAAAAAACCGTGCGCCCGGCCCCCTTGAGCTGGATCTCGCGCACATGGCCAGAACGGTCGCGCACATCGCCCAGAAGCAGCGCCCGGCCATCGCCCAGCGCCGGGTTGTAATAGCCGAACTGGTGCCCGGCATAGGCCGTGGCCACCGGCTCCACTCCCGCTGGCATGCTGTTGCCCGCCAGCATGGCCAAGCCCTGCGGCCCGGCCAGCCAGTGCGCATCCAGCCCGAGTTCGGCTGCCAGCGGGGCATTGAGCCGGATCAGCCGGGGCGCCACCACGGGCGACAATGCGCCCTGATTGTACATCCACTCTGGCAGTTGCGTGAAAGCCTGCGCCATAACCGGGGGTCTCGGCGCTCCAGATGCGCCCTGTTGCTGCTCATCCATGGCGTAGCGCCCTCCCTTGATCTGATGATCGCTCTCACCCGCCTGTCTCTGTTCAGGCCGGTGGGGCATGCCGCCCCATCTCTGGCACAGCCCCGCCGAACATGATAGGGAGAAGCACCGCCGCGAACAGCCCGGACAGGCCGTAAAACCCGTGCCTGCCGCTCTGAAAACCATGACACGGAGAACCGGCCCACTGGTCCTGACACCAGCGCCACGGAGACGCCAGAACCGATGACCACAGCCCCCGACACCCTTTTCAAGATCACACGTAAAACAGACGGTATCAGCCCCGCGGAACGCGAACGCATTGTCGCCAACCCCGGTTTCGGTCGCGCGTTTACCGACCACATGGTTGTCATTACCTATACGGAAGGCCGGGGCTGGCATTCTGCCGAGATTACGCCGCGCCAGCCGCTGGTGCTCGACCCCGCGGCCTCGGTTCTGCACTACGCGCAGGAAATTTTCGAGGGCATGAAGGCCTACCGCGCGCCTGATGGCGGTATTTTGCTGTTCCGCCCCGAAGCCAATGCCCGGCGCTTTCGCAAGTCAGCCGAGCGTATGGCAATGGCCGACCTGCCCGAGGATCTGTTCCTTGAAGCGGTGAGCCAGCTTGTCAGCATCGACCGCGACTGGGTGCCCGCACCTGAGGTCGGCACGCTGTATATCCGCCCTTTCATGATCGCGACCGAAGCCGCTCTTGGGGTCAAGCCCGCATCGGAATTCAAGTTCATCGTGATTGCCTGTGCGGCGGGGGAATATTTCTCCAAGGAAGCGGGCAGCGTAAACGTATGGGTGGAAGAAAACTCCGTACGCGCCTCACGCGGGGGCACGGGCACGGCCAAATGCGGTGGCAACTACGCCGCCAGCCTGACGGCCCAGATGGAAGGCAAGGCCCACGGCTGCCAGCAGGTTCTGTTCCTTGATTCGCAGGAACGCCGCTGGCTGGAAGAAATGGGCGGCATGAACGTCATGATGGTGATGGAAGACGGCACGCTGCTGACCCCTCCGCTCGATGGCGGCACCATCCTGCACGGCATCACCCGGGACTCGCTGCTGACCCTCGCACGCGATCAGGGCCTGACCGTGCGTGAAGAACGCTATGCCATCGACCAGCTTTACAGCGATGCGGCATCCGGCAGGCTGAAAGAAGTCTTTGCCTGTGGCACGGCGGCGGTTGTGACCCCCATTGGCGCCTTCAAGGGTGCGCATGGCGACTGCACCATTGGCGATGGCCAGACGGCGGGCCCTGTCACCAGCCGTCTGCGTCAGGGCCTGTGCGACATTCAGTTCGGCCGGGCGCCTGACCCGCATGAATGGGTCAAGCGCGTTCTGTAAAACCCACAGAACCACAACGGGCCGGGCGGTTTTACCGTCTGGCCCGCGCGCGTTAGCGCCTGCTCACAAAACCCAGCGCAAAGCCGTAGCGCCACCAATGCGTGGCCACCATGCCCCTTTTCCCGGCTTTTACCAGCTATAGGCTACGGTCGCCTGCGCGTTGCGGCGCTCGCCATACCAGCACCACTCGCTATAGGCCGAGCCATAGCAGCTTGCGATATAACGTTTATCAAACAGGTTGCGCACGCTGGCAGAAAGTGTCCACCCCCGCAGGGCAGCGGATGCGGCGGAAAGATCGTATCGAAGCGCCCCGTCAAACACGACATAGCTGGGGATTCTGATATCCTTGATCGATGCCGTGGAGCCACCATAGGCACTGGCCTCGTACCGTAGCCCGCCGCCAAACCCCACACCTTTCAGCCGCCCGCTTGGCACCGTGTAAAATGCGAACAACGACGCATTGCCCCGCCCCGACTGCACCAGCGCCTTACCGGTGGAATCATCATGCACGTGCTGGGCGCTGAATGCGGCTGTCACCATAAGGTTACGGTGGACATCCATATGGGCTTCGAACTCGAAGCCATCCGCCCGCACCCGTCCACTTTCGGTGCTGTAAACCGCATCTCCCACCGACACCAGCACGTTGCTCTGTTCGATATGAAAGCCTGCCGCACTGAGCAGAACCGATGTGCCGGGTATCTGATATTTTACGCCCCCTTCAAGCTGTCGGCCCACGGACGGATCAGCCTGATGTGTGGTGCGCCCACCATTTTCAGACACAATGCCCGCCTGTGGCTGAAACGAGGTTGAATAGCTGATGTAAGGGGCCAGCCCGAAACTGAAATGATAAAGCCCCGCCACCCGGAAGGAAATTTGCGAAGGGTGCTGGCTGTTGCTGGTATTGGCCACATATTCCTGCTGGCGTGCGCTGTACCAGTCATTCCGCAGGCTTCCTGTCAGGTAGAGCGAGCCTATCTGCATTTCATCCTGTGCGTACACACCAATCTGCTGCTGGCGGGTATTGTAATCAGAGGCAAGCGACGGCACAGGAATAGCCCCGTCATACACCGGATGCAGGACATCGAGGCTCGGCGCCGTGCCTTTGCGCGCCAGTTCTGTGGCGTGGGTGTAATCGTAGTCCACCCCCACCATCAGGGTATGATGGACAGGGCCGGTCTGCACATGACCCAGAAGCTGCGTATCCATCGCCACCCGGCGCAGTTGCTCGTCGCTCCCGAACGTGGCGCGCTGCACCGTTGTGGGGGAAAGCCACTTGCCTGTCGTGTAAACGCTTTCGTAATCGGTTTTAATATCGTCATACCGCGCACGAGACACCAGCTCCCATGCGTGGCTGAAATGGTGGGTCAGGATATAGGTAAAAGACCCCTGCTTGCGGCGGTATTCCTCAAAGGCCTTGTCTCCATCATAAAAGTCACGGGCAATCCAGCCCGAAGGCCCCTTCACGAGAGACCCTATAAGCGGCACCGAACCGTATGAGGCATTGGTGGGATCGTACTGGTAATTCCCCAGCAGTGTAAGCGTTGTGGGGCCATCACCCCCGAAGGTCACGGCCGGGCTGATACTGAAGCGGCGGCTGCCGGTCTGGCTAAGCTGGCTGTGCGAACCATTGGCTGTGCCATAAATCCGGTAGCGTATCTTGCCATTATCCGTGGCCCAGCCGCCTACATCCGCATCCACGCGGTACAGGTCAAAACTGCCACCGGTTGCCGCAATACTACCATATGAGCGGGTTTCTTGCGGTAATTTGCTGGACATTTCGAGCAGACCACCAGGGCTGGACTGGCCATACAGTGCTGAGGACGGGCCTTTGAGCACCTCAACCCGATCCACCCGGAACATGTCTATCTGCGGCGTGGCGTAGCCGGTGGGGCTGGCCTCGAGTTTCAGCCCGTCCAGATAAGCCGGAACAGGAAAGCCGCGCAGGGCAAACATATCATACCGTGTAGCCGTGGCGCCGCGCTGGTCCTGCGTGATACCGGCCACATAACGCACGGCCTGACTCAGGCTGAGAACACCGCGTACATCCATTTCATTGCGGGTAATGACCGTGACAGACTGCGCGGTGTTCACCACCGGATGGTTTTCCGTTTTGGTCGCGATGGACGCCGTGGTGGAGGTTCTGTGCCCATGCACCATCAGCGGTCTTTCCCCACGCCCGCCACCCGGCCGGTGCGTGCTGTCATGCCCGGTTTCGGCCACAGCGGCACAGGACAGACCTGCTGGCTCCAGCACGGCAAGAGCCAGCACCATAGCCCCCCGCTTGACCCTGTTGTGGATGATCCTGCTGCCAGAACGGCCCGTTTTGGCTGACACACGCTCTCCCCCCGCTATGAGCAGGGCGAACTATGGTTGCTGACCGGAAACGGGGCAATGGGATTTTAAAATATTTTTTAATATGCAATTCAGCCCTGCGCTCAGCCAATCCCTCATGCCCTCCCAGAGCAAGCGAGCAGCCACGTGGCCGTCGTGGCAAAATAAAACACCCCCGCCCCCACCCGCTTACAGGCTGCACTGACGCGCACCGGCGTTCGGGCACGGCCATACACCTGTGCAGCCAAGCAAAAATCCACGGGGCGAAATGCTGGACAACCCGCCGCAAGGCGCATATCCCCAGAAACATGCTGAATGACCTGTTGGCCTGACCCCATGACAGACCTTACGCCCCAAGCGCCCCATCTGGTTCTGGTGGATGGCAGCGGTTTCATTTTCCGCGCCTTTCATGCTCTCCCCCCTATGACCAGCCCGGACGGCGTGCCTGTTAACGCGGTCTATGGCTTTGCCACCATGCTGGCCCGGCTCCTGCGCGAGCATGCGGGCACGCACCTGGCCGTGCTGTTTGATGCCAGCCGCCTGACATTCCGCTCCGAACTGTATCCGCAGTACAAGGCTCACCGGCCCGAACCCCCCGAAGACCTGCGCCCGCAGTTCAGCCTGATCCGCGATGCAACGCAGGCTTTTGGTGTCCCCGGCATAGAACTGCCCGGCTGGGAAGCGGATGATTTGATCGCCTCCTACGCCGTAGCCGTGCGCGCGGCGGGGGGCACCTGCACCATTGTTTCGTCCGATAAAGACCTGATGCAGCTTGTCGGCCCCGGCGTGTGCATGCTCGACCCCATCCGCCAGACGCCTATCGGCCCGACCGAGGTGGAAGCCAAGTTTGGCGTGCCGCCCGAAAAGGTGGTGGATGTTCAGGCACTCATGGGCGACCCCACGGATAACGTACCCGGCGTGCCGGGTATCGGCCCCAAAACCGCCTCGGCTCTGGTCAACGAGTTCGGCACGCTTGAAGCCGTGCTGGACGCAGCGCCGGACATGAAAAAGTCCAAACGGCGCGACAACCTGATCGAACACGCACAGGCCGCCCGCCTGTCGCTCCAGCTTGTCACTCTGGCGCGGGATGTCCCGCTGCCTGTCCCGCTGGAAGAGCTGATCACGCGTGAGCCTGACGTGCCCGTTCTGGCCGAGTGGTTTGCCCGCATGGGCTTTCGTTCCATGCTCAGCCGCATGGGCATGGCCCAGCCTGCCAGCGCTCATGCCCATCGCACTGCCCGCGCCACGGCCCATGCCAGCGCCAATGGGCTGCCTGACCCTATGGCACAGGATACGGCCCCCACGCCTGCGCAGGCGCCTAACACCGCGCCTTATGCCGGGTATGAAACCGTCCGCACCGCACGCGAACTCCAGAAATGGGTCAGCGCGGCGCAGGAGGCCGGGCTGTGCGCGGTGGACACCGAAACAGACGGGCTCGACCCGCTCAATGCCGGGCTTGTGGGTTTTTCCATTGCCACAGCACCGGGCAAGGCCTGCTACGTACCACTGCGGCATGAAGGCACGCTGGAAGCCCCCACCGGCGAACAGCTTGACCCCGCCGCGGCACTGGATCTGCTCCGCCCGCTGCTGGAAGACGACGCCACACTAAAAATCTTCCACAACGCCAAGTTCGATCTGCTGGTGTTTGACCATGCCGGGTTGCCGGTAGAGCAGGTTCGCGCCGTGGATGACACGATGCTGATTTCCTACAGCCAGTCAGCCGGGCTGCATGGGCAGGGCATGGACGAGCTTTCCACCCTGCATCTTGGCCACACCCCCATTCCCTACGACAGCGTGACCGGCACGGGCCGCGCGCGCATTCCTTTCGCACAGGTGCCCGTGGACAAGGCTACAGCCTACGCTGCGGAAGATGCCGATGTAACACTACGGCTGTGGCATGTGCTGCACCCTACCTTGCGTACCAATCAGGCGCTCTCGCTCTATGAGCAGATCGAACGCCCGCTTATTCCGGTTCTGGCGGATATGGAAAAGGCAGGTATTGCTGTGGACAGGGTGGAGCTGGCCCGCCTGTCCGCCGATTTCGAAGCGCGCATGAAAGATATGGAAGCCGGGATTTACAGCGCCGCCGGACGGGAGTTCAACATCGCCTCTCCCAAACAGCTGGGCGAAATCCTGTTTGATGAAATGGCGCTCAAGGGCGGCAAGCGCGGCAAGGCGGGAGCGTGGGGTACGGATTCAGCCGTATTGCAGGATCTGGCCGATCAGGGCCACGACCTGCCCGCCCGCGTGCTGGAATGGCGCCAGCTTTCCAAGCTCAAATCCACCTACACCGATGCCCTGAGCCGTCAGGCCAGTAGTGCTGGGCGGGTGCATACCTCCTTCCAGATGGCCATCACCACCACCGGTCGCCTGTCTTCCACCGACCCGAACCTGCAGAATATTCCTGTCCGCACGGAGGAAGGCACGCGTATCCGACAGGCCTTTATCGCCCCTGAAGGGCGCAGGCTGATCTCGGCCGACTATTCACAGATCGAACTGCGGCTGCTGGCCGATGTGGCCAATATTCCAACCCTGCGCGAAGCCTTTCACATGGGGCAGGATATTCATGCCCGCACCGCGTCAGAAGTGTTCGGCATTCCTATTGAAGATATGGACCCGCTGACACGCCGCCGCGCCAAGGCTATCAATTTCGGTATTATTTATGGCATTTCGGCATTCGGGCTGGGGCGGCAGCTTGGCATCCCCGCTGGTGAGGCCCGCGCCTATATTGATGCATATTTTGCCCGCTATCCCGGTATCCGCGATTACATGGAACGCCGGAAAGCCGAAGCGCAGGAACATGGCTACGTCCTGACCCCCTTCGGGCGGCGCTGCTATGTGCCCGGCATTGCCGAAAAAAGTGCGGCCCGCCGCCAGTATGCGGAGCGGCAGGCCATCAACGCCCCCCTGCAAGGTGGCGCGGCTGACATTATCAAACAGGCCATGGTGCGCCTGCCCCGCGCCCTGCACGAAGCCGGGCTGCACTCAGCCCGCCTGCTGCTACAGGTGCATGATGAACTCCTGCTCGAAGCCGATGCCGATGAGGCCGAAGCCGTGGCACAGGTTGCCAGAGACGTCATGCAGGCGGCGGCAAGCCTCTCCATTCCGCTGGTTGTTGAAACCGGCATAGGCCAGAACTGGGCGCAGGCCCATTAGCGACACACCACCGGGCGGGCCTGAACGCCACGCCCCCACGGAGGTTGGAAAACCATGACAGGCCCAGAACAGCAGACACAACCCGGCCACTCGCCCGCGCCTTCAGGCCGCGGCCGACATGTGCTGATGGCCACTCTGGCCATTGTCGTTCTGGCAGGAGCCGGAGGCTGGGCCGCCACCCGCTATGCCCTGCACCACAGTGTCACGCTGAGCACCTACGGCAATGCTGTGGGCGGGTCTTTCCGGCTGATGGATTCCACAACCGGCACCATGACCGACCAGACCTTCCGGGGCCGCTGGATGCTGGTGCTGTTCGGCGCGACACACTGCACCGACGAGGCCTGCCGCCCGGCGCTCAAGGCCATGTCCGACACATTGGACACGCTAGACCCAAGCGGGCGCAAGGCGGTCATTATTTTCGTGAGCCTTGACCCTGATCGGGACGATGCCGAGCGGCTACGCCAGTATGGTGAAAGCATCAGTTCACGGGTGGTCGCTGGCACGGCGGCTCCCTTCGCACTGGCTGATCTGGCGAAAGAATACCAAGCCCCCATAGACCGCAAGGCCGATCCTGAATGGACGTACACCATGCGGATGTCTCCTCAGTTTGTGGTCATGGACCCGGACACACGCTATCGCGGCACCATTGACGCCACCGCCAATGCGGCCTCCATGGCTACGGATCTGCGCCGGATCATGTCCGGCACGCCTGACAACTGATCTGCTAACCGGCAGGCATGGCGCTTCTGTCCTCCATCCGGGTGTGGCGACCCTTTACGGCGTTGCGTTTTTACGCCTCGCTGGCGGTCACCGGGCTGATTTTCGCGGCACTGGATGCAGGCTCTTTTCTGCTGCGCCGCCTCCACCCGGAGGGGATCGCCCGCAGGAAAGCGGGGCAGCGCTGGCTCCATGCCCTGTCCCGGCTGGCTGTGCGCTACCTGCATACCGCCGGTATTCTGGACTGCGACATGCGCGCACTGGCCCCCCTTCAGCAAAAGGGGGGTGCCCCACTAGTGCTGGTCGCCAACCATCCCTCGCGCCTCGATAGCCTGCTGCTGGCCGCCGCCCTGCCGGGCATGACATGCGTGACCAAAGCCTCCATCTGGGATCGTGGCGTGCTGGGCAGCACCCTGCGTACAGCAGGCTACATCCGCCATGATACGCTGCTGCGCGTCATTGGCCCCGCGACAGAACGCCTGCGCGAAGGCGGGCCGCTGCTGCTGTTCCCCGAAGGCACACGCGCACGCGCCGGTGCAGCTCCCGGCCCGATCCAGCCGGGTTTTGCCGCCATTGCCCAGCGCACGCGCCTGCCTGTGCAGGTTATTCTGATTGAAACGGACTCACCCTATCTCTCGCAAGGTTGGCCCTTTCTCAAACGCCCCCCCCTGCCCATGCGCTACCGCATTACGCTTGGCCCATGCCTGCCCGCCCCTACAGATGAAGTCAGTGGCCGCACACTGCTCTCACAGGTTGAAAAACTGCTCGCCAGCACAGGCATACGCCCACCCGTAGCGTAAAAGGCTGCGGCCTTACTGCCCCATAAGGGACAGGGCCACAGGCCCGATCACCACAATAAAAATAACTGGCAGAATAAACAGAATCATCGGCAGGGTCAGATAGACCGGCAACTGTGCTACGCGGGTCTGGTAACGCAGCATGGTATCGGCCTGCACATCTTCTGACAAAATCCGCAGATCCTGCGCTATGGGCGAACCCACCTCGAAAGACTGCGTCAGCACCGTTGCCACCTGCCGCATAACGGGCAGTCCCGTACGTTGTGCCATCTGCCTGAGCGCTTCCTGCCGGTCGGGCATCAGGCTCATATCGCGTGCAGTCAGGCGCAGTTCATTAGCGACACTCGCATTAATCCGCAGCATATCATGGGCAACACGCTGCATGGCCGCCTCTATCGGCATGCCCGCATCCACGCAGATCGTCAGCATATCCAGCGCATCGGCCATACCACTTTCAACCGCACGCAAATAACGCTTGCGCCGCGAGGCCAGAACCATATCCGGCAGCATCATCCCACCAATGGGCAACGCTGCGGGCAACACCAGATGGCTAATAGAACCGGCATTCAAACTCATGAATGCGACAAAACCCAGAACCAAGCCCACACCGAACAGGATGGTTTTGGCGCCAAGAAAAACAGGCAGAAACTGGTCAGGCTCCTGCGTTGCACGCGCAAGCGTACGGAACAGTTCGTCCAGCGTGCGACGCGACAAAAGATGCCGCTGTATCAGAAATGATCCGGTCTCATACGCCACCCGCGCGGGCGAAAAGCGGGTACCGGGCCTGTCTTTACTTTCCGCCACCCGGTACTGGCGCAACTGCTCCAGTCGGACACGCCGCCGCCCCTGAGTAAAGCGCGGACGCAGAACAGCCACCCAGACACCCACCAGACCCAACACCATGAGAGCAATGAAAAAAAATGTCGCCATCATGCTATTTCAAAACTCTGGCTGTAATAAAGCGAATGGAAAACAACCCAAGGCACCACAGCCCTGCCGCCAGAGCCAGCACGGCATAACCACGCGGATCCGCCAGCAGGCCATTGAAATAGGTTGGGCTCTGTATCGCCAGCAGCAGAATAACAAGCAACGGCAGGGCTAACAGCACATAGGATGTGAGACGCACCTCGCCCGAGGCCGCAATAGCCTTTTTGCGCATAGCCCTGCGTTCACGCAGGGTTTTTTCCAGCATGGCCATGATATGAACCAACGCGCCACCCGTTGCCGCCTGCACCTCTATAACCGTTGCCATAAAGCGGTATTCCGCCACATCAACCCGCTCGGCCATATTGGCAAACGCCTGCGGCAGGCTTTGCCCTACGGCAATATCCTGCACCAGTCTGGTAAACTCAAAAGCTGTCGGCTGACTGGCCTCGCGGCAAACCAGATCAAGAATACGCGGCAAAGGCACGCCCACACGCAAGGAACGCACGATAATGCTGATCGTATCAGGCAACTGCTCGTATAGCCGGGCATTGTAACGCCCGCCGATAGCGGTATAGAGCGCGCGCACGGCCAGTACCCATGCCAGTATTTCCGCAATAATCCCACCAAACCCCAGAAGGGCGAATGATGGCCAGGCCAGCAGCAATAAAGCAGCCAGCGCGCCGAACACGACGTAATCATTTTTCCTGATGGCAGCCCGCGCCGCACCATAATTAACAATAGAATAGAAAAAATTTCTTACATGGTCAGCAATAAAGGAAAAAACATTTGAGACTCTGCGGGCAAATACACCCCGCGCATCAAGCGGCCCGCGAAAACGCCCCAACAACCGCACAATACGTTCGTTCCGCCGCTCCTGCACGCGTATGCGCCGGTAAGCGACCCGCCCCCACCAGCCCGCAAGCCCCAGCATAGCCAGAACAGCCACACCAGACAGCAGGCCCGGCGTCACCATCATGCGCGGCTCTCCGCCAGGGTGGCGTTCCATAGGCCATCCAACTGGCAGTATTCAAGTTTTTCAAGAAAGCTCGGTCTGATATTCAAAACCTCATAATGTGTAAGCAGACGGCCCCGGCTGTCCTCGCCATCAAACACCAGCCTGAACAGATCGTTCATGACCACCGTGCCGTTTTCAACCCCGGCAACATCCGTCACCTGCATGATGCGGCGCACGCCATCGCGGTTGCGCCCGATCTGCACGATCAGATCCACCGCCCCGACAATCTGGGTACGGATTGCATGGGTAGGCAGGCCAAAACTGCCCATCTGCACCATGCTTTCCACACGCGTAATGGCTTCGCGCGTGTTGTTGGAATGAATGCTCGACATGCTGCCATCATGGCCGGTGTTCATGGCCTGCAACATATCAAACGCTTCTGCTCCACGCACTTCGCCCACAATGATACGGTCTGGCCGCATCCGCAGGGCGTTACGCACCAGATCGCGCTGTGTCACCTCGCCTTTGCCTTCAATCGAGGGCGGGCGTGTTTCCATCCGCACGACATGCGGCTGCTGGAGCTGAAGCTCGGCGGCGTCCTCCACGGTGATGACACGCTCGGAAAAATCAATGAACCGGGAAAGTGCATTCAACAGCGTGGTTTTTCCAGACCCTGTTCCGCCCGACACGACAATGTTCAGCCGCACGCGGGCCGCCATTTCCAGTATGGTTGCCACCGCGGGCGAGCAGCTTCCGTATTCGACCAGCTTCTGCAAATCTATTTTATTTTTTGCAAATTTTCTGATGGACATATACGGCCCATCCAGTGCTAGCGGCGGAAAAACGATATTGACGCGTGAGCCATCACGCAGGCGCGCATCCACCATCGGACTGGCTTCGTCAATCCGCCGCCCCATTTCAGACGCCACACGCTGGCAGACAGAAACAAGGTGCCGCTGATCTCGAAACTGCGCTGGTGAAATCTCGGTTTTTCCATGGCGCTCAACAAAGATACGCTTAGGCCCGTTAATGAGAATATCGCTAATACTATCATCATCCAGCAAAGGCTGAACCGGCCCCAACCCCTTGATATCGTTAACCAGTTCCGCCGCAATTTTTTGCTGTTCACGCAGGTTCAGGCGAATACGCTGCTCACTTGCCGCCTGATCCACCACCCTTTCCACTGTTCCGGCCAACTGTTCGGGGGCAAGTGCAAGAATAACCGCAGGATCGAGCCGCCCCAGACAGAGCGCCCGCAGTGACAAGATCTGCTCGCTGGTAAAGCCGCGTTCCGCAGCCTCGCCAGCCGGTGTGAGAGCTTGCTCCGCCTGTGCGCCATCCTGCGTACCCAGCAAGGAAGCACTGGCTCCGGCAGATGGCAGAACATGCGCCTGCATGTCCTGCAAACGCTGCAACCGGGTGGTGCGCCCGGCTGGCTGGGTGTCCTCCATCAACGCGCACCCAGCAGGGTATGCACGACCCTGCCAACCAGCCCTTTTTCCTCACTTCCGCTGCGTGCAACCCTGTGCAGGGACAGGCTTTCATGCGCGATCCGGGCAATCGCATCGTGATAGGGTTTGCACTCCTGCGCCACCGGCACGCCGTTGATTTCGGCCTCTCCACATTCGCGCGGCAGATAGGGAATAACGATATCCGGCGCACAGCCAAGGCTTTTGCTAACCTCGTCCATGGACAACGTGCCGGGGCGGCCAAACTGGTTCAACACAAGCACCGGCTTGGTGGGCAAATGCAGGTGCGGCAGCATAGCCAGCAGCCGTAGCGTATCGCGCATGCAGGCAAGGGTGGGGTCCATCACCAGCATAAGCTGCTGAGCCTGCCCGGCCAGACTGGAAAAGGTTTCTCCCTCGCTCCAGTCCATGCGGGCCATGATAAAATGGAACTGCCCGCGTACAAACCCCAGTAGGGAATTGAGCGTGGAAGGAGCCAGACGCGGCCTCTGCCCCACCGGCCCAAGAGATGAAAGCAGTTTCAGCCTGTCCGAAACACTCTGAATACTGCGCTCGACCAGCAGGCTGTCCATGCGTTCTGGCTCTTCCAGCACGGACAGCAGGCCCAGATTATCTTCCGCATTAAGCAGCACGCCCAGACGGCTTGCCTGCGTATCAAAATCAACCAGCAGCGTATGCCGCCGCACTTCGTTCGCGACATACCAGCCCAGATTGGCCAGCAGTGTGGAGGCCCCGACACCCGGCCGCACCCCGCAGAGTGCAACCAGACTGCCACCGCCTACGCTCGCCGCCTCTTTTTGCCCATGCAGGATGATATCGCCAAAAAAGCGCACCAGCAGGTTACGGTTGAACGGCGGGTACAGATACTCCGCAATGCCGTAGCCGTGGGTAATGGAGCGGTAGAAATTCACATCATCCCGATCGCCGATCAGCATGATGGTGACATCGGGCGGCACCATGCCCTTGAACTGGCGTACACTGGCCAGCGGATCGGTGCTGCCGCGGATATCAAGCACCAGAAAGGGCGGGCAGATATTGTTGGACAGGTAATGCCGGGCCTGCTCAAGCCCCAGCCTGAGAAGCCGCCCCTCCTTGGGGCAGACCGTGTTCAGGAAATCGGCCATAACGGCCTCGGTTTCCATATCCTGAACAATCACCAGAACCCGGGCTGTCTGCTCCGTGGTTTCTATAAACCGCCTACCGTTTTCCGCCATGGCCTGTCAGCCCCTGCATGCGGCTTGCGGCCGCGACAGACCTCTGCGCGTCTGGCAGCGGCCCCGTTTGCCGGGCAGGACCGCCCGGCATACTCCTGCAGACCAGACCGCGTGCGCCAGCCACAGGCATGGCGTCACCCGGCCCGGCCAGATCTTCAGTTTGAAGGCAGGGAGTTGGCGACGTGCTGGAAGGTGTATTGCAGCTTCTGCCCCATCGTGGTCACAGCACTGATAATGACAACGGCGATCAGCGCTGCAATCAGCCCGTATTCCAGAGCGGTGACACCGCGCTTATCCCTACGCAGCCGATATATAAAAGAACCAACTGCCTGATGGATTTTCAGCATGCCCTGCTCTTCCTTCAAATAGGACTTATCAGTAATCAAACGCCTTTTCCCCATAAAACAAAGTGGGAAAAGATGGAATATGTTTATAAAATGGCAACCATTCGCCCATGGCGGGTGAGGCTACACCATCCCCCCTTATCAACTGCTGCAAAGCTGGTATAGGGTGCGCCCGCGCGCGTGCGCCCTGCACGCGCCCTGCACCCTTTCTCTCTACATGATGGACATCATGCGTATCGGCATTCTCCAGACCGGCCGCCCGCCAGAGGCACTCTGCGCACACGCCATGGATTACCCGGATCTGTTCCGGGCCAGCCTTGCCCGGCCGGGCGCCACCTTTACCACCTACCGCGTCATGGATGGGCAAATGCCCTCCGGGGTCGATGCTGAAGAGGGCTGGCTTGTCACCGGCTCTCCGCATGGTGTTTATGAAGACCATGCATGGATTCCCGGTCTGGAGGCGTTTGTGCGTGAGGCGGATCGCCAGCACGTGCCCATGGTGGGGGTCTGCTTTGGCCATCAGCTCATTGCTCAGGCACTGGGCGGGAAAGTGGAAAAATTTCCCGGCGGGTGGGTTGTCGGCCCACAGGACTATACGCTGGATGATGGCAGCACCCTGACACTTAACGCATGGCATCAGGATCAGGTCATGGTGCCACCGCCGCAGGCCCGCACCATCATGCACAGCCCGACCTGCGCCCATGCCGCCCTGCGTTACGGCACACATATTCTGACAGTGCAGCCACATCCGGAATTTACGGATACGGTTTTCCGTGCCCTGTTCCATGAACGCGGTCATACGCTCCCCCCCACCATCCAGCAGGCGGTGGAACAGAAGACCACGGGCGCACCCCCGGCCTGTCAGGCGCAGTTCGCGCAGTTACTCTGGCACTGTCTGTCAGGTGGGCAGGTGGGAACAGCCGAGAGCTGACCCTGACCCTCACCCCCCGCCAGCAGGGGCCGGAACCTCCAGCGCTTTGAGCTTGCGATACAGCGTAGCACGGCTGATCCCCAGATGCCGGGCCGCTGCGGAAACATTGCCCCGCGCCAGCCCCAGGGCAGTACGGATCACATGCTCCTCTGCCTCGCGGAAACTGATCGCCCGCTCCACACCAACCGGGCGGGCGGCGAACACCCCGGCCCCATTCACGTTTTTACCCGTATGGTCTGCCACTGGCCCCTGCTGCCCGGCACCCCACCCCAGCATGGTGCGGGCCGCATGGGTGGCCCCTACGATATCGCCGGCTTCATTCACCGCCACCAGCGGGCCTGAACTCCCCCGTGCGGGCCCCAATGTCACGATCCGCTGTCCGGGATAACTACCGCGCAGCAGTTGCTCCTCCATCCGGCGGGCAGCCTGAAACAGCGCCTCGCGCAATAGGGGCGCAACCGGCCGGGTGGTTATGTTGCCGAACGATGCCAGATTGAGCGCGCCCGCCAGTTGCCCCTGCCCGTCAAAAACTGGCACGGCATGGCTTTCCAGCAGCGCGAAACAGAAACGCCAGTGATCGCCACGGGTCAGCGCCACGGAGCAGCCTTCACGCAGGGCTGTGCCGACACCATTGGTGCCTGCCAGCCCTTCATCCCAGACTGCGCCTTCCTGCAGGTGCAGCCTGCGGCATACAGCGCGGTGGCAATCACTGATACAGCGCGCCAGCAGCACGGCCCGCGCATCCGACAAAAGCACCATCAAACCCAGATCGCGCACAAGGCTGAACAACGACTGCATTTCCGGCAGTCCCACTCGCAGCAGAGGCGCCGCGCAGTCGTTGATCTGGCGCAGTTCCGTGCTGGACAGCACCTCCGCGCGCCATTGTCGGGAGGGGTCCATACGATACAGGGACTCGCAGCGCTCCCACGAACGGGCCACTTCATTGGAGCCCGCCCGACAGGCCGCATGAGCCGCTGTTTCATGCCGCACCGTGGTGTTTCCTTTCCGTGGTTGCTGCTCCACCCCACGCACTCCCGCCTATGCAGGCTGCCCAGCTTTCCGACGTAACGGAAACTACCTGCCTGCTCTATATTTTATATTGAATTTTCGAATAATGATCGAGACAGAGAGGCCCTCAGGGTAGGCCTGCCCCAGACACCTTATTGCCAAAGATACAGGAATTTGAGGTAATAAGCATCCGTCTCCGGCGTATTGCGCCCTTCGACAGAATGGCTGTACCGCGCGGTTACACTGACACTACGGCTGATATTGAACATGACACCCAGCCCGGATGCCACCTCGCGGCTGCTGGTATCGCTCACATCCTGCCTGAGTGTCTGGTCATAGGTGCCACCGGCATTTTGCCAGTCGAAGGCAAAAAACGGTTCGATCAGCTTTGTGGCTTTCCAACTGAAACGCAGGTTGCTGTAAAAGACCACCCCCGGTGAAAAAGCGTGCTGGCCCGGCTCATGCTTGGTAGAGGCAACCACCGTACCCAAGTCACCATCAAAACTGAAATGCTTCCACTCGTAATCGAAGATAAAGCTAGAAATATTCGACCAGTAATGGCTGGCCAATGCATCACGCGAGCCGGAAGGCGTGACCATAAAGGTCTGAAAACCAAAGGTGCTGTGTGAATTGGGCTTGAACCACGCCGCAGGCCCGACAATAGTCCCCCCCAGCCCGCCGTAATTCTTGCCATCAGCCAGAGAGTAGCTTTCTGTCTGGATCAGCTCGAAGGCGAAACCCACATGGGGAATGGCGTCAAACGTACGGAAATGGACATATTTGGTCATACCCGACCAGCTATGCCCTCCGCCATGCGCCGCAACGCGCTGGCCTGAGCCGTTATAGGCGTTGCCTGCCTCGTTACCATCACCATACTGCACCAGCACGTTGAAGGGTTTGAAATCAACCGGCAGGTCGTATTCATGCGGGCCGATAATCCCCAGCGTGATGTCCGCTGCATGGGTCGGCCGCGCCCCCGCCCCCAGCAGCACCGGCACGCACAGCCCGGACCATAGAAAGAACTGCCGCGATTTTCTGGCAATGTTCATGTGAAATCTCCACCATGGAGGCCACCCCCAAGACAAGCCGGGGGCGGCAATACGCAGAATGTTCCAAGGGAAATGAAAAGGCCGACCGGGAATAAACCCCGGTCGGCTCCGGGCTTACTGCGCGGGTGCGCCCTGTGCACCATCGAGCGTATAGGCCACGATGTAGTCACCGCTGCGCGTGCCAAGGCCGCCATGGCCACCAGCCGCGATCACCACATACTGCTTGCCACCGCTTTCATAGCTGAGCGGGGTTGCCTGTCCGCCCGCAGGCAGACGGTCGCTCCAGATGACATCGCCCGTGGAGACATCGAAAGCCCGCAGGTAGTCATCCGCTGTAGCGCCCATGAACACCACACCACCGCGCGTTACGATATTACCGCCAATGTTATACATGCCCGTGGGCAGCGGAATATTGTTGTGCGTGCGGAAAGGCCCGGTATCGCGGGTCGTACCCACAGGGTGCTGCCAGACGATCTTCTTGGTCACCAGATCGATCGCGGTCAGCGTGCCCCATACCGGCCCTTTGCAAGGGATCTGGAGCGGGTTCAGCCACGGGTTGGTATAAGCCACGTACGGCGTGCCGTAATCGGGAGAAATGGCCAGAGCATTCCCCTTGGCAGCCGGTTCGTTGCCTTCGCCCGTCCATTTGGGCAGCACGCCTTCCTGTTCAAGCTGGGTGCGATGATCAAGCTTGATACGGAACGGCAGGTAGCTGGCATTGGCAAACATCAGCTTGCGTGCCGGGTCGATGGTAATGCCCTGCCAGTCAATCACGCCATAGAATGCGGGATAGACGATGGTGGTCTTGCCCACATGCGGCGGGGTAAACTGCCCTTCATAGGCGGATTGACGGTATTCGATACGGCAGATCATCTGATCCAGCAGGGTTGCGCCCCACATATCCGTTTCTTTCAGATCCGGCGGAGACAGGCTGGGCATGCCGGTCGGATAAGGCTGCGTAGCCGAAACCCGGTCGTCAGGCGCATGTCCGGCGGTGGGTACGGGCCGTTCTGTAACCGGATAACCGGGCAGGGGCTCACCCGTGCGACGGTCGAGCACGAAAAATTCGCCACGCTTGGTGCTCTGCACCAGAGCAGGAATGTTCGCACCATCGGGGCCGGGCAGGTCAACCATGCTGGGGCCGGAGGGAATGTCCATGTCCCACAGGTCATGATGCACGGTCTGGTGCAGCCAGCGCCGCTCGCCAGAGACAATATCAAGAGCGACCGTGGCGCTGGAGGTTGCATCGTCAAACGGACGGCGCGAACCACCCCAGTTATCCGGCGGCGCGTTGCCCGTACCCAGATAGACCAGCCCCAGTTCGGGATCGGCCGTATAAACGCCCCATGCGTTGGGGGTGTCACGTGTCAGTTCATCACCGGGGCCGGGCGTCCAGGTTTCGGGGTTATGCCCCGCATCCCACACCCATGCGATCTTGCCGGTTGTCGCGTCAAACGCACGCACCGCGCCAGACGGTTCGAAATTGGCCTGATTGTCGAAAATCCACCCACCCGTGATCAGACGGTTTTTCATGACCATCGGCGGAGAGGTAATGAAGTGAAAGCCCAGCGGCACATTGCCCATGTAATCGCGCATGGAAATGAAACCGTGGTCGCCAAAATCCTCGCAGGGCTGGCCGGTCTGGGCGTTAACCGCCACAATCCGGGCATCTGCCACGGGGGAGTAGATACGCTCACGGCACGAGGTCTGGATTTCGTCGGGGATACGGTAATAAGACACCCCACGGCACGCCAGATACACGTTGGAATCGAGGTCCGCCTTGGCCGGGTGCGGGTCGTATTTCCATTTGATCCGGCCGGTCGCCGCATCCATAGCCATAACCCAGCTATGGGGCGTGCACATATACAGCGTGTCCCCTACCTTGATAGGCGTCAGTTCCAGATTGAACTCATGCCCCGCGTCAGGCCCGGCCACCACGGCTTCGCCCGCCTGCTGGGTATCGCCGGTCTCGCTCATCCATGCACGCTTGAGGTGGCTGATATTGGCCGGAGTAATCTGCGCCAGCGGGCTGTAGCGCTGCCCCTGCGCGTTGCGGCCATAATAATGCCAGTCTCCTGCGGGCATGCCGTCCTTGAGGTCGGGCATGGCGGCGGCCATGCGGTCAGCCGGCACGACTCCATTAATCGAGTAGGACGAAAAGCAGCTTGCCACGAGTGCGACACAGGCCACGGCAAGCCCGGCCAGCAGCGGCTTTTTGTCATCCAGCCAGGAAGCACCGGTGCGCCAGATACCCGGCAGCAGCAGCCAGACGCCCAGGCCCACCAGTGTCAGCAGGCGGACTTCCAGCCCCCATATATTCAGGCCGGTTTCAGCCAGCGCCCAGAGGGTCGCCACCACCAGCAGGCCAGCATAGATACGGGCCGCCAGTTGCGGCTTACGAAAACCCGCAGCCGCCGTGCCCAGAAGCACCGCGCCCACCAGAGCATAGAACCACGAACCGCCCAGAACGAGCAGTTCGGCCCCACCCAGAAATAGAAACAGCCCTGCCGCACCAAACAAAAGCGCGGTTATGATGGACCATAGTCGTGCATGACTTTGTTGCATCTCAATCATTCCCTGAAACGCTCATGACACACCCGCAGAGGCCACGCCTGCATGGCCACGCTCCGGACATGCCATGAGCCATGCGTGTTCTTTCAGTAAAGTTAGTGAATTCTTCAAATCAGGAATGGGCCGTCTCACCACAGTGTGTAGGAAACGCACCCAACTGTATCACTCTTGATACAGCCTAAGCGTCATTCCGCCACCCAGGCCCTCCCGGCATCGCATGCTGGCATGGGTGAGCATGAACAGGCCCGCCCCCCTTAAACCCCACCCATATCGTAAAAAAAATCACCATGAAAAACGCAGCACCCACCCCTTCGGGCAGAAATGAAATGCCAAAAGCAGGTATTCATCATAAACATATTGAAACATACTGTGTTCGTATCCCGAACAACCGGGCCATGTCCGGCCTATCTTCGTGTTGCCTTAACGCCTGACAATAAAATATAAAGCCTCCGCACCATGCGCCCTCATGCGGCAACTGGGCGGGCCATCAGCATTGTATCCCGTCTGTTTCGCAGGGTTTGCACCTACAAGACCCTAGCGCCGGAACACTGCCTTTCCCATGTCCATCACCCCCAACCCTGCCGCACAGCCAGAACCGATCCGGGTGCTGTTCATTAATGATACGTCGCGCAATGGCGGGCCGGGAAAGACGTTGCTGTGCCTGCTGCGCTTTCTGGACCCCGCACGGATCAACCGCACGGTACTGCTCCCGCGTGAAGATACGGTCAGCGCGGATCTCCGCAGCCATAACGCCGCGGATACCCTGATTATTGAACCTGCCCTGCTGGAAAACGTGCAGCAGCCCATAAACCGCGCCATGACGCGCGAAGATTTTTCTGCCCCCCTGCCCCTGCGCACCGGCCGTTCGGTATTCAATGTGCTGCGGGCCACGGCTGGCCTGTTCCGGCTGATTCGCCGGGTGCGCAAGGAGCGCTACCAGCTTATCTTCTGCAACGGCACCACGGCCAATCTCGTCGGGGGTGTTGTGGCAATGGCCACCGGGGTTCCGGCAATCTGGCATGTTTTCTACCCCGATGTACCTGCCCCCATTCGCGGCCTGCACCGTTTTCTGGCCAAAAGTGCGGCCGTTCGGGCTATTTTCTGCGTATCGGCCGCCGTATCAGGCCAGTTCGCCCAGTGCCGCGAAAAAACAAGCCTGACCCACGATGCCCTTGATCTGGAAGAATTCCAGCCCACAGCAAGCACCGACCGCCTGCGTCATGAACTGGGGCTCCCGCCTGAAAGCGTGATTTTTGGCGCGCATGGGCGCGTTATCCGCCGCAAGGGGTTTGTGGAACTGGTGCACGCAGCACACGCAACGCTCGAACGCCTCAGCCCTGAAGAAAGGGCTCTGTGTCACTTCGTTATTCTGGGCGACACCCCACAGGACATGGCGGAAGACCACCTGCGCACCTGTCAGGATCTGGCCCGTTCGCTTGGGCTGGAAAAGCAGGTGCATTTTCTCGGCTTCCGGGCCGATGTCATTCCCTATGTGTCGGATTTTGATGTGGTGCTGGTGCCCAGCGTCTATCCCGACCCCCTGCCCCGCGCGGTTATGGAAGCCATGGCGCTCTCCCGCCCTGTTATCGCGTTCGACATGGGCGGGATTGGCGAAATGATTACCGATGGCGAGCAAGGTAGGCTGCTCTGCGGGGCGCCGCCCGATGTCGCTGGCATGGCCGAAGCCTGCGTGGCCTATTTTCGCTCTCCCGCCCTCCGTCTGGCGCATGGTCAGGCCGGGCGTGCGCGTGTAGAGCGTGAGTTCGAGGCCCGCACCCATGCCCAAAGCATGCAAGCAGCCATGCTCCGCTTTGCCCGGCCCGCACCGTGAACCACCAGCCCAACCCCGCCAGAGTGCTGCCAGAGCGGCCAACACCCGCCTGTGGCCCCGCGCCGGAAAACGGGCGGCCCATAGCTGCGCACAAACAGGCGGGCCACTGAGCATGCTGCGGGTTCAGGACATACAAAAAACCGTCAACGGCAAGCATATCATCAAGAACATCAGCCTGCATGTCGGGGTTGGTGAAATCGTGGGCCTGCTCGGCCCTAACGGTGCAGGCAAATCCACCACGTTCCGTCTGCTGACAGGCATCCTGCAACCGGATATGGGCACGGTCACGCTCAATGGCGTTGATGTCACCCGCATGCCTTTCCATCTGCGGGCGCAATATGGGCTGGCCTATCTACCACAGACCTCTTTTCTGCCCCGCACACTGTCCGTGCAGAACACCATCGACCTTGTGCTGGAAACCCGCCTGTCTTCACGCAAGGAACGCGCGGCACGGCGCGATGCGCTGCTGGAGGAGTTCAGCCTCGAAACCGTGCGCCACCGCCGCACGGCACAGCTCTCAGGCGGGCAAAGACGCCGGTGCGAAATTGCCGTCTGCATGGCGTGTGATCCTGTCATCGCCCTGTTTGACGAGCCCTTTGCCGGGGTAGACCCGCTCAATACCGGCACGGTAACCGGCCTTTTGCGGCATCTGGCAGACAAGGGCCTGTCCGTACTCATTACCGACCACAGCGCCATGGACATCCTGCGGCTGGTGGATCGTGCCTATGTTGTTGAATCCGGTCGTGTTCTGGCCGAAGGCGACCCGGCCACACTCTCGCATGACCCGGATGTGCGCCGTGTCTATCTGGGCGAGGGAAACACCCTGTGACACACGCCGCCTCCCTTATGCTCCGCTTCCGAAACTGGCTCAAAACCCTGTATGTGCGCCAGTTCCTGCGCATGGTGCTGTTACAGGCGGCTATGGCTATGGGCGTGATCGAAGCCATTTTTCTGGCCGAGCGCGTCCCCATGATTTTTCGTGATGTCATTCACAACCATGTCTCCGTGCTGGATACAGGGTTGATATTCCTGCTCAGCGCACCGCAAATTCTCGACCTCGCCCTGCCTCTGGTGCTGACGGTCGCGGTGTACCGTACTGTGCTGACCATGCGCGAAAACCGCGAATTGCTGGTGCTGTGCGCCAGTGGCCAGAGCCCGTTCGCCTGCATGCGCCCGCTTGGGCTTGTCACTGTGGCGGCGCTGACCTTCTCCATCGCCTCATCGGGTTTAATCAACCCTCTGGCGCTGTACAGCCAACGACTTGTGCTGTTCAATGCGACCTATCACTACCTCATTAACCCATCGCCCCAGAGCCAGCTTTTTCTTTCGCAAAAACGCATGCTCTACATTCCAAGTCGCATAGCCGCCGACCGCGCCCAGAAAACCCCCACAGGGCATGAAGAGCTGTTCATTCATGAACCCGTGGACAAGACGCATTTCCGCATTATTCAGGCCGAAGGGCTGCACGCTACGGGCTTCCCGCCCGAGAAGCTGCTGGCCGTCAACCTGAACCAGATGCTTTCGCGGATTTTCACCATTACCGACAAACCCGAATCAGAAACGGCCTGCTGCACCGATACGCAGGACAACGTTTCAGCAGATAAGGTGTACAAGGCGCTGGGACTGGATGACATCCTGCCTTTTGCACCACGCTCTGCCGATGGTGCCGAACTGACCCTGCCTGAGCTGTATTTCCCCAGTATCAAAAAAATCGAACGCACTACCGCCACCCGCCTTGCAATGGAGCGCCTAGCCCGTGCGCTGCTCTGCCTGCTGGCCCCTCTTGTGGCACTCGTTGCCCTGAGCCAGACAACCCAGCGCAACAACGCCCTGCCGCTGCCCGCCGGGTGCCTGCTGCTGATGAGCTGCAACATCGTTACCCAGTGGCTTATGGGGTTTGTCATTCCGCACGGAGTATGGGTATCCACCGCAACCCTGCTGGCCTGCACCGCCGTAATCAGCGGGCTGCTGCTGCTGGTGCTCCGCGCGACCAGCAGCCGTCTGCTGCTGCCTCAGCTTTTCCGGGCGTGACCGCATGACCACCTCCTCCACCTCTGACACGCAGCGCAAGCGCTTTCATCTGGCCCCCTTCGGCCTGTACACCCGCTTTGTCCTTGTTGCGTATCTGCGCAACTTCGCCATCATCGCCAGTGTGCTGCTGTCCGTCGCACTGACCATAGATTTATGGCCCCAGATGGATGCGGTCATGGAAGCCGGGGGGCATGGCGCCGCGCGAAACCTGCTGGTTTTCTGCCTGCTGCGCGCACCGGGGCTAATGGCGCCACTCATGCCCTTTACGACCTTTCTGGCCGTATGGCTGACGGAAATGGCTCATACCCGCTCGGGCGAGCGCCTGTTTGTAGCCAATGCCGGGCGTTCACCCCTCAAAAGCCTTTGCCCTGTCATACTGCTGGGACTGTTGGCCGGCCCGGCAACGTTCGTCATGGATGGCTGTCTGGGGCCTGCGGCCATCAATGAACAGATGCGCGAGCACATAGGCCGCGATGCCCAGCGCCTCGACCGTAGCCAGACCAGCAGCACAATCTGGATTGAAAGCCGCAAAGGGCTGATTTCCACCCGCATCGCCTACGGCCCACCCGCGACGCTGCACGATCTGAGCTTCTATCGCTTCGATAACAATTTCCAGCTTGTGGAAATTGATATGGCTCCAATCGCGCAGTACGACAGGGCCACGGGCCTGTGGCATCTGATGAAACCAAGCACATGGTCGGGCGATGCCTTTTCCCCCACACTGGTCACCCCCCTGCCCGATGCAGAGATATCGCGTGATCTCGGCATTTTTCCACCATGGCTGAGTGCGTATGGGATTGAGGTGCAGTATCTGCCCATTCGCACGCTCCGCACCCTCTCCCGTCATGGTGGCGAGGGCTATGATGCCGCCCCGTACAAAACGCGGCTGGCCACACTGTATGCGGCTTTCCTGCTCCCGGGTGCTATGGCGCTCATGGCTTATGTGTTGAGCGCCACCCTTATCCCCTACACAGTAACCGCCAACAGGGCAGCCAGAGTTCTGGCATGGGGATATGGCGCACACGCCACAACACGGGTTTGCGTGCTACTGGGCCAGACCGGGGTTATCCCCGCATGGCTGGCTGGCGGCTTCGTGCCCTGCGCGGCACTGGCAATCACGGCCTATACGTTATGGAAAACAGAACGCGCGGCATAAACGACCATGCGCCAGAGCTAGCGCCTGCTCTCCACCAATGTCTGGTAGAGCGCGAACAGCCTGTCAAAATGCCGGTCTATGTCCCCTACCTGCAACCCGGCCTCATAGGCTGCGGCTGACAGGGGCGGACGCTCACGCGCAGCAAAGCGGACAATGGCCCGAGCGGCATCCTGTGCATCACCCGGTTTGTAGGTTTCGGCATAGGCCGGACGGGCAAGATCACCCGCACCGCCAGCCGCGGGCACAATCAGCGGCGTGCCGGAACACAGGGCTTCCGCCACCACAAACCCGAAAGTTTCCGCCGTGGAACCATGGAACAGCGCATCCGCGCTCGCCATCATCCGGGCGAGTTTGATGCGATCTGTTTCCGCTCCGGCAATATGAACATGCGGCAGGTCTGCCGCCAGCTTGCGCACCTTGGCATGCTGCAGGCCATCACCGATGACATACAGGCCAACCGGCTGCCCTTTAGGCACCATGCTGATCGCACGCATCAGCATAGGCACGCGTTTTTCCGGGTGATGCCGTCCGACCGTTACCAGCAGGGTGGCGCTACGCTCCAGCCCACAGGCCGCCAACATGGAGGCACGCAAGGTTTCATCGCGCAGGTCAGGACTGAACTCGCCGCCCCGAATACCGAAAGGCACAACCTCGATCCGCTCCAACCCCTGTCGGGCAAAACGATCCGCCAGCCACTGGCCCGCCACCACACAGCAATCATAAGCCGAATCAAGACGGCGCAGATAACGCCAGAACCAGCCAAAAAAACCATCAATGGTTTTTTCAGACAAAAAACCGCCCAGAAGGGTTTGGGGATACACCGCAACCGGGTCAGCATGCATGAACAGCGCCCGAGGAGCCTTACCCTTCCATTGCCCGGCAAGCCAACCGCCACGCCACGGAGAAGATCCCTCCACCATGTCGGGGTTTTCCTGATCCAGCACACGCCAGACCGGCTCGGCTTTCCAGAACATGCGGTAACGGGGGTCGGCTGGCATGGCCGGGCTTTTTACCCAGACAATACGCCCACCGGGGCGAGGCTCCACCCGATCTTCCGGGCCGGGAGCGATAACAACCAACGTATGGCCAAGTCTATCCGCTGCACGGAACTTGGCCTCTACATAGGTTTTTACCCCCCCACCCTGAGGAGCGTAAAACTCTGAAACATCAGCAATCTTCACGCCGCTGGCCCGTTGATCAGCCTACGATAACGATTGAGCAGCATTTCCATGGGAACAGACCATGAAAAGCTTAGGCTGCGCTCGCGGGCTGCAATACCCATACGGTGCCGCAGGTCGGGGTCTTCCAGCAGGCAACGGACATAACCGGTAAAACTATCCGCATTGCGGGGCGTCGCCAGAAAGCCGGTTTCGCCATCCACCACCAGAGACTGGCTGCCCGGAGCACTCGCACACACACAGGGCAGGCCAGAGGCCATCGCTTCCAGCGTGACGTTACCGAAGGTTTCCGTGTCACTCGGAAAGACAAAAATGTCGCCCGAAGCATAAGCCCGCGCCAGTTCCTCGCCCTGCAAGGTGCCGGTAAAGATCGTATCCGGGCAGGTTTCTTCCAGCATCTGCCGCTCGGGGCCATCGCCCACCACCAGACTGCGGAAAGGAATACCCTGCGCCTTCAGGCGGGTAAAAACCCCCGCCAGCGTTGCAAGCTGCTTTTCCCGCACAAGACGCGAGACGAACAGCACAACCACTTCGTTGGGGGCAATTCCTAGCGACTCCCGCCATGCCATTGAACGCTGGGCGGGGTTGAACAGATCCGCATCAACGCCGCGCTGCCACAGAATAAAGTTATCGTGCAGCCCGTCCTGTCGCAGTTCATCAATCATGGACTGCGTGGGAACGTACACTTCCTTACAGGTGGCGTAATACGAACTGAGATAGTTCTTCAGCAGGCGGGTAAAAAGATTGGCCACACCATAATATTCGAGATATTTCTCGTAACAGGTATGGTACGAGGCCACGAGCGGCACACCCAGCTTGCGGGCCATCCGCAGGGTGGAATAGCCCAGCCAGTCCGGTGCCAGTGCCACATGAATGAGATCAGGCTTGAAAGCCTCGATTTCGGCCTGCGGCAACCCGAAAGCCAGCCGATAATCAGAACGGCCAGGCAACGGAATGGATGGCACAGGCACAATCTGCCCGTAATGCTTGAAAGCCTGCCGTTTTTTATTAACCGGCGTGAAGACGCGAACCTCCACTCCTGCTTTGTCCAAATGCTCCACCAGACGGTTTAACGTCAGGGCAACACCATCTCGGATGTAATTGTAGGAACTGGCGACAATAGCCACGCGCATCCGCCGTCCATTCGGCAGAAGGCCGGGCTCACCAGACAGGGTAAACGCCTTCGACGTTTTGGACGCCTTCAAGATACCACTTCTACCCTCGACATCCTCATTATACGATGCGACCTGCATATTAACGTCTGCTCAAGCTCCCTACAAAAATTAACGGTTTAGGTTCGCCGCTTTTGACACAAAACGGCACCCTGAGGAATATAAAATTATCTTTGGCCCCGTTTATGAACCAATAATTTAGTACCCTGACAATTCCTCCGAAAACCATTCTACCGCGCACCACTTATACGGCATTGATGCTGCACAGTATGCCCAAATATAGCAGCTTTAACCTGTCAAATTTTATTACAGTCTTTTCCAGCCCTTATTCATCGTTGACAGAGAACCTTATATTCAGGAGAAAACACCATGCTCCTGAACAACCCTACCGCGACCAGAATTTTCCAGGTCATCAAGCAGATATTTCTCTATGTCTTCCCGCTTATATTCATTGCACTGATTGCGGTAAAACTTAAGAAAATCGGCTGGCACGCGCTTATTCACGCCCTGCCCACCAACCCGCTTTTTTACGCGCTCCAGATCCCTGCTTTTTTTCTTCTGCCCATCACAGAAAAAATGATCTTCAGGACTCTACTGGGGACAAAAAATTCAATTCCTCTGGTTATCCTGTTCAGAAAGCGTGTTCTGAATACCAATGTTCTGGAGTATTCAGGCGAAACATACCTGTTCAACTGGATGACAAAAAACCGCTCTGTCACCCGCGCCCAGCTCTTTCATGCGGTCAAGGACTCTGCCCTGCTCTCCGGTGTCGCAGGTTTTGTGGTTTTTCTGGCGGTGGCACTCTATCTGCTACTATCATCCCCGGCCATCAGCGGGATTATTGCCCAGAACATGAAAGCGGCGACCATTCTGGTCATCCTGCTTCCTGTTATTCCTGCTCTTTTCTTTCTCAATTCCGGCAAAAAAGAAGGCAGCTTTTCAAAGCAGCAACTCGCGGGGGTTTTCTTTATTCATCTATTCAGGTCGGCTGGTGCACTCACACTGGATATGCTGATCATTTTTTACGCCTCATCGCTGTATTCATTTTATCTGTCTTTTGAAATCGTAGCTTTACGTCTTTTCATTACACGCATTCCGTTCCTTCCCTCCAAAGATCTTGTTTTTATCTGGCTGGGCATTAGTGCAGCAAAGGTTCTGAACGTGCCCCAAGCTGGGCTCGCAACAGTGCTCATGATCATGACCAGCCTGCAGCAGATATTGGATTATCTTCTGATCGGACTACCCTGGCTGGCCGAATATATCAGCCAGAAACATCTGGGAAAAAAGAAACCCAGAGAATAGCCACCAACCATACTATTACGATCGTGGGCTTAGTATTTTAAAAAAGCCCCCTCACCGATAGATTTATCATTTCATATCAATCAGTTATTTGCTATCCGCGGGATTATAGGCTGTTGTAATGAACTGTTTTTGGCACGTGCATGACCCCGTACTGAAATAAATGCCCCCAACCCTCATCAAGCGTAAAGCTTATACATTGCTTCCGCCCTCGTGCCGGACATACCTGCTTCTGAATAGCCTTCCCCACAGCAGACGTGCTTCAATTAGTCTGAAAAAAAACAAGTTTGACTTGAAAACCCTTAGAGAACTTTATTTTTATGCTTTGAGAAGAATAGTCCCTATAGCCTGTCGGGACGCGAGACGCTCATAAGCTTTCTCAAATTCCTCCAGTGTCCATGTGCTATCGATAACTGGACGAACAGCACCCTTCTCAACAAAAGACCGGACAGCACTAAACGCATTGGACACGGCCTCGTCCGTTTCCAACCATGCATCGTATCCGAGAAGGCGTTTTTCATGAACGACGATTTCAGCCAGATCCAGGCAGGATTCAGCGCCGCCAGCAAACCCGATGGACACAATTGCACCCCGTTCACGCACCGATTTTATCAGGTCTCTGAGCAAAGAGCCTCCTACTGGATCAAATGCGAGGTCGGCTCCCTGACCAGCCGTAAGGGAAGACACAACATCCGACAGAATCTCAGTTGAGAGGTCTACAACCGCCGCCGCTCCACTCTTACGGGCAGCTTCTGCCTTCAGGGGACTGGAGACGACAGCAATGGGCTTCGCTCCCAGAGCGCGCGAAAGCTGGATCAAGGCGTGACCGACTGCCCCGGCCGCTCCTGAAATCAGAACCGTCTGCCCCGCTTCAATGCGTCCGACGCGGGTTAAGGCCTGATACGCAGTCACATAATTGATAGGGAGCGCGGCACCTTCGTCCAAACTGATCGTGTCAGGCAATGCGAAAACATGGCTATTTCTGACGGACACATATTCCTGTTGCAAACCGTCTTCCGTAATCCCTAATTGGCCACCGCCGTAAATTGCAACACGTGTTCCAGATTGAAAGAGGTCACTATCCTCTACCGTACCTGCGCCATCATTACTCAGAACGAGAGGCGTTTTGGCTTTATCGAAAAGACCTCGACGAATTTGCCCAGAAAGTTAATTGACGGTCGCGGCATGGATTTTGATCAAAGCATAACCTGACCGAGGCAAAGGCTTAGGGCGTTCCTCAATAACCATTGAAGGAGTTGCCCCAAAAGACGTACAAACCAAAGACTTCATGATGTTTCACTCATGCAAAAAACATTTGATGGTGACAGGCAGACGTCCGTGATTGTTTTCGTAATTTTTGATTTGTATTCTCTTAGTCGCGCATTTTCTCTCAGAGAATGATACTCACACAATCACTCTACTTTTCTGTGGGTCGCCAGATAGAAAGCGCTCATCCAGAAATTGGCTCTCAGCCCGAAATGATCGACTATCGCGCCCCCAAGACTTGAACCGACTGCAATGGCAACCTGTGCGGTAAAAGTGAACATGGCAGCGGCAGCTTCGGAATGTTCGGTCTCGATACTACGGTGCCAGGTATTCAGGCACAGTGGCAAAGCCCCCCAGGCAATTGCCCAGAGAAGAATGAGCACCGTTTCAAATTTTGGAAAAATCAGCAGCACAGGCAGGAGCAGAAAAGGTATTGCCAGCGATACTTTCGAAGCAAAAAGCGTTGCTTTGAGGTTATTTTCCAGAAAGCGGCTGGCCACGAGGTTAGAAGCAAACCCAATAGCGCCATAAGCCAACAACAAGACCGTCACAGCCGCTGAAGGAATACCTGCTTCATGGATGAGAGGGGTCAGGTAAGTATAAGCGGCAAAATGTGCCGCAAAAACGGCAGTAATCATAACGATACTTTTCCGTGCTTCGGGCAGCCGGACAAATGCTTTGAAGTCAGTGAGCCGGACATGGCTTTCAGCAGGAACAGCCGGAAGCATTCTCCACTGCATGAGTAAAGCGGCAATGGCTATGATTGCCGCAGCCACGAATGCTCCGCGCCAGGATGAATACTCGGCTACAAGAGATCCCATTGGAACCCCAAGAATCATGGCTGCCGTGACCCCCGCAAAAACAGCCGCGGCTGCCTTATGCGCTTTTTGCTTGGCAACTAGTTCTACTGCGACAGAGAGGCCCATGGCCCAGAATGCGCCAAGACTGATACCGACCAGTGCCCGACTGAGCAACATCACTGCAAATGTCGGTGCCATGGTGGCAATCAGGCAACCTGCGAGCAGAATAAGGGAGAGCCATAAAATAATCCTGCGACGATCTGTACGTCCGGCAAATAGCATGACTCCAGGGGCAGAAAGTGCTGCCATCATTCCAGGGACTGTCATGGTAAGCCCGGCCGCTCCAGAGCTTACAGAAAATGTTCTGGAAATATCAGGCAGGATACCTACAGGAAGAAATTCTGTAGTGACTGACGCAAAGGATCCAAACGCCAGAGACAGGACAGCCAGTCTCTGACGATCAGGAGAAAGCTCCCGAGAAATCAAATGCTGCATGATGAAAGCATTTTTTCTGAAATTTCAGGTTGGCAAAATACATTCCGAGGTTCCGCACTAAACATGCAAACAAAAAGGAAGTGAGTATTTACTGAACATGAAATAACTATATTCATTTATGGCACCCATTTCCATATGAACTCAGATAGGGCCACTCCACACGACGTGGATACAGCCTTGGCCTTTTTTAGAGATTTTTCCGTCTGTAAGACCGAAAGCTTTGCATGACTATAGAGTTTTTCATCAAAATGTTTGTGAATAAATTTCAGTAATGATTGTCTATCAATTTCATCCTCCTCATGAAATACTCTATTGTATGAAGTGGTTCGAAAAATCTCGGATTTTTTACGAAAGAAGAAAGATAATCGCCCTTACAACTGGCGTGATGGCGAGCTGTCTGATCGGTGCCGAGATAGACCGCTTGCACTTACCTGACAGGAGGTCTTCCATGGCGGATCAGAATTCCCAAACTTTGAGACTTATTTTCCCTCAGTGGCAGGGCGGCGATAATCCCCCTTATTATCTTGGATCAAAACTTCTGGCCTGGCTGGCTCCTCCTTCTGCGGGTCCTGTTGAGGAAGTTCCGGTGGACGCTCCGACTGACGTCCATCTGCCAGTCGAGAATGAAATGCGTGGACGCAGTGTTCTGCTGAAACAGATACAGAATGCTCGGAAAATCATTGAACGCCATCAACCGAAGTCACTGGCAGTTCTGGGCGGAGACTGCCTTGTCTCACTCGCGCCTTTTTCGTGGCTTTCAGAGCGTTATGGCGACAGGCTGGGCGTGCTCTGGATTGATACCCATCCAGATGTTCAAACCCCAAAGCAGTATACAAACGCACATGCACACGTTTTAGGGGCTATGTTAGGCCATGGAGACCCCGACCTGACGAAAGCCGTAACAAAGCCGGTTCCCGCCAAGAATGTGATGATTGCGGGCATCCATGATCCACTTCCGTTCGAAGCCCAGTTTATTGCGGATCATGGATTGCGGACATGTTCACCTCAGCAGGTGCGTGATGGCGCACAGCCGGTCATGGAATGGCTGAAAGACAGTCAGATCGAAGTACTTGCCATTCATCTGGATCTGGATGTGCTGGATCCGCACAACTTCCGTTCTCTACTGTTTGCAAAACCGGGCCGTGGCAAGCATGATTTTGGAGATGTTGCCGAAGGCAAGCTCAACATTCCTGATGTTCTCAAACTGATTCAGGAAGTAGCGACCGAAAAAGAAGTGGTCGGCATGACAATTGCCGAGCACATGCCCTGGGATGCGCTAAACCTGCAGGAAATGCTCAAACAGCTTCCTCTTATCGGCAGTTAAACCTTCGCGCCAGAAAGCCTGTCTTTTCTAAGACAGGCTTTCTCATTTTACTTTCATTTCCTCAACGAACAGCGACAGAGGCATCGAATGGCGATGGTGTCGGGGGTAGAAAAGATGAAACCCCAGATGCGTCGGACAGAAGGCGTCCAGAACTGATATCAGTTCGCCATTCTGAATGTGTTCTTCTACAACAATTTTAGGAATATAGGCGAGGCCAATGCCATCCAGGCAGGCATCCCGTGCACCGAACACATTATTGCAGATAAATTGGCCGACAGGCTGAAGCTTCAGCTCCTTTCCCTTCTGTCTGAAGCGCCATGGATAAATCTTTCCATGGGTTGGCAGGCGAACGCCGATACAGTTGTGTTCTTGCAGGCGGGCCGGGATTTTGGGGATAACATGATTTTTGAAATAGGTTGGAGACCCAACAACCGCAAATTGGATGTCAGGCGATACAGGCACTGAAATCATACCCTGTGTCACCAGTTCTCCAAGGCGCACGCCTGCGTCGAAACCTTCATCTACAATATCAATCAGGCGCAAATCCGTTGAGATCTCCAAGGAGATTTCCGGATAGTTCTTTAGAAAATCTGCAATGCGGGGCCGAAGAAAGAAGCCCAGAGATTCATCTGTTACGGTAATCCGGAGGTTGCCTCTGGGACATTTACGGAACTCATCAAGACTAGCCATCCGGTTCTCGATTTCATCGAAAAGCGGCTGAATATTTTGCAGCAGATAGTCTCCCGCAGGCGTGGGAACGACACGACGTGTTGTTCTCGTCAGAAGGGTGACACCCAGTCGTTCTTCCAGAAGGCGCATGGTATGGCTTATTGCGGATGGCGTGACGCCTCTGCGGGCCGCCGCCTTTGTAAAGCTCCGTTCCTGAGCAACTGCCAAAAAAGAAAGCAGTTCACTAAAATTTTCTCGTGACACTTGCTAACCAGAACCTTGTTTTATCTCTGGAAACCTTAACACCAAATGCCTTTTGGAAGCATGGTTTATCCTGTCATGAATGACCCGCGACAATCGCCCCACCAGCGGATAGAGCGCCGGTGTCGTGAACATGGTCTGGGCCTGACTGACTTCCTCGCCACTGCCGCCCCTGCTCCATCCGCAGATGGCGGAGTTCTACCACCGGCAGCTCGCTCGCCTGCACGACATGCTGCAGACGCACGCACAGCGCAGCCGAAAACATACAGACA
>NZ_JAFVMG010000029.1 GCF_017377745.1 Acetobacter suratthaniensis | reverse complement strand
CAGGGGGTTTTTAGAACCCTCCATCTTGAACATCAGCACCGGATCAAACGGCGGTCGCCCGTCCTTGCTTCCATCTGAATAGGCCAGAGCCTTCTCCAGATCAGGACGGAACGCTTCAAAATCCACAGTCCGGGAAAATGCTTCGAGCTGATCACCAAGCCCGCTCAGCCGGGCAAGCAGCTCGTCAACGTCAAAAAATCCCGCCTGCTTCATGATCCATACTCCAATCAACGCAAGGAAAATGGAATCACAGAGCAGACATCAAAAACAGAGGGTTTTTCGAACCCTCCACATTCGTTATGCTGCTCAAGGAGCCGTTAGTGCAATCATTGCACCCATCGTGAAAATAGCAACAACCGTTGACAAGAACACTGTCGACGCTGCTTCTTGTTCGCCTTTTTTAATCTGACTGGATAGAATTACAATTATAGAGGCTGAAGGCATTGCGAATGTAATAACAGCTTCCCTCAAATAAAAAGACGGAAGATGCAATGCCAACGCCAAACCCCACGCACATAGTGGAGATACAATATTCCTTATAAAAACCGAAGTTATAACCATTTTATTTATTACAGGACGCATAAGGCACAGAAGAATACCTGCCGAAAACATCGCCACGCCACCGGTAGATTTTCCCAGCATAACAAAGGATGTGTTTAGTATTTTTGGAACAGGGACACCTGACAAAACCAAGAAAAAAGCAACCAGTGGTGCCAAAACAACTGGCTGCTTAAACGCCTGCTTAAGATGCTCGAGCCATCCACCAGACCCGCCCATAGTTTCTTCATTATCACCAGCCAAAAGAAAAAATACTATTGGAATCAATACAACATTAATAGTCATACTGGCTAGTGAGACCGCCAGCGCACTCTTACCACCAAACAAAAAACCAAGAACTGCAGAGCCTACGAAAGGCACTGAAGGATTACCAACAGCAAGAGCCTGAAGTGTAGCTAATGACACGGAGCGTTTAAAAATAAATCTCGACAGACAGTAAGTTAATAAAAAGCTTACAATCATCCATCCGATAATAACCGCAGCAAAAGCTTGTGAATTCAAAATTTGCTGACGATCAATCCTGGAGATTCCAACAAACAAATCTAGAGGCAAGGCAAACTTTAGAACCATACGGTTCATAGCCGTCGCTTGATCTCTATTAAACATTCCCGCCGAGGCTGCCAAATACCCGAGAACCATCGATAAAACAATCGGGAATATTGCGCCACAAATAGTCTCTAACATACTGCCTCACAAGAAATATCTTGGTCAATATTTTCAAAAAAACCAAGAACGGACAAAAGGTCTGCACTGCCGCCAGGACTAATATTAAGAGCCATAAACTCATCATTCATCGCCCATACATCTTTTAAAAAATCTTCGTACCCCTTGCCTTCCAAGATCGACAGCGCCCTAAAAGCTCTGCCACGCGCAAAATCAAGGCCAGTCAAACCCGCTCTTGCAATAATATTTGAATCATTATTTCTCGATATTAAGCATATTAGAGCAATAAGTTCAGATTTTTCACGTGAATTATACATTCTCATGGACGTTTTATACGTTGGCCATGCATGTAAACGTACCGTTTCGAAACCAGAAACCGCCTCTCCTCTTGCCCCTGCAAGACCATACCGCCGATATATTTTTTCTCCAGATGTTTGGGGAGTTTTTTCAGCTGCCAAATGAAAGTCTGTCTCGATTATCTTTCTACATATAAGCGAAGTTTCTCGACAAACATTACTTATATCGGCAATCTCTCCCCGCGCCTCCAAGCGGCCAACGCTACAACACAATAATGCCAAAGAAAAAATAGCGCCTTTATGAGTATTGACACGATCTGTTGCCGCTAACATCTGTCTTTCGCATTTTATGCCGATCTCCCGAAGCCCCGGGAGGGTAGTATGTGCTACACTAAAAGCTGTCTCACGACCGTACTGACAAAAAATACCAAAAAACGGAGTTATGGTTTCAATACTAATACAGAACAGATTGTAATCCATATCAATATGAGACCCATTATTGTTCCGATCTACCAACCCGGGTTTCGGTGTAAGGTCTATTTCACGCAACAGCGCATTTCGAGCGCACCGGCAAACTCTATCATTAAGCATCACCGCTCACCTTCGCTCTCAAACGCTCTAACAATCTGTTCGATTTGAGCAGTTAGCTTATCAAGTGAATGCGTTCGATTACGCGCACAGATAAGGGCTTCCCTCGAGCAGACCAAGCAACGACGTGGAGGCAAGTCAAGCTGATCGCGCGAAACAACCGTCATCCCAGGAGCAATTACATCCAAGTCCCAAAGCCTTCCTAATGGATGTTGATCCTCAAGAGCCACCGTCGCTTTTTTGACACTGACGGCATCCTCAGATTGTATTACGTACTGGGCTTCCGGGCCGGACGCCGAGTATGAGACGCTCTGGCTAACTACCTGAGGACCATCACGGTTAAATCTAGCGTTTATTTCTCTAAGTGCGACATAAAAAACATTTTTATAAATTTCTGTAAGCTTTTCCGGCCCAGGAGAAATAGTAGATACAGAAATTATCGGGAGGTTGTATCGTTTCAACAAGTTATATTGTCGTTTTACTCTTGATTCACGAGACAATAATATGGAATCAAAAGAGGCAGGACTTCCAATAGCACCATCAGAATCGGAGACCCGCCCCATCATTACCGCTTAACCTGCCGAACTACATCCAACACGGTGCCATCTCGATAACGTACAATGGCAACCACTTTATCAAGGTATTCAATCGGTTTTGGCGTCCCAGCTCTAGCAATAGCAATATCACGTAAACTACTAATATTCATCACGGGCAATCTGGCGTCACGGAGTCTCTTCTCAAGGAGAGGCTTGTTCGGGTTCACGGCAATACCATGATCAGTCACAACAACATCCACAGTTTGTCCTGGTGTTACAACTGTATTGACACTGTTCACAACACAGGGAATTCGAGAGCGAAGCAACGGCGTTACGATAACGGTCAAATTAGCTGCGGCCGCCACATCGCAATGTCCGCCAGAAGCACCGCGCAACACGCCATCAGAACCCGTCAGAACATTGACATTAAAGTCGATATCAACTTCCAACGCACTTAATAGAACCACATCAACACGGTCCACATACGCACCTTTTGACGAAGCATTCGCATATTGGTTTGCGGATATTTCATTATGTGCCGGGTTGTCACGCAACGACTGGGCGGCATCAATATCAAATGACTGAACATCGGCGATCGCTCCAATCATGCCCTTTTTGAGTAAATCAACAATGGAACCAGTTACGCCTCCTAGAGCAAAGCCCGCTTTGATATTTTGTTGCGTCATTTTTTCACCCAGAAAGATAGTCGTCGCTGTTGCAGCTCCCCCCGACCCCGTTTGTAAAGAAAAACCGGTCTTAAAATAACCTGAGTGCTCAATGACGGATGCTGCAATCCTTGCAAGCAACAAGTCCCGCGGGTTTTTGGTAAGTCGTGCCGCACCGACGCTGATTAATGAAGGATCACCAACTTCCTCTACCGTCACCACAGCATCGACCTGATCCTGAGAAAGGCTGGCCGGATAATTAGGAAAATCGACCAGTTCTTGTGTCAATACAACGACATACCTTGCATGTTGTGCATCGACTTTGGCGTATCCCAATGAACCACAGCTGAGTTGTCCATGGCTACCATTAGCATTGCCAAACTCATCGGACGAAGCAACACCTAAAAACGCCACATCGATTGCAAGTTCACCAGACTGGATCAAATGCACTCGGCCACCATGAGAATGGATCTGAACCGGTGTCTGCATTAGTCCGTTTGAAATAGCTTCGCCAAGTTCTCCGCGAAGTCCGGAGGTGAATATCTTAGTAATAACGCCTGTTTTTATATACTCTATCAGACCATCATGACAGTTTAACAATGAGCTCGAGGCAATTGTTAAATCTTTAAAACCCAGATCAGACAGAACTTTTACAACCTTCATCAGCACCTTATCGCCTTCACGAAAGGCATGATGGAATGAAATGGTTCCACCATCTTTTAACCCTGAGGCTGCTACGGCGCTCTCTATCGAAGAAAATATCTTTCTATGGTGCTTTTCTTCGTTACTTTCTAATTGTGGTGATTCTGCAAACACACCACGAAATTTTTTATACCCATTTTCTGCGGAAAAGCTTTCCACATGTTTTTTATCGTATGACATAGTCTATACCTCAGGAATAATCAGCCAGAAGAATAACGCGCTGGGCGGCCTGGATGACAGGCGGATCAATCATCTTGCCATTCAGAGACACAACGCCGAGACCTTTTTCTTCTGCAGTTTTTGCAGCCTCAATTACTTTTTTTGCATGATCAAGTTCCGGCTGCGTCGGCTTATACGCTTTATGCAGCAATTCAATTTGCCTCGGATGAATGAGAGATTTTCCATTAAAACCAAGATTTTTGGCAATATTTACTTCTCTCATGAAACCTTCTTCGTCGTTTACATTGCCGTAGGCAACGTCAAAAGCGTCAATCTTGGCAGCTCTTGCCGCATGCAAAACCGTCGCTCGAGCAAAAAACAACTCAGGTTCTGTACCTGAACTACGCTCGGTTTGCATATCAACAAGATAGTCAAATCCGGCGAGCGCAATCGCTACCATTCTTGAGCTACACGCTGCAATTTCAACGGCATTTACAACACCACTAGCAGATTCTATAGCAGTTATTATTTTAGTGCTTCCAAACTCTCTTCCGCACTCTTTTTCTATTTTTCCAATTTTAATTTCAAGTTCTTTTACTTCATTAACATTTTCGGTTTTAGGCAACCGAATAACCTCAGCGCCACCACGAACTGCCATCTCCAAATCGGCTTCCCAAAATGGGGTATCCACGCCATTAATTCTTACGACGGTTTCAATATCTCCATAAATTTTGGCTTTCAAAGTATTGTAGACAAGAAGCCTAGCTGTATCCTTCTCAGCGATACTAACTGCGTCCTCAAGATCGAACATTACTGAGTCAGGTAAATAAATATAGGAATTAGACAACATTCCTGCATTATCTCCTGGAACGAACATCATACTCCGTCGCAGCTTCACGACAACACCTCATAATTTACTTTATCGACACCTGCTGCTCGATAGACCGCAGCCTGAACACGAGCCGCGATAACGCAATCAAGAGCTCCTTGGTCTTTGACATCCACAACGACATCGGTAACGCCAAGGGCTTCTAATTTTTCTACAATCACCCTGCGGATTGTGGCTCCAAACTGCTTCTCTACTTTACTTTGTAGTGACAGTTGCACTCCTCCACCTGCTTGTGGATTTATGATAACCAGAATATCGCTGGATTCTAATGTTCCCGCGATACCTTTTTGTATAAGATTCATTACAGAAACTCCTTTTGTTTCTGGCTGGTCATAAGATATTTCTCTATGAAAACAAAAGTATTTTTCGGAACCAAGGCCTCTATTGGTCGAATGGATTCCGATTTCATAAGTGCTCGAACACGAGATGCGGAGATTACTGACCCGCAGCACTCCAATCTTTTCACCTCTCTCAGCTCGACGGGTGGCTCACTACCCATCGGCAATTCTAAATACTCTTTAAGAACACAATTATACATTGATGTTGTCTCATCAATTGGTTCACTACCAACGTAACGAACGGAAATCCCCAATGCTGGAGCGATATACTGCCTGAACATCAGGGCATCAACAGCAGAGGCCTGCCGGTTCACCTGATGTTTATCTTTAATAAAATATTGAGGAAATGTAGCGTGTGACACAATATAGTCAGAACCAGGATGTAAAATTACATTACTTAGATCCTGAAGACCATCTTTTACTAATCTAAACCTATCCTTATAACGGAAAAAAGAAACGTCCTCTTTGACCATGAACACATGGACACAATCACACTCGGCCGCAGCCCGCTCTACAAGATAGCGATGACCTTTTGTAAATGGATTTGCGTTCATCACTATACTACCTACGCGTGTTCCACTTGTCCTTTTAGACCGCAGAGACTGCAAATAGTTTTCTAGTTTTCTCTTATTGTATTCCATAAATGTTACTCCCCCCTTAGTAACAACAAGAGGAGAAAACCCCCATCCATTAAAACGCTGCTTGTTTTTTTCTTTTGTATACAAAAAAAGATCATCATGCCCGTCCTGAAATGCTTGCTTCACAAGCTCCGTTCCAATAACGAGACTTAATTCCGAACCCCTATATGTTTGATCAACACAAACACATTTTACAATATTCCCATCTAATCCAGCGCACGCGACGATGTTTGCGTCATAATCATTCATAGCAACTACAAACTTTGCAATACGGGCATCCATATCCAAGCCGTTATTTTGCAAAAATTTCTCTATTCTTGTACGGTAGTCAATCAGATCCTCGCCGCTGATGACAATAATAGAAACTTCTGCAAAATGTGTTTTTCTAACGAAGCGCAACATCATTGTGTCATTACGCGCGAGTAAATTTGATAATACTTCGTGACATTTGATTTTTCGCCCAATTAGGCATTTTTCTCCATGGGGTAACAACTTCCGCTATATCGCCAGTTATAGTCACGTTACGCCGTTGCTCAGTTCCCACCCACTCTGGTGCCCATGCGGTTTCCACACTAGTAACCCATTGATTTCCCTCTATTCTGTAACGACCAACATAGGCTACTAAGGTCTTCATGAGGCTAGCACGATCTTCTTCAGTATTAGCAGGTTTACGATCACTACCTTCCAAATTGAAGGCGACCCAACCATCACCGGTGAAAATAACTCGCCCACGCGGGTGGCTACCCATTGCGTTGATAAACTCACCAGAAGCCTGCAGTTCAACGCGGTAAGACATAAGCTTCCACGTACCAACAATCTTCTGTGCGAGGTTGACATCGGGCTCAGTGATTACAGGCAATGAAATGCTCACTCTTGGGTCCTCAACAACAATTTTTGAATATATGTTTAAATATACACTGAAGAAAAAATAACCAGACCCATGTGACGCAAATGACTATTGCGGCAAACGCAATAAAAATGAATGGAACGGTATCTACGTAACGATTATAAGTCCCTCCTTTACGTAATCGAGGATGCGTTAGATGGCTCTTGATGATCTAACTGATATTGCGTTTTTTGTCTCTTTGGTTGATGCTGGAAGCATAACTGCAGCCAGTAGACGTCTAAGTGTGTCATCGGCTGCGGTTTCCAGAAGATTAGCTAAAATTGAAGAGCGCCTTGGTATTGGCCTTATCATACGCAATACCCGTCATTTCCACCTAAGTGATAGTGGACAGATATATTATGATGGTGGACTTAAGATTGTCGAGGAAAATGAGCGACTTGAGTCCGAGGTTATACAGTCTGATCAATCGCTCAAAGGTTCACTTAGTATCGGTGCGCCTTTAGAGTTAGGACGACACAAGCTAGCACCGTTTATTGCGAGTTTTTTCGAAAAACACCCACAACTACAACTCAACTTGGCCGTAGCATCTGAAGGATCTTATGATTTTGATGATTATCTGGATATAATTATTCGTTTAGGTTTGCCTGACTCAAATGGGGCGATAGTGACAAAAATTGCGACGACAGTTAAAGTCCTTTGTGCGTCGCCGGAATATATAGAAAAAAATGGTGAGCCACTTACACTTGAAGACCTTCAAAAGCACACGTGTCTATGCTTGCGTCGTTACAAAAGCATGGAAGTAATAAATCAATGGGTACTTGAGAATGAAACAACATCACATGTAGTTAGCGTGCAGCCGGCATTAAGTAGCAACAATGCGGAAATAGTACATGATTGGGCTTTATCGGGGGAAGGTATTGCATATAAACTATACAGTGACGCGTATGAAAGTTTAAGAAATGGGAATTTGATAAGAATTTTACCACAATATAAAGGTGAGTCTGTACCGCTTTATGCAGTTTTACCATCGCGGAATCATATAAAAAAAAGCGTTCGATTGCTACTTGAAGAGCTAAAAATTTATATTAAAAACACCGTAGAATTTTATCAGTGATATTCTTGTATTCAATTGGAATCACGGCAAATATAAGTTTCTAACGAAGCAATGATTAAAAATAACCATAAATACCTTTCCATCTTTATTTTAGAGGGCTTTCTGCTCTCAGTGGATCGTGAAAGATTCCCAAAGGGGTTGTAATCTGGAGGTATCGAAGAACCCTTGATTGATACGCTTGGCTGGTGATTTCAGATTTTTGGGGCTTTGATTGACGGTTCTTTGAGTTTTTTTCGGTCTGCGTTTTGAGCGATCGAGTGCTGCCCCCCCCCCGCTGGATTGCTATGCATTCGCGCTGATCCGCTCCAGGAAGAGGAAGCGGCGCATATTATAGACGATATTGGCCAGGCCGATCCTCATGATGGCCCGGGTGATACCGACAGTTCGGACGAACAGACCCATTTGCGATTTCTGGTCAGCAAAGACATGCTCGACGCGGGATCGGATCACGGACTTTCGTGCATTGGACCGCTGGATATGGAGTGGCATGGGTTTGAGATGCGGCTTCTTCCTGTGAACCTTTGAGACAAAGCCCTGCTTTTCCATGAAGTCTTCATTGGCTTTTGAGCGATACGCTGTATCAGCCCAGACGCTTGAGGCCGTATTGGCTTTATCCAGCAGCCCCTCTCTCAATCGCGCGCCATCACTGGCGGCGGCGTCTGTTGTCTTCCATTTCCGGATGAACCGATACTGCCGGTCGATGGAGACGTGGGATTTGTAGGCAAAGAATGGGATAGCGAGATCACTCGACGGCATGGTTCCATCGTCCTGCCGCTTCGCCTTCGTGAACTTCAGCGTCCATCGTGCATGCCTGTCCTTGTACGACAGCTTTGACGGCTTGTCCTGCCAGTCTTCGGGAATACGGCCTGCTCGCAGATCGGCTTTCTCTGCATTGGTGTTCCGCTGCTTTGGAGCAGCCACGAGTGTGGCATCCAGGATATGGCCCGACATCGGCAGATAAGCAGCGCTGCGTAGGGTCGCATCAAAGCACTCAAACAGTCTTTCAATGGCCCCCGCCTGTGTCGGGCGTTCACGGAACAGCCAGATTGTTTTGGCATCAGGCTCCCGACAGGCACCCGATCTGAAAGTCCCAGACCAAGGAAACGCATAAAGGAGAGGCGATCGTTGATGAGATACTCTGTCCGCTCATCAGACAAATTGTTCAGCGTCTGGATCACCAGGATCTTGAACATCAGCACCGGATCAGACGGCGGACGACCGCCTTTACTGCCGTCGGCGTAAAACAGAGCCTTGGCCAGATCGGGGCGAAACGCCTCAAAATCCACAGTCCGGGAAAACGCTTCGAGTTGGTCACCTAACCCGCTCAATTGAGCAAAGCGTTCTTCAACATCAAAGAAACCCGGCTGCTTCATCTTCGACCATTCCCAATAGATGGAATCACACAGAGAGCCCCAAAACCAGAGAGTTTTTCGAACCCTCCAGATGATAATCGCGCAGCTAACGCCATAGCCGATTGAGGAAATGATACCGCACTTTCCCGAGAAGATGGTGCCTGATCCCACGGTCAGCCGAACCGACGAAGAAAAACTACACACAAAAATTGATAAAATTCTCGTGGAACAGGATTTTTTACGTAATGCCCCACCAATTCCATTTATAAACAGATTTTCGTCATCAGGCAGTCAATCTCGGTTATTGCCGCTTCCAGTTCAGAATAATCCGGAGCCCATTGTTCGACAGGCATAAAATCGTGCACAGTCCCCTTTCCCTCAATGCTACTATCGTCGGTATCGGCACTCGCCCGTGGTCTCCCCCGCCTTCGTCCTGACATCACTTGCGCTCGTGGCTGTACAGTGTCCCGTAGAGGCGCAAGATCCTTCAGCGCAAAAAGCCGCCGCGCCGAGCGCCGGGTCACATCGACGACCAGCCCTCGTTCACCAAACCGCTCCAGCAGCACGCACGCCGCCTGAACCGACACCGACAGCCGCGCGGCCAAAGTCGAGGCCGAAATCACAGGATGGGCGGCAATGATGTCGATGGCCAGAGCCGCTTTCGAATTACGCCGCTGATCACCGGCCTGCGCCCGCGCGTT
>NZ_JAFVMG010000028.1 GCF_017377745.1 Acetobacter suratthaniensis | reverse complement strand
TAGGGGGTTTTTAGAACCCTCCAGCTTCATAAGGCTCCCAACCCGACAGACTACCTTTACTGTTTGTTAAGCTGCTTCATGGAATCAGCCGGCGTTTGCAGGCCTGAATACTGCATGACACCGAATGACATGGTGTCGTCAGGTGTGGGCAGATCGCTCTGGCGCCAGCCCCCACCCAGAGCACGGATGAGGCCGACCGTGCTTTGCAGGGCACGGGCCTGCACCTGCACACGGTCAATGCGTGCATCGAGCGTATTCACCTGCGCGATCAGTGCATCAAGATAGCTGTCAGCACCTCCTTTATACAGGGTCATTGTCAGGGTCTGCGCCTTCTCAGCCGTTTGCACCGCCTGCCCCAGACGCTCCGTTTCCGCCCGCAGGCGGTTTGTCAGCGACAGACCGTTTTCCACATCCCCGAACGCGGTGAGAACCGTCATGCGGTAGTGATCCAGCGTTTCGCGGTAGACAGACCACGAATGCTGCAACTGCGCGCGGCGCAGCCCGCCTTCGAATATCGGCATGGAAACGGAAGCACCATAAGACCACATGCTGTTAGCCAGATTGGCGAGATTGAATCCGTTGGAATCAAACCCGCCATTGGCGCTGAAAAACACATGCGGATAAAACGCTGCCCGTGCAATGCCGATCGCCCGGTTGGCCTGAGCCATGCTCCGCTCCGCCGCCGCAATATCCGGCCTGCGCTCCAGCAGGTCGGACGGTAGGCCGGTCGGCACCAGCGGCTCCACATTCGTCAGTTCATCGACCGCCGCGATATGGAAGGTGGAGGGCTGTTCATTCACCAGCACGGCAATGCCGTGCTCCAGCACCTCACGCTGGGCCTGCACATCAAGCAGGCGTGCTTGTGTCATATAAAGCTGGTTCTGGGCTCGTGCCACGTCGATACCCGTGGCGTCCTGATTATCGAGCCGTGTCTGGGTCACATGCAGGGCCTGCTGATAATACGCGATGGACTGCGTATAAATGGCGTTCTGGGCATCAAGCCCACGCAGGGCGAAATAATCCGATGCCAATTCCGCCTGCAGACTCAGCCGTGCGGCGGCGTAATCAGCCGCCTGCTCCTGTGCATAGTATTTCTGCACCCGTACCTGATTGCGGATAGCCGACCAGATATCGGGCTCCCAGCTTGCAAGGCCGGAGTAAAACTCATCCGTGGCCGTAATTGGGCCTTTGTAGCGGAACAGGCGATCTGCCGAGCTTTTGTTGTCGCTCGCGCCAAACGCCATGCCCAGATGCGGCAGCAGATCGGAGCGCGCCTCCATGACAATGGCGCGCGACTGCGAAAAGCGCTCGGCTGCGGCCTGAAGGTCAGCATTGTTTGCAAGCGCTTCCTGCTCCAGCCCGTTCAGCGTGGTGTCGGCAAACAGCGTCCACCAGTCAGGCTTCAGGGCTACGGTGCCAGGCACCGCATCCTTGAATGGTCCCTGCCCGTGCCATGATGCCGGCACCACATAATGGGGCGGATCATAATGCGGTGCCAGATCACAGGCACTTAGCACAGTCAGGGAAAGCAGCAGGCCTGCCCGCGCCGTCAGGCGGCGCGCACGCACGGTGCCAAAACGCGAGAGGGTCTGTTTCATTCGTCATCCTCCTCTCTAGCGGCGGCTGGCGGTGTGCTGAGATAGCCCTTTTCAGGGGATACCGGCCGAACAGAATCGCCTTCGAGTAGATCGGCTGGCGGGTTGTTGATGATCCGGTCATCGGGAAAAAGCCCAGCACTGACCTCCGTATACGCATCAGCCATGCGACCCACTGTGATATTACGGTAATGGGCAATATCTTTAGCATCGACGGTCGCCACCTGCATGCCGTGCTCTTGGAACACCAGTGCTCCGGTGGGAATGGTGTAAACACCCTTATTTGCTGGGGCAGTGAGTGTGACGGAGGCAAAGCTGCCCGGCCACAGTTTCTGTCCTCCATTATCGATCGAGAATTCCGTGATAACTGTGCGTGTATTCGGGTCAAACCCTTTGGCAATCGTCAGGAATTGGGCTTCAAATATTTTGTTGGGAAACTGTGGCACCGTAACCTTCGCCGTTAATGCGGAACTTAATGTGGAGGAGAATGTTTCCGGTACGGACACGAACAGTCGCATGGCGTGGGTATCAGCCACGGTAAACAGTTCGCTGGCCGTGCCATTCGCATTCATGTTGCCGCTACCAGCCCCAACATAGTCGCCCACGTTGATGTTACGCGCGATCACCACCCCATCAAACGGTGCTTCAATGCTCTTGAAGTGGATCATGGCCTGATACTGGGCGACCTTGTGCTCGGCTGCTTCAAGCTCTGCCTTGGCTGACTGCTCGTTGGCATTCTGCACCGAAACAGACTGGCCAGACACTGCCTGTGACTGCCCCATGGACCGCCAGCGTGTGGCGGTTATGGAGGCAAGGCCGTATTTGGCCTGCGCAACCTTGAGATCCGCCTGGGCCTGAGCGTATTCGGCATCCAGTCTGGGCGTATTGATCTCGGCCAGAAGATCGCCTTTTTTCACGACCGCACCGTAATCCTGGTACCACATCTTCACGTAGCCCGAGACCTGCGCATAAATAGGCGCCTCGTACCATGCGCTGATTGTACCCGGCAGGGTCATGGTGACGGTTGGCGGCGCCGGCTTGGGCTGCACGAGAGCCACATCCGGTACCCGGCTATAAGCCGCGTCTTCGTGGATCCGAACGCGATTACAAGCACGCTGACCTAGTAGGTAGCTAATATCTGCTACAATAATAGTCACAAGAAGAATGATGAAGATTCTGCCTTTGCGGGAAACAGACATCAGACAGCCTCCTGCCGGTGGGCCGTATCCGTGCTGGATGGCTTTTCCGGATGATGATGGAAAATTGCATAAACACAGGGGACAAAAAGTAGGGTGGAAATGGTGGCCACGATCAGCCCGCCAATAACCGCCTTACCCAGTGGCGCATTTTGCGAATTGCTTATGGCCATGGGCACCATGCCGATAATCATGGCCGAAGCCGTCATGATAACCGGACGGATACGGCCTATCCCTGCCTCGATCGCAGCCGTGACGGCACTGCGGTGCATGGCAAAGCGTTCCTTGGCGAAGGACACCACCAGAATGGAATTGGCCGTAGCCGTTCCCATGCACATGATGGCCCCCGTCAACGCAGGCACGGAAAGGCGTGTCTGGGTCAGGAACAGGCTCCAGGCAATACCGGCCAGAGCACCCGGCAGTGCGGAGATGATGATGAAAGGATCAATCCAGGACTGGAAGTTGATCACAATCAGCATGTAGATCAGCACCACCGAAACCACGAGCCCTGCAATCAGCTCCACATAAGCGCTGTGCATGGTTGTGGCCTGACCACGGATATCCACCGCAACACCACGCGGCAGATCTCCTTTTGTTGCCGCAATCTCACGTTTGACCTGAGCCAGAACAGACCCGAGATCAGTAAACTCGGTGGAAACGTAGATATCGATATCGGGCATGGAGTTGTAGTGAGACACCTGACCGGGGGTGCCGATAGGTTTGATCGTGGTGATGCTACCCAGAAGCTGCATGTCTTTGCCGTTGGGATCGCCATCTCCCTTGTCTACAGGGATGGTCAGCAGGTTGTTGTAGTGTGTGAGCTGATCCTGCGAGACATAGACATTCAGCGGGAACGTAATGCCGGTCTTGGGGTCAAGCCAGTATTGCGGGTCCACTGTCTGACTACCAGAAAGGGTCATCAGTTCGTTATTGGCAATATCACCTTCCGTCATGCCCGTGGCCTGACTGAATGTGCGGTTGCCCTGCACGAACAGTGTTGGTGTGTTCATGGTCTGCTGGATAACGGTATCCACGGCTCCGGGTATGCTGCGCAGGCGATTAACCAACAGGCGGGCATAGCGATAGTTGTCGCGAATATCAGGCCCGGAGATCTGGATATCAACCGGTGCAGGTGAACCGAAGTTAAGGATTTTCTCGGTCAGATCCGCGGGCTGGAAGGTAAAGACCGTGCCGGGGAAGCTGGCCGAAAGCTTGCGCCGAAGCAGGGCGCGGTAATCCCACACAGGAGAAGTCTCGTCCTTGAGTGTGATAGTCAGGTCGCAATCCTGTGTACCGATTGTGGGCGTGGGAATGAACGCCTGGTTATGCGGACCTTCAGGCAGACCGCAGTTATTGATGATCCCTTCCACCTTGCCGGGTAGGATCTGTTCAATCCTATTATTCACCAGACTAACGATACGACCCGTGGTTTCAATACGTGTCCCTAAAGGGGCACGCATGTGCATCTGAAGCGCACCGGACTTGACTTCGGGAAAGAAGTCCTGCCCGACGACGGTAAACAGCGCGAGGGAGAGCACGGACAGCCCCAGAAACACCGCGACAAACTTGCGGCGTTTGTTAACCACGCGTTCCAGTACCCGCCCATAGCGGAGCTTGAAAGCGTGGAAGGCATGCTCGAACTTGTTCTGGAACCGCCCGAAGAACCCTTTGGGCAGGGCTTCATGTTCATCACCATGCAGGCCGGGATGCACCTGCCCTGCGAGCAGATATTTGGCCATGGTAGGCACGAGTGTACGAGAGAGGATGAACGATGCCAGCATGGCGAAAACAATCGCTTCGGCCATAGGCATGAACAGCCAGCCCGCCACACCGCTCAGGCGGAACAGCGGTGTCCACACAATGCAGATGCACAGGGTGGAAACCAGTGTGGGAATAACGATCTGGTTGGCCGCATCGATAATGGCGGTTTCCAGATCCTTGCCCATTTCAAGATGGGTATCGATATTCTCGATCATGACGGTTGCGTCATCCACCAGAATACCAACAGCCAGCGCCAAGCCACCCAGTGTCATGACGTTGATGGTCTGCCCCGCCCACAACAGGCAGATGATGGCTGCCAGAATGCACAGCGGAATAGACGTGGCAATAATGATGGTGGAGCGCCAGGAGCCAAGGAACAGCAGCACGACAAGACCTGTCAGCACGGCGGCTGTCAGCATTTCGCGCACCACATCCTTGATGGCGTCCTTAACGAATACCGAGGCGTCGCTCAGCACCGAAATATGGACATCCGGCGGTACAAGCTGTCGGACACGAGGTAGCAGTTCTTTGGTTCTGGACACGACATCAAGGGTCGAGGCCTCGCCACTTTTCATGACGACGATCATGACGCCCTGCTTGCCTTGAACCAGCACAAGGTTGGTCTGCGGGTGTCCGCCACGGTACACGTTGGCTACGTCACGCACATAAATGACGGCATTACCTACGCGCTTGACGGGAATGTCCCCTAACTCTTCCATAGACCGTGGTGTGGCGTTGGTCTGCACCATCCAGTCCGTTCTATATATTTTCTGATCGCCTGCGGGCAGCACGATATTCTGCTTGCGCAGGGCGTTCTGCACGTCCATGGCGGAGAGATGATGCGCCTGAAGCTGCTTCTGGTTGAGAGCAACCATGATGAAGCTGTCCATACCGCCGTAAGCCTGCGGCAGAACAGAACCCGGCACGGTCACGAGAATGGGGCGGATGCGCGTCATCGCGATCTTGAACAGATCTGACGGGGTCTGCTTGTCAGACGTTACCTGCAGCGCCAGAACCGGCACCGAGGACGCATCCAGACGCATGACCATGGGCGCTGGAATGTTATCAGGCAACTGCTTGATAACGGTCTGGGAAATAGCCGTAACTTCGGCTTCAGCTTCACCGATATCCGTTCCGGGCTGGAAGTAGATATTTACGATGCTGCGGCCGTAATACGAGCTGCTTTCCATATGCTCGATGCCCTCCACAGTGGAGGTCACGGCCAGTTCGTAGTTGTAGGTTATGCGTCCTGCGAATTCCTCTGGCAGCATGCCGCCGTATGTCCACACAACGGACACCACGGGCAGCTTGATATTGGGAAACACATCGGTTGGCGCGCGCATAACAGAGAGCACGCCAAACGCGAGAATGAGCATTGAAAGGACCACAAAGGTGTAGGGCCGTTTCAATGCGGTTATGACGATTGCATTCATGCCTTCCCAGTTCTCGATGGATTGTGGTCGCCGTTGATTTTATTTTATACAAAATTTATTTATGAATTACCTACAAAGAGAGAGTTAGAAAAACCTTATGGTTTTGTTGCCTTCTCTTTGATTTCATTTCTCCTGAGTTGCTTAGATGGGGTGATGGAAGATGAAGCACTCTGGTTTCAGTGACTTTGAAGAGCGGTTTGCTCACCTACGCGGACTTAGTCATCAACTTGCAGTGTTTTCCCGGCCTGTGGATTTTGAGGTGTTCCGCCCAGATCTTGACAAGGCACAGGCGTATTCCGACGGAAGCAAAGGCGGGCGTCCGCCGTTTGATCCAGTGCTGATGTTCAAGATCCTGATGATCCAGACAATCAACAATCTGTCCGATGAACGGACGGAATACCTGATCAACGACCGTCTCTCCTTCATGCGCTTTTTAGGTCTGGGGCTGTCGGACTGCGTGCCTGATGCCAAAACCATCTGGCTGTTCAGGGAGTGTCTGACACAAGCGGGGGCAATTGATATTTTGTTCAACCGCTTTGATGCGACCCTGCGTAACGCTGGGTATCTGCCGATGTCAGGCCAGATACTGGATGCCATGCTGGTAGCGGCTCCGAAGCAGCGCAATACCAATACGGAGAAGGCGGATCTGCGTGAAGGACGGATCCCTCAGGACTGGCAGGACAAGCCGTCCAAACTGTCCCACAAGGACAGGCATGCGCGCGGGCCCCTGAAATTCACGAAAGCGAAGCGATGGGAGGTCGGGAGTATGCCTGCAACAGATCTGGCCATCCCGTTCTTTGGCTATAAATCGCATATCTCCATCGACAGGAAATTTCGGCTGATCCGCAAATGGAAAACGACGATGCCGCGTCGAGCATGTCTTTGCTGACCAGAAATCGCAAATGGGTCTGTTCGTCCGAACTGTCGGTATCACCCGGGCCACCATGAGGATCGGCCTGGCCAATATCGTCTATAATATGCGCCGCTTCCTCTTCCTGGAGCGGATCAGCGCGAATGCATAGCAATCCAGCGGGGGGACAGCACTCGATCTGCTCAAAACGCAGATCGAAATATCTCCGGAAACCGTCAATTAAATCGCCAAAAGCCAGAAATTACAGGCCAAGCACATCAATCCAGGGTTCTTCGGCCCGTCATTTCCCTGACAAACAGACCGATCTCGCTCTCAGTTTTTTGTTGAAAGAACCCGTTCCGTAGTTACATAGGCATCTATCAATGCTTGATTGTCGCGCGTAATTTTGACCATTAGCGTTGACCCTAGCCACATTTTATAAAGCATTTCTGCCGTCTTTTTTGGTTCTTCTGCTATTTTCACTGAGCCATCTATAATTGCATATTCTATGGCCTGTGTAATTTTATCGACGACGCTTGTTGTCCCATGTATAAGAACCCTCCTCATGGGTTCTGACATATCTGACACTTCGGCCCCAAGCTTTACGGTCAGACATTTTCCTGTCGTGGGAGTGTTTTTTTGCGTATCGCACCATTTTTTCCAATAGAGCATCAATCGCTCTCGCCCAGTCATAGCTGGGGTTTGAAACATCTCATCAAGAAGACTCAGATAGGAATCAAAATAAGTCTCTAGAACTTCAACTCCAAGCATATCTTTAGACTTGAAATAATGATAAAATGATCCCTTTGGAACACCTGCCTCGGCCAGGATTTCATTTAATCCGGCTGATGCAAAGCCTTTCCGGCTAATGATCATACGAGCCGCGTGCAGAATTGCCTGCTTAGTGTCGCGGTTATGCGTCGTGTGTTGCATGAAGATCATAACTCATATATGAAAATGAATAGACCAGTCGTCTACAAACAGGCAGCCAAAAGATTTCGGGAGTTTTTTTAGTTCCATGTTTTTTTCAAGAGGTAAAAGTAAAAATCAAGTTGACGTGAGAACAGTACATCAAATTCTTGCAGAGTCAATATTTGAGCATACTCTGAGCGGATGTTTTTATTTGAAAGATGGTAAGGTCGCTGATTGCAATAATGCGATGCTTGATCTTGTTGGTGGCAGCAGAGAGCAGATCATCGGGTTAAGTGTTGAAAAATTTTCGCCTGATTTTCAGCCTGATGGGAAAAAATCAAGTGATGCCACACAGGAAATAGTAGGAAACCTTATAAAATATAGAAACCCAATCCAATTTGATTGGATGCATGTCCGTATGGACGGGACAATTCTTCCTGTTTTTGCAACAATATTTCTTATAAGCATTGAAGGGAATGACGAAATTGCGGTTGTCTGGGAAGATCGGCGTGAGCATTTTGCCGCACAGGAACAGCAGAAAAAAAACCAAACAAATATAGAATTTATGACTGAGTCTTTCCGTCGGGTTTTACAGGCTATAAAATCAGGCGATCTTACCGCGACATTAGATCAAGCCTTTGCTCCTGAATATGAATCTATCAGAAAAGATTTCAATGAAGGACTTTGCGCCATTAGTGAGGCGATGCAGCAAATTACAAGCAATACGACTGTTGTCAGTAATACATCAGCTGAAGTTTCCACGGCAACCGATGATCTGGCACGGCGGACTGAGGAACAGGCGTCCAGCCTTGAGCAAACAACAGTCACTGTTTCATCCATTAATAAAAATATGCATAAGATAGCAGAAATAACGCAAGATGCTCGGGAAACGTCTGATTTAACAAAAAAAAGCGTAGCGCTTTCACAAAAGGCCATTGGCAACACGATGAACGCCATGAGTAAAATAGAAGAATCTTCTAAAAAAATTAACACTATCATAGAAACCATTAACGGAATTTCATTTCAAACAAATATTCTTGCTCTCAATGCCGCGGTTGAAGCCGCCAGAGCCGGTGAGCATGGTCGTGGATTTTCTGTTGTTGCAAGCGAGATCAGAACGCTGGCTCAACGCACTGCCGATGAATCAAAAAATATACAGGAACTCATTTCCCGCTCTTACGCTGACATTAACCATGGCGTTGGGTTTGTTGAAGATACCGAAAAATGTATTCGAGACATTACAAGCCAGATTGATGATTTGGGAAATCTGATTGAAAATGTTTCAACATCAGCTGCCGAACAATCCAGTGGCTTGAACGAAATCAATCTGACAATGAACGAAATGGATGCCATTACTCAAAAAAATGCGGCCATGGTGGAAGAGACGACTGCCGCGGTCCATAACCTCGCACGCGAAGCAATGTCATTGAGGGAGATAGTCAGTCATTTCACTACAGATGAGATTAGCACTGCAGGGCGGCAGCCACGACTGGCGTTGGCAAGGTAGCCCTCCCCTAGGTTAAATTATGATATAAATATCTCGGAAACAGGGGCTTTGTGTATCTTCATTGTTTTATGAAAACATAGCCTCTGTAAAAAACTTTATTGGTTCCATCCCATATTGTTGCCTGTCATTGCCCAATTTTATCCGGATATTTTGAGCAGCATAAAACGGCCTGTGGAGGATTCCGTGGAATTTTACATACTTCACCACACAGAATTGATAATTACTAATATCCGTAAACAGCCATCATCTCTTTATTAGCTTATTAAAAGATTTATCCAATGATAGTTTTCCCATGTGGTCAGTGCGTAGAGCAGGAATACAACCAATTCTTCCAAAAGAACCTTGTTGAAATTTACTATCAACCAATTCTTGATGAATATTTAAGTATTGTATGCTTTGAGCAACTCATGAGAGTGAAATGCAGATGCGGCAAGATATTCTCACCAGATCATTTTAAGCCTCTTTTGACTGAGAATACTCTCCATAAAAAAGTGACAGCACTGTGTCTTGAATCTGCAGAAAAATTCATAAAGAAATACGATGGAAGGTATAGTGTTTCTATTAATATTTCTCAAGTAGATATAAATAACAAAGTTTTTTTGGATCAGTTGAAAGAAATTTCAAAGAAAACCCCTCGGATTCCAAAAAACATAATTTTAGAGATTTCGGAGCGTATGAAAGTGAACAAGAACATTGTTGAAAAAATAAAAAGACTTATAAATTATGGTTACAAATTTTCTCTTGATGACTTCTTTTCTGAGCATAGTACTCTGCTTCCTGTGATCGATATAGATCTTTACGGAATCAAGATCGACAAAGGTATGTTGGTTAACTTTTCGTCTAATTTAAAGACACAAGCATTAATAGAAGCCATCATATATTATTGTAAAAGGATGCAAATCTATTGTTACGCTGAAGGGGTGGAAACTATTAATGCGTTTTATGAGCTAAAAGGTATGGGGGTTAGGCGCTTCCAGGGATTTTTCTGCTCTCCTGCTGTGAGCTTCGACCAACTCGACAAGCTTATCGAGGGTTGGAATAGGCGATATGTAGCTGGTCATACTCATGAGTGAGCACACCAAGAGTGACAATCGTGAAGATCATTTGGTCACCTCAGTCCGCCGCCGTGGTCGCGAAAAGCTCGCGAAGCGGACGATTGAGACGGTCCTTCAGCTCACGCCAGATACAGAAACGGTTGCGGTGACGCTCCGTGCGGCTGGCCTGCGCTTATCCCGCAAGGCCGAGGCCATCGGGCGCGAGGGAACCCGTGCTGTCCGGGCTCAAGTCAAAGGCACCGATTTTTCGATGTTCGCGGATTTTGACGCGCTGCAGGAGCACGCGCGGCTCTGCTTGCAGGAAACAGTCGATGCCTTTCTGGAACTGCTAGCGCAGGCACAAGATGAGCGTTTCCAGATCGAACAGATTACACAGAACACGACTGTCGAGCAGAGGCTGTCCGCTCCCGTTTTCCGTGCCAGACGGGAAGCCGCAGCCGTGGCTCTGCATCAGGTCTGGAAAAGCGGACACTGGATTGCAGGTGCATGGGAAGCTTTTGGCAAAGTGTTCGATGCCTACCGTAAAGCCAACCCTGACCCGCCACCTGCCCTCGCCAGCAACGACACTGCGCCTGCCCGTCAGGATCTGGTTGCCCGCAAGATCGTCTCTCTCAATGCCTGGAAGTCGGCCGATCGGTAAGCATCAGGGATAGGGGTTATGAACGCGCGGCGACCTTGTAGCGTGGATCCGCCTGTAGCCGCGCCATGATACGACGACGCACCTCATCCCCCGTGATTTCGCCTCGTGCGCATGCTTCCAGATCTGCAGCTGCCTCTGGAGAAATCGGCTGCCCTTCCCGGGCCGCGCTGGCCAGCGCGGCCTGAACAGCCTGTAGGCGGTGTTCCTTGTCAGAATCTGTGAGATTTTTCATGTGTTGTCTCATCGTTGATCGTGAGTTTTACCTCCAGATGCCGGCTTAAGCGAGGGGCAAAAAACTCGCCACTCCAGTTTCTCCGTAAGATCAAACGGATAGCCACGCCCGGCCTCGCGTGTGTATGAAAAGGCTTGTGTTCGCTTTTTGTTCCGTTGTAGCCATGAGGGCATAAAGGAGCCCTCTCATGCATCAGGACAAGACGGACACGCTGGCGCTTCTGCGCGCAAAAATCCGCCAGATGGAAGCCCCGCCGCCGGTGTCGGCCGACAGGCTGCCCACCGGGTTTGCAGCCATCGATACGCATCTTGTCGGGGGCCTTGCGCGTGGCTGCGTGCATGAGGTGTTCAGCATCGGACGCGACAACCTTTATGGCTCACGCTCAGCCGCCTTTGTCGCCCATGTGCTGGCGCGCACCACCGGACCGGTGATCTGGGCCAGCGAAGACTATCCTGACCTGTCCGCGCCGGGCATCCGTCAGTCCGGCCTTAACCCCGGTCGCCTGCTCTGCGTCACCACCCGTAAGGGCGGTCTCGAAGCCCTGTGCGAGGATGTGCTGAACGAACGCGGGGTCTGTGCCCTGGTCGCGGATCTGCGCACACCGCTCTCGCTCACCCAGTCCCGCCGTCTGGTCCTTGCGGCTGAACGGAGTCAGGTGAGCGGTTTCTTGCTCTGTCGCATGGCGGGGGGAATGAGCGATCCGCCTGCCAGCGCCAGCATGACCCGCTGGCGGATTGGCGGTAGCCCCTCAACGCTGCGCACTGACCTCCCCTCCCTTTCGCCGGTTGCCGGTCCGGAACGCTGGTCCGTCGAACTGATGCGCCATCGCGGCGGAGCCAACGGCACCTGGATCACCACCCCGACACGCCATGACCCGACGTATTCTCTCCCTGTGGCTCCCCCTCTGGCCGATCGAACGGCACCAGAAACAGCAGCCAGTCCCTTCACGCACCGGACTGGCGCTCTACGCGCCTGAGCGTGGTCGGCTTGTCGTCACGGCGGCCGATCCCATCGCCCTGCGGTTGGGGATCCGTCACGGGATGCCGCTGGCGCAGGCCCGGGCCATGCAGCCGG
>NZ_JAFVMG010000027.1 GCF_017377745.1 Acetobacter suratthaniensis | reverse complement strand
GAGTTGTTGCTAGACAATGGCACGCTCCTCCTCCGAGGCTTTCCATGCCAGTTTCAGGGGACGGCTGCTGCGGTCCTGACAGGCGCCTGAACCACGCCTGCGCTGTTTCATCGCTGATCCCGTAACGTCTGGCCAGCACAGATGTCGGTTCCGAAGAGTATGCAATATCAGCCCGGACGGCCGGTGTCGTGCGTGCCTATGGATGGATCTGAAGCATCATTCGCTCTCCCTGCAAACGGAAGAAAACCATGGCGCGTAACGCGGTATTGCTCACGCTACATCATCCCAATGACGTCTCACGACCCGACAGCTAGTTGTATCTCGATGATCCGCTATGCACCGCGGATCCAGTGACACTGATTGGTGATAAACGCATGCCGAAAAGCGATCAGATCAAGATCACCGCCCGTAGCGCCTTCTCTGCTGTCTCTCGCGCGCCCCCCAAGCGACGATAAGTTCTCTTGTCGGACATAAAAAATCCGGACACAAAGTCAATCAAAAATGTCGAAATTCCTTAATTAGGAGAATCCCGGCTTCCACGCCGCCAAACTCCACTAAAAGTAACCTTAATTAGGTTAAAAGCCCGTTCTTAGTCGGACTTGTTCTATGCCGAGGATTCACTCCATGTCCATCTTGGGGGGGGGGCAAAAAGAAGATCCGGTTCAGGTAATCAGACAATGTTTGCTGCTGCTGGTTGAACCAAGTGTGACGACCGCTGTCGCGCCCAAGCCAAACTTTCGAGACTGGACTAACTGTTCTAGAAGCGTGCGCTTCGACTATATGAAGGTCTTTGGATAACTACATACAATCACAATCTGTCTAGCGGTGTTTACCAATAAGATGAATAACTTTCCTATATAAATTTTCATTTTGCAATATAATTATTTAGATAAACTCATCATTCTCTGATTGACTGATTTATCTATAATTGACCGTGTAACATTTTCAACCTCTGTAATTCTAACTCGGTCCATAAATTCAGAAAATCCAAAATGGACGACGTTTTTTGCGATCACTTCGTCTGCAAAACTACTTGAGATAATTCGTGTTCCGGAAAAATCAAGAACTATTCTTGAATCTGGCTGAAGCCTTAACAGATTGGCGATTTTTATTCGAAGCGGTTCCCCGGCAGTACGCGATCCAACCGAGGATACCTCGTCCTTTATATGAATATAGACAACGCCATCTTCACTTTTATCCATCATTACATCAACATAATCATACGGTGAAAATCCTCGCTCGCCGAACCGTAGCGCCTCGCTCAATCGAATGGGTTCCGCATAGTTTAGTTCGGCAACAACAACAGACCCAGAATAGGGAATTTCTTCTCGTTTAATAATTTTATTACCATTGTTCATGTAAAGAGAGGCATTATTGGCGTAAATTCCGAAATAACCACCACTTAATGCCGCGATTTGATAACTTCCATATAGTCCGTTTCCCTGCCCTATGCTTTTATCGCGCGTAACGCCCTGTAAAATAGAATTAGAAAGAGCATCCGTATCTGAGGTGTAAGAATTCGAATTGTGCTTAAGGCTTTTAGCAATGCCAATACCAGTATCAGCGACAACAAATTCTATTTTTTTTACGCGGCTTTTCGTAGTTAGCTGAACAAGCCCACCACATAAGGATTCCGAATGAACTAGTACATTATCGGTTATCTCGTTTACTGCCCATTCTAAAGCTGAAAAATGCTCTCTATCGATATTTTCAACACCACTAATTATTTTTTCCATTAGTTCATTTACAAGATGATGTTGATCTGAAGGCGATGCGAAGATTTCAGCTGGAAGGTGCCTTTTATTCCTTCGGCTCGCTACAGGGTAATTATCGTCGATCAAGTGAGACCAATTTGAATTTCTAAACAATTTTTTAATATGTTCTGCATTGGGCTCAATAAGAGAAACCTTATGCCCGAAATCTTTGTATCTTATTATCTGCGCGACAATTGGCAGCATTGCTCTTGCGGGAACTTGCTCGAGGTCTGCAAAGTTAAGCGTAAGACTTGAATTTCCCTGCCGTTCCAGCTTGTCGTAAATTGCCGCGGTTACATTCCTAAAGTGAGTTGGATCGAGCCCGCCGGATACGGATATGATATTGTTGTCCGAGGTGCATGCAAATGGCTTTGGAGGCAACAACCCACTCCTTTATTAATTTGATCGTTAGTTCTGCAAATCATGCTACTAATATTTAGAAAACGCTATAATCGAAAAGCGTATAGCTAAACCGTCAGCTATGAATGAAAGGCTAATGGCGGACAGCGGAGAACCTGCACCACGGCGGAATGATAATCGAATTTTGATTTTGACCTCATTGCGCGGACCGTTCCATTTCGGTCCAACTCGTTCGAAAGAGACGGTGCTTCGTATGTCCGCTCTCAGGAAAGCCATTCACAGGCACGTATGCCCGACATGAGGCGGCCGCTCAGCGGCAAGTTGGGCGGCGTGTGATAATTTAATTGCTTTCCAGTCCGCGGATGAGCGAGCCTGTTATCTGTGGTTAGCATGGAACGCTGCGCGGCTGCAAAGCCCGGTTTCCGGCGCATTATCCTCATATTCTGGTTTTTTTCGATGTCGGAATTCCTTAATTAAGTTAGTCAATATTCCGATATTCCAGCACGTTATTGATACCCTTAATTATGCGAATGTCCCTTATTAATGCGAAAAAGGCCCTTAATTAGGTGACAAAACGCGACCACGTTTTTATCAACGCACGGGTCTGCTTCCGCCTTCATGTCGGACATACAGTCGGTTTGACGGTTGCACGAAAGCCGACATTGTTAGGCGAACCTCAGATGATAATGAGATAGATCGAGTCGGTGACAACTGGCATTTTTGAATGGATCGCTAAAGTGACGGTGAGCCGCAACAATCCCGCACGTTGACGGTTCCTCGCTCCGGCACATGCGCGGGAGATGCATCGCAATCAGCCCGGTGCAGTGGCGGGCTTGCGGCCCCTCGTCTTCGGGAAGCAGTCGACGTGCCCCGCACCTTTAGCCCTCGGCTTGCGGCTCACTGCCACAGGCTTAACCGTTTTTACTGTAGTCTGGCGACCGCTCGCGCGAAGCCCGGCTTGTACGTCATTATCCAATTTTTTCTCGGTGTTGTCACCGCGCCATTCTTTGGCTTTGAGTGCTACTGCCGTCCGGATGAGATCGCTTTTGGAAACCCCCTTGTCATGGGCGATCTGACGCAACTCAGCATCCAGCGCCGCCGGAAGGTACACAGAGCGCATAACCAGAACCTCGGACATCAGGGTATCCTTTCATCAAGGCATGTTCAGTTTGATGGCTTATATATACATATATATGTTTGGTCGTGCTTTCACAAGGGTGGCAGAGTGTTTGTTACAAATAACTCTTCAGGATCGCACTGGCCAGAAGGCCGAGGCTTCCCAGCGTCGCCATGCCGGGGCCGTGCGCCAGCGCTGCGAGGGAAGGGACATGCAGGCCAGTGCCTAGCCCGGCACTCACCGGGAACGACAGATCTGGGAGTATCTCACCCTCAAGCTGCTCACGTATTTTTTTGTTCGTTGGATCAAGAATATTTCTGACTGCAACAGCATCAACCAACTTGAGTAAACTCCAGGCATCGAAACCGATCGCGTTGATCAGGCAGTCGGCCGTCACTTGCTTCTGATTTTGCCCATCATAGGTGATATCAATGGTCAACTCGCTGTCATCCCAGGATGCGTTGATTGCCTTTCCAAGCACGTAGTCGACATTGCACGCGCTATCGATAATCGACTTGTTACGCGAGGAAATTACCCCGGCCTCGGTGCGCTCAAGCAGCCTACGCCGATCCCCGAGGCTGAGATCAGTCCAAGCATCAGGATCAGTAAACCATCGACGCTCCGCGTAGCCGTCGCCGCGCAAGAACAGTGTGCCCATCGGACTAATGGAACGTATGGTAGCATCGGACTCTTCGGCCAATGCATTGGAAAGCCAAGCGACGATCGCGCCAGCTGCGCCCCCGGCGCCCGTGACCGCAATCTCGTTCCATTTTCGGACCTGATTGCGATGGCGCCAGAAGGTCTCAGCATTAAGCAGGCGTTCCGTAGGGATATTCGATGTAAGACCGCTGATAACCTTGGCCTCGCCCGTACCGGTCAAGACCACGCCATCTACCTCTGTTGTGACCTCGTCTTCGTCATCGACATAGGTAATGTGCCAGCCGCCCCCGCTCTGCGACTTGACTTTGATTACCTCGCCCGGGACTATACCTTGGTCGGCTTTCACAAACACCCATTTCAAATAGTCGGCCCATATCCCATGCGTAGGGTGATCACGTCCTCGGTCCACCCATTCCGAAAAAGAACCTGTCGCGACGAGGTAGGCCGACCACGAAAATCGAGCATGAAGTGCCGAGGCGATCGATTGCTCCCCATTCTCTGCGCTAAACTCAACGTAGGGAAAGCCTACATCCTTTTCCGCCGGTGAACACAATGTGAGGTGACCGCTCGAATAGCCGCCGTCACCGCTCCATGCTGAGCCAACCGCCTTTTTCTCAAACACAAGAAGATCGGGAACATTTGCAACACCCATATCCCGCAACACCGCCGCGCGGGAGACCAGCGCGGCTGCTTTGGGACCGCCCCCCACAATGGCAAGTTTTTTAGTCATAGCGCTTCTGTATCCTATTCGCCGCGTGTTCGTGACTGACCTCGTCCCCACCGGCTATAGTTTGTCACGCAACAAGGCAAGCTTTTGGCAGGTAACGGCAATTCCAGGTGCTGACTGCGCAAAGTGTGAGCGCCCCGGCGTGGCCCAGATGCATGCGCCCCTTAGAAGTATGAATGAACGGTGCGTCTAAAGTAGGTCGCCCAAGCTTCCGAGCGATAATTGTATCAGCGTACACTGACCGGCAGATAGAGAGACCGATCATGGCAGATATCGGCGTGAGCCGACATTCCCAGCACTGCACCGGTATGGCGTATGGTGATCTGTAGCTATCGTGAACGTATGGCCGCTGTTGGCCATCCCTCACCGATAACCGACATACCGCTCCCCCCCATAGCGGTCATCAAAAAAGACCCGACTGCATAAAAATACGGTACCAGCTCAGCGTCGTGAGCTACTACACTGAGTGTGAGACACACCGGGTAGTAGCAAGCACGAGGCTCCGTTTATGCTGGATGACATTATTGTCCACGGTCGAAAAGATCGGGCGTTCGCTGCGCTGTTCGACCGGTGTGACCGGATTACCCGACACCGTTTGAGTGAGGCCGGTTCCGCAGCCGACACGCTGCCGGACATCCTGGCTACAGCCCGTCTATCCCCAGGACTGGAATTATGCCTGTCGGGCATCAGACTATCCGGAAGCAACACCGACGATCTAGTGATCGCTCATGATGTACCGTTCGCGGCCCGTGCCCGCGCACTAGCCGCAGAGCGGCTCGGTGTGGCGCCAGCTGATCCTTCACTGTTTCTGGCCCTGCATCTCAGCTCAGCTCCGTATTTTCTGGCGCGTTACAGGCAAGCACCCAGTGACACTAGCACCCAGTCTGACACGCTCCCTCCCCTGTCCTCTCCGGCGGGACAGACGCCCGGCATCATTGTCCGATGGTTTGACGCCTCTCTAGGCAGAGCCGTTCCTCAACGTGACGGCTCTCTTGAAACCGCGCGTGATAGTGCCACAGCCTACGCTTTGCAGGCCAAGGCGGATAACACACGCAGAGCCTATCGTGCGGGTGTCCGGGCATGGTGTGCCTGGGCAGATCGTTATACCCTACCCTGCCTCCCTGCCCGATCGGCTGACATTGCCGCGTTTCTGGCAGACGAAAGAGGTCGAGGCCTTGCTCCGGCAACACTGGAGTTGCGACGGGCCGCTATCACCTATCTTCACCGTCTGGCAGGCTGTGCCGTTCCCACCGCTGACGCCACTATTGGCGAAACCATGACGGGGATCAGGCGCACCGCCGCGAGGGATGGCTTTACGCCGCGCCGCAAGGCTGCGGCGACGCAGGACGTGCTGGCGACAATCATTAATGCGATAGACCTGAGCAAGCTATCTGGGATGCGCGATCGGGCTCTGCTTCTCATGGGGTTTTATGGTGCGTTCCGACGTTCGGAGCTGGCCAGCATTGAGATCCGCCACGTAGCCTTGGTCAGTAAAGGCTTGCTTGTCACCCTTCCCCAGTCCAAGGGCGACAGGCAAGGCAAAGGCGTTGAGATCGCCCTCCCCTACACTCAGGACCAGTATTGCCCGGTAAAGGCATACGGAGCCTGGTTAGCCGTGTCAGGCATACAGGCTGGCCCCGTCTTTCGCCGCGTCCGCAAAGAAGGAGCCGTGGCTTTTCCAGACGACGTGCGCGCTGTTGGAGCGCAGCCTCTGACAGATCGCTCGATCGCCCGCATCATCCAGACTCGGGCCAGTGCCGCCGGTCTGGAAGGAAAGACCTTTGGCGGGCACAGCCTGAAACGGGGGGCGCTGACGACCGGAATGGATGCTGGTGCGCATCCTGTTAAACTCAAGCGCCTAGCGCGACATGCAACATACGCTGCTCTGGGAGACTACCTCGAACTGGGAGATCCGTTTGATGGGCATGCGTTGGTTGAGTAGCGCAACCGCAAAGCGACGTTAGTTGTGTTTATTGCCGACAATAGATTGTCCATCATCTGCATAGTCGATTCGTCGCCTATGTGTTTAATGCCTGCACTCATCCCATGATGGTTAGTGTTTTTTGCCGACAGTTTTTTTCCCCACGTTCCATGTGTTAATTGTCTACGATACATAGTTTCGTAGTGACCCCACGTCTGATCTCATGTGTTTTTTGCCGACAGCACTAATTCTGATATTTTTAGAAATGCTTTAAAAACAGCAGGTTGCAATGTTTTCCACGTGTTTTTTGCCTACGAAACAATAAATAATATAGAACAATAAAAGGTTGTTTCGTCTGCAATGAACACACCAACAGTGAAGACCGTAAGCAAAAAACACAAGTCATTCGCCTGTAAGCAATGAACACATCGACATCTGCGTTAACTAAGTCACATGCTATGCAACAGTCAGATTGTGCATAATGAGAAACAACATGGATCAATGCCCGCCGCATCCAGATTTGTTTGTATCCATACACAAGCTGGTAGAAGAACACGGAACTCAAAAAGCGCTTGAGATAGTCGACCATTTCTCAGCGGGCAGAGACGTCGCATCTCCACCTAGCGTGTACGACGCTTTAGCCGGAAGGGCTGGCCGGAAAATTGTTGACGCTGTTTCATCCTCCCTTGTTCGAGAAGCCGAGGGCGTTTCAGAGATCGGGTATAGCTATAGTGCTTGGTGTCTAGCTGGCTTACCCCATCGTGAACGTAAGCCAGGTGAAGATTGGTTGATCAAAACCGACTATGCACAGCTTCTTGTTAGGCCAGGTGTCCGTCTGCGTGACGACGACAGCAGAGAGGATTTGTCCGTACCATCAGGCTCGATTGCGCGGCTGCTGCTTATCGACTGGCAGTCTGAAGCCTTTGAACACAACTCTAGAGAAATTAATCTCGGCAAAAGCCCGGCAGCACTTCTTAATAGGTTGGGATTAAGTCGCGGCGGACCTGTAACCAAGAAGTTAGTCGAACAAATTGAGCGCCTAGCTACATGTACCGTAGATTTTCGATTTGGAACCGACCGAGAAGCCGTAGTGGTAAACGAACGATTGGTCGAAGCATTTAAATATGTTGGCGAAGTAGACCCAAGAACCAAGCGTACAACACGAATGATCGAAAAAATAGTGTTGTCCGAGGCGTTCTACAATGAACTTAAACGGCACCCAATACTTGTTGATCGAGCGGCGATCCGCGACATACAAACATCCCCACGAGCGATTGACGCTTATTTGTGGCTTGCATTTAGGCTCCATGCGCTGCAATCGGATGCCTTGGTTTCATGGGCTGCTTTATGGCGCCAATTCGGCAGAGAATTTAAGACGCTGCGATCTTTTAAAGCTGAATTCCAAGAGCCTCTGGCATTAGCTTTGGCTGCATATCGAGCAGCCAAAGTAAGAATTAGCGAAAAGGGGCTATATCTCTCCCCCTCTCCTCCACCTATCCAGCGTTAATTTTCACCACTCTGAAACTTCTTGTAAAGAGCGGGCAGTTCATCAATCAAAAACTGGCTGAATGTCGATCCCATTTCCGGATTAACATCAATGACTGCCCGACTTTTTCGTAAGCTAAACTGAATAGAAACATTTTTATCATCAGAAACCCAGTCGCTCTGCTTGTCAGAAGAAGCTGCCGAAACTCCCACTTTTTTAGATGCTTCTTTTAGCACCGCTTTAAAACGGTCATCGCGAACGATTGTCTTGGCTCGGTCCGTTTGTAGCCAATGAACACATCTTTCAACCACGATTGGATCTCGGAAAAGATCGCTGAGAGCTTGCCAGCGTGTTCTTCCTATGGACGGAGACCGCCCTACATAATCTACAACGGCACCTGGAATGCTCTCGACTATTGTAAGCATGCGTGACAGCAGGGTCTTATCAACCCCCAATGCCGACATGACAGTAGCTCTGTCATAACCTTTTGCGTTCAAGTTTTGGGCAAACAACGCACGTTCTAAAAATGACAAATCCGTTCGCATGCTGTTTTCTTGGCCCAGAGCAACCACTAATTCGTGGTCGGTCATGTCCTTTACAGATGCTTTAACAGCACGGTGGAGTTCGCGGCATATCATTACCCGTCGGTGACCAAATGCTATTTGATAGCGGCCTGTCACAGTTGGATGCGGTCGTACTAAAATAGGACTCAGTTGCCCAGATTTTTCAATGGCTGCTTTTAACTCCTCGTAACCATCATCTTTGGTCTCAAGGCGATCCCTAACGAAAGCGTCGTCAATAAGCTGTGGATCTATCTCAACAATAACAGTTCCTGCTTTCAGGGCTTTTTCTAACTCATCTGCTTTGCTTGCAGTTTCTGCTAAACTGCCTAAGCTTTTTGCCACCGAGCCTAGCGCTCCTCCTGTTCTGAATGTTTGCGAGGGCCGCACATGTTGTGCGGTATTCAACGCGTCTGAGGAACCGATGGGAGGAATTAAGCCAAGCGTGTTTTTTCTTGCCATGATCGAAGACCTTCTACCTGGGTGAAGTTGACAGATGTCAACAAAGCTAAAGGAAGGAGAGGCTTAACTTCTTCCCCATGAGCTAAAAATTAGGTCTCTGATCTCACCATTCACCGCGTTCACGGATTCTAGCGCTCGGTCATAAGTGGCGCCCGTAAATTGCCGCCTCTCAATCTCAAAAACTGTTTGCTTGGTTATCGCTGCGTCAGACACTGCAGTGCTTTTCAACATGGGAAATTTTAGCACATGATCTCCGAAAAGAGATCTCATGAATCCAGCCATATTCGTTTGCGGCGCGTCGGAAGGCTCAAACCGGGTCATTAAATATCGAACCCAATTGTAGGACACATTTCCCCCAGCATTCCGTAGATGTGTCATTACATCGCTCATCATAAGCAGGAATTGACACATGGACATCACGTCAAGCATCTGGGGGTGAACTGTGATGAGAAGCCCAGTAGCTGCACACACAGCAGACATTGTTAGGTATCCAAGTTGAGGCGGGCAGTCGATAATGACCACATCATAATTATCTTGCACGTCTTCTAACGCAGCATCGACCCGTGAAAAGAAGATCGCACCAGCTTGATCAGACGATGCCAAAAACCGTGGCGTTTCGTATTCAAATTCGGACAGCTCAATATTACCGGGCACAATATCAAGCCCTGGGAAATTTGTTTTCCTGATTAATTCCGACATGGGACGTCGATTGTCGTCGTATCTTATCGCGCCATATAATGTCTCATTTTCATGCACATCAAACTCCGGCTGAAAGCCATGCAGCGCCGATAAGCTGGCTTGTGGGTCAAGATCAATCGCCAACACACGCAGCCCATCTAAAGCTAATCCTTGAGCTAGATGGGCCGCTGACGTTGTCTTTCCACTTCCGCCTTTGAAATTCACCACAGCAATCACTTGCAGTTCTTCTGTCGCCGTGCGTGTCGGCATATATCTCCGACCATTGCGCGCGTTGGAGTCCAAATATTCGCGCAACTCTAGTATTTGCTCAGCGCTATAGGATCGACGGCCACCGTTGCCTATTTCTGGAATGGGGCCTTTCCCTTCTAATGCGAGGTTCCTCAAATATCCTGGCTTCAACCCAAGTATTTTCGCAACCTCGCCAATTTGAAATGATCGTAGAGTTTTCTGCGCCATGGGAGGGAATAATTCCATCCGGTGAGCTTGAAGCTGACTTGAAAGTGCGCGGGCTTGATCAGACAGTAGCACGTCAAGCGTGTTGCTATCATCTGTATTGCTTATATCGGCCAAGGTCGTTTCCCTCATCAACATGCGCCACAATGCGCCGGGTGCGGTATATAGCAGCGAAGAATTACAATAGCGCATTTTATGGTGTTGTTGACATCTGTCAACTAAAAACAGAAACGAAGTTGACAGATGTCAACAACCAACAAAAACACTCCGACCAGCCCTGAGCGCCGTGCGCAAAGGGTGGGTCGGTCTGTCTGACGCCAGCCCGATCCCGGCGCAGGCGCCGCCTTTGCCCCCGTCCCACAGGCCCGGTTCCGGAGACAGCATGCAGAAGAAAATCTGACGCGAGACAGCGCTCAGTCCCCTTCCCTGCTGTTGTCCCATCCTCCCCGATCACCGCCTCGTCCCAGACGCAGGCGGCGTTCGGCGTTTGTCCGGAGCCTTCCATGTCCCTGTTCGGTGATCAGCTCAGCCTGTTCTCTTCCTCGTCCCTCAGTGGCGCCCCAGACCTGTTCTGGGGTGAGCTTGAAGGCGAAGACAGCGCCCTGCCCTCCCCCGTCACAGAAACCCCACTGGTCATCCCCCAGACAGATTTCCGTCTCACGGGTTCCCGTGGCCTTGCCACCAGCTGGAAAGACCGTGCGCGGGATAACATCGCGGCCATCAGTCTGCTGGGCACGCTTGAGGCCGAAGACCGCAATGCAACCCCCGACGAGCGGGCTGTGCTGAGCCGTTTCATTGGCTTCGGGGCCAGTGAACTGGCCAACGCCCTCTTCCCCCGTGGCGGTGAGCCCTATCGGGCCGGATGGGAAAGCCTTGGTAAGGCACTGGAAGCTGCCTGCAACGAGACGGAGCATGCCGCCCTCGCCCGCTCCACCCAGTATGCCCATTACACCCCGGAACATATCGTCACCGCCATCTGGGACATGCTCATGAAGCGTGGTTTTCAGGGTGGGTCCGTTCTGGAACCCGGCTGCGGCATCGGGCAGTTCATCGCGCTCAGGCCCGAACGCCTCGAAGGCCGGATTGCCTTTACCGGCATTGAAATGGACAGCATCGCCGCCCGTATCGCCCGCAAGCTCTATCCCAAGCAAGTGGATCAGGCACGAAGACTTCACCAAGGCCACGCTCGCCAGTGATTACGATCTGGCGATTGGCAATCCCCCGTTCTCCAACCGTACGGTCAACGCACCAGAGCATCGGGATATGCGTGGTTTCAGCCTGCATGACTGGTTCATCGCCCGCGCCCTGACCGCCCTGCGCCCCGGTGGCTTTGCTGCCTTCGTGACCTCACGCCACACGCTGGACAAGAGCGAGACGAAGGCACGGGCGCGCATGGCCGAAGAGGCCGATCTGCTGGGGGCCGTGCGTCTGCCCGCGGGCGCGATGAGTGCTGAGGCAGGCACCGAGGTCGTGCTCGATCTGCTGGTGTTCCGCAAGCGCATGATCGGTGATCTGCCCGGCGATCAGACCTGGCTGGAAACGGCTGTCGTGCCTGATAGCGATGAAGGGCGCGGCCCGTTATGGGTCAACCGCTATTTCCTCGATAACCCCGCGCAGGTGCTCGGCCAGCATGGCTGGGCTGGCAGTCAGTTCGGACTGGATTACTGCTGTCTGCCGGTGGCGGGCGTGGACCTTCAAACCGCCCTGCCGGAAGCGTTGGCCCGCATTGCCCCCGAGAACCGGTTTCTACCGCCTGCAGAACAGCGCATTACGCGGCCCGAACTGGATGGGCTGTCCGTGGGCACAGCGGCTTCAGGGGCTGACCTGAAGGAAGGTAGCTATTATCTGCACAACCGTGTCCTGCATCAGATCATTGGCGGCGCAGGTAAGGAAGTGCCCATCCGCAAGGGGGAGCAGAAAGACGGTCTGTTCCAGAAGCATGCGCGCATCATCGAAGCCCTGATCCCCGTGCGGGACGCGGCCAAGGCTGTCCTGCGCGCCCAGATGGACAACCAGCCCTTCGGGCGGCACCAGCATCGGCTGCGGCAGGCCTGGCAGAGCTTTACCCGCCAGTTCGGGCCGATCAACCTCACCAACACCACCGTCAGGGTGAACGCCACCACCGGCGAGGAAACCGAAAGCCGCCGCAGGCCCAACCTCCAGCCCTTCTATGATGATCCCGATGTGTGGCTGGTCTCTTCCATCGAAGAGTATGACGAGGCGACCCAGACCGCCCGGCCGGGGCCGCTGTTTACCGAGCGCGTCATCCATGCGCCGATCGAGCCCGAGATCCACTCGGCTCATGACGCGCTCGCGGTCTGCCTGCATGACGTGGGGCGTGTCGATCTGCCCCTGATCGCCGAGCTGACGGGGTGCAGCGTAGATGAAGCCCTGACCGAACTGGGCGAGGCCGTCTATCTCGATCCTGAAGCCTCGCGCCTGGGTGGCGATGTGTGGGTGGCGGCGGACGAGCTGCTGTCTGGGGCCGTGCGCACCAAGCTCGTGGCAGCCCGTGAGGCCGCGCAGAGAGACCCGCGTTTTGCGCGCACGGCGGCAGCACTGGAACGGGCCCAGCCCGAGGATCTGAGGCCGTCCGATATTACGGCGCGTCTGGGTGCGCCCTGGTTGCCTGTGAGTGACATCGTGGCCTTCACCCGCGAGGTGATGGGGGTTGAGACCACTATCCACCATACCGCCGAGGTGGCCTGCTGGAGCGTCGACAAACGGCCGTTCTTCGGGCGGGCCGAAGCGACCTCGGTCTGGGGCACGGAACGCCGTCACGCCGGAGAGCTGCTTGAAGACGCGCTCACGCAGGCTTCCCCGAAAATCTGGGACACGGTCAGGGATTCAAACGGCAACGACACCCGTGTGCTGAATACGCAGGAAACGGAAGCGGCGAAGGAGAAGCTGGCCGCCATCCGTCAGGCGTTCCAGAACTGGGTCTGGCAGGATGCCGAGCGCGCTGACCGGCTGGTGCGGCTGTATAACGACACCTACAACAATCTCGTGCCGCGCACATTTAACGGGGCGCATCTGCGGCTGCCCGGTGCGAGCACCGTCATCTCCCTGCGCGAACACCAGAAGCGGGTGATCTGGCGGATCATTGCCGCGGGCAGCACCTATATCGCCCATGCCGTGGGGTCGGGCAAAACCTTCTCCATGTGTGCCGCCGTCATGGAGCAGAAGCGGCTGGGCCTGATCAGCAAGGCGATGATCGTGGTGCCGGGGCACTGTCTGGCCCAGATGGCCCGCGAATTCCTCATGCTCTATCCCGCCGCGAAAATCCTTGTCGCGGATGAGACAAACTTCGCGAAGGCCAAACGCCAGCGTTTTCTGGCCCGCGCGGCCACGGGCAACTGGGATGCGATCATCATCACCCATGACGCCTTCAAGTTCATCGCGGTGGAGGCCGCGTTTGAGCGCGGCATGATCGACGAACAGATCGAGGCCTATGACACGCTGCTCTGCGAAATGGATAAAGACGACCGGCTGTCGCGCAAGCGTATCGAGCACATGAAGGAAATGATGGAAGCCAAGCTCGAAGGGCTGGCGACCCTCAAGGATGATCTGCTGCATCTGGGAGAACTGGGGATTGATCAGATCCTCGTGGATGAAGCCCAGCAGTTCCGCAAACTGAGCTTCGCCACCAATCAGGGCGACCTCAAGGGGGTGGCGCCTGAAGGCTCGCAACGGGCGTGGGATCTGTTCGTCAAGGCCCGCTATCTGGAGCGGGTCAACCCCGGCCGCGCGCTGGTGCTGGCGTCAGGCAGTCCGATTACCAACACGCTGGGCGAGCTGTATTCGGTGCAGCGCTACATGGCGCTCGATGCCCTGCGTAGTCGTGGCCTGCATGAGTTTGATGCCTGGGCGGCCAATTTCGGGGAGACCCGGACTGAACTCGAATTGCAGCCCAGTGGCCTCTACAAGCCCGTT
>NZ_JAFVMG010000026.1 GCF_017377745.1 Acetobacter suratthaniensis | reverse complement strand
GACGCGCGGGCGCAGGCCGGTGATCAGCGGCGTAATTCGAAAGCGGCTCTGGCCATCGACATCATTGCTGCCCATCCCGTGATTTCAGCGACGACCCTGGCCGCGCGGCTGTCGGTGTCGGTTCAGGCCGCCTGTGTCCTGCTGGAACGGTTTGTTAAGCGGGGGTTGGTCGTCGATGTGACCCGGCGTTCAGCGCGGCGGCTTTTTGCGTTGAAAGACCTCGCCCCGCTCCGTGAAGCGGTTGGCGTAAGGGAAAAATGGGCTCCGGGGCGTAAGCGGGGGCGACCACGCTTGGGAGAGAACGCCGATCCTATTGTTCTGGATGTGGACCCGGCCGAGGGGCTGTTTCATCGTTGGGAGCCAGACTACGCAAGGCTTGAAGACGCCATGGCAGAAGCAGAGCGTTTATGCCTAGCCTCGGGAATTTATGGGAATTAATAGATCAGCGGCCAACAGCACCATAGAAATAATGGTAATTAAATAAAGACAGAAAATTATTTTGTGGTTTATCGTGGCTATTTCGAGGTGGAGGGATCGAAGAACCCTTGATTGATACGCTTGGCTGGTGATTTCAGGTTTTTGGCGATTTGATTGACTACTTTTAGGTTCGTTTTCGATCTGCGTTTTGAGCAGATCAAGTGCTGCCCCCCGCTGGATTGCTATGCATTCGCGCTGATCCGTTCCAGGAAGAGGAGGCGACGCATATTATAGACGATATTGGCCAACCCGATCCTCATGGTGGCCCGCGTTATGCCGACGGTTCGGACGAACAGCCCGGTCTGTGATTTCTGATCAGCAAAGACATGCTCGACACGCGACCGGATAACGGACTTTCCGGCGTTGGATTTCTGGATATGTCTGGGCATAGGCTTGAGATGCGGCTTTTTCCTGTGAACCTTCGAGACAAAGCCCTGCTCCTCCATGAAGTCCTCATTGGCTTTTGAGCGATAGGCCGTGTCTGCCCAGACGCTTGAGGCCGTATTGGTTTTATCCAGCAGCCCTTCTCGCAATCGCGCACCATCACTGGCGGCGGCATCCGTCGTCTTCCATTTGCGGATGAACCGAAACTTCCGATCGATGGAGACGTGGGATTTGTAGCCAAAGAACGGGATGGCAAGATCGCTGGATGGCATGGTTCCATCATCCTGCCGCTTCGCCTTCGTGAACTTCAGCGTCCATCGTGCATGCCTGTCCTTGTGCGACAGTTTGGATGGCTTGTCCTGCCAGTCTTCAGGAATACGGCCTGCCCGGAGATCGGCTTTCTCGGCGTTCGTGTTGCGCTGCTTTGGAGCAGCCACCAGCGTTGCATCCAGGATCTGGCCCGACATCGGCAGATAGCCAGCGCTGCGCAGGATCGTATCAAAGCGATTGAACAGACCCTCGATCGCTCCCGCCTGGGTCAGGCGCTCACGGAACAGCCAGACCGTTTTGGCATCAGGCACCCGGTCCGACAGCCCTAGACCAAGGAAACGCATAAAGGAGAGGCGATCGTTGATCAGATATTCCGTCCGCTCATCAGACAAATTGTTGAGCGTCTGGATCACCAGAATTTTGAACATCAGCACCGGATCAAATGGCGGTCGTCCGCCTTTGCTTCCGTCAGAATACGCCAGTACCTTCTCCAGGTCAGGGCGGAAGACTTCAAAATCAACAGTCCGGGAAAATGCTTCGAGCTGATCACCAAGCCCGCTCAACCGGGCAAGCCGCTCTTCAACGTCAAAAAATCCTGCCTGCTTCATGATCCATACTCCAATCAACTAAGGGGAAATGGAATCACAGAGCAGACCTCAAAACCAGAGGGTTTTTCGAACCCTCCATGCAGCGGTATTGCACTGAAGGGCAGAGCATAGATGATCGTTGAGGTGCGGCCAGACAACTGGCAATAGGGCAATTACTACAACGGCTGCAAAACTATTGTTTTGCAGCGGCACGAACTGGGCGGCGTCATTGCTTATCGAGGCTGCTAGGCTTTCGAGTTCTTTAAGGCGCTCCATGAATAACCCATTCGATTTTGGGAAAATATCAACGTCAATATTAATAACCCTGAGGCAGTCAGTGTTTTTTTTGTTAGTTAAAAACCGGCTTTGTTGCGCAAATAGTGGCGAGGGATTCACGGCGTGAATCCATTCTGGTAGCTAGGTGAGATGAGCAAGCCGCAGCCGACACGATACCGCGCGACGAACTGGTCCTCCTACAATTCGGCGCTGAAGATGCGCGGTTCACTGACGGTGTGGTTTGATCCGTCGATGGTCTGGGAAGGCCTTCCGACCGGACATTGGGGACGGCGGCAGAGTTATAGCGTAGCTGCGATCCACACCTGTCTAACACTGATAAGTTCTGTTTGGTTTTGCCCTACGGCAGACGACCGGTTTTGTTGAAAGTCTCCTGCGGCTGGCAGGCCTCGACTGGTCGGTGCCGGATTTCAGCACGCTCAGCCGTCGGCAGAAATCCCTGACGGTCGACATCCCCTATCGCGGTTCCGATGGGTCGCTTCATCTTCTAATCGACAGCACCGGGATCAAAGTCGAGGGAGAAGGCGAATGGCACTCCCGTAAGTACGGGGCGTCAAAGCACAGGATATGGCGCAAGCTTCATATTGCTATCGATGAAGGGTCTCTGGAAATCAGGGCCGTTGAAATGACGGGGAAGGATGTTGGTGACGCGCCGATCCTGCCGGTGCTCCTGGCTCAGATCCCCGAAGATGAAGATATCACCAGTGTCACAGCTGACGGTACTTACGACGCCCGACGATGTCATGAAACCATTGCCGAACGTGGAGCGCAGGCCATTATTCCTCCTCGGAAGAACGCAAAACCATGGAGCCCCACAACATCCGGCGCGATCGCCCGCAATGAGGCCTTGCGGGGGGCAGACCGTTTGGGGCGGACCATCTGGCGATGGTGGAGCGGATACCATCGACGAAGCCGCGTCGAGGCGAAAATGCACTGCATCAAGCTGCTGGGCCAACGCCTGTCAGCAAGGGATTTTAACCGTCAGATCACAGAGTTTCACGTCCGTGTCGCCATACTCAACCGCTTCACCGCGCTCGGCACCTTGCGCGGCCTGTGTGGCAAAAAACAAACAGCATCCTGCCAGGATGTCGCCTGCGCACAGAAACATTTTGACATCGGAATTATATGCCGTCATCCTTTGGTCAGATCTGGTAAATGTCAACGCTGGCATTCGATCCATAAGGTCATGATGATATCTACATTGGGGGCCAATGATGGCCTTCTTGCCCATGGTGGGCGTGCCTGACGTTTAGCCCGGCACTAGGTATTAGTGTTATGGATAGAGGTTTCCTCAAAGCTGGTAATCCCCGCACTCTGCTTGCTGCTTTTCTTTATTTTGATGTGTCTTTCATGGTCTGGGTGCTGCTTGGGCCGCTTGGCATAGCCATATCACATGACCTGCACCTGAACTCCGGCCAGAAGGGGCTTCTGGTGGCCATGCCTGTGCTTGCAGGTGCTTTGCTGCGGGTTGTTGCTGGCGCACTGGTTGACCATTATGGCCCGCGTCGTGTTGCCATAGGCATGCAGTCCTTTGTTATTGCGGGGCTTTCCGCTACGTGGGTGCTGGCACCACACAGCTATGCCGGTCTGTTTCCCGTAGCTTTTGTTCTGGGTGTGGCTGGGGCTTCCTTTGCTGTTGCTCTGCCTTTGGCATCTGGCTGGTATCCTCCGCAGTATCAGGGCACGGCACTCGGTATTGCCGGGGCTGGTAATTCCGGCACGGCGCTTGCCTCCCTGTTCGCGCCCGGGCTTGCGGCCCTTTATGGCTGGACCAACGTGTTCGGGCTGGCCACGCTGCCGCTTGTTCTTGTGTTGTGTGCCTTTATCTACCTTGCCAAAGAACCACCCCGCCGCCCGAGTGCCGGCCTTGTGGCGTGGCTCCCGGTTTTGAAAAAAGCCGATTGCTGGGCTCTGATGTTCTTTTACGGCGTAACATTTGGCGGCTTTGTTGGGCTGGCCTCCTTCCTGACCATTTATTTTAATGACCAGTATGGCCTTTCCCCCGCAGTGGCTGGGAGCTGCACCGCGCTGGTGGTGTTTGCTGGTTCCTTTATCCGCCCGCTGGGTGGCGCACTGGCAGACCGTATTGGGGGCGAGCGTGCGCTGTGCATACTCTATGGGGCCGCAACCGTTATTTTTGGCCTGATCGGTTTTGGGCTGCCTACGATCTGGCTGGCGTTCCCCGCTTTTTTTGCGGGCATGCTGGTGCTGGGGCTGGGGAATGGTGCCGTTTTCCAGCTTGTTCCCACACGTTTTGCACAGCAGGTGGGCATATTGACCGGGCTGGTCGGCATGAGTGGTGGGGTTGGCGGGTTTTATCTGGCCTCCTCTCTGGGAGCCGCACGGCAGGCAACGGGGTCTTATAGTCTGGGGTTTCTGGCTTTTGCCGGTATCGCTCTGGTGGCTCTTGTCTGCGTCTCCATCTGTCGCAGAAGCTGGAACAAACCAGCCGATGCACATGGGTGTGACACGACCGGCCTTTCCGCAATTTCCTGATCCTCCTTACAGCCACGGATTATGACACGTGACCTTGAACAAGAATCGCGTGCGCCCCCGGTGCGCCCTTTTTCAGACCTGGCCAATCTCGGTTCATGCGGCTGTGCTGCTGGGCACTGTGGGGATACACCCCGCCGTGGCGCAGGCCGCCAGTGCACCCGCGCAGGATACAGCCCCGACTGCACTCCAGACCATTGTGGCGGTGGAGAAAAACAACACGCCCAAACCCGCAAAAGCGGCGGGGCACATCCCCCATACACAGGATTGGGGGGTCTTCAACGCAGGCAAGCAGGCTGCCAGCGGCTTTGGAACAATGGCAGGCTTTGGGCAGGTCCGCTGGGCCGAAGACTGGAGCGATCTCGCAAATGTTCCGGTATCAAAAAGAAATAAGGACTGGTTCAATCGCCTTAAATACATACGCCTGAACACCACAGGCAGTATCTGGCTCTCCCTGAGCGGGGAGGAGCGGCTACGCTATGTGTTTGAAAACCAGCCCATGATGGGCACCGCAGGCAAAACCAATGCCAACCGCGTGCTGTTGCGCAACATGTATGGTGCAGACCTGCATCTCGGTGAACATGTGCGCGCATACGCCGAGTTTTTGTGGGGTGTGGCCGGTGGCTCCAATTACTACGGATATCAGGCAGGCACACAGCGCGAGCGGTTGGACCTTCAGCAGGGGATTCTGGAGGTAAAGGAGCATCTGCTGGGGGCGAGCATGGGGGTTATTGGCGGGCGGCAGGTATTTGTGGATGCGCCGGTTTCCATGCAGTCGGCCCGTGACCTGCCTAACGTGCAGCAGACATGGGATGGCGTGCGGGGCTACGCGGTGTGGAAGTCCTTTCGTGTTGATCTGTTTGACTTCATGCAGACCAATAAAAAGCCGATTGATGTGTTTGCAGATGGCACAAGTTACAATGCCCGCATGTATGGCGCCTACACATCCACGGCACTGCCATCATTTTCTTTTATGAAGCAGAAGAGCCAGCTTTTTGCCGATGTGTTTTTTCTTGGCTACCTGTTTAACGGTGCCAATGCGGCCCTGCCTCTTGCTCAGGCAGGCAAGACGGAAGCAGGCTCCACCCGCCGGGATAATATAGGCGGGCGTTTATGGGGGAATGCCGGTCCGTTTGATGTTAATCTGACCGGGGTTTTTCAGGGTGGGCAGTTTCGTCCCGCGCAAAAGGATGCACAAACCCGTCCGGTCCGGGCATTTGCGGTTAACGGCAGTATTAGCTGGAATGCAAAAAACCTTCTGGGTAAACCCTCTTTCGGGATTCAGGCCGATGTGTTTTCCGGCGGGAATTACAACAGCAAGAATGGTGCAGTTGGCACTTTTGCAACACCGTATGTCGCATTGCCATATTATAACGATGTTACACTCGCCCTGACATCCCAGAACCTTGTGGGGGTTGGCCCGCTAATTACAGCCGCTCCCAAACCCAACCTGCGCCTGAGGCTGCACGTGCCTGCCTTCTGGCGCGAGAGCACACAGGACGCCGTTTACGGAACAGGCAAGACCTATGCCTGGCGCAATAACCTGCATGGAGGCTTTGTTGGTGTTTCTCCCCAGGTGCAGGTTGCCTGGAGTTTTGCCCCACATTTTACATGGATGCACGATATTGCAGGTTTTGCCTCATCCCACGGTATGCGGGAGGCCGGGGCCAAAAGCAGCATGTTTTATATGCAGACCATGGAGTTCAAGTTCTAGGTCCGTATGCCATGAGCCGGGGCAGCTTTTGGCGTAATATGTGGTTCCCTATTTATTTTATTTCGTGTAAGGAACTAATTGGAAGCATCCCATAACAGTTACCGTCAACGGCGGTGGTAACGGGTTAACGGCGAGTTGTTCAGGGGTCAACGGCGGCTCCTTGGCCTGAACAAGGCGTGTTTGCACACAGTGCAAATGTAGGAACCGTTCCATAATGGTGCAGAGTTTTTCCCATTCTGTTTTCTGTAACATGCGTCTTTCCCTGTGTGTACGCCTCCTGCGGGGGCGGTTGCACGCTTCCGGGCAGCCTTGCGCGCATATGGGCATTTGCATTGTCACCCCCTGTTCCCAAATTGCGAGGAGTTACTGACCATGGCCACTACCGGCACTATCGTTATCATCGGCAATGGCATGGTGGGGCACTACTGTGCAGAACAGCTGGTCATGCACGGCCTGCACGAAAATTGCGCAATCCACGTATTTGGCGAGGAACTGTACGATGCATATGACCGTGTGCACCTGACCGAATACATGACCGGGCAGGATGCGCTGGCCCTGCGCCTGCATGCGGAAGATTTTCATGCAGCACACGGCATTACCCTGCACCGTGGGGTACGTGTGAGCAGCATAGACCGGCAGGCACAGACCGTACACAGTGCAGAAGGCGCTTTGCAGTACACAACCCTGATTCTGGCAACCGGCTCCACCCCCTTTGTGCCTCCGGTGCCCGGAAATACCGGTACGGCAGGGCTTGTTTACAGGAATCTGGAAGATCTGGACCTTATCCGCGCAGCAGCACAGGGTGCACAGCACGGCACGGTTATCGGGGGTGGTCTGCTTGGGCTGGAGGCCGCCAATGCCCTGAGAATACTGGGCCTGCACACAAGCGTTATCCAGCTTGGCGGGCACCTTATGTCTGCCCAGTTGGATAAGGAAGGCGGGGATGCGCTCAAATGCCGGATCGAGGCATTGGGGATAGATGTGCGCACATCCCACGCCACAAAGCAGATTGTGCCGGGGCAGACCTGCCGGCACCGCCTGATTTTTGCAGATGATACGTTCCTTGAAACCGATATGGTGGTGTTTTCCGCCGGTATTCGTGCGCAGGACCAGCTTGGGCGTGAGTGCGGGCTGGAGGTGGAAGCACGCGGCGGTATTGTGATTGACCAGAGCTGCCGCACGTCAGACCCAGCTATTTTTGCCGTTGGGGAATGTGCCTCCTGGCAGGGGCAGGTTTTTGGTCTGGTTGCGCCCGGCTATGCCATGGCCCGCACGGTTGCGTCCATTCTGGCAGGCGAGGAAGCCGCTTTTACCGGGGCGGACATGTCCACCAAGCTCAAATTGCAGGGTGTGGATGTAGGCTCCATTGGCGATGCCTACGGGGCAACACCGGGGAGTAGGAGCTACCGCTTTATAGGCGAGGCAGATGGCACTTACAGGCGGCTTGTGCTGTCTGGGGATGGTACCCGTGTTCTGGGTGCCGTGCTGGTGGGGGATAATTCGTATTACGACACCATTCTCCAGTACGTGCAAAACGCGATCAAACCCCCGGCCGACCCGGCAGCACTTATTCTCCCGCGTGGGGAAGGGGCGGAACTGCTGGGGGCCGATGCCCTGCCCGATACGGCCATGGTCTGCTCATGCCATAACGTGACCAAAGGGGCGATCTGCGCAACATTAGATGCCGGATGCACTGATCTGGGGGAACTCAAGCAGACCACAAAAGCCAGCACAGGGTGCGGCGGGTGTGCCGCCCTTTTGAAAAGTGTTTTTGAAACGGAACTGGAAAGCCGTGGCATTACGGTTGATCGCAGCCTGTGCGAGCATTTTTCCCATACCCGGCAGGAACTGTATTCTCTGGTCCGGGTGCACGGTATCCAGACATTCGAAGAGCTGATGCAGCAGCATGGCCATGGCGGTCTGGGGTGCGACATTTGCAAACCTGCGGTTGGGTCCATTCTGGCTTCGGCCTGGAACAAGCCCATAACCGACCCGCTGTATATTCCCCTGCAGGACACGAACGACACGTTCATGGCCAATATGCAAAAGAACGGCACCTACTCGGTTGTGCCACGTATAGCCGGGGGAGAAATTACACCGGACAAGCTGATCGTGCTTGGTCAGGTTGCAAAAAAATATGATCTCTACACCAAAATTACCGGTGGGCAGAGGATCGACCTGTTTGGCGCGCAACTGCACCAGCTGCCAGAAATCTGGACCGAACTGCTCGATGCAGGGTTTGAAACGGGGCAGGCTTACGGCAAGTCTACCCGCACCGTAAAATCATGCGTGGGGAGCACATGGTGCCGTTACGGTGTGCAGGATAGTGTGGGCAAGGCCCTTGATCTGGAAAACCGCTATAAGGGGTTGCGCTCGCCCCACAAACTCAAGTTTGCGGTTTCTGGCTGCACGCGTGAATGTGCGGAGGCACAAAGCAAGGATGTGGGGGTTATCGCCACAGAAAACGGCTGGAACCTTTATGTCTGCGGTAATGGCGGCATGCGGCCGCGCCATGCGGAACTGTTTGCAACCGACATCGATTCAGAAACTCTGATAAAATATATAGACCGTTTTCTCATGTTCTATATCCGCACGGCCGATAAACTCCAGCGGACTTCTGTCTGGCGTGAAAATCTGGAAGGTGGGCTGGATTACCTCAAGGACGTGATCATCAACGACAGTCTTGGCATTGCCGAAGAGCTGGAACGCCAGATGCAACTGGTGGTGGACCGCTACCATTGCGAATGGCGGGACGCACTGAGTGACAAGGACAAACTCAAGCGCTTCCGCACATTTGTAAATGATGCCCGCCCAGACCCCAACATTCGCACCGTGGCCGAGCGTGATCAGGTCAGGCCTGCTGCCAATCTGCCCGAGGCAGGGAGCCTTGCAGGCCCGCAGGCATGGACGGAACTGTGCGCGCAAACGGACCTTGTGGAAAAATCCGGTGTGGTCGCATGGTGCGAGGGTAATCAGGTCGCCCTGTTCTATGTTCCGGCCACGCAGGTTGAGCCCGCCTGTGTGTATGCGCTAGATAACCATGACCCGTTTTCGCATGCCAATATTATTGGCCGGGGGCTGATAGGGGAGCTCAAGGGGCAGCGGGTTGTGGCCTCACCACTGTACAAGCAGCACTTCCGTCTGGAAGATGGCCAGTGTCTGGAGGATGCATCTGTCCGGCTGCGCACATGGGATGCACGGCTGGTGGATGGCAAGGTGCAGATCCGGGTGCGCGCCGGACAGGGCACGCCTGAACTGACACCAGCCTGACGTGGCCATGCCTGATACTTCATTCCGTTCTGTCTGCCCGTATTGTGGCGTAGGGTGCGGGATTATTCTGGATGTAAAGGATGGAAAAATTGCAAAGGTGCGGGGTGATGCCGCGCACCCTGCCAATGCCGGCCGTTTATGCACAAAAGGTAGTTCGTGCGATAAGCCTTTATATGCGCAGGAGCGTTTAAAAACGGCCCTGTTGCGCCCGCAACGTGGGGCGGATGTCGTGGCGGTTCCGCTTGAACAGGCTATTGACAAAACGGCAGCAAGGTTAAGGAGTATTCTGGATACACATGGGCCGGACGCAATTGCGTTTTATGTGTCCGGTCAGATGTCTGTGGAGGCACAGTACCTCATTAACAAACTGGCAAAAGGGTATGTTGGAAGCCAGTATATAGAATCCAATTCCCGCCTGTGCATGGCAGCGGCAGGTACAGGCTACAAGCTCTCGCTCGGGGCAGACGCACCACCGGGCAGTTATGAGGATATAGACACCACCAACCTGTTTTTTGTCATCGGGTCCAATATGGCCGATTGCCACCCGATCGTGTTCCTGCGTCTGATGGAGCGGAAAAGGGTCGGGGCCAAGCTGATTGTGGTGGACCCACGCAAAACGGCCACGGCGGAAAAGGCGGACCTGTATCTGCCCATCCGCTCGGGAACAGACCTGGCCTTGCTGAATGGCCTTTTGCATATTCTTGTTGAAAATGGAGACATAGACAAACAGTTTATCACGCAGGCAACCTGTGGGTGGGATGCCATGCCTGCATTTCTGGCAGAGTATGCGCCCAGCACTGTTGCCGAAATAACCGGCCTGCCTGTTGCAGATATTATGACCGCCGCCCGCTGGATTGCTCAGGCCGGGGACTGGATGAGCCTGTGGACCATGGGGCTGAACCAGAGCGTTGCGGGAACATGGAATACCAATGCGCTATGCAACCTGCACCTTGCCACAGGCGCGCTGTGCAAACCCGGTTGCGGCCCGTTTTCCCTGACCGGCCAGCCCAACGCCATGGGGGGGCGCGAAATGGGTTACATGGGGCCGGGGCTACCGGGGCAGCGCAGCGCGCTGGTGGCGGAAGACCGCGCGTTTGTGGAGGCGCAGTGGAAGCTCCCCCCCGGCACCCTGCGGGATGTGGGGGGCAATGGCGCCATTGCCATGTTTGAGGCCATGGAAGAAGGCCGCATAAAAGCCTGCTGGATTATCTGCACCAACCCTGTGGCCACTGTTGCCAATCGCGGCCATGTCATACGGGCATTGGAAAAAGCGGATTACGTGGTTGTGCAGGACGCTTTTGCAGATAGTGAAACCACAGGATTTGCCGATAGTCTGCTCCCAGCTGCCCTTTGGGCAGAAGCGGATGGCGTGCAGGTTAATTCCGACCGGACCATGACCTTGGCACAAAAGGCGGTCGCTCCACCGGGGGAAGCACTGGCCGACTGGGAGCTTATTGCCCGTGTTGCGTGCGCCATGGGGTTTGAGCAGGGTTTTTCCTTTACCTCCGCCGCTGAAGTGTTTGCTGAACTCAGCCGTTTTACAAACCCCAAAACTGGCTATGACTGCGCCGGAGTGAGCTATGAGCGCCTGCGCCAGGGTCCGGTGCAGTGGCCTGCCCCTGTGGGGGACACGCAGGCCCGCCACCCGGTGCGCTATGTACCGGCCGGGCAGGTGCTACCGGTTTTTCCCACCCCCGATGGGCGTGCGATTTTTTACGCGCGCCCGTGGATGCGCCCGCAGGAATGGCCAGATGAGCAGTTCCCCTTTGTGCTCAACAGTGGCCGACTGCAACACCAGTGGCATACCCTGACCAAAACAGGCCGTGTTGCCAGCCTGAACCGCCTGAATCCCGGTCCATTTGTGGAGGTTTCGGTGCAGGATGCACAGTTACTTGGGTTGCAGGCGGATGATCGTGTCAGGGTGACGTCCCGCCGTGGGCACATTGTTCTGCCTGTTCAAATCAGCCAGCGCGTGGGGGCGGGGCAGTGCTTTGCCCCATTCCACTGGAATGACCGCTTTGGCCCGGACATGGCCGTTAATGCGGTTACATCGGATGATGTGGACCCGCTCTCCCTCCAGCCCGGCTTCAAGCTCTGTGCCGTTAAGCTGGAGCGGGTTGCGCTAGATGTCGTGCCGCCCTCAGCCCCCCGTCAGGAAGAAGGAAGTGCCCCTATGCCGCTTGATACCCTGATGCGTCATTTCTCCCTTGATGATCCTGCCCTCCAGCCAGATTTGCCCGAACAGGCCAGAATATGGCTGAAAGGTTTTCTGGAAGGGTTGGGTATGGTGCCCCCACAACCCGGTCTGGTGCCGGATGTACCCGCATCCGCTCCCTTGCCTGTGGAGGCGCGGAGTTATGTAAACGGCCTACTAGCGGGCCTGTTCAGCCGTGTGGGGGAGGCGTGTGCCCAGCCTTTGCCCCCGAATGTTCTTGCCGTGCGGCAGAGCATCCGGGTTTGGTGGGCATCGCAGACTGGTCGGGCGGAGGCGCTGGCCGCTACCGTGGCTGTCTGGCTGCGGGAGGCCGGGTATACGGTGGAACTCGCCTGTCTGGATCACTGCAAGGATGCGGACCTCGGGCAGGGGAAGGCTATTTTTGTTGTCTCCACCTTTGGGGATGGAGATCCCCCCGATTGTGCAACCCCATTCTGGGACACCCTGCGTGCGCGTAAGGAGGCACTGACAGGCCTCTCCTGCGCGGTTCTGGCGTTGGGGGATTCCTCCTATGCCAGTTTCTGCGGGTTTGGCTGTGCGCTGGATGGCCGCCTGCGGGAACTGGGTGCCTGTATGATCATGGACCGCGTGGATTGCGAACCGGATTTTGAGGATACGGTAGAAGTCTGGCGTGGCCAGCTTCTGGCTGTGCTGGACAGCACAACACCCCCAGTGGCCCCACCCCCCGGAGGGGAGGCCGCACCCGCCACCACGCTGCCCGAGCCCAGAGTTGGCACAAGGGATGCGCCGGTTATTGCCCGCCTTGCACTGAACGAACGTTTGTGTCAGGGCGCTGCCAGCAAGGATACACGCCGTATTGGCCTGGACCTGGGCAAGAGCAGCCTGGACTGGAAGCCCGGAGATGCGCTGGGGATATGGCCCTGCAACGCTGTGGAGGTTGTCAAAACCACTCTGGCGGCACTGGGTCTGCCAGCGGATACTCCCGTGACCCTAAAGGGCGCAGGCACCGTTGGGCTGCACGATGCCCTGTTGCGCCATTTTGATCTGGCACGCCCCAACCCGGCAATGCTGCACGCACTTGGCCGGACCGAAAGCAGCTACCTGCCCAAACTGTTGCAGGCGGCCCGCCTTGATGTTGCAGCACAGGATGTGCCCGCCCTATTCCGCAGGATGCAGCCCCGGCTTTATTCCACAGCCTCTTCCCCGCTCGTGTCGGGGCGGGTGGTGGAACTGACTGTGGGCGTGAATAACGACCCATGGCCCGGTGTGTGCACAAACTGGCTTGCCGGGTTGCCCGCCGGGGCCGATGTGCCGGTTTTTGTTCAACCCACAACGCATTTCCATCTTCCCGCAGATGGCGGGACGGATGTGATCATGATCGGCCCCGGCACGGGTATTGCGCCATTCCGCGGTTTTTTGCAGGAGCGTGAAGCCCTTGGCGTAACAGGGCGCAACTGGCTATTTTTTGGCGAACGGCACGCTCAGGAAGGGTTTTACTATCAGGAGGAGTTGGCCCGCTTTGCGCATACCGGGTGCCTGACACGGCTTGATACCGCATTTTCGCGTGATCAACCCAAGCGGATCTATGTGCAGGACAGGATGGAGGAAGCCGGGGCAGAGCTATGGAACTGGTTGCAGGCCGGGGCTTTCATTTATATCTGTGGAGATGCGGCGCGTATGGCGCGTGATGTGGATGCCGCATTGCGCCGTATTGTGGCACAGCATGGGGCCATGTCAGCAAGCCAGGCAGATGATTACGTTGCCGGGCTGACCAGAGGGGGCCGCTACCTGCGAGATATTTATTAATGGATAAATATCCTGCCCCATCCCCCATGCGCACCCCCATCAAGGTGCTGGTTGCCGATGAAAACCCCGGACGGGCAAAGGCCTTGTCCGATACGCTGCGGGCGGACCCGTCGCTTGATGTACAGTCCGTTCCTGTTGGCATGAGCCTGATAGAAGCCGTGCACCAGTACTACCCCGATGTTGTGCTTGTGGACATGGCCCGCGCAGACCGTGATGCGCTGGATAGCGTGCGCGCACTGTCTGTTCCAGCACTGGAACGGCCCATTGCCCTGTTTGTGGATGAGGACGATGTGGACCTTATGGAAACCGCGTTTGATACTGGGGTATGCTCCTACAATGTTCTGGATGCCCCCCCGGATGATGTTAAGCCGCTGCTCCGTGCAGCCATTGCGCTCTATGCGCGTTTTCAGCGCACGCGGGCGGAACTCAGTGCCGCACAGCAGGAAATTGAAGAGCGCAGGATTATTGATCAGGCCAAAAAGCTGTTCATGAAAAATGAAAAAACAAATGAAACACAGGCATATCGCTGGTTCAGAGGGCGGGCAATGCAAACATCCCAGCGTATTGTCACCGTGGCCACCCAGTACCTCGCCGCGCAGCAGAAAAGCGACACACCATGACCAGACCTCTCCGTATCGGGTTGTTGCGCCTGTCTGATAGTGCGCCCGTTATGCTTGCCCATAATGCGGGCCTGTTTGCACAATACGGGCTTAGGACGGAACTGGTAGTTTCTCCCTCATGGGCCAATATCGCAGATGGTCTGGTCTGGAAAACGCTGGATGCCGCCATTATGTTTGCGCCACTGGCTATGATGACCTCTTTGGGCAGGCGTGGGCATATGCCAGCACTCAAGCCCCTTGCGACGTTAAGCTATGGGGGCAACACCGTTATACTGCGTGGCACCAACCCGCTGATGGGCCAGTGGCCCACGGGGGATAAAGGACGTGAGGCCTTTGAGACATGGCGCGCTACAATCGGCCGCCGTCCAAGGCTTTCTGTTGTGCATATGTATTCAACCCATTTTCTTATCCTCAAGCGGTTCCTGTTATCCATAGGGGTGAACATGGAGCAGGATATTGAAATTCAGGTCATGCCTCCGCCTGATATTATCAGCGCCCTGATGAATGGTTCCATAGATGGCGGGTGTGTAGGCCCGCCATGGGGGACAGAAGCATGCCTGCAAAACCTTGCTTTTCTGGCTGGTGGCTCTCAAACCGTTATGCCGCGTCATATTGAAAAGCAGTTTGTTGTGCCACAAGGCACGTCTCAAAATCAGGATGTCTGCAAAGCAATTATCAACGCGCTGAACGATGCCACGATTTTTTTGCGCAATGCGGAAAACAGGCAGACTGTTGCACATGACCTAGCCGCACCGCTGGAAGAAAAAGGATTAAACCTGCCCGAAGCCGCAACCCTTAAAACCTTGAGTGGCGAAGGCTTTACAGAAAAAACACATTACATCCATGGCCATACAGAAGCAGGGAACGTGGCGTGGATGCTGGATGATATGCAGGGGCTGGGCTGGATCACTCAAACGGAACACAGTTTTCTGGAAGAAAAATGGAACGTGGAGGGGTCGAAGAACCCTTGATTGCTGTGCTTGGCCGGTAATTTCTGGCTTTTGGCGATTTGATTGACGGCGCTTTGGGTCATTTTTGACCTGCGTTTTGAGCGGATCGAGTGTTGTCCCTCGCTGA
>NZ_JAFVMG010000025.1 GCF_017377745.1 Acetobacter suratthaniensis | reverse complement strand
TTGCCCATGCCAGATCCCTTACTGAAAACAATGAACCCTTCGTCTCGGAGAATGGAGGGATTTATTTATTCGGAACCATCCCCTCTTTGAAGTCAGCTGATAAACATATCTCAAAAATTAAATCAAAGGATTTTTAAACTTCCCGAAGAATTTTTGCGGGATTACTGCCCAGCAGTTCGCTTTCAAGCCAAGGCAATAGCATCGCAGACCAAGTCTCAAGCCTTTCAACCTGCTCCCCCAGCTTATCTAGGGAGACCAACTCAACCTCTCCTACCGCGTCCTCGGTCTCCCGATAAGGGAGATTGTTGATGTTCCAGACCCCAATCAATCCGATATGGACCCGCCCGACTGCCGTGTCGTTATCGACCAGAAGGCCAACCCAGCGGCGGCACTCGCACGTCACATCACCGAGTTCTTCCTTCAGTTCGCGTTGGGCTGCTTGTTCGACGGTTCCAAGTAACTTAAAGCAATCGCCGGAAGTTTCTGCGTCGGCGAGATCAACGTGTCCACCCAATCCTATCGACATCCGCCCATGTAACCTTACCTCACCACCTGCAGGCGTGCGCGTATACCGCACCACACGGTCGCCAACGCGCAAGATGATGTATGGAATGATTTGCCTATAATCCTCACATTCCTCAAGGATGTGGCGAGGACCAAACCATAGACCAGCCTTTTCGAGAAGCTCGATTGCTTCACCATGATCCATCGGGATGAACCCAGTGGTACTAGCCTGCGGAGGAAGACCCGCTGTGTTCGTTGCAAGTATCAATCGGAGTTCGGGGATGACACTCATGTGGCACTCCTCTGCCTAAGTATGGGGGTGGACAAAATATAATCTAGGTGTGCCTGAAGACCCTTATTAAACCCCCGCTCCACGAAATTTTCATTCCTGACAGGAATAATATCGTAAAGGCAGCCTTCTAGCACTGCAGTCATTGTGCCAGTCTCAGAAGTCACCCAACCAAGCGGGCGCCAATCCAGCTTATTTTGTTGGCATGTGCTCTCAAAATCAGCGTTTCGCGTGCTGTCGACGATCACAGCAACCGACCAATCGCCCCATGCGAAAAATAGATTCCAGACGCTGGCAACGCGAGGAAGAGCAGAAGCGCTTACAACCTCCGGTGCCACGAGGGCATCGTGTAATTCCAGTGTGAAACCACATTTCGAGGCGCGTCCGATGTTTTCTATAGCTCCGAGCAATCCATCCGATGTGTCCGAAGCAGCCAGAACGAGATTATGCTCGGCCAAAAGACGCATTGTTTCGATCTGAGGACGGGGGAACCTTAGGCGATCATCCACAGACACGATCGAACCCAAACGTTCCGCCTCATCGGCGAGTAGATAACGAGACATGAACGATCCAGCTGGGCCCACGACCACCAAGCGGTCGCCGGGGCAAGCACCCGTGCGACCGATCCTGCGCACACCACTAAGGGTGCCTACCCCAAACACACGCGAAGCCAGATCGGGACCATGCCTCAGGTCACCACCGCCATTGCGGAAACCAAATGTCTTCATTGCATTGAAGTAACCGCGCATAAAGCGCTGCAGAATATCCACTTCGAGGTCTGCCGGTGCGTCGACACAATTAGTAAGAAATAACGGCAAAGCACCAGAAGAAGCAACATCACTTGCAGTCGCGACGACTGCAAGCCAACCTGACGCTTCCCAGTCGTCATGATACGCAGCAAGACTACGAACGAGTGGGCGTGGTCCTACATCAGCCGTGACAACCAGTGTCTCATTACCCGCATCTACGAACGCGCAGTCGTCACCGACTTGTGTGAGGGGATCAGCCGACATCGCAAGGGGGAGCAATATGCGCTCCAGTAGTCCAAATTCACCAACGTCGGCGAGACGTTCGGAAAATCTATCCTTGCTCATGATGCTGAATCTTGTGGAATGATTTCGTCGAGTTCCTTGGCAAGTTGCAGTACCGTCGCGACTAGTGCCGGTTGGTTGCGTGCCTTATCAAGGTGTACAAGGAGACCGTAGCCGACGAGAAAAAGAGGAATCAGATACTCATGCTCCCAGTCATTTAAGATAGCGCGCTCCCTAACCTTCTTCCATATTACATCTTTTATAATACGAGCACGGTCGCGCACAAATTTTGGCAAATCGTCGAGGTTATCCTCTTGTCGCAGAAAGTTCGCGAATTGAAGAATTCCATTCTCCGAAATCTGTGATGGAAGAGTTACTCCTCGAAGATTGAGATCGAGCATAACGTAGTCAATAATGACGTGGCCGTGAAGTTTGGCCCAGCCGAAGTCGATAATTTGTACATTACCCTCGCCATCCATAACAATATTTTTCGGATGAAGATCGCCATGGATGGCACCAATATATCCATTAAACTTTATTTTTTGTTCAATTATTCTGGAAACAACCAGGTTTGGATTCGGCCATTCAGCTCCAAATGCTTTTGTCGTAGGAAGGGTTCCAAATATAGAGTCCAGAATGTATTTCGCCCCCCCCACTTCACACTGCGTCGTTTTTCGTAAATATTTCAAATATTGTTCTGAACAATTAATATTTCCTGTTTCCGTCTGAGCGAGGCCACTGCGATGAGCTGGTTGAATGGCCTCAAGCGCCTGTGAGACGAGATCACTTATCTTATCCCACTCGACGGAATTAGTTGTAGCCAGTTCCATCTTGTCGTCGAGTAGATGCCAGAGATCACGCACTTCTATCTCATTCCGACACCCTCCTTTTGAAAGTTCGCTCAAGGATTGGAATGGCGCCAGAAGAATCGAATGTTTAGCATCAACGTCCTCAAGATATAGTGGAAAAGCGAACTTACGTGCTTGCCAGTCACTGAGCTTCGGTCGCCACTTATCAGCACCGTCCTTTTCCTCACGCAGTTTCTGGGATGTGCCTATCTTTACTACTAACGGTTGCGATGCCGCCTGCGTTCCCCTTATGTGACTATAGTACGCGACGAAAACACTAGCGCCGCTCGCCCCGGCGGGTGCTCCAATTCGGTCGAGAGGCAATACAATAAACTCGACCTCGTTTAACGGAAGGCGCCCCTGCGGCCCACCTGAGATGGCTCCGGGCCAAATGCCAGCTATTTTTTCACTTCTATAAAAATGTTCAAGCGCCTCTTTAACAGCATACTCTGCTTCAGGGCGCATCATCTCCGATATAAGTAAGGCTCCATCTGACATCCTCGTTCAGTCCTGCCATGGCAAAGTATACTGGAAGTTCAATTTGGTTGCTTTGTTAATAATCCAAAGACCATCTTCGACGGAAAGGACCGCTTCACGAACACGATCTGGATCGACAGAGATCACGGCCTGATTGGACTCTCCTGAATCATCAAATAGTGTGATAATGCCGTTATTTAGGCTCAACACACGCAGGACATGCTGTGCGGAGCAATCGGACGGGCCTGCAGCCATCAACATATTGTAATCGACGCCGAGCCCAACAACAGCGCCACGAGACATGGCCTCATCAAGTACGTCCATCCAGAGTTCCTCGATAATGGCCTTGAATGGTACCCGTCGCAGACGAAGATCCGAGTCAATCTGACAGCACATACGGTTCACTTGACGTTCCGCATCAGAGCCACGGATACTAGGTGGATGTAATCTATCTGCTAAGGCAAGATCTAGTGGATTAACGTCTTCGGGTTTGACACGTATTCCAATTACCTTGGGGATCGCATCGGGATACGGATAGTCGACGCCCAGCTGGAGCAATGCGGCATGAACAAACGCGGGGACACAGCACTGCGGAGGCCAAAGCTTAGGGGTCATGCGGAATCATCCGTTTCCCCGCGCAAAAGCGGATTCCATTCCTCGAACAGAAGAGGTGCAGTTAGCGAATCGTTACCTTCATAAATGCTGCATGGTGTGTCAAATACAGCCTGCTCACCCAATGTAACGAAGCGTAAATGTGCAATGGGCATCCCAGCACACAATTCCAGAGGGCGCGAATTATAGTTGTAGAGCTCTAGCGTCAACATTGAAGCTGCGCTACCTCCGTACCCCGGATTGACGAAATCTGCACCACAGGTAACTCCCAGTCCGAAACGCGCGACGTGGGAAAGAGGTGATATCTGACCAACTATGTCGGACGGAATGCGAATCCGCTCACGAGTACAGCCCAGCACTAAGTCCCTTGGTTGGATTGTGAAAATCTCCATATCCTCAGGTGCAGCCAGAGCATCGCCAGATGCTGAAGCTGTCCATGTCCGCACTGGCGTATGCCCAGGTAACCATCGGCGAAAGCGGCGACCGAGCCGCAATACGTAGCTAGCCCCTCTAAGCTGGATCTCCGAATAAGGCTCTATTTCAAGTGTGCCTGCCGAGATGCGCTGTGCGATGGCCGCCTTAGCCAGCATGCGTTGCACGTCTCTTGAGAACTCGAAGCATGGATTGCTCAACCGCTGGGTAGCTCCGCCAGTCCCAAGACGTCTTTAGCGAAAAGAACTCCGAGAGCCGACGGCGGAAGAACTGCGACGGGAACACGCCGGGATTAGTGCTCAGATTGCGAATCCGCATGCTCTTACCATCACCTAACAGCAAATAGTGCGGCGACCCGTGAAGGGTACGCCACGCAGCGGCAAGGTCAACCACCTCTTCAGTTGCCTCGGGAAATAGCTCTGCCGCCGCCGTGGCCGTAGGTATCGGAACGACATGCAAGTGGGCGTGATAAATGCCGCACCCCCCACCTTCTGCCGACGTGGCTCCGTGTTCAAAAACGATGGGCTTACCAAAGGCTGAGCAGTGGGTAATCATTTCATCTGTCAAACTGAGCATCTCGGCGCGAGCGTCTTCAGTCTGAATCGCACAGGTTTCAACATGCTCGATCGGAAGAATTAGAAAACTTCCCTCAAACATCTGTCCGATTGTAGGAACCGCAACGAATCTGGCAGACCTTGCTACAATCCGGTGGGCGGCCACGTTCTTATACAGCGACCTAAACCGGGCGGGTCCGTCGGTTTGAAACTCTGCACAGAATTCACAATTTATCATATTACATTTCTCATTTATATAGCGTTTATAACAGAGAAAGTGGCACGCCGCCAAGGCCCGCCGTTATCACAAATCTTCAATTTAAAAGCAAACCGGCAAGCTTCCCCCAATCCGGGCAAAATCGTCAGGAACTCACAACTCGGTATCAAGCCGATCTGGCAACCCTGACTCCCTCTTGACCGATACCATCATGACACAAGACGCTCTACCAACCAGGCATTGATATCGGCAATCTCCGCACCGATAATCTCATGCGGCATTGGGTACACATGCCAAGCAACGTCATGCCCTTCGGCACGCAGCCAGTCCCGCGCGAGGCGGGGCGCCGCCAACGGCACGACCGTGTCGCCCTCACCGTGAGTCAGAAAACCCGGGGCAGTTCAGTTCGTGCTGATTGGATCTTTCCGGAAGGGTTTCAACCTCGGTCAGTCTTTTTGCCTCGCCTCCTTCAAACTGATCCGAAAGCTGTCCGCGTCTCACCAGTTACTGCCCTCTGATTACAAGTTCGGATGCATCCGATTTCAGCCATGCTGAATAGGCTTCAAGGATGCTTTCCATGGAAAGACGTCCTTTCCCACGCATCGCGCATTCCCATACGGTTCCCACGCGCCAGCCAGCATTATGCAAAGCAAGTTCCGTCCGCACATCAACAGCCCTGTTCCGGTCAATTTTCATCCGCCAGAATTCGGTCCGGCTCCCGGGAAGACGGAAAAGGTGACAGTCATGTCAGAAGCAGCCATGCACCAGAATGACAGCGTGGTATTTCGGGAAAACCAGATCAGGGGTTCCGGGCAGTTTCCTGTCATGCAGCCTGAACCGGAAGCCAAGAGCATGCAGTCCCCGCCGCAGCACCATCTCGGGTTTTGTGTCTTTCCCCCGGATGCCGGACATCATCCGGCTGCGCTGTTCCGGTGAAACAATATCAGGCAACAGCCATGCTCTGATCATGAGCAGGTCTCATGCCTGCAGTCCCGTCTCTGCTGTCCCGACCCGCCCGTGCCAGAGCCGAGCGTATATGGGGCTTCATGGCATTGGCCAGAAACTCGATAACCGGTACCACAACCGCATTTCCGAACTGACGATAGGCCTGCGTGTCCGAAACACCGATACGGAACCGCCTGTCGCCACGATCGAAACCCATAAGACGCGCGCACTCCAGCGGTGTGAGACGGCGTGGCCGTTTGCCCTCCTGCCGGATCAGGATTTCGGACCCGTCCTTGAAATAACGGGCGGAGAGTGTCCGTGCGACATCATCCGGTCCGCACAGCCCGAAGCCGAAACCGTTCCCCGCAGCAGCATGTTTGGCCTTGTAATTCTGAAGATAATTCCACAGATGTTCCGTAAGGGTATATTTTGGTTCCACCTCTGCATGCGGCAGAAGAATTGAGTTCAGTCTCGGGCCTTTTTCCACCGGTGGTACAACCAGAGATTTCAGATCAAAATCTGTTTTTTCCCTGAAGCCGACAATAAAAATACGCTCACGTTTCTGTGGAACCCATGATGCGGCACTGATCACGCGGGTCTGCACATGATAACCGAGTTCTTCCTCAAGAACGTGCATGATGGTGGCAAAAGTACGCCCCTTATCGTGCCGCTCCAGGTTTTTGACATTTTCCAGAAGAAAGGCTGTCGGCCGATGATGGGCGATGATTCTGGCTGTATCGAAAAACAGGGTTCCCTGCGTGTCACACAGGAAGCCATGAGGCCGACCTAAAGAATTCTTCTTGGAAACCCCGGCAATCGAAAACGGCTGACATGGAAAACCTGCCAGCAGAACATCATGTTCCGGAATCAGGGAGGGATCTTCTGCGAACGGACGGATATCCCCGCTGATCTCGTGGTTGTCCGGATAGTTCAGGGCATAGGTCTGCCGTGAAAATCTGTCCCATTCGGACGTAAAGACACACCGACCACCGATTTCCTCAAAACCGATCCGCAGGCCGCCTATACCGGCAAACAAATCGATAAAACGAAAATCAACCCTGTCTTTTTCTTTTGCCCGGAGGCGTTCATCGGCAATGCGGCGCAGGAAATTGAGAGACGTCCGGCTCGCCGTGCCGGGGGTATTCTCATAACGATACACTGTCCGTTCCCCCAGCCCCAGCTCTTCAGCAGCCTGATGCAGAGTAAGGCCTGCCCGATCGCGCAGCAGGCTGAAATCGGTCCGCGATGACATAGGCATTCTTTCAGATCAGGGTCGCACGAGGTTTATCTCTGCCCTGATGGCAGAATCTGTCCCCGAAAGCAACCCCTGTTCCTTATATGTTCCAAGCGCAGCAACACGTTACCAAGCATCTATCAGATATATTGCCAGGATGTCGGCATGCCCGCCGCGTTCTGCATACTGGACGTGTCACGGTTTAGTTCCGGACCATTGGTTATCTGTTAAGCGACGTTGGCCGTCCACGCGGCAGAATTTCTGGCAGACGAAGATCGAGCGGAATATGGAAAATGATAACCGCGCAATCCGGGCCCTGCTGGCCTCTGGCTGGCGGGTCGCCACGGTTTGGGAATATGCCCTAAAAGGCCGGACCCGACCCGACTTTTCCGAGGCTATGCAGCACCTGGTCGCCTGGATAAGATCGGCGGGGAAGACTATGACTGTTAGGGGCAGATAATTGGTCGCATCACTGAAGCAATTTTTAGATCTGATGCGCTACTATGGCGCTCATCGTATTTATGCAAAACATTTGTCACCCAATGATAACTCGAAGAACCAAGTATATCTGGGTGGTGGCTTTGCAGCACTGAATGTCATTCCGCATGGCGAAGTCTACACTGACGCTTCTGAAAAGGCCGGCAGCGTGCGGGACCGCGCTAAGGCCGCTGTCGAATTTTACTGGATCAATGAAGAAGGCAGGCATCGCGCACCCGACGCAAACCTGATCCTCTATCCCAAATATCCCGAAGTGAGGATGTCCGGCTTTCTAAAGGGCTGCAAGGAGGCACCTTCAAAGCTCCTCACGGTTCGCGATGAGGGACGAGTTATGTTCTTCGGCGTGACTCGAGACGGCGTCGTCCTGGGCTATGTCACGGATGCCAATGACCCGATTACAAAGGAACTGACGGCAGGAAACTGGCCGATGCTAGGCATCTTCACCGAATTGCCGCTCAGCCTAGATCTACCTGCCGATCCGAAAACTATCCTCCTTGATGAACTGCGCCGCATTTATCAGCTGAACTGGATCATGTCCCAAAAGCTGGCGAAAGACGGCACGAAGGCGCCCTATGCAGCCCGCAATGGGGGCGGCTATACTCTTGAAGCCGAGCTTGGCATTACTCCCAATGGCTACGCAGAGCCGGACTTTATGGGCTGGGAAGTGAAGCAATATGGCGTGAATAATTTCACAGCGTTCAGACCGAAATCGCCGGTAACCCTTATGACGCCGGAACCGACAGGCGGTATCTACAAAAGCGAGGGCGTGGCAGAATTTCTGAAGCGTTTCGGCTACGCGGATCAGAGCGGCAAAGAAGATCGCTTCAATTTTGGCGGCCGCTATGACTGTACTCGCGGTCACCACCATCTAACCGGGTTGCGCATGACCCTGACGGGATATGATGCTGCGACTGGCAAGATATCCGATATCGAGGGCGGCATGGCTCTGGTCAGTGCGACCGACGCTGTTGCTGCGTCGTGGACTTTCAAGAGCCTGATGGCACACTGGAACCGGAAGCATGCGCAGGCGGCCTACGTGCCCTCCTTATCCCGAACACCGCCTCCGGAATATAGCTACGGGGCACAGGTTCTTCTTTGCGAGCAGACCGATTTTCTGCTGTTCCTCAAGGCTTTTTCGACGGGGGCGGTGTATTATGATCCGGCTGTTAAAATCGAAAAGGCTTCGTCAGCAAAGCCGGACATCAAGCGGCGCAGTCAATTCCGGGTCGCTCATGCCGGTCTGACCCAGCTTTATCAGAAGAATGAAACCGTCCTCCTTTACTGAATAATAATTCCGGAAAAATTCGCGACTGTTGGTTTGGCGGGTTCAAGCTTGATGCGGCAAGATTGGACCATTGCTGAGACGCAAGAAACTTCTTCTCTTGCACGGCATTGCCAGCATGATGGGGCGCTACGGGTATGATTTCCGGATTTCGCAATCAAAGGCTTGTCTTTATTAAATTTTTATAAGTATTTTACATGATGCTAAGATCCTGAGAGGGCCGCATATGCCTTCAACTAATGGTGCCCTGAATGAAGTTATTTCCTAGCGTAATCTTTCGTGATGACACATCAGACGGAGAGCGGCGTGCGCGATCGCTTCTGGAAAAAATGCCCGCCTCCAATGGTGCTTTTGCGATCCATTCGCTCAATCTCCCTGAGCATGAGTATAAGCGCTATTCTGAAGCTGATTTTGTCCTAGTCGACCAACGCGGCGTCCTTGTTATTGAGGTGAAGGGGGGGGTTGTGCGCCACCACGAAGGGGAGTGGCACTTCACAAATGGCCGAAGTCAAAGCAGGACGAAGTCGGAAGGGCCACACCAACAGGCGGAAAGCGCCGTCCAAGCAGTACGAAACATGCTGCGTCGTTGCGGTGTGCGTCATATGCCTTCGGTCTTCGGATGGGCTGTAGTTCTCCCCTTCACTGACTGGACCACAGATCATCCTGAGATACCTGTTGAGACCATTATTGCTCGTGCGGGGTGTGAGGAGGCTACTACCTTCGCAGCCTCGATCGATCGCGCTTTTGCATACTGGAGGAAGCGGTCCGAGCAATCGGGGCGCACAATCTATCCAATCGACACACAGGATTACCTGCAGTCGCTGCTTCCCGAGTTTCAATACTCTCCTGCACCGGCGAAATGTGCAGAAGCAGTCTGGTCAGATGTGGTCCGCCTCAGTAAGCGTCAATGTCAGATTCTGGAAGGAATGGATCGAAACCCCCGCTTACTGGTCGAAGGAGGGGCAGGCACTGGTAAAACCGTTCTTGCCAATGCTGCTGCCAGAAGCGCGCTAGGCAATGATAGCAATGTCTGCTTTGTTATCGGCGCGCCACTACTGGCGGCCTATCTTGCGAAAGGGCTCCCTAGCGTGACGGTGGTATCCGCCGATCAGCTACAAAAACTTCCGTCGGACGCTTTTGACGTACTCATTGTAGATGAAGGACAGGAACTGGTGACGCAGCAGGGCTTAGCCGGAGTGGGCCGCGTTCTGAAAGGCGGTCTGGAACAGGGGCGCTGGCGCTGGTTTATGGACCCTGACAACCAGTCGATGTGTAATAAAGTGGATCCCGACAGCCGACGCCGTCTGCAAGATCTAGCAACATGCTGGACCCCGCCTCACAATGTGAGATCAACACGCGAAATTGTGAAACTCGTTCAGGAAGCGCTCGGCGCAGACATTGGCATCTCGGAGATCGACGGACGCGGCGTAAAACCACGGGTCGAAGTCAAAACCAGTGACAGGGATGCGCTTGACTGGGCAGCTGACTACATCAGAGGCAAGATCGAAAGCGGTGTGGATCCTAAGGACATCGTGATGCTCGGAGCACCACAAGACCTACCGGAAATAAGAAGATGTCTAAGGTGGCTACCCGACAGTGAAGCAATCATTGTTTGCGGCATACAGGATATCGAAGCGATGCAACAGCGGCTCATCATCACCGATCCTATGACCTTCCGCGGGCTTGAACGCGCGTGGACAATTATTGTCGCCACAGAAGCATTTACTAGGCTCGAACACAGTGAAAGCTATCTTTATGTCGGCATGACCCGCGCGAACGCTGGCTTAGCTATATCGCTTGGGCCGGCTGGACGGACTTGGCTCTACAACTTCTATTCCCGCGCCGCAGTCATGACGGGTGCGACAAAGTGAGAGAAACCGTTCGCAACAGTTCGCCCCGACTTACTAACGCTGAGAAATTTACGGTCCGTTCGGAAATGATCGATCTGCTCCGCGCGGAACTGGTAGGCCCCTGTGGCGGGGAAGATGAGAGCCTGCGTGAACGGCCGGACAAGCGGTATCTCATGGGGATGCTATTTCCGCGCAATGCGGTGGCCGGACAGGTCGTTCATGAAGAAGTCAGCTCGGCCGAAACTGATAATGGAGCCGACACGGATGACGAATCTGGCATCGATTCCCCCACTGACCTCATGTTCCAGCGCCTCCCAGCGTCTGTCGGCTTCTCATTTGCCGTCGCGCAGCAGGGACATATCACACTCGATGTTTGCGCATCTGCTTTCGGTTACACTCAGGAAGCTGATCCGCAGCAACCGAAAAAAAGGATCTGGCAACGCAGACCGCTGACTCCTGATGGCATAGAGACCGTTCGGGTAAATCTGGACGGAACGGAACCGTTTCGCGATACCGTTCTTAACGGCCGCGCCAGTCTCTACTGCGTGCTTCGGCCGGGCCCCGCAGGTTCCCGGATTGTCACAATCAGTCTGGTAAATGAAGCAACTGTCAGCGAAGGCGAGCGCTTTACTCCCGAACAATGCCTTTTTCAAATTCGGCTTGAGGCCAGTGTCCCGATTCCGGTCAGTGCTTGGCCGACACCGGATAGGCTGTTCAACGACCCAGAGGATGATGAACTTGTTCTCCAGTACCGCAACCGGCCGCCGATCGCGGTCGGGCATGGCTGTGCCGCCGACTGGAATTTTCATACCCAAGGAGGGGCGACGATCCGGGCGGAATTTCTGCCCGCGGTTGAAGTGCCTCCAGTGACAGCGGATATTGAAGGCCTGCACGAACTTTCCCGGCAATGTCTTTCCCTGCAATATGTTCAATCTGACCAGACCCCGGATGGTCACCTGCTTGAGTCGCTGGCTAGCTTTGTCGATGAATATGCCCGCTGGCGCTATTCTCTCAATAATCTGAAGACGCCGGCTTCCTCAGATGTAACGCGCATACGCATCCTTGAACGGATCGACACGGCATTGGGGAGAATGCGGCGTGGCGTTACCTTGCTCAGAAACAATCCTGAAGCGCTTAACTGTTTCCGCCTGGCCAATCGCGCGATGCTTGTGCAGATGGTTTATGCAAGCCGAGTTGCAGCGGCTGAAAAGGGGGACAAAGCCACTATATCTCCTGTGGATCCCGATTCCACGGACTTTTCCGGTCTTCGCTGGCGGCCTTTTCAGCTCGCATTTCAGCTTTTGTCCCTAAAAGGACTTTGGGCACCCAATGATTCCGAGAGAGACATCGTAGATCTCATCTGGTTCCCCACCGGTGGCGGCAAGACTGAAGCTTACCTTGCAGTGGCGGCGTTCGAGATGCTGAGACGCCGCCTCTGCGAAGGGGAAGCAGGTCTCGGCACTACCGTTCTGATGCGGTACACGTTGCGGCTTCTTACACAGCAGCAATTCCAGCGTGCCGGTCATCTCATATGTGCGTTGGAAATGCTGCGCCGGAAGGATGTAAACAGGCTTGGAGGCGAGCCTTTCAGCCTCGGACTCTGGGTGGGCAATAATGTAACGCCCGGCAGCGCAGCGAACGCTCATGCCATTTATAATAAAGAGCTGTGCCAGCAAGTGGGCGCGGTATCCAACCCCTTTACGCTTTTGCGTTGCCCATGCTGCGGAACACGCATTGTTCCTCATCAGCTTGAGGAACAGGGCGCGCTTAATTGCGGAATTGTGAGCACGCAGAACGACTTCCGCTTCTTCTGCCCAGACGCTGAATGCGCGTTCCACAGTCATATACCGGTGCAGATCGTGGACGAAATCCTTTACAGTTCGCCACCATCGATCTTGCTAGGCACACTCGATAAATTTGCAATGATCGCTTGGCGAGAGGAAGCGGGCAGATTTTTTGGGCGCCGGACGAAGCGGGAAAAGAGTGTCGCGGCTCCTTCGCTGATTATTCAGGACGAATTGCATCTGATCTCGGGCCCTCTGGGGACCATTGCGGGTCTTTACGAGGCGGCAATTGATGTCACGATCGCTGCGACCGGGGCCAAACCAAAAGTTATTGCCTCCACTGCTACAACGCGGCGGGTCAGCGAACAGGGGCAGGCTCTTTATGCGCGTGAAGTAGAAGTCTTTCCGCCAGCGGGTCTAGACGCTGGCGAGAGTTTCTATTCGACAGTCGTCGAAGGCGGCGGACCCGGGCGGCTTTACGTGGGCGCCATGGCTCAGGGCCATACGCCAACCTTCAGTAATGTCCTTGTCTCGGCAGCGCTACTTTCAATTATCCCCAGGCTGGGCCTGTCAGCGGAGATCGAGGACGGGTGGTGGACACTGGTGGCCTATCACAATAGCCGGCGCGAACTTGGACGCAGCCTCACCCTCGCCCGAGACGATATTCCCGCCCGGATTGCTGCAGTCTACGGTCGCTCAGGACCTGGTCGCCGGGCCGTCAACCGTGTCGAAGAATTATCTGCAAATGTAAAGGGAGAGGAAATTCCACAGGTCTTGGAGGCACTTGGACGGCCCAAGACAATGGGTAATGTGGTCGATTATCTAGGCTGTACGAACATGCTAAGCGTCGGCGTCGATGTCAGCCGGCTTGGACTTATGCTCGTCCTTGGCCAGCCCAAAACGGCATCTGAGTATATTCAGGCAACCTCTCGTGTTGGGCGGGATAGCAGACAGTTGCCCGGCGTCGTACTATCGCTCTACATGCCGACAAAGCCACGTGACCGGTCGCATTACGAGATGTTCAGGCCATTCCACGAGGCAATGTACCGTCATGTTGAACCATCTAGTGTAACGCCTTACGCACTTCCCGCCCGAAAACGGGCCCTCCATGCCTCAATTATCTCCGCAATCCGGATGACCACAGACCTATCATCAAACGACTCTGCATCTGCATTTACTTCTTCAAATCCGCAGGTCAGGCCACTTCTCAATCGTCTTTATGAGCGCATGCGAGCAGCCGATCAAAGCGAACGCATTGGAATCGCGCAGGCAGCCAGCGAGATAGAAGACTGGTGGGGTGCTTTGGCTTCTCCAGGCCTTAGATACACGACAGCCCAAAACGCGAGAAATTATCGGGCCTTGCTGAAACGATATGGAGAAGAAGGTCACGCAGAGGCACGCGAGACTCTTCAGTCAATGCGCCACGTTGATATCAGCGTCCGGACGAAGATTGTCGGCCTCAAAGCGACGGAGCGGAAAACACGATGAAATACGAATTAAGGGCAAATCAGCTGATCGGCGCCGGAGGGGTCGGAGCGATCGTCGATATCGGCGATGAATCTTTTGTGGTCTGCGATACAACGCAGTGGGGCGCGCCTAGTCAAGACATCAGCCATCCTCCCATGGAGCAGCGGTTGCGTCGACGTCTGTGTCCGCCTCCGGCTGCGACCAGAGAATCGCGCGGGGCGGTCCCGCTCAAAAGATTTCCTGGAAGCTTGTTCTGCAACCGGCCAGCCTGTCGAAGAATTATACTTCGCTGGGACGAAAAGAAACACGGCAGTCCCGATGGCAAGCCCAAGTGTCCGTTCTGTGGGCATGAAGGAAGTCTGGTTCCCATGCGCTTCGTTGCGGCCTGTCGTAACGGCCATCTTTCAGACGTGCCATGGAACCGTTGGATCTCCCATAAAAAGGATACATGCTACTCCCAGCCACAGCTTAAGCTTGAAGTTAAGAACAGTGGAACGGGCGGGCTAGAGGCTCTGTCGATTCATTGCTTAGGATGCAACGAAAGCAGACACATGGGATCGATCACAGCTCAAGATTCCATGAAACAGATCGGCGCCCGCTGTCCGGGACATCATCCTTGGATGTGGGACCAGAACGCATCCTGCAATGAAGAGCTCGAAGTCCTTCAGCGTGGTGCAACCAACCTGTACTATCCTGTTACTGCCTCGGCGCTATCGCTCGAAGCCGAGTTACAGGATGAAACTGATTTTAAAGCGATCAAAGCTACAGGGGAGTTTGGTCTTTTGCAGACCATGTATGCCGCTGTTGCCAGCCAAGGCAATTTCTTGCCTCCGCATATTGAACGGATGATCGAACATGTCGCCACAAAACATAATGTCAGCACCGACGAGATTCGGGAGCTCCTGCTTGGAGGTGCCGACGGACCGACAGATCCTAAGACCAACGAAGTAACTTGGAACGAGGCTGAAGTTCTCGCCGAAGAATGGAGTTTTCTGAAGTCTGACCAAGCAGCTCATTGCAGAAGAGAGGATTTTGTTTGCAAGGAGAGTGATCTGCCGCGCTTTCGGGGTAAATCACCCTTTGACCGAGTGCTGCTAATCGAGCGACTCAGGGAAGTACGGGCGTTCCTCGGATTCAGGCGCATTGAACCTAGCGCTCTGGAGGTAAGCCCCGAGGCCGGAGGCAGCTTCGCGGGCACCCGAGCCTGGCTCCCCGCTGTCGAAGTTTTTGGTGAGGGCATTTTCCTCAGCTTTGATGAAGACTGGGTTGCCGACTGGGAAAGAAGGCTGGCTCAATACCCCGAAGAAGTGGCACGTATCGGAGCGTTGGAAAATGTGCGCAGCGCCGAAAGTTTCTGGTTTCTCCCGGCCATTGATGCGCGTCGGATCGCAATTCACACGCTTGCCCATCTGCTCATGCGCCAGCTTGTCTTCGAATCAGGATATTCCTCGTCGGCTCTTCGCGAACGCATCTACTCCGGACCGGGAATGGCAGGGCTGCTGATCTATACGGCTGATGGGGATTCAGAAGGATCGCTAGGCGGCTTAGTGCGACAAGGGCAACCAAAGCGCCTTGCCGACACGATCCTGCTAGCCTTAGATAAAGCAACTTGGTGCTCGGCTGATCCCGTATGTAGCGAAACCGCAGGTCAAGGGCTGGGTGGCTTCAATAAGGCGGCATGTCACGCCTGCTGCCTTGTACCAGAAACCTCCTGTACGACCGCGAATACTCTGCTGGACCGTACACTTCTGCTTGGAACGGGAGGGCTGCCAGGCCTTCTTGGCGACTTGGTCTAGAAGCGCGATGCGTTTCCCCAATTCCCGCGACCTAAACGAGGAACAAGAGGATATTTACCTCTATGCTCCCCATGACGGGAGAATGCTGGTGACAGGTCCACCCGGCACCGGTAAAACCGTCCTAGCAGTGCTCAGAGCTCTGGAGGTTGCCAAATCTCAAAAGACCCCCGTTGTCGCGATGTTCAATCGCGTACTGGAGTCATACACGTCTTCGCGTATTCCAGAGAGTGCCCGCAAGCATTGGGAAAATATCCGCTTCACAACAGTGCATCGCTTGTTCGCCCAAATATGGAACGGACTGGCTGTTCCTCCATCTCTGGGCGATGATTGGATATATCTTGCTACGTCCTACGCAGAAAAGGACGATGCCAAAAGCTGTGGTGCCGTGTGGGACCCTGAGAGCTGGTATCCCGGCCGCCGCAAGAAAGGCTGTTGGAAGGTCGAAAGCGCCAGATTCTTCTCAGTTCCTGAGCTGTTTAATCGGTGGAACCCTAGGGCGCAGATGCCAATATCTGAAGGGCAAGCGCCTGATATCGACTGGCACTGCTATGCGAAAGCACTCTTTGCGCATGCCCAAAATCTTTCATGGGCCAGTCTCGATTTCGACATATTGATCATTGATGAGGCGCAGGATTTCCCGCCCGAGTTCTTTGACCTCATCTACGTAATCAGCCTTGGCGTTCTGGGAAATGTCCGCAAGCCATCCCTTATGATCCTGGCGGACGAGAATCAGCGGATTACCGAGCGCAACAGTACAATCGAAGAAATTCGGGCGAAGCTGCATATCAGCGATGACCGGCATTACCGTCTGACCAATAACTTCCGCAACACCCTCCAAATCGCACAGGTTGCGCGGCATTTCTATGCAGGAATGGCTACCGGTATTCCAGCCCTTCCAGAGCGCACGGGAATATTGCCTGAGCTAAGACGATGTCCCGATATTGCTTCGGCTAGTGGCAGAATTCTGCGTTATGCCGAAAATAATCCGCTACATGAAATCGGAGTCATATGCTTGGGCAGGGATGCCAACCGAGCCAGCTATTTCCGAGAATTGTCTAGGACAGCGCCGACCTCACTTCCTGTGCAGACCTATTCATCAGTGGAGGCGGGGCATCGCACTGCCAAGGAGTTATCATTCGACACACCTGGAATTTCCATATTCAATAGCAGTAGTTGCAAAGGGCTCGAATTCGATGCCGTCTTCATTGTTGGCCTACAAGAGGAGACCGCACGCGATGAGATGCGCGACTTTCTGAGAATGAAGCTTTATGTGATGACTTCCAGAGGGCGAGACTGTCTGTTCCTAGTTTGGATAGGTTGTAAGGGCGATCGGTCTGCCGTTCTCGATTTGATGCCCCAGACACCGTTGGTCAGGATCTATGAATGAGTAATGAGACCACCGCTTATTATCTGCCCACAAATTTTCGGGAAGCATTCACCATTCTCGAGAGCTACCGTGTGGCACCATGCCCGGGCCGGGGCATGCGCCACATTAGTCAGCGGCCCGTGCTGAGCGATGGGCTGAGGGAGACAGAAGGGGTAATTATTACAGCAGGAAAACCCGGTGAATTCCCTATCCTTTTGGAACTAAAAGACTCCCTTTCCCTCTCCCAAGCGGATGCATCATTTCAGACCGACGTCCTTCCGCTCGCCAAGATCCATACAATGGTATTCAGGCATCAGGACGAGCTTGACCTGTTTGCTAGCAAATCATTCGATAATGCATCGATGGAAGGGGTTCCGGTTGCGGTTTGCCCTGCGCTTTTTTCGCTTCCGGGTGATGCCAGATTCCTAGCCGGTCCAAAATCTGCACAAGTCGAAACCGCCGGCTGGAAGTATGCCGATCAGATTTGTGGCCTCGTCGCGGCAGTTCTAAAGGCCGCAGACGTTCACCCCGCGGCACGATCTATACCAGTTGTAGCCATGGTTCCCGGTTTTAAGCCCGCCGTCATTCTCGAATTAATCTCGCGAAACCCCGATGCTCGCAACCCGGCCCAAGCTCTGGCAGGACTAATGCGACGCTATCACGGACAAATAGGCCTCGATCCGCTTAGGCTTCTGGATGACGCGCTTCTAGTTCTTCGGAATACTGATGTAGAGCCTAGAAAGCTCGCAGCATTTGATCGGCTGGTCAGAGGAATTCTTGCTTCCGATTTTACGCGCAGATCCGGAAGCCTGAGCGACGACGGCGACGTCCCTCTCCGGGCTCTCATGCTTGTCATTCAACGTGAAAGTACTGCAGATATTCTTTCCGACAGGATCAATGGTGAACTTCCTGGGCCGCTTGTATACACTTTTGCGGCGATGTTGGCAGGTATGCGTGAAGGGCTTGCCCACATGCCGGTGGACATCAAGGGGCCTTACGCGTCTTTATTAGGTGAGCTTGGAGCGGCGGCAGAAGGACATCCGGATGATCAGCCTAGACTGTCGGAAATTCTAGGGCGTCTTGGAAATTGCGCTCAGTCAGCGGCTCCTGAAATCGAAAAGGCCGTCCAACCATGTCTGGAAAACAGTGCCGAAACAACGTGTTTTCAGGGGGCAGAGGTAACCATTCTGCCAGTCTGTACCTGGCCCACGCCAGCTGTTGCACGCAGGATTTTTGAGGCACTTTCCGATACGCCTGCAAACTGGAGGATCGTTCTGGCTAAGGACGGCGAACTTGTACTCAAGGTCAGTCACTATGCCGCCGACGAAACCTTTAAGTCTGCAGAAGCCGAAATTGAGGCTGCAAAGGTGTTCGTTGCAAATTGCACCCAACGAGCTCGCCGAAGAAAGCGTGCGGCCGGGAGCGTACGACCCGCTGCGGTACCGGACAGCACACCCAAAACTCTGCCGGGGCTACTGGACACTCTCCCGAGTGCTAAAACGTCCCGTAACGCCAAAAGGAAAAGGCCGCCAAAATTGTAAACCTGTGGGTACTCTAACTGCGTCTTGAAGAGATAGACCAAGATGTCGTTCAGCT
>NZ_JAFVMG010000024.1 GCF_017377745.1 Acetobacter suratthaniensis | reverse complement strand
GCCTAAAGTTCGGGGTTTTACATACCTGCGTCAAGTGATTCGGGGTTTTAAATACCGAAACCGAGATTCGGGGTTTTAAATACCGAGATTCGGGGTTTTAAATACCGAGATTCGGGGTTTTAAATACCAAACCGAAGAAAAACCCAGAAATTCAGTTTTTATATCAATGTGTTAAATGGATGTTAGAATCGCTTAACACAGAATCTAACACCTATTTAACACCTCCTCTAACCATCTGATCTGTGGATAACTCACAAACCTCAAAAATTTCCAATCAAATTCAACCCAAACACCGCCTCTTGGGGGCTACGCCCCCGCCGGCTCGCGGCCTACCGCCGCCCCGATCGCGCACAGCGCGATCTCCCACCCGGCATCCCCCTGCTCGCCCTTTCAGGGCTGCGCTAAACAGACACGCCTACAGCGCGAAATCATAATTTGACAATACGTTCCCGCATCGTCTCTCTACCAGCACCTTCCTCACCCGCGTCGGCGCCTTTGGCGCCCTACGGGGCTCCCGCTCCGCGCTCGCCCGACGCCTGTAACATCAGAAGAACTAGGCAAAACCGTAATCTGCTCAAGACACAGCAGAGTTCAGACGATCATTCAGCAGCTCACGTGTCGCAACATGCCCGCCCGACGCCACTGGAAGGCCGTACAGACGTTATCAGGTGTCGTGGCTGTTTATAGGTCTGTAACGGGTAGTGGGCTCTGCACGGCCTTCCAGAACGCTTCTCTAAATGGGGACGTCACATAAAACGGGCACAGATATACGCTAAGCATTTTGGGCATCGGAAACGCCGATCTTTTGGCGCAGCGGCCGCAGCGTTCCGCCCGTTGTGCTGGCGTCCGTCCAGAGGTAGTCGCCCGTAAGATTGATGTGCTGCCAACCCAGCGGCGACAAGTGCTGGAGCAAGTCGGGCGGGATTTGTTTCCCATGTCGCTCCAGATGGCGCAGTACCGCCTCCATGTAGGTCGTGTTCCACAGGACAATGGCTCCGGCGACCAGATTGAGGGCGCTTGCCCGGTGTCCCTGGGCCTGAATCCCATGGTCGCGAATCCGGCCGGTGCGGTGAAAGAAGATCGCCCGCTTGAGGGCGTTCTGCGCCTCGCCCTTGTTCAGCTCACGTGTGGCGCGGCGCCGTTCTTCCGGCTTTTCGATCCAATCGAGGGTGAAAAGCGTCCGTTCGACCCGACCGACCTCGCGCAGCGCCAGGGCCAGACCGTTGGCGCGCGGATAGGAGCCGAGGCGCTCGAGCATCGTGGACGCACTCGTGACGCCGGTCCGGATCGACGTCGCAAGGCGGACAATATCTTCCCAGTGACTGGCAATAAGCTGCTCATCGATGGCTTGCGCGGCCAGCGGGGCGATGGCCGGACCGGGCCGCGCATCACGAAAGAGATGGAGCCGCCGCGCGGCGATGTTCGGAATCCGCGGTGCGAACTGAAAGCCCAGCAGATGGCACAGCGCGAAAACGTGATCGGACACGCCGCCGCCGTCGGTGTGATGACGTTCGATCGCCAGTTCGGCACCGTGATGCAACAGGCCGTCAAGGACGTGCGCAGCCTCACTCGCGCCGGCGGAAATCACCTTGGCGTGAAATGGCGCATAGCGATCCGAAACATGGGTGTAGAAGGAAACTGATGGTTCGCTGCCCTTGTGCGGATTGACGGCACCGGTCGCCTGGGCGCGGCGATCGAGCGGAAAATTTTGGCCATCGGAACTCGACGCATTGCCGGCGCCGAACGCGTTTGAAAGTGGCAGGCGATGCTGGGCATCGACCAACATCGCCAAGGCAGCGCCGTAGCTATCTTCGCGCAAATGCCAGGCTGCAAGCCAACCGAGTTGGCGCTGGCTCACCAGATCGCAGGCCTCGGCCATGCGGGCGTGCCCAAGATTGGTGGCATCGGCAAGCACTGCGGTCAGGACGGCACGGGGATCATCGTGCATTCGGCCGGTTGTGAGATGGGTGAAGCATTTCGAAAAACCGGTCCAGCGGTCAACCTCCGCCAACAGGTCAGTAATGCGGATAGTCGGCAGATGGCTATACAAGGGCGCAAGGGCCATTTCAGCTTCGTCTGGCGTGACGGCCCGAAGCGGCGATATCCGCAGCTTGCCGCCCGAGAGACGTACATCTTCGAGTGCATCGGCCGCTGCCTTTGCATCGACCTCGGCCAGTCTCTGGGTGAGCAGGGCCTTGCGTTCCGCTAGCCAAGTCGCGGCGGTTTCGGCGACCGGGATGGGCAGTGGCCCCGCCGCCCGCATGGCAGCGAACACAGGCGCGGAAATAAGCTGCTGCTCAACCGCTCTATATCGCCGGCTGCCCTCGACCCACATGTCGCCGGCGCGCAGCCGGTCTCGCAATTCGGTAAGAACACAGAATTCGAAGATGCGACGGTCAAGACCGGCTCGGTCGATCCGCCGACGCCAGGCGGGGCGCACGAAGCCGAGCGGGACACCCACGGGCAATTTGCGCAGCCGCCCACTGCCCAGATCGCGCATCGTAGCGATGGCACGAGCAAGGCCCGAGCAGGCAGGAACTGCGCCGAAGGTGAAGCTGGCGACAAAGGCCGGACCGATCTGACGGAGGATCGGAAGGTTGGATCGCGCAAGCTCGACAGGATCGAGCGGATCGGGACGCACAAGTTGCCTAGCCTCCGCGATTTCGGAGCCGAGGTCATCCCACCCGATTATCTCTGCAATGGCGCCGAAAGGATCCGAGCCGTTTGCCCTTGCGTCGATGATCGCGGTTCCGAGGCGGGCCAGCAGGCGGATTTTGCCGTTGATGGTGCGCTTGTCGCGTTTCAACGCCGCCTCTTCCCGGCGTTCGGCGCGCCGGAACATCTGTCCGATCAGTCGTTCGAACATTACCACGGCATCGTCGGTCAGGGCCACCTGCATTTCGATGACGGTGGCGACCAGAACAGCCCGACGACGGATCGGGTTCAGGACGGAAAGATGTTGCGCGGTAACCGAATACCTCGCGCAGCGTGTCGAGTTGCTCGTACCGGGTGGGGCCGCGCGTGGCATAGCCTGCAAGTAGGTCCGGCGCGATGCCGAGCTGATCCCCGACGAACCTGAGAGGAGCATCGGGAATGAATTCGCCGGGCTTCAGCAGCCGGCCGGGATATCGCAAAGCGCAGAGCTGAAGTGCAAAACCGAGACGGTTGTGGGGACGCCTTCGGCTTGTGATGGCGCGCAGATCGTCGGCACCGAGCGTCCAATACCGCACCAGGTCGGCTTCGTTTTCGGGCAAGGCGAACAACTCGGCATGTTGCGCCTCGGTCAGGACAGAACGGCGGGGCATCTGCTCAGGCCTTGGCTGGCCCCGTCCAGCCAATCCGATCGAGCGTGCCGATGAGGGTAGATCGGGGCACCTTAAAGGACCGGCACACTGACGCCTTGCTTGCACCAGCATTGAGTGCATCCGTGATCTGCTCGATCGTTTCCGCGTCGATGCTAGGTGGACGCCCCCCGTGCCGACCGCGCCGCCGAGCTGCGGCCAAACCCGCCATCACCCGTTCGCGCGTGAGCGCGCGTTCATATTGAGCAAGCGCGCCGAAAAACGAAAACAGCAATTCTCCATGGGGCGTCGACGTGTCCATCTGCTCCGTAAGTGATCGGAACGCCACGCCCCGGTCTTTCAGGTCGGTAATGATCGTCAGAAGGTTGGCCAGGGATCGCCCGAGGCGGTCGAGCTTCCAAACGATCAGCGTGTCGCCATGCTTCAGGTATTCCAGGCAAGCCTTCAACCCGGGGCGATCGTCCCGGGCGCCCGATGCTTTGTCGGAAAAGAGATGGCGCTCATCGACGCCGGCGGCGATGAGAGCATCGCGCTGCAGGTCGACAGACTGGCGATCGTCGACCGATGAGACACGCATGTACCCGATGAGCATGTGCGACAAACCTCTAAATTGATGTTGTCGCACACTAGATCAAAGCGACAGGGTTTGTCGTGCATAATCGGCCATCGTCATCGGGTTGCAGTCTGTTCGCGCCGCCGCCTGTCGACAAACATGTGATTTCCGCCAGGGTGGCTAGGCAGCTCCCGACAAAAATAGGAGGTTCCCTGGGCGTGTACGAATGTGAAATCGGCCATCCGCCAGTTCAGCCCATGAATGCGGCAGGACCGATGCAGCAGGACGTCCCGCTGCATCGGCGTCCGTTCAGGCAAGCTGGTTGCGAATATCCATGCGGTCGAAGTGCGCCCGCTTTTCGATGATCTTGCCGTCCTTCAGAGTCAGCAACATCAGCAACGAAAAGCGAAGCTTCTTCCCGGTCGCCGGGACTCCTTGATGCAGTCCGCTGTGAATGCCTTGGAAGACGAGATAGGCGGCGACCTTGTCGCCTTCGGCGATCAATTCGACAATGGGCATGGTCCAGTCGTCGAAGGCGTCGAAATTCTGCTTCTCCGACGCCACGAACCCTTCGACCCCGTGATGAGGCGTGTCCATCTGATGGTAGAACTTGAGGTCGGAGTGGCAATATTGCGCGAGAAGGTCGAATTCCCGGCGGTTGATCGCGTCGTAGAATGCCTGGACGACGGCCTTGTTTGCTTCGGTGGTCATAATCTGTCCTTTCAGAATGAATAGGCTTCGCCGTCGGCCGGCACGAGCACGCGGTCGGCAAGATCGTGCTCCGCGACGAAGGCATTGAGCTCGGCGCGCGTCAGCACGGCGTGGTTGACGGCCTCGAGATGGCTCGCGATCACGGTCGCGAAGGGCGCGGCATCATGGGCGCGCTTCACGTCTTCCTTGCCCATGATGATCGGATCGAGCCCCGGAATCTGCGCGTCGCCGGCATTGAGGATGATGATGTCGGGCCGCGCGTCGGCCAGGACCTCCTCGACCGACGCGTTCCAGACGGTGTCGCCGGCAAGGTAGAGCGTCTTCTCGCCTTCGGCCGTGAACAGCACGCCGCAGACCTCGCCGAGCACTTCCCCGGCGGCGGCCATGGTCGCGTCCGATCCGTGCTGGCCGGCGGTGCGGGTCAGGCTGACGTTCTTGAAGCCGGGTTCGTCGGCCAGGTTGCGGACGTCCGCGAAGCCTTGGCTGCGGAACAGTTCGGCGTCCGCCTCGTCCCGCGCGAAGAGCGGCAGGTGCTTGGGCACGAGAGCGACCGCAGCCTCGTCCCAGTGATCGGGATGGCTATGAGTGACGATGACTGCATCGACATCGAGAATCTCGCTCATCGGCGTGGCGAGTTCGACCCGCGGATTGCGGATGTGGCTGTTCATCGTGCCCTCGAAGCCCGGATAGGTATCTTTCGCCGCGAGATAGGGATCGATGAGGAAGCGCTGGCCGCCGTAATCGATGCGCAGCGTGGCGTTCCGGATCTGTCTGACTTGCATTTTACGTCTCCTTGTTGAGGACCAATTGGTCCAAAATGATCAAAAAAAGGGGGCTCAGCTATCGAGCAGGATTTCGATCTGCCTGATTGCGGTCCGCAGGAAATCGCCGTCGGCGAACGAGCGCGCCATCACCTGCATCCCGGGGAAGAGGATGGTCAGCAGCCGCGCGAGTTCGTTGGGCGGCCGCCGGGTCGCGACCGAGCCGTCCGTCTGACCGCGGGCAATCGCGGTGGCCAGAATGGTTTCGATGGTCGCGAAGTCCTGCCGCACCCGCTCCCGCACCTCGGGGTCATGCGGGGCGAGTTCGACGGCCTCGTTGATGCTCATGCACCCTTCGAACCCCTCCGCCCGGGCATCCTCGACGATCTTCTCGAAAAAGGCCAGAATGCCCGCGCGGGCATTGCCGTCACCGGTCACGCGCCGCATTTCTGCCTCCCGCTCGGCCCGATAGTTGTCGAAGGCGGACAGCATGAGCTCGTGCTTGCTGCCGAACGTCGCATAGAGACTGCTCTTGCTCAGCCCGGTCGCAGCCAACAGATCGCTGAGCGAGGTCGCCACGAAACCCTTCTGCCAGAAGAGCTTCATGGCTTTGTTCAAGACCTGCTGCTTGTCGAACTCTTGCGGCCTGGCCACGATCGTTATCCCTGCAATGGCATGCTGTGGGAGGGTGTATAGTCATTTAGGACCGTTTAGTCCAGAAAAATATTCCGCTATGTTTCAGTCAGTTACGAAATTTCGATTATTGACCTGGCTCGCTCGTTGTTAGGCTAGGCTCGAACGGTCTGAAAACGTGGTTAAAACGAAACCTGACACTTAGGGTCACGGTCGCGACCAACGGCTTTATCGCAGAGCAGGTCATTTGCGGTCTTGCGCGGCAAACAGGTGTTTTCCGACGCCTTCAAGCCTTAGCGTATATCTGTGCCCCTTTTATGTGACGCCCCCTAAATGATCTGGCCAAGATCACCCCATTGGGTAATGGCCTTCACTGGCCTCGCCTTGATGCCGATAAGCATGATGGTTGCTGAAACCGGAAATAGTTATTACATTGGTAATAACATTGAGGAGATTCACCATGGTCGAGCTGAAAGTACGAAAATTCGGGAACTCACTCGGGGTCGTGCTGCCCAAGGAAGTGATTTCACGGCTGAACACCCAGGACGGTGCGCCCCTGTATCTGACCGAAGCACCAGACGGCGGCTATCGGCTCGTACCCTATGATCCTGACTTCGAAACCAAAATGACAAAGGCTGAGGATATTATGCGGCGCTACCGTGATACGCTGCATGTTCTGGCGCAATGACAACCTTTGTCTGGATAGACGAACGGGATGCCCTGATCCTGCATGACCGGCTGTTGGGGCTGCATGGTGGCGCTTCCGGCGTACGGGATGCAGGTCTTCTGAAATCCGCGCTTGCCCGGCCACAGCAGCATGCGGCCTATGCGGATCCGCTGGATCCAGTGCATCTGGCGGCCGTCTATACGGCGGGTATCGTCAAAAACCATCCCTTCATCGATGGGAACAAGCGCACGGGCTTTGTGCTCGGTGTGCTGTTTCTGGAACTCAACGGCTATCGTTTCACGGCAGCCCAGGAAGATGCAGCAAATGCGGTTCTCGCGCTGGCAGCAGGTCAGATGGACGAACTGGGCTATGCGGCATTCCTGACCGCCAATGTCGCATCCGAAAAGGTATGACAGTAGGCGAGGAACGCGATGAGTGTGCTTTTTTTTGTTTCCTGAGGCGGTCCTGGCGACATTTGCCTTGATGGACCAGACTAATATGACTAAGTCTTTTTGAGTAAACTCAGGAGGTTTTCGCCATGCGCACGGTCAACATCCACGAAGCCAAGACCCATCTGTCCCGGCTGATTGACGCGGCCATGAAAGGGGAAAGCTTCATCATTGCCAAAGCTGGCCGACCGATAGTGCGGGTCAGTCCGATTACGGCTCCTGAAGAACAACAGCAACGCCGTCTGGGGTTTCTGGCTGGAAAAATCCGGGTGCCCGAAGATTTTGATCGCATGGGGCAGGACGACATTGTGTCTCTGTTCAACGGTCCGGCATGAAGCTCCTTCTGGATACCCATCTGCTGCTTTGGGCGGCCGGAGAGCCAGATAAGCTGTCAGCACGGGCGAGAGCATTGATGGACGATCCGGGCAATGATCTGGTCTTCAGTGCGGCCAGTCTCTGGGAGATCACCATTAAGACCGGGCTGGGACGGGCAGACTTCCAGGTCGATCCTCACCTGCTGCGACGCGGTCTGATCGAAAACGGTTATGAGGAGTTACCGATCACCAGCCAGCATGCCCTAGCGGTGGGACAACTGCCAGATGTGCATCGGGACCCTTTTGACCGTATCCTGGTAGCTCAGGCCATGGTGGAAGGAGTGCTTCTGCTGACCCATGATCCGCTGGTAAAGGCTTATCCTGGTCCGATCGAAGCCGTCTGAAGGATGTCTTACATCTCTTGCAGATGTTTCTCAGCCTACCTCGTCATCCGTTACTTTTTCACGTCCTCTAACGTGGGTTCACTCAGCGACCAGCAGCGTGATGTCGGGACATTCTGATCTGTTCCCGGCGTCGGGGCCGTCAGAACGCAGAGCACGGTCTGCTTCTGCCGGGTCAGGGTGAAAAGGGCTCCTGAGCCGCCATAATCCGCTGTAGTCGTAATTCGATAGTCTTTGTTCAACAGGCTCGCCAGAGAGTCCGGGACTGGCTTCAGCGTTGTTGGAACGGCCAGAGGACTATAGGGCGATTTAACCCCAGACTGAGGCAGCCAGTCTCCTGTGGTCCGGGCAAAGCCTGAAGCCGGTAAAAGAAGGAGCGTCAGGGCCATGAAAATCGGCGACAGTTGTTTCATGATGATGTCTCCTGTTCAGATCCAGAGCAGCCTGCGGGTCTCCATCAACGCGCGCAGTTTCTCACGTTTGCTTTCCGGCAGGAATGTTCAGTCGAGGCTGAACGGCTTCAGGAACTCTACAGGCGTCGTTTCAAGCGCCTGCGCCAGTTCATACAGCGTCACGACTGTTGGGTTGCGGTGACCGCGCTCCAGACCGCTCAGATACTGCTGGCTGAACCCGGAGCGTTCTTCCACCTGCTCCTGGGTCAGCCCTTTCTCCTGCCTCAGGCGGGCAAAATTCTTCCCGACAAGTCGTTTCATGTCCATGCATGGGACCGTGACGACTTACACACTATAAGTTTATCAACTATAATATGTAATCATTCATTCCCTCGCATTTCCTCTCTCCTGCCAGGAAGACATCCATGCCGCAGCCACGCCAGAAAACCGTCAATCTCAATGTGAAAGTCACGGAGACAACCATCCGGGCATTGAGCCGGACAGCCGCTCTTCGGGACACAACCCAGAAAGAGGTGCTGATGCGGGCCATGCTTAAGGCCGGTATCGAAGTCGATCCTCAGGATCTTGGGGAAAAACGCACGGTTCCCTGGCACGAACGTCCATAACAGAGAGCTTTTCCTCTCTCCTGCCTGTTCTGGCAGGCTGTTTGCTGTGTCTCTGAGGAAAAAGCGTAGAGGCTCAGGACACTAGGGGATGTCCTGAGCCTTGGGGCAAGCGGTTGGGGCCGCTCTGAAGTCACCCGCTGAGTAGTCGTCTGTAGGCTAAGGGTGGGGAGATTGTCTTTTTCGCGAGGCATCTCTCCATCCGTTTTCCAGTATGAAAATTTCTCTGGCCCCGGGTCAAGTCAGATGTGCGGAAGGCACGTTTCCCTCATTCGCATTGAGGAACTTCCTATTATAAAGTTGCGAAGCTCATTTTTATCGGGAGTTTCTAATTTATATGATGTTGCGGAACCGTGAGTTATCATGTTTTATCGAACATATCCGACCGTTTTCGTGAGTTTTCGAGATGCCACTGGAAACTGCGGTTTCTGGGATTGAGTGAAGGTGAGAGATGCATATCCCGGTGCACAAGACATCCGTTATGCAGGCCCTTCAGAGTGCCGTGGCCCGTGGATATGTCTGGCATGTCTCCGGGGTTGTCGCGGCCGAGAAATTTCTGGCGCTCCAAGAGAAATTTGCAGAGCGTTATGACACGGGACTGTCCCGCTGGCAGCGGTGCCGTCAGCGTAGGCAGGGCGCGGCCGGTGTGCGTTTCTTTGCCTATCCTGAACAGGGAACGACGCGTTTCCTATGGTGGCTTCTGTTTACCGAGGGCGAGAATGCGGCCTTTCAGCAGGAGCATGGACGCCGGAAGGTTTCAGAGAGAAAAGGTCGGCTGTGCTGGGGAACGGAGTTCGAGCTGGTGCAGCTTCCGACCCCGAATGGGAAAGTGTCCTGGTCCTGGCGGATGACCCGGGAGCGTGTACAGGCGTGGCAGGAAGAGATACAGGCCGCGATCCGGACCACACGGGATGACGATGCCATCAAGGCTGTCATGGCGCGTCTGGTGCGACTTCCAGGGTTCAAGGGGGTGCGGCAGCAGGTTTTTGAACTGCATCGTTTTGCAAAAGATGACTGGGGGCGGATCAGGCGGAAGGCAAAGTCCTGGGAACCACCGGCACGCCCGGGTTACGTGCGCTTCCGGTCTGATGAGATCATTCCTGCAGCGCAGGTCGTGCAGCGGTTGCTTGTGGGGAAAGCTCCTTTCGAGAAAGAGTCTGCTATTTCGGAACAGGGGATACCTGAGGGGAAAATAATGCCCGTTGTGAACGGAGATTGTCAGAAAGGCTTACCTATAATACCCCGTGGGCGGGATGCCTGTCGGGTGCTGCTGATCCGGGAAGAGGAGCACATCCGGACATTTATCGCGGAACGCTGGTCGTATGAGTCCATTCGGCTTTGGCTCTTGGACCGGTATGGGGCGGCGTTCGATATTCCGTTACCAGCGTTTCGTGAACGGGTCAGGCGTGCTCTCCAGATCAAGATCGTGCCTACGACGAAAGGCACGGCAGGAGCCATTCAGGCTGTTCCGGTTCTTGGTCAGGCAAAAGAGAATAAGAGTGAGACAGGGAAAGAACGACGTCTGACCTGGGAGGAAAGGCGGGCAGGGGGCTTTCCTGGAAGCGGGACGAATGTTGTTCATCGTAAGAAGCCAAGAAGGAATGAGATTTATTGATATAAGATAATAATTTACTTCATGACATTGATGTATAATTCCTAATATATCTTCAGTATTATTTTTAAGTTAAATTAAGTGCGATATGATGGCACGATAATTTGCTGAAAATTCTGGATTGTAGTAGGTATTCCAAGGGGCTGATGGCTCATGTTGATACGGAACTAATGGTAATGGCGCTTCAAAACACACTTAGAAAAAGCAATGTTGTGGCGTTCAAGAAGCCGACAGTCTCGGTTATAGAATGCAAAGACAACCTTGATTTTATGCGGGCGCAAAAAAAAGCTAGCATGCATCTTATTGTTACATCACCTCCGTACAATATTGGGAAGCCTTATGAAAAAAGAACCTCTCTGGATATTTACATAGAAAATCAAGCAGCGACTATTGCTGAAGCAGTAAGATTGTTGCATCCGAAAGGGTCTATTTGCTGGCAGGTTGGAAATCACGTTGATGATGGAGAAGTATTTCCACTCGATGTTATTCTTTACCGTATATTCAAGGATCATGGTCTTCGTCTGCGAAACCGGATTGTTTGGACGTTTGGGCATGGCTTGCATTGCCAAAAGCGTTTTTCAGGCCGTCATGAGACTATACTGTGGTTTACGAAAGACGGGGATTATACGTTCAATTTAGATCCAGTTCGAATTCCTTCGAAATATCCAGGGAAGAAGCATTTTAAAGGACCGAATAAAGGGCAGTTTTCTGGAAATCCATTGGGAAAAAATCCTTCTGATGTATGGGATATACCAAACGTAAAGTCCAATCATGTCGAGAAAACAGATCATCCATGTCAGTTTCCTGTTGGATTGGTAGAACGATTGGTACTTGGGTTGACTAATCCCGGTGACAACGTCTTGGATCCATATCTTGGTGTTGGTTCCAGCGCGATTGCGGCTTTGAAAAATGGGAGAAATGCCTATGGCTGTGATATCACTGAAGAATACGTGAATATCGCTCTTGACCGTATTATGCAGCTTGAGACTGGCACTTTAAGGACGCGGCCAATGAACAAGCCAATATATGAGCCTCCTGTGCGAGAAAATTGATGCAATTTGCTGAAGCCTATTCTCATCACAACGGCCGCGATCAGTGGGCCCAGAGAGAACTCGATGAATGGCTCACGGATGTCTTTCAAAAGCCAGATCTTGCAGTTGGCCCTGGTTCGACTACGGCAATTCGAGATCATGTAAAATCAGAGCTTGCAGCTGAGGGGTGGCCTTTTGATGTAAAGATTGATCAAAGCTTCGACCTAACAGTCTTTGGCGTAAAAGACGATCTCTCTTTTCATTTGCAGACGGGTAATGCGAGCCGGGCGCCTTACGATCTTCTAAAGCTTCAGTATCTTTGGAGTATCCGCCGCATTGAGGCGGCGGCGTTAGCTCTGCCTACGAAGCTAGCGGCCAACCGTATTGGCAGTAATATAGCCAGCTTTGAGCGTATCATGAGTGAGCTACGGCTTTTCGATAGAACGATCACAGTGCCGATCTTCCTGATCGGATTTGAATAAGAGGGGGATCCGCGTGGCATATAGCGTAAAGATAGAGCCAGCTCACGTTCGGGAAGTGGTAATCGCCGAATTGGCGGCGAATTCAAATAAAACAGAGCCATTTTATGAATATCAGAGCCGAGCGCATGATCTTCCCATCGTCCATGCTCCGATAGGTATTCCGATTTATCGGATGGCCAATTTTCGGACCCGTACGGCCCAGCAGGCTTATATTCGTCGCGAAGGTAAGCCTGCTGACTATTTCTCTATCGGTGAAGAAAACGAAGCCGCGCAGCAGCGGCAGCATGAATTCCTGCTAAAATTTGCCAATGAGGGAAGGAAGGGTTCAATCACGCCTATTATTGACGTGCTCAAGGGTGAGCGGCAGCGTCAACCAATTCTCATCACTAGGCGAGGTGTGGTAGTGAACGGTAATCGCCGCCTTGCGGCGATGCGTAGTCTCTACGACGAGGACTCTAATCTTTATCGCGAATTTTCGACTGTAAAATGCCAAGTCCTTCCTGCAACGGCGACGGAAAAAGAGATTGTTGAAGTCGAGGTGCGCTTGCAGATGAAACAGCGCACAGAGTTAGATTATGACTGGATTAATGAGTGTATTGCCGTAAGGGAACTACGGGATAGTGGCCTGACGATGAAAGAGCTCATGGCCTTAATGAATAAAAAAAAGATCGAAATTGAAGATTCAATTAACGCCTTGACTGAGGCCGACCTTTATCTCGCTGAGTGGCAGAGTCGTCCTAATGATTATGAAGCGATTGACGACGCTAAACAGCTCTTCTTTGACATCGCCGAAAACGTGAAATCTAAAACAGGAGAGGGGCAGGAAGTTAGTCGTCGCATTGCGTGGCTGCTTGCTGATCGTCGCCGGACCCTGAAGCGACGCGTTTACGATTTCAAGCCGATGTTTGGCAAAAAGTCTGACGAGGTGGCTGCCAAGCTTGCAGAACGTTTTTCTGTTGAACTGGATGATAGTGGTTCAGATGATATGGAGGAAGATGATGACTTTTCCATCGATCTCGGAGGTGAGACAGGTCCGACATTCAGGCCGTTGATTTCCCTTCTCGATGATCCAACACGTCGTGATGAAGTTGCCGTAGAGCTCATAGATGTTTGTGAAGACATCATTGAGATCGAACGTGATAGGCGTGACGGGCAAATGCCGTTAAACTTGATTCAGCAAGCGAATGGTAAGCTAGCTGAAGTGGATATGACTCGGGCGGACGCAGGCAGTTTAAACGCGATCGGGAAACAACTGGACGCTGTACAGGCCCATGTTGAGGGCTTGCGTGGATTTCTCGAACGACAGCGTTCGGAAACCCAAGCCATAACGGAATAATCCATGGATGGAGATGCCGCTCAAGGACGCTTGGCTATTGTGGTCCAATATAATGAAGAGAACCGGCGCGGCGTCCTCCTAATCGATGTTCCTACGACGAATACGATATGGGAGCGGCTCAAGCAGGCTGCTTCCCAGAGTGCTGCTGATGCCCGTATTACCGAGACAAGGATCGAGTTGGGTTGGGTTGCCTTGCTCGATATATTGCGTGACTTTGGAACCCGAGATACGCAGCGTATTTTTAATTACCGATTCCGACCAGAGGTAGAGGCAAAGGTTAAGATTGAGGCTTTTGCCGAGGCTCGGCGAAAGGTTCAGGAGGCGCAAGGCAGCTTAACACTTACAGTTTCGGAGGAGGAGGTAAGAAGCAGACTGCATGCCGCTGGCTTTAAGCGAGAGCTAAAATGGTTTCAGATGCGGGATATCCGGCATCTTCTTGCCCTTCAGAATGGAGCGAATTTTTCTGTCCCCGGTGCGGGTAAAACGACCGTGGCTTTTGCTCTGCATCTTCTTACTAATCAGCCCGGACAACATGTCCTGGTCGTTTGTCCCAAGGCCGCTTTCCCAGCGTGGAGCGATATTGTTGCTGACACCATGGATACTGCTAGTCTGGATACGGAAGGGTTCCACGTCCTGAGTGGCAGCGGCCATGCGATCGAAGCTGCTTTGTCATCGGGTCGTCGTCGGTTTGTCATAAACTACGACCTTCTAATTCAGCACCCTACTGTGATCAGTGCCTACCTTGCGCGTCAGGCTGTTCATCTAATTGTTGATGAGTCGCACCGCATGAAGGCTGGCGAAGCTTCGCAGAGGGGCGCCTTGCTACTTAGTTTAGCGCCGCTACCTATTCGGCGTGATGTGTTGAGTGGGACGCCTATGCCTCAGGCGCCATCCGACCTGATCTCCCAGCTTAACTTCCTTTGGCCTGGGCAGGGGTTAGGTTTGGAAATAAGCCGAGGCACACCGCCCCGGGAGGTAATTAGTAGCCTCTATGTCCGGACTACTAAGGAGGAGTTGGGACTTCCTCCACGTTACACGCATTTCCATCAGGTGAGTATGGGGCGTGGCCAGCTAGCTTTATACGGTCTCGTCCGCAGCGAATCTCTGCGCCAGCTTAGTAATATCAGGTCCGGTGTTATCGATTTTGCTGGAGCTCGGAAGTCTGTGATGCGTTTACTTCAGCTTTCCACCAATCCCCTATTAGCCCTTCGTGGGATTACCGCTGACATTGCTGGAATTAATTCCGGCCTAGTTGACCAAGTTGTAGAAGATGGTCCTTCGCCGAAGATGCTTGCTGTTGCAGCCAAAGCGCGCGAACTCGCTCTAAATGGACGCAAATCAGTCATCTGGACTATTTTTACCGATACGATTGAGCAGATGCGGCTCATGCTAGCGGACCTCAATCCGGTTACCTTGTATGGAGCCATTCCTTCCGGAGACGCATCTGATCCCGAAACCCGAGAAGGACGCCTACGACGCTTTCACAATGACGGCGATTGCATGGTAATGATCGCGAACCCCGCTGCTGCTGGTGAGGGCATAAGCTTACACACTGTTTGTCATGAAGCTCTCTATCTCGATCGTAGTTACGTCAGCACGCACTTTCTACAGTCGATTGACCGCATTCACCGTCTCGGATTGAGCTCGGATATTGTGACCAACGTCCATATTTTTCAGACACGTGCACCACAGGGTTTGGGATGTATTGATCATTCTGTCAGTCGTCGTTTGGCAACAAAAGTCAGGGCTATGCAACACCTCCTAGATGACCGCGATCTGCACCAGATTGCAGTCGATGAAGAAAACGCGGAGGAGCCTATAGAATATGACGTGGACCTTCAGGATATTGTCGATCTCGTCGAAGAGTTGGAAGGGCGTGCTCACTTCGATGAAAATGAGGGGGGATAGTGGACGAAGAACGCCTTCTCTCGATGAGTGCCTTCGAAGCGGCCTATCTTATTCGGTCTTTTAGAGAGAAAAAACCTAATCTCAGCGCAGTCGAAATTGTAGTTATGGTTAAAGCTATTAGAGCTGATTTCTATCCGCATGACTTTGAAGCTGGTATTGTGATTGAAGGCAAGATACCTTCAATCAGTTTAATGACAGAAGAAATATTTTTTACCAGTGCGATCAATGGGATAATCGCAGAGCGACGGCCTCTCTGGGCACGTCTTGCACCGGCAGGTCGAAGTCATGTGCTTCAAGCGATCAGTGTTAACGGTATGCAGTGCCTCCGAGCAGCAGGTCTGCTGGGTACAGGGGCACGAGTAACTGACTGGTGGGATGCTTTGGCAGCTGCTTACCGTGGCGAACGTGATGCTAGGCTTCTCGCACAAGGTAGAGTCGGTGAGCGTTTATCTCTCACATACGAAACTGAACGTCTGAGGCAGGAGGGTATCGCGCGAGACCCAGTTTGGGTGGCGCTCGACGACAACACTGTGGGATATGATATCCTTTCCTACGCCGTACATGGCGAAAATGAAGTGAGCAGGCTGATAGAGGTAAAGACGACGCTGTCGGATACGCCGCGAATGATACTATCTCGAAATGAGTGGAAGACTGCCGATCAGTTCGGTGCCGCCTTCCAATTCCATTTATGGAGTTTGCCAGCAGGTTTGCTGAAAATTCTCTCTGTCGAGGAAATCAGGCGGCATATTCCCGTTGATAACGGTCTGGGAACTTGGGAAAGTGTCGAAATCAAGTTCGATAGCGATCATCTTTCTACATCATGTTGAAAGATCATTGTGCGTTATCAGATAGGAAATATTTCAGGTATCCGTCTTCTCCCCATTGGTATTGCGCTGCTTTGGTACCGCCATCAATGTTACGTCTAAAATATGTCCCAATAAAATTATAGTCTAATTGGGACAAGCCGGAGCCACGGTGTATCAAGGGCTACATGGTGGTTTTTCCGGGAGGGTTCAAATGGGACAGCGCGCGGTCATCTACTGCCGGGTTTCCACGGCTGATCAGTCATGCGTGCGCCAGAAAGACGAGCTGAAGCGGTTTGCCGAACGCGCGGGCTATGAAGTGTCTGGCATCTTTATGGAGACAGGATCTGGCGTCCGGGTGGATCGAGCCGAGCGTCGAAAGGTCATGGCCTTGGCCCAGGCCCGTGAAATTGACGCCATTCTGGTGACGGAGCTGTCCCGCTGGGGGCGCTCGACCATTGATCTCATCTCCACGCTTCAGGAGCTGGAGAGCTATCGTGTTTCCCTGATCGCCATAACGGGGATGACGTTTGACCTGGCGACGCCGCATGGACGGATGCTGGCGACAGTTCTAGCCGGGATTGCGGAGTTCGAACGGGATCTGATCAGCGAGCGGGTGAAGTCTGGTCTGGCCGCTGCCAGGGCGCGCGGGAAGGTTCTCGGCCGACAGAAAGGAGAGCGGCCGAAGTCTGACCGTCTGGCTCCGAAGGTTCTGGCGCTGGTGGCTGAAAAGCGGAGTTATCGGTGGATCGCCCGCGATCTGGGAATCAGCAAGAACACTGTCGCTGCCATTGTGCAAAGGGAAAGATAACACGTCATCATGTTTATATGTTAACACAAAAACATGATCGCATTCCATAGGTGCTAACGGCATCGATCTGAGGCATGAGAAATGTTTGGTTCGATTAAATCGGCGGGTTTTTTGAGGGAGATATTGAGTTATCAAAATAACATGGTAATTAGTTAATGTGTTAACACGGAAACATGGTGGCATGAAAACAATCGCGATCATTAGTCAGAAGGGAGGCGCTGGGAAGACGACGCTTGCCCTACACTTGGCTACTAGTGCCAGTGCCGCTGGATACGTTTCTCTGATCCTCGATACCGATCCGCAGGCGACTGCAAGTTCATGGAAAGCGTGGCGGGGAGATGTCGAGCCTGATGTAGTGGATTGTGCGGCTCACGCCTTGTTATCAAGAAAGCTAGAACAAGCGTCCGAACTGGGCGCAGAACTATCGATAATAGATACCCCACCACATGCCGATATTATGGCGCGTGAGGCGTGTCGTGTCGCTGATTTCTTGTTAATTCCATGCAGACCACGTGCTTTCGATATGGACGCTGTTAGAACAACGGCGGAGCTTGTGCGAGCCAGCGGCAAGCCTGCCTTCGTGATTTTTACTGCGGGTCCTCCTCGTGCGCCCCAAGTTTATAAGGAGGCGGCCGAGGTTGTGGCGCAGTTTGGTATCCCTGTTGCTCCTGTTGTTTTGCCCGAGCGTGCAGTTTTTCATCACAGCGTTGGTTCCGGTCGGACCGCGCAGGAAGCAGAGCCGGAAAGCAAGGCTGCTGCTGATATAGCACTGTTGTGGAATTGGGTATGTGATCAAGTTAACATGCCATCACACAAACAAGATGACACAAAATCACGTTAGCACTTTTCTAAGTTAAGGATATACGGCATGAGTCGGTTTGCTGGTCTCAAAAAAACGGTCGCGCCATCGGTTGTGGAACCGGCAGCGCAGACGGTGGTAGAGAAAGCCCGCCCACGCAATCCAAGAGAAGGTAAGCGGGCTGTGGTGGGGTATTTTTCCCCAGCAGTTAGTAAGGGATTACATCAACTTGCGCTTGATACCGATACAACTATTCAGGGTTTGATCGGGGAGGCCATTGATGACTTGATGCGTAAGCACGGTCGTCATCCTTTTGGAGAGCGCTGACTATCTATTTAGATAGACTATGCTTGTATATTTGTACAATCAGGGTTGACCACGCTTAGCAAACCACGTCTCGCAGAATTTGATGAAATGCCGCTCAGGGTTCTTCGGAGCGATCTCGTTATCACCCAGCCACATGCGCCATTCTCTTTCGAGATGATGCACATCCCACCCTGGCGCGATGTTCCGAGCGTCCCCGTAAATATCAGGATCGAGCGCACCCATCCAAGCCTCGGCTACTGGCTCGGCAGCTTTCATTGTGCCGCGATTGATGAATGTTACCATGTCTTTCTGAGGATCGAATTCGACACGGTAATCCGGTAGATGATCGCTTGCAGCGAGGTTCTTTATCATCTGTCGGAATAATTTTTCTGGGCTTTGAGAGCCTGATTTTTTCAGTAGGATCTCAAGAGAGGCTTTCCATACCGCTTGCTGACCGCAATGTTTGCGGGCGAGTTCATAAACGCGTCGTTCCAGCGGTTTGCGTAGCCGGAAATAATCACGATGCAGTGTCAGAACATCATTGCTCTTAATTGCGTTAAAGACCCAATCCGACAGCTTGATCTCGCAATGCAATAGGCGACCGTCGAGGCCAAGTTTGCGGCGGATGGATGAAGCGTCGATCAGGCCAAAACCGTCCACCTGTTCTTCGTCGCCTGTGACAATGTTAGTGCGGATACGTGTGCCTTCAAGGCGGTCGAGGGCTTCGATAAGGGCTTTGTAGTCCTTACCTGCCGTTCCGCGATTGGTGAAGATGAGTAAGTCACGGCTGCTGATCCGCACCCGTTGCGATACTTTCTCCCCGGCCTTTAGTTTCGCCATGATCTGCGAAATACAGTAAATCAGAATATCCTTATCGTAGATTGTAGCAAGGCCCTTCACGCTTGGCGTGATTTCCAGCCATTGCCCGTTATGTTCATAGCGACGAACGGAAGTCTCGGGTTTTTTCGACAGGGAATAGAACGGATGCTCCATTTGCGGCATCACGTCCTTAAGCACGGCATCTGCCACGTCGCAGATGAATAAGTCATGCTGCGGATGACGCTCCGGCAGGAGGGCCTCATGGACAACAGGCAGATTCGGGGTTTCAGATACCAT
>NZ_JAFVMG010000023.1 GCF_017377745.1 Acetobacter suratthaniensis | reverse complement strand
AACTCAGTGCCAACCGCGCCACCCGTCAGCATGATGATCTGGGGGCCTGCACGAGTATGGAGCTGCTTGGAAGCTTTTATCCGGCTCAGGAAATTGTCGTGACGCGGCTTGATCAGATCCGCAGCGCCGTAACCGAATACGGAACGCGTGTCGCAGCAGACCGCCCGCGGGAAAGTTTCATGATCATGATTACTGTCCCGCATGGGCAGCGCCGACCGGCAGGTTTCGAAACTGCTTACCGTGACGGGTCGCTGGGGACGAACGCCTGGATGCACGAGATTTTCAAGCGCCCGCTGCCGATGCCCGACGATCATGGGGTGCGGATGTGGGGCGGGCCGCATACCCCGTTCCAGTTCGCGGATTGCGACCCGCTCTGGCCCGACGAAACCCCGGATGAGTTCACCAGCCCGGCAGCAGGCCATGTCGGCCTGTATGGGTGGCTGCGGGCAACCAACGCACGGGTGCAGCGCCTGAGCCAGTGCACCCATACGCTTCTCGATGTCGCGACCGTTGCGGAACTGCGTGCGGCTTACGCCGCGCGCCGCCATCCGCTGAGTGTCGCACAGGACGCCCTGCGCGCGGTACCGCAGGATCTCGCCGCCTGAAGGCGATGGGCAGGGGCTTCCTGCCCAATGCAGGGCCTAAGCGGGTGGCCCTGCGGCCTGCCCCGCTGACGCGGGGCTTTGTCCTTTGCTTCGAGGATTCCGGTCATGCCGACACTCAGTTTGCCCATCGAGCACATTGCCGATGCGAGTACAGCCCATCTCTCGCCCGAGGACCGGGTACTTCTCACCCGCTATATCGAGACAGAAGGGGCGGATGGCCTGTCCTGTCTCGCTGGCCCGTATGGGTGGCTGGTTTACGCCTCGTCAGAACTGCGGGCGGCGGAGCACGCCTCGCCTGGCCTTGCGGCCATTCTCGCGGCGGCGCGTGCGCAGGGCTGTGCCTATGTCCTGTTCGACCGTGACGGCCTGCCCATCGATGGCATTCAGACCTTCGATTTCTAAGCCTGCGCTCCTTCAAAAAGAACAAAGAATAAAAACAGGAAAACAAAAAACACAAAAAAGAAGATCGCCTCTCATAGTCCGTCACGCAGGCTAAGGGTTCGTCGCAAGCTCCCGGCGCAAGCGCCGCCCTTAACCTGCGCGCCGGCCGATGAGCCGGCTGAAAGGGTCAGAAGAAAATCCAGAAAGGAGAAAACGATGTCTGATCCTGTCACTTTCAAGAGCCTGCGTGTGGGCACACGTTTCCGGTTTGCAGCAACCCCGCAGGGCAGAACTTACAAGAAGCTGGGGCCGAACCAGTATCGGGTGGCCAATCATACCCATCTCTTCCGGGCAGAAAACGAAACGCTGGTGATCGCACTGCCTGACCTGCCCCACGAAGAGCCCCACGCGTTCCTCCCCCTCGGCCGGGCGGGACGCGGGCGGCATGTGGCGCAGCCCAATGCGACCGGTAAAGGAGAGGGCGCATGAAACTCTCTCCCCAGACCTGGCAGGACATCAGGGATATGGCGGGCTTTCTGTTCGGGGTGGCCGGTCTGCTCGTGCTGATCAGCGGAATCCTGTTCGGCCCGGACGTGCTGAGCGCCATCGCCGCCGACCACCCGATCGCCATGGTGCAGGAGGCCGTTCTGGCCGCGCGCTGATCCTCAACCGGAGAATAACGATGTTCAGACAGTATTATGCGGGGCGCTGGTTTGCGCCCCGCGACAACCCCCTGCGTGTCGGCCCGATTGCGGTCGGTGCGCTGTATCGTCTCCCCGAATATCTCGACCACGGACGCCCGGTGCGCTGGCAGGTGCTGGCGTTCCTCAACGGGGTGTGCGCGGCCACACGCTTCAATGCGACAACCCGGCGCTGGGAAGACCGGGTGATTTCGGGGCGTTCCGATCGCGTGCTGGTCCGCCGTCTTGCCGATGGCGCGGTGCATGAGGTGGCCGTGCGGAGCCTCATCGCTGTGGACGATGAGAGGCCCGAGCGGGTGCGGCCGTCGCTGCCCGATGTGGTGCGCTGGCACCGGGGCTTTCAGATCCGCCAGGCCGCTTAGGCCTGTTTTTTTGGGCTCCGTCCCTGCTCTTGCGGGTGAGGGACGTGCGGCCCGCCTGTCCTCAATGCTTTACGGAGAAAAGACTATGGTTCGTCCTACACCGTCCAATGTGACTATTGTGGAATTTGGCCCGCGGGAAATGCACCGAGCACACCCGCTGTCGCGCATGAAACCCGTGCGGCTGCTGTTGCGCGAGCAGGCACAGCTGGAGAGTGAGGCGGGTGAGGGGCTTCTACCTGCCGCCGACTGTGCCGCCCTGCGTCGGCGGGCGGCACGGGTCGGCCGCACGGCCCGCACGCTTTTGCTGGATCTGGCGGCATGAGCGCGCATGCTCTTGTACCGCTGCACGCTACACGGCATGATGGGTCCTGCCGTTCCCTGTCGTGGAGAAAGACCGTGTTCCGTTTATCCCTGTGCGCGTCAGGCGCTGCCCTGCTCACAGGCCTGACACTCCTGACGGCAGTGCCCCTGCGTGCCGCCGAGACCTGCACACAGTTCGGTCCGGAAAACACCCTACCGGTGCTTCTGAACGAAAAGCTCCAGCCCCGCACAACACTTCTGTGCAACACCGCCTATGCCGTGCTCAATTCCGGGGCCGTGCATGAGCCACTGTGGTCGGCCGAGTATCTCGATGCGGCTGCGGTCCAGGGTGGCCGAAAGATTGGCCGCACGACCAACACGTTTGTCGCCGATGAACGCCTGCCTGCAGGCGATGGGGCGACACTGGCGGACTACCGTGGCTCCGGCTTTGACCGCGGGCACATGACGCCATCAGCTGACGCGGGGACCCAGGAGCTACAGGAACAGACGTTTACGCTCTCCAATGTCGTGCCCCAGACCGCCGCCCTGAATGAAGGGATCTGGACGGGTGTTGAAATGGCGGTGCGGGCCATGGCCCTGCGCGAGGGCGGGGTCTATGTGGTGACGGGGCCGGATTTCACCGGCAGCAGCCGGGCTATCGGGCAGGATGTGCTGGTGCCCACGGCGACGTGGAAAGCCATCTATGACCCGATCCGCCATGAAGCCGGGGCCTATCTGTGCCAGAATACGGACAGTCCCACCTGTCAGACGCTCAGTGTCGCGGCGTTGGCCGGGCGGATCGGGATTGACCCGTTCCCCGGTGTCGGAGAGGCTGTCAAAGCGCGGGCTATGGTGCTGCCTGAGCCGCAGGCCAGCCCGTATGCGCCCCGCTCGCGCGAGAACCGTGAGTGGGAGCGCTTGCAGAAACGGCTGGAGCGCAAACTGGCGCGTGCCGGAATGAAGGCGCTCAGACACGCGCTCGAACAGGAACAGGAGTAAGGCCCATGACGGCTTTCAAAGCGTTTAACCCGTTTGGACCTGACGCACAGGTGCAGACCATCGAGCAGATAACCGTGGAGAATGATCCTGCGTGTGTGAGCGTGTATGGGCGTCTCGACATTACCCGTGACAGGGACGGGTTGCAGAATGCCCGTGCTCTGTCGGCCCTGCTGGATGCGGTGGTCGCCAAACTGGAATCTGAACCGGCGCTGCCAGATCACGCGTCAGGTGCCCCCAAAACCCATCCCATGACCAACCCTTTCGCCTGAGGGGCTAAGTGACCGCCCCCGCCCAACGATAGCCCCGTCTGAGCCTGATGCGCAGAAGCGTGCCAAGGGCATTTGCGGCAGCGCCTTCATTGGCGTACAGATCGAGACGCAGGCTACCTGCCGTGCCGATCCTGCCCCAGCGTCGCATGAGGATCGCTCCACAAAACAGGTCACGCTGGACTGACATCTCGTAAAACCGCCAAGCATTCCGCGCGGCGTCAATGCGCGTCAGGCGGGCCTCTATTGGAAAAAGCGGGATCTGTTCCATGTTCTGCCCCTCATGCGGCTCACGTGCTGAGCATAGTGTGGATACAGTCACGGTTTTCTTTAGGGTTCTTGTCGGTCCATAGTAATCTCTCAGGCAGCCCAATCTGGATGCATCAGGCAAGGGTTTAGCTATGTGCCAAATTCTGCCGGAGATCTTCCCTTAACCTGCCTGCATCTCAATACAAATCAACCAAAAGGTTATATCTCTGCTTTTTTGAACGGTGAAAAACCCAAAAGCCGTAAGGCAATTTTGTTTGAGATTTCGATACCTTTGCGGTCGATATAGATTTCGAACGGAATTGAAATTGCAATCGAAATAACCAAAACAGACACTGTTTCGGCAGCAGCAATATATAGGCTACCAACATGCCCAAATTGAAAATCAATGGATTGTGCAATCATGTAGTGAATAAGGTATAAGGGGAAAGATATTTTCCCTAAAAACATAATTTGTCTGTTTTCAAGAGTTTTCTGTAAATAAGAAAATCTCAGAAGGGTTATGAAAAAAGTGAAAACCCCAATGCGGAGGTAGGTGCCATAATTTAAATCCCAGATTTTTGTAAATGTGATATATTTATATATCCCGCCAACATATATCCCTTCCATGGCATAAGGTATTGGATATGAGGATATGAATAAAGAAAAAGAAATTGCCAATATTGATGTGTAAGGTTTATTGATAGTATGAATATATCCAGAAGAGTATAAATCAGACATTATCAAGCCAAAAATAAAAAATGAATATTGAGTGTCTATTGTAAGTAGGAGGGATATAAAATAGAAAAATAACCTATTTTTTTTTGTCCAAAAATTGAAAGCAGTGAGTATATCAGAAAAGACCCCAGAAGCTCGTAAGATATAGTCCATAAAACGCCATTTATGGTTTTTGTATTGCGAAAATATGCTTCAAATGTAGTTTCAAACAGAACGTGTGGGATAGAAATGTGGTTTGGGTAAAATAGGCATGATAATACATACATTATTACATATGAGGCTGATATTGGTATAAAAAACCTGAAATATCTCTTGATAAATACTTTTGTTATTAAGGATGTGTCTCTTGTTTTGTTGAATTTATATGAAATAACAAATCCGCTCATCACAAAAAATAAAGAAACTGGCAATAGACCGCTGTAAAAAAGATTGAGAGGAGAGCACGCAATATAATGCTCTATTCTTCCCTTTAATGTTTGATCGCTCGTAAATCTTAGGCTTGGTAAATATAATTGAACACAATGGCTAATTACCACGATAACGCATAATATTCCGCGCAGGCCGTCTAAAAACCGTAAATTTCCACGAGGCTCTGTAAGAGGCATAGTTTCTCCATATATCATCTATATAAGACACAAAAATATTGTCCTCCCAAGATAGGGTGCTGAGAGGGAGAGTGTGGCTAGTCTTTAATGGTCTTTAACGGCCCCATCAATATGTGGAAATTCGTTAGCTGCCTGCCTTTCTGCTGAAAATGATCTCCAGAATATTACAAGCGACGTAACTTCATTTTTTGCTCGGCTAAAAGGAAATTTCCAGGACCTTTTGGTGATCAAACGCGTCAATTGCAGATTGACCTCGTTCTACGCTGATGGGCGCTGATGTTGTGGTGTGAAGGGGGACAATCTGGCCCAAAAGAGCGTCACAACGGCATGCGCTAGACTGGACAGAGTGGTGTCCAGTGTGGGGTTTTCCGATGTCGGGTTCTTTGCCGGGTGGTGTTTTCAATCGAGCCGTCCGTGGGTTCACCAGACGCCTTCGGCGGCCTACGGCTGGCGCGTCGCACGCGCCCTCTGGTGAAGTCGATCCCTTGTGCCGGGACGCTGGCTGTTCTGCTCAGGAGGTGAGGAGTGGGGAGGGGCGATTGTTTCTCCCGTGCCGCTGGTCGTGGTCAGGACGCGTGTCGGGCCTGAACGTGCGAGCCAGTGTTCGCACACCAAAGAGCAGTATTGATCGGCTTCCAGTGTGTGAACACTTCCGCGCTTTTGTGCTGCGTGAGTATCGAACACTAACCAAAGTAAAAAAGATGCTGGCATACAAGAAAAAACAGAGTAAAAAATGCACAAAAACGGCTGTTTCCCGCAGTTTTTTCTTGGTGCGATCAGCCGTTCGTGCTACAAAAAAGGAAGTAAAGGCACAGTATCCAGAACGAATTCTGGTTTGTGACCATGTAAAAGGAGACCCCGTCATGTATCAACGCTTTGAACTGTCCGAACAGGATCGTCAGACCATTGTCAACGGCGTCTCCTGCGCAACCCTGCTCGAAAACCATCATTTCCTTCTGGTGCTGGAGAAAAGCACCAAGCGTTGCTTCAAATACCGCAAAGGCGACGAGCACATCATTGTCAATCATGGCGGCAAGGGCTGGTGGGATGCCCAGCGTCCGCGCGGCACGCCCGATAGCAGCGGCGATGTTTTTGCTTTGTGCCGCCGCCTTGATCCTGAAATGAAATGGCGCGAAGTCTGCTCGACACTGGGAGCACTGGTCGGGGTCGAACCCAAAGGGGCCGCCTATGTCGCGCAGAAGGTCGCGCGCACGGATGAGCGGAGCCCTGCCGAACGCTGGGCGGCGCGCAAGTCGCTCTATCGGGGCGGCAAGGTGTGGAACTATCTGATCGGCGAGCGCTGCCTGCCCGAAGCCATCGTGCGTGCGGCAGTAGCCAAGGGATGCCTGCGTGACGGGTATCATGCGGCCTGGTTCGCCCATACGGATGAGCAGGGCGCTGTCTGCGGGGCCGAGCTGCGTGGGCCGGATACCCATATCTGCCTGGGCGGGACGGTGAAGACGCTGTTCCGCTTCCAGCCGGGCAGTGTGCAGCCAGTCCGTCGTCTGGTGATCTGCGAGGCGGCGATCGATGCGCTCTCCTTCGCCGCACTGGATCAGGCTTATGTGCCCGGCACGCTCTATGCGTCCACCGCCGGGGGCATGGGGCCGGAGACCATTGCGGCAATCCAGACCCATCTGGCAACCATGAAGGCCCTGCCCGAAGCGGTGCTGGTTGTCGCAACCGATGATGATGATGCGGGTAACGCGTTTGCCGACACACTTTACCGTCTGGCGGATGACGCCGGTGTCGATTTCACGCGGCGCCTGCCGCCTGACCGGGCCAAGGACTTCAACCAGACACTCAAGAACCGGGCGCAGGCCGCTTAAATGTTAATTTAGTTAATCAGATAATCAATTGCTGCGTTTATCGGGTGAGGCGTGTGTGTCCCGCGCCCCTGATCCAGCGACTGTTTCCAAAGGACATCTCATGACACACGACAAACCGATCCCCACATCCCGTCCGCATGACGACAGTGACCCGCTGGATTTCCTCTCCAACCTTGGCGAAGACGTGAGTGCAGCCCAGCAGGCGCTGTTCTCCCATCCCGAGATGGCTGGATGGCTGGAACGCACGCCCGGGCTGGGCCATGAAATCCCCTGGACAATCGCCTCCTTCACGGACGAGACGGGCAGGCGGGTCTCAGGGCTGGTCGTCGCGGGCAGTTTTACCAACGGCAAGTGGGATCTGACGACAGAGTTTGTGCTGTTCACCGGGCGCGCCCGTCGCCCTGGCGCCTTCCTGACCGTGGACGGGTCTGCGGTGAGTGTGCGCCCACAGGGCAGCCTGCCGGGTGTTGGCCCGCGCCGTCCGGATTGCATGACGCTCCTCAAGGAGGTGCAGGCGGCCAGCATGGCCTGGGCGGCCAAGCCTTCGCTACGGGCGCATTGGGCGGTGTTTGCTACTACCCACGGTTGTGGCCCGATGCCTGACACCTTCGTGGAGTTGCGCTTTGAGGATAAATGCTACCGGGGGTTGCTGATTGACGGCACGCTGGATTCAACCGGGTTGTGGGACATGGAGCAGTATGTCGCGCTGCTGTTGCCCACTGGCCGAACCGTGGAGCTGCTGGCTGATCAGGCTGATTCCGTGACGTTCCTCACGGGAGGCGAGCACTATGATCTCAAACGCTTTGGCTGAAGATGCGCTTGCGGGCCTCACGGCCATGCAGCGTGAGGCGGCCCGGCAGGAAGGCCCGGTTGTTGTGCTGGCGGGCGCAGGGACCGGCAAGACCAAAACCCTTGTCGCCGGGGTGGTGGACCGGATCGTGCGACGGGGCATGCCAGCGCACCGCATTCTGGCGGTGACCTTCACCAACAAGGCTGCCGACGAAATGCGCACGCGCATTAACGCCGTGCTGGGTCTGGGAGCCGCGCCTTCGTGGATTGGCACATTCCACGGCCATGGTCGTCGCCAGTTACGGGCCGATCCCGAGATTGCGGTGCTGCGCCCGGGCTTCGACATCTGTGATGCCGAGGATAGTCGACGGATCGTCAAACGCCTGCTCCAACGGGCCGCTGATGACGGTGCGTGGGAGCCGGGGGATGCGGACACGTTTCGTGCGCGTGTGCGCTCGGTGGCTCAGCGGATCGCCCTGATGAAGGACAATCTGGTTCTGCCCGATCAGGCCGAAGCCGTGCTGGAGAGTCAGATCGCGCGGTTTGGGGCAAAGAGCGACGAGGATCTGATGGCCTGGCAGACAGCAGCGCTTCTCTACCCGGCCTATCAGGCGGCGCTGCGGGAAGTGAACTGCGCTGATTTCGGCGATCTGCTGCTGTGGCCGACCGTAACCATGCTGCGCGACGAGCAGTATCGCCTCGACTGGTCGCGCCGCTTTGACGCCATTCTGGCTGATGAGTTTCAGGACGTGAACCGCCTGCAATATCTGTGGCTCAAACTGCTGTCGCGTGATCATGGCGAACTCTTCGCGGTTGGCGACGATGACCAGTCAATCTATTCCTGGCGTGGCGCCAGTGTCGGTTTTATCCGCGACTTCCGTAAGGAGTTCCCCAACGGGCGGATGATCCCTCTGGAGCAGAATTTCCGCTCCACGGGGCATATCCTCACGGCCGCCAACAGTGTTGTCGCCCACGATCGCAACCGGCTGGGCAAGACGCTGTTTACCGAACAGGGTGAGGGTGCGCCGATCGAGGTTGTCGCCTTCTCCGGTGGCCAGCAGGAAGCGCAGGGTCTGGCGCGCGAGATCGGTCGTCGCCAGCTGATGGGTGTCGCCCTGGAGGACATGGCCGTTCTCTACCGGTTCAATTTCCTCTCGCGCATGCTCGAAGAGGAATTGCTGCGCGCTCACATTCCCTATGAGCTGGTCAACGATACAGCCTTCTGGCAGCGCGCGGTCGTCAAGGATGTGCTGGGCCTTCTGCGTCTGGCGGACGGACCCGATGCGCTGCAGGGAGATGAAGCGTTCCGTCGCGTTATCAACCAGCCAGCCCGTGGGGTCGGGGCGAAGACGCTCGCCCGGATCGAGCAGCTGGCCCAGGATGAAGCGCTCTCGCTCTTTGCCGCGGCTGAAAAGCTGTATGCGACCAGCCAGAGCAAGACCGCCGAGCGGGTGCGGGCCTTCCTGCATGTCATCCGCGATGAGGAGCTGAGCACGGAGACCGCACTGGGTGCCCGCATGCGGACACTGGCGGAGCGCTCGGGCTATCTGGATATGCTGCGGGCTGCGGGTGAGGAGGGTAATGCCGGGCTCGAAAACCTCGACGAACTGTTCTCGCTGGCGATGGAGTTCACGAGCGTCGAGGACCTGTTCGATCACGCGGCCCTTGGCGCAGCAGCTCCCAGCGAGGCGGGGCAGGGCCGTGTTCGCCTGATGACCATCCACGGCGCCAAGGGCCTTGAGTTCGAGCATGTCTTTCTGATGGGCTGGGAGGACACGCTGTTCCCCGGCCTGTCGCCCAGCAATCTCGACGAGGAACGCAGGCTGGCCTATGTCGCGCTGACGCGCGGGCGCGCGCGTGTCGCCATCAGCTGGTGTGCCTGGCGCAATGGCCGGTCCGCCGACCTGTCGCCCTTCATCGGCGACATCCCGCCCGAGGCTCGCTATTCGGGCTGGCTGGGCAGGGCGACAAGCCGTGCGGAGGCTCGGGCCATCCGGGACGCGCAGGACGAGGCGCTGGGGATCTAGCCCACCCAAAACAGCGTCACAACGGGTTCAGGCACACTGTCGTGCATGACACCCACACGCCCGTCCGTCACCGAGGCAGATCTGTCGCCCGGTCCGGAACACCGCCAGCTACGGGCACTGGCACAACAGGCCGGTCTTGAACTCGATGGGCACGGCAATCGTGTCGCCGGCATGGCGCAGGCACTCGGTCATGCCCATCGGGGCGAGCCGCCGCCAGTCCATCTCGCTCTGGGCGCACAGCTGCACGACATTGGCAAACGCCACATCCCCGACACGATCCTCGACGCCCCCCGGCGGCTGACGCCGGCCGAATGGGCCGTCATGCGCCTGCACACCATTCTGGGGCTGGAGATCCTGTGTCGCGCTCTGGGCCACGTCCCGCAGGATGTCGCGGACTGTGTGCTGCTCCATCACGAACACTGGGATGGGTCGGGCTATCCGATCGGTCTGTCCGGGGCATCCATCCCCCTGCTCGCACGCCTTGTCGCCATCGCGGATTTCATCGACGCGCTGGCCTCCCCGCGTGCCTACAAATCCGCCATGGCGCCCGAGCTTGTCCGCACCCTCGTTCTCAGGGCGCGGGGTGTGAAGTTCGATCCGATCCTGACCGATCTTGCGTTGCGGATCTGGCCGCAGCTGCTGCGTGCACGCGCTCAGGCTGACCAGCCAAACGGCGTCACAACGAAACCAGCGATACTCAAACCCTGATCCACAGACAGGAGGCGCCTGATGGCCCGCAGAAAACAGACCATTACCCCGCGTGCGTGGGACACGCTCAGCGAAACAGAACAGGCGCAGGCGCGTCGCGCGATCATCACCGCGGTGCGCGACGCCCTCAAACGTGGCCCGCATACGGCCATCGAACTGCGTGCCTGCGTACCCGTGGAGATGAGGGGAGCGTTTCCTGTCGTGTTACGCAGCCTGCTCCATGCCGGAGAAGTCGCCTCCCTGGGCCATAGCGTCTATGCAGCCGTGCCGTGGATGCCGCAGACCCGGACGGTACGGGGCGATGTCACGGCTGATCTCATCATCGGTGTGCTGTCCTGTGAGCGCCGTGCGGGGGCCAGTGCGGCCGAACTGGCGGGCGATCTGTTCATCCCCGTGACCCAGATCCGCGCGGCCCTGACTGCCCTTGAGGGGGTGGGGCTGATCTGTGAGGCCAAAGAGCCAGGTCATTATCGCATGCTCAGCCGCCGGATGGCGACGGAAGTGCGACAGGGTGCATCGGGGCGGGTTTTCGCGGATGTGCGTCATGCGTGACTGGGTAACATTCCCCGATGGAAACCGGGGTCGGCGGTCATGGGATAGTGATCCGCAGAGAGCGGGTGCCTGGCAACGGCGGCTGGCGCAGGCCTGGGGCGGCGATGAACGCCCTGTCTGCGACTGTCGCCATCAGGGACAGCCGATGGGGCTATCCGTCCATCGCTGCCTGCGCCAGCGCGACGGTCGACAGGTCGAGGTCTATCATCTGGCCCGTCTGCGTCATCAGGGGGCTCTGCACCATGTCGCCTGCTCCTTCCATGAGGCCGACCCGCGTCGCGATGGCCGGGGTGGCTATGCGGATGGTGTCGTGCGCGAGCGTGACGATGGGCGGATTGGCATCGCCCTGCGCCGAGGGCTGCGCTGCCTCGACGTAGCGGCCGCTCCGGCCGATCCGGCGCAGGCCGCGCGACAGGGTGGAGGGCAGGGGGCTGTGCGACAGGCCCGCATGACCGAGCTGGGCCTTTTGCATCTGCTGTGGGAGGAGGCCGGGCTGAACCGCTGGACGCCCCGTCTGGGGCGTGCGCGACGGCGCTGGCCCTTTGTCCGCGAAGCGCTCGACCGGGCAGCCCTGCGGATTGTTCCAGCCCGTCATCAGACCCTGTCCGACCGGCTGGCCATGATCGGCTACGCCGATGAGGATGGGCCCGCGCTGTTGCGCGAGACGGCGCGCACCTGTGGCGACACATGGCGGGTCCTGTTGCTGGGGATCGTGGACGACATCGCTCTGGTGAACTGGCAGGAAGGCCAGCAGTTCTGCGCGCTGCGTTTCGATGGGGCCGGAGCCTACAACCTGCGCGTCAGTGCCGCGTCCCTCTGGCATGAGCGTGTCGCGCGCCGTTATCCGATGGCGATGGCCGCTCTGGCACAGCCGCGTGCTGAGCGGGCCATCCGGGTGGTTGGTCTGGTGACGGCGACCGTGCGGGTGGGCGTGACGCAAGGTCTGTCGTTGGTGCGCTGTCGCGCTGACGACATCGCGTTGATGGAGGTGGAGCCTGATACGCTGACCCCTGTGTCCAGTGGCTATGAGCTGGCCATTGCCCGCGCTTTGGTGGAGCAGCGCCGGAGCTTCGTCCGGCCGTTGCGCTTTGACGCGGGTCGCGACGCGGTTCTTCCAGACTTTGTCCTGACGGATACGGGCGATCCGCGCGGCACCCCGATGGAGGTGTTTGGTCGGGCGGATGAGGCCTATGCCGCCCGCCGGGCGGAGAAGGCCCGCTATTACGATGAGGTCTACGGGCAGGCGCATTGGTGGCACTGGGATGCTGTCGCCTCACCCGGCCGCTGGCCGGACTTCCCACCTGCGCATGTCCAGACGGGCGGGGATGACGATGCGTGAGGCGCTTGGAACCCCGTCTCCCGGTTGGGTGGAACGGCGGTTATCCCCAGAATCTGTGGACAGAATGGTGTGCAAGCTGTGACCGGTCTGTACAAATCCGGGGAGGAGCCAACCCGTCCTGCCGATGCCGTGCTCATTGGCACGGCTCTGGTTTGGATTGGCTGGCCACTCCAGCAGCTCTCACGGCGTTCTGGCTACGACCGCCATGAGATTACGCGCTGGATCCGCAAGGGCGGGATGCCTGAGCCGTTCAGGCTGTGGCTTACAGCCCTTCGGGCGGTACATATCCGCTATCCGTCTCCTCTGGCGACAACCGTTCGGCCGGGTGGCAACCGCCCGCCTCTGGGGCGGTGGGAGGTGTTACGGATCCAGCTGGTGATCGGCTGGTCGGAGCGCGAGCTTTCGGGGCGGCTGGGGGAACATCGCACCGCCTTGCGACGTCGTCTGGAGGCGGGGGAGACGCTGGACGTACAGGAATCCCGGTGGCTGGAACTTCTTGAAGATGGCCACCGGATTAATCCGCGACCCTGACGGGCCGCGTTAACACGAAAGGACACACAATGCTGGATGGACAGTTACACGAAGGGCATGGGGGCGACACGGACACGGATCCGGCCGTGGGCGGGATTGCGGCGGATCGGCTGCGCTCGATCATCGAGCGGGTCGAACGCCTGGAGGAAGAGCGTAAGGCACTGGCTGGCGACATCAAGGACATCTTCACCGAGGCGAAATCCGCCGGGTTCGACGTGAAGGTTATCCGCCAGATCATCCGGCTGCGCAAGCTTGAGCCAGCTGAGGTGGAGGAACAGGAAACCCTGCTCGATATCTATCGGCGCGCTCTGGGCATTTAGGCCAGTCCCCGCAGAGCCGGAAACACGCAGACCCAATCCAAAAGGAACCGTAGGAAAGACGACAACAGCACAACACGACAACAAACGATAAGAAAGAAACACAGCAAAGGACGTGGCGGCCCGACGGGACGGCTGACACGCCCTTCTGGAGGCGCCCGCAGGTCAGTCAACCTGACGGTCCTCCGCTGCGCTGCGGTGCTTCGCATGACGGCCCTGCCTGTTCGCCTCCTTCCGGTTGCGTATCAGCCGCCCCATCGGGCGGCGACGTCAGGAAGGAAAAAAACACATGGCCAGAAACAGCACGACCGCAGGTGTGAGCACCCTTGATGCGCGTCTCGATCTGTATACCGAGGTCACGCAGACCATCGTCGCCCAGATGGAAAGCGGCACGCTGCCCTGGACGCGGCCGTGGAAGACAACGGCGTCTGCGGGGCTGCCGACAAACGCCCTGACGACCAACCGGTATTCGGGGATCAATGTCGTGCTGCTCTGGCTCTCAGGGGCCATGAAGGGGTATTCCGACCGGCGCTGGATGACGTATCGGCAGGCGGTTCAGGCGGGCGGGCATGTGCGCCGGGGTGAGCGGGGCACCATGATTGTGAAAGCCTCCACCTTTGTCCCGCAGGAGGAGCGTGAGCGCGCGCAGGAGACTGCCGACGATCCGCGTGTGGTGCCTTACCTGAAGCGCTATACCGTCTTCAATCTCGACCAGATCGAGGGGGTTGACCTGCCGGAGCAGGCTCCCGCCGTGCCGGTTGTCGCCAATGCGGCGCTGGATGCGTTTGTCGCAGCAAGCGGAGTGGATATCCGTTATGGTGGCAACGAGGCCTATTACGTGCCCTCGCGCGATTATATTCAGTGCCCGGAGCCGCAGGCGTTTGAAAATGCCTTCGATCTGTTCCGGGTTCAGAGCCATGAAATGGCGCATTGGACTGGTGCTGCGCACCGTCTGGACAGGACGTTCGGGCAGCGTTTTGGCGATGCTGCTTACCAGATGGAAGAGCTCGTAGCGGAATTGGCAGCCGCACAGATCTGTGCGGTGCAGGGTGTGCCGCCGACCACGCGGCACGCGGCTTACCTCCAGAGCTGGATCAGTATCATGAAAGCCGACAAGCGCGCTATCTTTACTGCTGCCAGTCACGCATCGCGTGCGGTGGAGTTTCTGTTGGCCGCGGCACGAACCCCGGCCGAGGCGATGCCGCTTGCGGCCTGACGGCGACGACGCCAGACGCGCAGCGCCATGGCCGCTAGAGCAATGATGCCGCTGATTCCGCGAAAGAGCTGCTCGATGACCTGCCCCTTGCGGGCAATCCCGTCGAGCAGCTGCGCACTGCTCTGGTGATCCAGCCAGTAGAGGGTGGGCAGGCTCAGGCGCGGGGTGCTGGCGACAACCGCCAGACCGGCCTGAAGGCCAATACCGAGGAGCCCGTAAAGCACGAGCAGGCTCAGCCCGAACACAGCCACCCCATACCAGCAGAGCGAAATGACAGGGCGGGCACGGGCAATAAAGGTGCGCAGGAAAAGCATCGAAACACTCCATAGCAGAAAAGAACTGGCGAACAGACTGACAGAAAGGATTGTGACGCCTCGCATGGGCTAGGGCGGCCGCAACGGTCGCAGGCTCGCGCTGCGCGCGCCGTTGCCCCCGCCCCGATCCCATGCGGCGGCAGAGGGGTGAAGGAGAAAAACAATGCACAAACAGATAGTCCTAACCCCGCTGTGGAAGGGGGTCGCCTCGACCATGCCGACCGAGGTGCAGGCCGTTGGACGACGAGCCGCCCTGATCTCGGTGTCGATTGCCCCGTGCGACAGGGTCTGGAGCGCGCGGGAGCGTCTGGCCGACGAACTGGTGCGTGTCTGCTATGGCAGCGCCATGCGTGAGTGCAATCGCTCGGCGCTGGCCTGCATGATGCGTGTGCTGGTTGAACAGGCAGTTCCCGGCCTGCCGGGCCAGCATGTGCAGCGCAACGTCCCACCGCCGCCGCTGGGCGATGGTGAATGGTACCGGCATTGGTTTGCCGTCAGCCGCAGGGAGGGTGGGGCATGAGCGACATGGGTCTGCCTGACGTGCGCGTGCAGGTGCGCGGGCCTGCGCGCGATCGTGCGGGATTACGGGACTGGCTGCGTGCGGCGTGTCGCGAAATGAGTGGCGGGTCGCCGCCGGTGTTTGGTATCCGCACGAGCCGAACGCTGCTGTCCTTCGCACTGGAGCCCATGCACCAGAGTTTGCATGGGCCGTTGATGACACGCCTGACGCGCCGGTATCCCCGGCTGGTGTATACGCTCACATGGGACAACCCGGACGACACATCGCGCTATGCGAAAACGGGGCTTGAGATCTGGCAGGCAGGCCGGGTGTGCAGGAGTGGGTATTTCGCGGCTTTGCTGGGTGTGACCCACACCCGGCCGGGGCGCAGGACAACCCGTGTCGTGTTGTTTGAGTCTGAGGACAGCATCGGCGATATCCGGTCCTATGCGCGGGTGGGGTCAGGGCTTCGTAGCATCCCGCCCGGTCCGCACGACATTGGCCCGTGGCGTGTTCTGGAGGCGTGGGTACCGGAGAGGCCGAACACCCTGTACGATCCTGCCCGCAATATCGTGCTCCATACCGTCTCTACACAGGTGACGGTCATGAGCGACATTACCGCGTATGGACGGATCGGGGCGAAGGCGTGGCTCAATGTCGATGAACTGCCTCAGCGTTTTCCGGAACTGGCAGGCTGGTGCGACACATGGCGGGCCTACAAGGTGGATGCTGAGGCCCGGGCGCGTGAAGCGGCAGCACGCTACAATCGCCACGCGCGCCGCATGAAAATGCTTTATGGCCCGGACTGGGACGCAATCCTATTCTGATGCTTTATTGACCGCCCGGACGTCACGCGCTGAGGCCTGTTCGGCCGGGCAACGCTTTTACGGGCTTTGGCCCGTTCAGCATTGCACGGCTCGCAGGCGATGCCTTTGCGACAGGCCGTAACGCTGGGCATTTCGATCCAGCGGCTTTCCCACTGGCAGCGGGGGCAGGTGAAGAGGGCGAGGATGCGCGGCGCGCGGCGTGGCCGCTTCTATCCAAACAGGTCGCCCTGTCGTGCCATGTCTGGCTCCTGTGTTCGGGAAAGGTCGAGCAGGTGTTGCCGGTTGTCCAGAGGACACCGGCAACGGCTGGGGTCAGTCCGGGGTGTGGGCTTGGGTTTTTCTGGCGGTTATCGTGACGACTGAATCGAAATCAGTTCGCCATTTTCTGAAGATTGATGCAATCCCGTACAAAGTAATAAAGAAAAGAACGCCACGCACAGTCATGTAGGGCGCGACAACATTGGCTATTGTATCGAAACGCGCTGCGTGTGCGCTATTACAGAAAATGTAGTCACCCATAAACAGGATGAAGAAGCCGCAGATATTCACGAACAGAAAAATAAAACACGTCTTGAGAAATATCTCGATGAGTTCAAGGCAAAAATATACCAATCCGTGGATCGCGATGGGAATGGCTTCGTGGACGAGTGAAGAGAGAAGGCTTCGCGCAAAGGCCCAACGAGTAGGCTGATGAGGGTCTGTCTGTGGTGTGGGAATAGTTTCGGGCGTGGACGTCATGGTTTGTGCTTTCTGTTTGCGCGAGGGCAGTTCCGCTCGCTCTTGCAGTATGACGCAACCGGTTGTGACGCCTGTCGGGCGCACCCTGTCCGGGCGGGCGTGTCTGGTTCCCCGCTGCCCACAACTTCACAGGCACCTCCCAAGGGCCGCGCGCCGCCTGACTCTTGGCGGTCGCGTCGCACGGCCCTTGGGTCCCTCCTATGAATTTATGGACAGCTCCGACCGTGTGCCGGAACCGGCCCGTAGCGACAGCGGACACACCAGACGCCTTCGGCGGCCTACGGCGGGCGCGTCACACGCGCCCTCTGGTGCAGCAGCGACCTTTTGCCGGGTGAGGGGCGTTTTGCTCAGGAGTGAAGGAGTGGGGGGAGGCGATTATACCTCTTGCCCGCCGTTCTGGGTGCGGGATGCACAGGGGGGCGAGGTATAGAATCATCCCATTGGACTATAAAAAACGGTGGGAACAGTTTTTTCTTGGCTCAAGGAATTGCGAAAAAGTAACCGAAAGAACTACGCAATATTGTTTCGTTTAGTGGCGCAAAAAAGAATGAAAAAACGTGCTTTTTTGGCTGTTTTCTGCGCTTTTTTGCTTGCATGGTTTTTCTTGGCGTACTAATCTTTACTTGTTGAGAGGGAATAGGCCCGAACAACAAAGCGCCCCGGTCGGTGTTTCCACCACCAAACCGGGACTAGCCAGAACAGAAAAGGTGTCTTTCATGTCCGACGTAAACAACACTGTAAGCAAGCCCCGTTCTTCCCGCAAGGGTAACGCCCCCCGCAAGGGCGATGCCGCCGGTTCCGTCTCTCCTGCCCGCGCCCGCCAGTTCCATGAAACGGAACAGCGCATGAAGGCACTATCCGCCCCCACGCTGGCTGATGTGCTTCGGCTGGCTCCCGATGATGATCGTATGGCGGCAATCCGCAGCCGTTGTGGCTTTGACGGCGGCGACCCGGACGAACTGACTGGACTGGGTGACAGCGCCGTTCGTAACCAGTACGAAGCCCTGCGCCCCATTCTGGTTTCACAGTACCGGGGCGAAGACGACTTCCGTGGCCTCAAGATGCACCTTGATCGCACGGTGGATGCTTTGGTGCGGTCTGCCTATGGTGCCGCGAACTTCTTTGAATCCCGCCGTCAGATTGCAAAGGACGCAAAGGACGCATGGAAGAACGAGCACCGCGACGAAGATCGTCTGGGCATTGACGGTGGGGAAAACCGTAGCGATCTGCTGGTACGGATTGCCGCCGAGCATGGCGCGAAGGCATATGCCCTTGCGTGCATCGCAACCGGAGCCTGCGCCGCTTATGCCGAACTGATGGGCGAAGCATGGGAACCCTACCAGCCTCGCGCTAACCGCCGCGCTCTGTCGGAAGAAGCGGTCGCCGCTCTCGAAGATGCAATCGGCATCTGACCAACAACCAGCCGGGCCGAAAGGCCCGGCAAACCAGAACGCGACAGAGAACGCATGACACCGAAAAAGCCTCATCCCGTTTTGCGGGCTTTATTGCCACCAGTGCAAACACCTAAACACCGAGAGGATAGATTAAAAGCTCTTGCCAGTGCGTTCCAGACTGCGGCCATGAGTCTTATTGGGATCGGCATATTCACCCCGTTACTGACAGCGGCATACGGCATCCGGTGGTCTCATGTTGCTGTGATTGCTGTAGTGGCGGGAGCTATCGAAGCAATGTCTTTGACATTTCTTATGTTCATCCCATATTCTGAGAACAAGGAGGACAGCGAAAATGGATAATTTCACGATTAATATGTTGGCTATTGTCCTGCCGTTTCTCCTGTTTACAGCGCTGTTTGCAATAGCCCTTGGCCCGATTGCGACACGCCTTGCCAAATGGCGGGAGTCATTGGAGCGCAACTAAATCAAGACCGGCGGGCATACGCCCGCCGCGATGCGTTCCGGCCTTTGTTTTCCATCCTGTTTCTGCCTTCCTGCCCGGAAACAATGGGGGCAATCATCCCTCCCACCGGGCTATCCACAACTCCACAGGCACCTCCCAAGGGCCGCGCGCCGCCTGACTCTTGGCGGTCGCGTCGCGCGGCCCTTGGGTCCCTTCTATGGATTTGTGGATAGCCAGGACTTTTATGCCGGGTTCTTTGTAGCCGCATTGATTTCGCAGGTGCCAGACCAGCGCGGTCGCATGGACGGCGGCGTAACTGCTCAACCCGAAATAACACGCTCTCCACAAAACAGGTTGGCGACCCTA
>NZ_JAFVMG010000022.1 GCF_017377745.1 Acetobacter suratthaniensis | reverse complement strand
GACGGGCTTGTAGAGGCCACTGGGCTGGAGTTCGAGTTCGGTCCGGGTTTCCCCGAAATTGGCCGCCCAGGCATCGAACTCATGCAGGCCGCGGCTACGCAGGGCATCGAGCGCCATAAACCGCTGCACGGAGTAGAGTTCGCCCAGTGTGTTCGTGATGGGGCTTCCAGAGGCCAGCACCAGTGCGCGGCCGGGATTGATCCGCTCCAGATAGCGGGCCTTGACGAACAGGTCCCATGCGCGCTGCGAGCCTTCCGGAGCCACGCCCTTGAGGTCGCCCTGGTTGGTGGCGAAGCTCAGCTTGCGGAACTGCTGGGCTTCATCCACGAGGATCTGATCGATCCCCAGTTCTCCCAGATGCAGCAGATCATCTTTGATTGTCGCCAGCCCTTCGAGCCTGGCTTCCATCGTCTCCTTCATGTGCTCGATGCGTTTGCGCGACAGCCGGTCGTCTTTGTCTATTTCACACAGCAGCGTGTCATAGGCGTCGATCTGATCCTCGATCATGCTGCGCTCGAACGCCGCTTCCACAGGAATGAACTTGAAGGCATCATGGGTGATGATGATCGCATCCCAGCTGCCGGTGCCGGCCCGCGCCAGAAAGCGCTGACGTTTGGCCTTGGCGAAGTTCGTCTCATCCGCCACGAGGATTTTGGCGGTGGGATAGAGCATCAGGAACTCGCGGGCCATCTGGGCGAGACAGTGCCCCGGCACCACGATCATCGCCTTGCTGACCAGCCCCAGGCGCTTCTGTTCCATGACGGCGGCGCACATGGAGAAGGTTTTGCCCGACCCTACGGCATGGGCGATATAGGTGCTGCCCGCGGCGATGATCCGCCAGATCACGCGTTTCTGGTGTTCGCGTAAGGCAATGACGGTGCAGGCACCCGGCAGCTTCAGATGGGCGCCGTTGAACAGGCGCGGCACGAGGTTGTTGTAGGTGTCGTTATAGAGCCGCACCAGCCGGTCCGCCCGCTCGGCATCCTGCCAGACCCAGTTCTGGAACGCCTGCCGGATGGCCGCCAGCTTCTCCTTCGCGGCTTCGGTTTCCTGCGTGTTCAGCACACGGGTGTCGTTGCCGTTTGAATCCTTGACCGTATCCCAGATTTTTGGAGAGGCCTGTGTGAGCGCGTCTTCGAGCAGCTCCCCGGCATGACGGCGGGCGGTGCCCCAGACCGAGGTGGCTTCCGCGCGCCCCAGGAAGGCGCTTTTTTCAACAGTCCAGCAGGCGACTTCAGCGGTATGGCGGATGATGGCCTCAATCCCCATCACCTCGCGGCTGAAGGCCATGATATCCGCAACCGGCACCCAGGGTGCGCCCAGACGCGCGGTGATGTCGGACGGGCGCAGGTCCTCGGGCTGGGCCCGTTCAAGGGCGACTGCCGTGCGGGCAAAGCGGTCATCCGCCTGTGCCGCTTCGCGGGCTGCCGCGAGTTTGGTGCGCACGGCCCCCGACAGCAGCGCGTCCGCCGCCACCCAGACGTCGTGCCCTGGGCGTGACGCTTCGGGATCGAGATAGACCGCCTCGCCCAGTTCGCTCAGGGCCTCGGACACGCTACAGCCCGCAAGCTCGGCGATCAGGGGCAGATCGACACGGCCCACATCATGCAGGCAGACCGCCAGCGCATCATGAGCGGAGTGGATCTCGGGCTCCACCGGCGCATGGATGACGCGCTCGGTGAAGAGCGATCCCGGCCGGGCGGTCTGGGTGGCCTCGTCATACTCCTCGATGGAGGAGACCAGCCACACATCGGGATCGTCATAGAAGGGCTGGAGGTTGGGTCTGCGGCGGCTTTCGGTTTCTTCGCCGGTGGTGGGGTTTACCCTGACGGTGGTCTGCGTGAGATTGATCGGGCCGAACTGGCGGGTGAAGCTCTGCCAGGCCTGCCGCAGCCGGTGCTGGTGCCGTCCGAAAGGCTGATTGTCCATCTGGGCCCGCAACACGGCGCGGCTGGCATCCCGCACGGGGATCAGCGCTTCGATGATGCGCGCGTGTTTCTGGAACAGACCCTCTTTCTGCTCGCCCTTGCGGATGGGCACCACGCGGCCTGTGCCTCCGATGATCCGGTGCAGGACACGGTTATGCAGGTAGTAGCTGCCTTCCTTCAGATCGGCTCCTGACGCAGCCGTGCCCACGCGCGGGCCATCTGCGGGGCGGGTTATGCGCTGCGCCACAGGGGCCGGGAAACGGCTCTCGGGCGCAATGCGACCCAGCGCCTCGGGGAGTGCTTCTTCCAGCGACAGATCAGGCACGGGCAGACAGCTATACTCCCGTCCGAACTGACTGCTGCCCCAGCCATGCGTGCCCAGCACCTGCGCGGGGTTATCGAGAAAGTAGCGGTTGACCCTGAGCGGCCCGTCACCGTCATTACTCTCCGGCACCGCACCGGTTTCCAGCCAGCTCTGGTCGCGGGGGAGTTCGCCGATAGTCCGCTTGCGAAACACCAGCACATCAAGCACGACTTCGGTGCCGGCATCCGCCCTCATGGTGCCCGCGGGCAGACGCACAGCGCCCAGCAGATCGGCATCCTCGGCCATGCGCGCCCGTGCCTTCATCTCGCTCTTGTCCAGCGTGTGGCGTGAGGTCACGAAGGCGGCAAAGCCACCGGGACGCAGGGCCGTCAGGGAGCGGGCGATGAACCAGTCATGCAGGCTGAAGCCGCGCAGATCGCGATGCTCGGTTACGTTGACCACACGGTTGGAGAAGGGCGGATTACCGATGGCCAGATCGTACTCACTGGCGAGTGTGGCCTTGGTAAAGTCTTCCTGCCGGATCCACTGTTTGGGAAACAGTTTGCGGGCAATGCGCGCGGCAAGACTGTCCATCTCAATGCCGGTGAAGGCGATCCGGCCTTCGAGGCGTTCGGGGCGCAGGGCGATGAACTGGCCACCACCGCAGCCGGGTTCGAGCACGGAGCCTCCCTGAAAGCCCCGCTTCATGAGCATATCCCACAGGGCGTTGACAATCAGGTTCGGGGTGAAATGGGCATACTGGGTGGAGCGGGCGAGGGCGGCCCGTTCCGTCTCGCTGCAGGCCGCCTCCAGTGCCTTGCCGAGGCTCTCCCATCCGGCCCGGTAGGGTTCGCCGTTCCGGGGGAAGAGGCTGTTGGCCAGATCGCTTGCCCCAAAGCCAATGAAACGGCTCAGCACAGCCTGCTCGGCGGGGGTTGCATTGCGGTCTTCGGACTCAAGCGTGCCCAGCAGGGTGATGGCGGCGATGTTGTCGCGCGCACGGTCTTTCCAGCTCGCAGCAAGGCCGCGCTCGCCAGACAGGCGAAAATCGGTCTGGGGGATAACGAGAGGCGCAGGCGCTGTGGGGGCGGGCAGGGGGCTGCCTTCGCCTTCAAGCTCCCCCCAGAAGAGGTCGGCAGGGCCATTGAGGGCGGAGGAAGAGAACAGGCTGAGCTGATCACCGAACAGGGACATGAAAGGCTCCGGACAAACGCCGAACGCCGCCTGCGTCTGGGACGAGGCGGTGATCGGGAAGGATTGGACAACAGCAGGGGAGGGGGCTGAACGCTGTCTTGCGTCAGATTTTCTCCTGCATGCTGTCTCCGGAACCGGGCCTGTGGGACGCGGGCAAAGGCGGCGCCTGCGCCGGGATCGGGCTGGCTTCAGACAGACCGACCCACCCTTTGCGCGCGGCGCTCAGGGCTGGTCGGGGTTTTCTTGTTGTGACCTGATGATTGTATGAATTTTCCTGAAAATTAGACATGTCTAATTAAATTTAACAGATTGATCAGCGCCACCAAAAAATGTAACAATCACATGGTAAGCGGAATTAGACATGTCTAATTTATAAAGGAGGTAGCTACATGACAAAGATAGTTTTGGTGTCATCGCCCAAAGGTGGAAGCGGAAAGTCGGTAGTCACCAGACATCTCCTTGTCGCGGCAGCTCAAGAAGGCCAAAAGGTCATTGGAATAGATTTTGATCGGCAGGGTACAATCGATAAATGGGGAAAAAGAAGACAGACGCTTCGCTCCAAAATGCCTGAATTTATCGATGTTCCAATTGTTGGTGCACAGCTTCAAGACTGGCGAGGCGGCCTCAGTCATGCAAGTGGCTACGATCTGGCTGTGATTGATACGCCTCCAAGCGTTGAAGACCACATGTCTGCAATAACCGGCTTGGCGCAAGCCGCAGATATTGTGGTGGTTCCTTGTGCCTGCACACAGGACGATGTTGATAGTATTGCGCCTTGGATTGATGTTTTAAATCAAGTCACAAACAACACGGTCGTGGTGTTGAATAGGGCTAATCGCCGCACTAACTCATTTGCTAGAGTCCGTGGTCGGCTCATTAAGGTTGCCGATGTTATCCCAGTGGAACTACCCCAATTAGAGGACGTACACGTACCAAGCGGGAAGGGGCTTACACTTCTCGATTTTACAAAAAGTCGGGGGCAAGAGCCGTTTGAAGAACTGTGGGCATTCATCAACAGGAAGATTAGCAATGTCTAAAACACACAGAGTGTCACGCACGTCAATCAGAGCAGTGATGGAAGAGGACGACAGCCTGAGTGTTGGTGATAACCGGGCCGAAATGTTAATCGAACGAGTTGTTGTTGATGATAATGTTATGACGGCAATAGAAGATGTCTTTGCAGGCACTTCTTTAGTTTCTGATTCTGAAAAAGTCTCTCGTATTCTCGCAGTTCGTGCCGAAGTAAATCAAAATTGGAGTCAGGCCCGCGATTCGTTTCTCGCTATTGGACGCGCCTTACTTGATTTAGAAAATGTTCTGTCAAAAGCGGAATACGTTAAATTGCGTCAGGGGTCTGAACGCCTGTTCCCTTTTTCTGACGCGACAGCAACACAATTAAGGCGGATCGCCAAAGCAGTTGCGGACGGTGTGATTCCTCTGGAGGCCTGTCCAGGAAGTTACGGCACTGCTTATCAAATCACTCTGTTGAATGAGTATCAGCTTCGGGTGGCTAGGGAGCGTGGACTCCTACGGCCAGATGTAACTCGTCGTGAGATCGCCAGCCTTAGAAAAGAGACTGTGACTAAGCAGGACGTTTCTGGCCGAGTGGATGTCAACTTACTAAAGGATGAGTACAGAAAGCTTTTAAGACAACGTGAAAAGCTGGAATCTGAAATGGCTGCGGTTGATTCTAAAATTCAGGATATCAGGGGACTCTTGGGGGATTTGGTAGAGTAATTTTCGAGTAAACGCTACATCCCGCTAGAGTCCCCGCTATGGGAACTCTAGCGGGATAGTCCATAAATTTTAGGCGCGATAGGGGGCCTTGATGGATGTAAAATAACACCCGCTTTTGTGACTTCAGTTTTGGCTGCTGGATACACGGCGAGTGCTATTTTGAGATTGTCTATGAACTTTGGTCTGAAGTGGTCTAAGCGTACAACGCCAGCGCCAAATTGCGCCTTCAATGCAGACCAGGTGATTGCCGTAGGTCCTTTTAACGCGTGAAGCCTATATGCAAGCCAGCAATAAATATCGAGGGCCTGACTGTGCCCATTTAATACACGTATGGCAGCTTCTTCAATCGGTATTGGATGCTTTTGTAGCTGATCGTAAAAGAGTTCCGAAAGCTTTGCGCGTTCGAGAAACTGTTGTTTACCATTATCTTTATGATCATCGGTAAATATCGCTGCATCCACAATGTTTTGGTTTATAAGCCCGTTAGAGTTCCCAGATTGGAAATGAAAGGAAATCCGGCATCTGAAAATGCGTTCTGCTTGCTCTTTAACATCTTTGATAGATTTTCCACCCTGTGGAATGCCCATACGTTTGAGCCAGTCTCTCAGTGACTTTCCGAGTTCAATTTCTCTATTTTGCGTCTTTATGGCCTCTGTCTGTAAGTAAAGCATAATTAATCGTGCTTTGCTGCCATAAGGTACCCCCACAGATATAGGGTTTGCTCCACGTACCGCGCGTCTACCTGGCTCCACAATCATGACAGCTCTGTCGGTTTCAATTTGCCAAACAAGGTCGTCAGCCAAACGTTTATGCGGAAGACCTACGTGAGCAAAGCCGCTGTATAAAAACCCAATGCCGGTATCTTCATGAGCCATATAGTCAGCAGCAATTTCGATGATCTTACGATCTTCGTCAAAGGACAGCGCGCCTTGTTTGCCATGTTCTTCTATAAGCTTGTGAACGGTCCCCACAAGAGAACTCCTTTAAGCAGGATGAATGGACACTAGCAGTAATCTTGCGCTTGAGAAGCGGGAACTTTAGCGGGGTTAAGATGTTCGATGGGCTCTAATATTCGAAGTGTTATTTTATGTATTAGTTTGTCACGCTAGAGTTCTCGGGACAAATCGAAAAACTGTAGATTTTCCGGTATCTTGATCCGCTAGAGTTCCCGCTTAATCCTGCTAGAGTTCCCACGTCATCCCGCTAAAGTTCTCAGTAATCCGCTAGAGTCCTCGGGATAATTGGACAATATTTCCCGCTAAAGTTCCCACCTGATTTTTTAACTTAACGTTGCGAACCCGAGTCTCCGGGGATGCTATGTTGCCCGTGGCATGCACGGTTTGCAGACGTTGCGCCCCGACAATTCTCACATGGGAACTCTAGCGGGAAATGGTCTTCAGCTTAGAGAGGTCAAACAGAATGAGTTTTTGAATTAACGCTTTAGCGCGTGTTCCTCAAAAGGATCTCCTAGTTCAAGATAATCACCCAGCGCGGCGTATGTCGCATGCCGGGCAAGGCGCTTGAGTTTCACAGGATGAGCCCCTGCATCCATTCCGGTCGTGAGTGCGCCCCGTTTCAGGCTGTGCCCGCCGAAGGTCTTCCCATCCAGACCGACAGCGCTGGCGCGGGCCTGGATGATGCGCGCGATAGAGCGATCTGTCAGAGGCTGCAACCCGACTGCGCGAATGTCGCCTTCAACGGCTACCGTTCCCTCTTTGCGGACGCGGCGGAAAACAGCCCCGTCCTGTATGCCTGACACGGCCAACCAGGCCCCATATGCCTTTACCGGGCAATACTGATCCTTGGTGTAGGGGAGGGCGATCTCAACGCCTTTCCCCTGTCTGTCTCCCTTGGACTGGGGAAGGGTGACAAGCAGACCCTTGCTGACCAGGGCCACATGGCGGATCTCGATGCTGGCCAGTTCCGAACGTCGGAATGCGCCATAAAACCCCATGAGGAGCAAAGCCCGATCCCGCATCCCAGATAACTTACTCAGGTCTATCGCGTTGACGATTGTCGCCAGCACGTCCTGCGTCGCGGCAGCCTTGCGTCGTGGCGTAAAACCGTCCCTTGCGGCGGTGCGCCTGATCCCGGTCATGGTTTCGCCGATAGCAGCATCCGCCGTGGGAACAGCACACCCCGCCAGACGGTGAAGATAGGTGACCGCGGCCCGTCGCAGCTCCAGTGTCGAGGGAGCCAGACCCCGGCCCCTTTCGTCTGCCAGAAAGGCGGCAATGTCGGCCGAGCGGGCAGGGAGGCAGGGAAGGGCGTGACGATCTGCCCAGGCACACCATGCCCGGACGCCCGCACGATAGGCTTTGCGTGTGTTATCTGCCTTGGCCTGTAAAGCATAGGCTGTGGCACTATCACGCGCAGTCTCAAGGGAGCCGTCCCGTTGAGGAACACTCGTACCCAGAGAGGCGTCGAACCATCGGATAATGACGCCGGGCGTCTGGCCCGCTGGGGAGGGCAGGGGAGGGGGCGTTTCAGACTGCACGATCGTGTCGCTGTGTGCTCGCCTGTAACGCGCCAGAAAATACGGAGATGAACTGAGATGCAGGGAAAGAGAAAGTGAAGGATCATCTGGCGCCACGCCGATCCGCTCTGCGGCCAGTGCGCGGGCACGGGCCGCGAAAGGCACGTCATGGGCGATCACCAAATCGTCGGTCTTATTTCCCGATAGTCTGATACCGGACAGGCGCAGCTCCAGTCCTGGCGAGAGGCGGGCGGTCGCGAGTATATCCGGCAGGCTGTCGGCTGCGGAGCCGGCCTCGGCCAGACGGTGTCGGGTGATCCGGTCACACCGGTCGAATAGGGCCGCGAAAGCCCGATCTTTTCGGCCGTGGACAATAACGTCATCCAGCATAAACGGAGCCTCGTGCTTGCTACTACCCTGAGTGTATAATACCCAGTGTAGTAGCTCACGACGCTGAACTGGTGTCGTATTTTTACCTCATAAGGTCTTTTTTTGATGGCCGCCATGTGGGGGAAAGCGAGATGTCCGTTATTCGTGCTTGAACGTAAAATAGCAGACGTTCCTACTCGCCTAAAATATGTGTCGAGCGATGTTAATGCCCTCAACTGCCAAGACTGAGGAAACGATCAACCGGTTTCAGTCATAATTTTAGCGAGTGCCGTTATGCGTTGCGCTTTCCAGCGTTGAAGCAGTCGGGAGCGAGACTCACCTATCTTCTCATCCAGAATTTCTACCGCGTGTATCCGGTCCGTACGAAAGTGACGAAACCCCTGCCTCAACTCGCACCAAGCGATCAACATGCACGTGATGTCCGAATAACCGAGAACGACTGGCCATACTGTACGCTCGGTGACCTCGCCTTGTTGATCCCGATAATGCAGGCGTAACTTCATTCCTGCACGAATGGCCGCTCGAAGGCTCGCTCTGTCATCTTTGCCTTGTGGTGCATCGAGAGGCAGCTTTGTCACTGTGCTTGGAATGCTGATAAACGGCTGCAAGGCCGGGGGAACAACCGCTGTAACCTTGGTGAGTACGTCCAATGCGGCGCGTGACAGTTCCTTTTCGCCATGGGCCGCCACCCACTGTGCTCCCAGAACGATTGCTTCAAGCTCAGCCGGAAGCAGGGCAAGAGGTGGCATGTCATATCCAGCCCCCAAAATGTACCCAACGCCTGCTTCCCCTGAAATGGGTACGCGCTGCCCGATCAAATGTGCGACGTCGCGATAAATCGTGCGGATGGAGACTTCCAGCTCCTCGGACAGCATCCTCGCCGTAACGGGTCGAGACGACCGGCGCAGGATCTGGATGATCTGAAAAAGGCGATCGGTGCTACGCAAAGGTTCTGCAATCATGCTGACAGGATGCTGTCAGCATGATTGTGCCAAAAGGCGGGGAACACAACCTGCATAGGAACTTACCGATGACATTCGCCTCTATCCGTCTCATTGCCGCCGACATCACTACGATGGTTGCTTTTTATGAGCTGGTGACAGGACACTCTGCCGAATGGCTTGCGCCTCAGTTTGCCGAAATCGTAACCTCTGGTGCGAGAATTGCGATCGGTAGTACCGAGACAGTGGCGCTGTTCATGGAAGGAAGTGCTGAGCCAGGCGCCAATCGTACGGCCATCCTTGAATTCAGGGTCGAGGACGTGGACGCTGAATTCACGCGTCTGAAAGGCAAGGTGGACATTGTGATCGAGCCCAAGACGCTACCTTGGGGTAACCGCACGCTCCAGTTCCGCGACCCCGAGGGGACTATCATTAGCTTGTTCACACCTGTAACCGAAGCCGCCCGCGTCCGTTTCGGGAGCCTGTGAAAAATTACGGTAGACGCTGATGGTAATTCTTTGGAGCTGTACAGCACTGGACACTTGCGGATACCGAGCGACGAAGGCTAAGCGGAATATCGGCTATCTGTTGAAAAACATGATGGTGCAGCCATTACTGTCCTCCATGCGGCGCTGCCCTTCAAATAAATAAGAGCCGCATTATTGAGGTCCAAGCGTAGAGGACGGATAAAGTCTGCGGGCAACCCGCTCCATGGTTAGCCCCTGCACGATGATCGTAAACACCACCACCCCGTAACAGACAGGCAGTAGCAGCTCGCGCAAGTCTCCGGGCGGCAATCCAAGTGCCAGTGAAACCGAGATGCCGCCACGCAGACCGCCCCAGGTCAGGATACCAAGAACACGCCCTCGTTCCCATTGCCTGAGATGAACCGGAAGCGTTGAAAACAGCACGCTTAATGTCCGCACGGCAATGGATAGCGGTATCACGGCCAGGGTCGCCAGCACCGTAAACAGATGCGGCGTGACCTCAAGGATTTCAAAGCCGATCAGCATGAACAGCAGGACGTTTAGTACCTCGTCAATGAGTGTCCATGCGACGTCGAGTTCCTTTCGGGATGCCTCATCAAAAACGGAATGGCTATAATTTGTACCAAAACACAGTCCTGCCACGACGACGGCAATCGCACCCGACATGCCAAGCTGATTGGCAATGCTGAAGGTTCCGGTCGCCAGAGCCAACGACGTCAGCAGATCGATATGCGGATCTCGCTGTCCCTTAAGCACACGGAGCGCAATCCATCCGGTCAGTGCGCCCAGCAGACCGCCACCAATCGCCTCGCGGCAAAAGCTCAGAGCAATCTCGGAGGCGGTCACTCCCAGACTGTCCCCGGTCGCCAGTCCAATCGTGACGCCGAAAATCACCACGCCCACGCCGTCATTGAACAGGCTCTCCCCTGCGAAAACGGCCTGAAGGGGGGCCGGTAGTCCTAGACGTTTCAGCATGCCGACAACCGAAACAGGATCAGTTGGCGCAAGGATGGCCCCAAGGACGATGCACCACGTGAAAGGAACGGCATGACCCAAAAGCGGGAAGACGTACCATGCCGCGATCGCCAGAAAGGCAACAGCTAGAACGGTTCCCAGCACAGACAGAGCAGTCACGGAGGCAAGTTTTGCTCGCAGATGTCCGACATCCACCTGCGTGGCTCCGGCAAACAGAAGCAGGGACAGCGCGCCATTCAGGAGGGCCGTGGGAAGATTGATGGCTCCAAGAACAGATCGTGGGAGAGCCTGAAGGTCATAGGCCGGTATCAACGGATTCAGGATCATGACCAGCAGGGAAGCCAGCAATGAGAAGACCAGCACGCCGATCGTCACAGGCAGGCGAAACGTGTGATGATTGAGAATGCTGAACCCTGCCGAGAGGGTCAGAAGCAGAGCGATGAGGTTGATGGTATCCATGCCGTCACCGCTGGCTGCTCCTGTCCATTACGTCAAGAAAAACCGGCAATGGTCCGCTTTCCGGAAGCCCAAACGGCTCCGCTTATGACCGAAATGAAGGCGGGAGCTGACTTTCTACCAGATAGTAAATTCACTCTGCCCGTTTCGATGCTAATTCATAAATCTCATTATCGGCTCTACGGCCAACGGCAATTACATAGATGACGATCCGTTCGTCGATGACCTGATAAACAAGGCGGTAACCATCTTTCAGAAGCTTGATCTTATAAAACCCTGATAGGTCGCGATGTAGTTCATTTCCTGGAGAGTGAGGGTTCCAGATCAGCTTTTCTAGCTTCTTTTCAAATTTCTTACGCACGCTGCCGTCAAGAGCATCCCACTCTCTGAGCGCTCTGTCGTCGAATTCAAGACAATACTCTTTCATTCGCGATGACGGCTCTTAAGCTCCGCAAAAGTCATACGATGCTTTTGGGCAGGGTTTTTGAGACGTTCGCGCACAATCTCAATCAGCTGCGCATCCTCGTCTGTGACAAGCGTGCGCTTGACCGGAGAGCGGCCCGTTTCAGCAATATATGCGAGAGTATCGCGCAGTGCGTCAGACAGTGAAATGCCTTGAGCGGACAGCTTCTCAACAGCAGCTGCCTTCAATGTTTCATCTACCCGGAATGTGACAGCAGACATACTCAGCCTCCTTACGTGCATGTACATACGTATCACATTCGTTCATACAAAAGAAGTGCAAGATGGCCGATGCTGATGTCTGCATTCGGGAAACCAGATCGGTTACAGAAACGGCAGAAAAGAGGCGATTACCGCCTGTCTGCTTCATATTACTTGAGTAGACAGGCAGTTTAGTGGGGGTAAGCGGAATGTCTGGTCTGAGCGGAAAAATTGAGGAAGCCGACAGTCGTGATCTCCGTTTCCTCACATAGGATAGCTTGACTTACGACAATATATCCACAAACAAGGATATATGGATACAGAATCCGCCCTCGCTGCTCTGAGCGCCCTGTCGCAGTCCACGCGACTGGAGATCTTCCGCCTGCTGGTGCGCCACGAACCGGACGGACTACCCGCCGGAGACGTCGCGCGGCATTTCGATGTCCCGCAAAACACGATCTCGGCCCATCTCGCCACCCTGACCCGCGCCGGGCTGCTGACCTCGCAACGCCATAGCCGGCTGATCGTCTATCGCGCCTGTCTTCCGCGCCTGCGCGACCTGATGCTCTTCCTCGTCAGGGACTGCTGTGCGGGCAGCCCCGAACTCTGCGCGCCCCTGATCGCGACCCTGTCCTCCTGCTGCCCATCCCGGGAATCCTGCTCATGACCATCACGATCTACCACAATCCGGCCTGCGGCACGTCGCGCAACGTGCTGGCACTGATCCGCAACAGCGGCGAGGAGACCCGGATCATCGAATATCTGAAAACGCCTCCCGGCCGTGCGGAACTGGTCAGTCTGATCGCCCGTATGGGCGTTCCGCTGCGGTCGGTCCTGCGGGAAAAGGGCACGCCCTTTCACGAACTCGGCCTCGATAATCCGGCCCTGAGCGATGACGCGCTGATCGACGCCATGATCGCACACCCAATCCTGATGAACCGGCCGATTGTCGTCACCCCACTCGGTGTTGCGCTCTGCCGTCCGTCCGAAACGGTGCTGAGTATTCTTCCTTCTCCGCAGCGGGCCGCATTCGTCAAAGAGGACGGCGAGAAGATCGTCGATGAATCCGACAAACGGATTGTCTGATGCTGGCGCTTCTGATTTTTGTTGTCACGCTGGTTTTTGTCATCTGGCAGCCTCGGGGGCTGGGCATCGGCTGGAGCGCAATGGCAGGTGCCGCCGCGGCCCTGGCATCTGGCGTGATCCACTGGCATGACATTCCTGTCGTCTGGCACATCGTCTGGGACGCGACCTTTACCTTTATCGCGCTGATCGTCATCTCGCTGTTGCTGGATGAGGCCGGGTTCTTCCATTGGGCCGCCCTGCACGTCGTGCGCTGGGGCAAAGGGCGAGGCCGGACGCTATTCCCGCTGATCGTGGTGCTGGGAGCGGCCATTGCAGCGGTTTTCGCCAATGACGGCGCGGCCCTGCTGCTCACGCCCATTGTCATCGCCATCCTCACTCAACTCCGCCTCAGTTCTGCTGCGGCCCTGGCCTTTATTGTCGCCACGGGCTTCGTCGCCGATACCACCAGCCTGCCGCTGGTGATTTCCAATCTGGTGAACATTGTCAGCGCGAATTTCTTCGGCATTGCGTTCGATCGGTATGCCGCACTCATGGTCCCGGTCGATCTGATAGCACTTGCTGCAACGCTGGCCGTGCTGTGGCTGTGGTACCGACGGCAGGTGCCTGCGACCTATCCTGTCGCCGAACTACCCGCACCCGCCACGGCCATTCGCGACCACCAGGTATTCCGGGCGGCATTTCCGCTGCTGGCCCTGGTTCTGGCAGCCTATTTCCTGACGGCGCCGTTTCATATCCCGGTCTGTGTCGTGGCCTGCCTGGCCGCCGGAATCCTGTTGCTCGTCGCCGGATATGGTCGGGTCATCCCTGTTCGTAAGGTGCTGCGGGGCGCCCCGTGGCAGATCGTGATCTTCTCGCTGGGCATGTATCTGGTGGTGTATGGCCTGCGCAATGCCGGGCTGACCGACTATCTTGCGACCGCACTGGTCTGGCTTGGCCATCAGGGGCCGTTCATCGCCACCATCGGCACCGGCTTTCTGGCGGCTGTTCTGTCGTCAATCATGAACAATATGCCGAGTGTGCTGGTCGGGGCGCTGGCGATCCAGCAGGCCCATGACATCACGCCGCTGACACGCGACCTGATGATCTATGCCAACGTCATCGGCTGCGACCTCGGGCCGAAATTTACACCGATCGGCAGTCTCGCCACGTTGCTGTGGCTGCATGTGCTGGCATCCAAGAATCATCGGGTCACATGGGGGCAGTATATGAAGGTCGGATTGGTGATTACGCCGCCCGTCCTGCTGGCAACACTCGCGGCGTTGGCCCTATGGCTGCCCCGGATCAGTCACCCGTAATACACGACAGGACCGATATATATATATGACCGAACCTGAGCTGCCAGCCTTGCATCCGGAGTATCTCGAACGGGTCGATCTCGCGCGGCTGGAACCGCAACCGCGTGTGGATCATCCGCCGCGTATCCTTCTGCTCTACGGCTCTTTACGCCCCCGATCTTTCAGCCGGTTGCTGGTGCTTGAGGCGGAACGCATCCTGAAGGTGCTGGGGGCCGAGACACGGGTGTTCGACCCGACCGGCCTGCCGGTAGCGGATTCCGTGCCCGCAACCCACCCGAAAGTGCAGGAACTGCGGGAACTCTCGATCTGGTCTGAAGGCCAGGTCTGGTGCAGCCCCGAACGGCACGGCAACATCACTGCCGTGTTCAAGAACCAGATCGACTGGTTGCCCCTGACCGAAGGCTCGATCCGCCCGACGCAGGGCCGCACGCTGGCGGTCATGCAGGTTTCAGGCGGATCGCAGAGCTTCAATTCCGTCAATGCGCTGCGGGTTCTGGGCCGGTGGATGCGGATGTTCACCATCCCCAACCAGTCCAGCGTGCCAGTGGCCTATACGCAGTTCGGTGACGATGACCGCATGAAGCCGTCCCCCCTCTATGACCGCATGGTGGATGTCATGGAGGAACTGATGAAGTTCACATGGCTGCTGCGCGACCGGGCCGACTACCTCGTGGACCGCTATAGCGAACGCAAGGCGGAATTTCGTCTCCCGGAAAGTCTGTGAGCCGGGCAATGGCGGAACCGTTCGATGTCGTGATCGTGGGCGGCGGTCAGGCAGCGCTCGCCGCGTCCTATTTCCTGCGCCGGACCGGGCTGACCTACGTCATTCTGGACAACGGAACGCAGGCGGGAGGGGCATGGGTCCACGGCTGGGACTCCCTGCATCTGTTTTCACCCGCGTCCTACAGTTCACTGCCCGGCTGGCCGATGCCCGACACGCCCGATGGCAGCTACCCGACCCGCGACGAGGTGCTTGACTATCTGCACCGCTACGAGGCGCGCTATGCGCCGCCGATCCACCGCCCCGTAATGGTCGGACGTGTGGAACGCGCGGAAGGAAAACTCCTGAATGTCCGGACGAACACAGGTGATTTCCTCAGCCGTGCGGTTATCGGGGCGACCGGTACGTGGTCAGCCCCTTTCATTCCTGATGTCGCGGGGCATGACCTCTTTGGCGGGACGCAAATCCACTCCTCCCATTACCGCAACGCACTACCATTTGCCGGTCAGCGTCTGCTCGTGGTGGGTGGGGGCAACTCCGGTGCGCAGATTATGGCGGAGCTGTCCCTTGTCGCCCAGGCAACATGGGTCACGCAGCACGATCCTGTCTTCTTGCCCGATGACGTGGATGGACGGGTTCTGTTCGAGCGGGCGACCGCTCGCGTTCTCGGCGGCCCGTCGGCCATGCCCACCGGCGGTTTTGGCGACATCGTCATGGTGCCGCCCGTGCGAGCCGCCCGGGAGCGGGGCGTGCTCCACGCGGTGCGCCAATTTGTACGCATGACGGCGACGGGCGTCGTCTGGCCCGACGGGCGAGAAGAAGCCATTGACGCGATCATCTGGTGTACGGGCTTCAAGCCCGCGCTCTCTATGTTTGCGCCGCTCGACGTGATCGAGCCGGACGGGCTGATCCGCGTTAACGGGCAGCAGGCCGTCAGGGAGCCACGTCTCTGGCTGCTGGGTTATGGCTCCTGGTGCGGCCCCGCATCCGCAACCCTCCTAGGGGCGGGCCGCGTTGCGCGATCCATGGTCCGGCAACTGGCGGCCTGGCTTGCGTCACCGGCACAGGGTGTCCGCTTACCAAAACCTTGACCAGGAAAAAGACCAGGGATATGACGTCCTCATGCGTCGGGCGGCTGACCACCGGATTTATGATCGGATTTCTCGCTGGAGAACCGCGTCTTATCCGGAAGTGACGACCGTCGCCGTGGTCCGAAAACTCCTGCCTGTCGCTGACCGCACGCACATGGCTAAGACCCTGGGTATGTCGTTGGGAGACCTCGAAAACCAGCTGACATTAGCCTTGCCAAAAGGCGTGCGAGACCATGCCAGAACATTGTCCTATCGCCTGCCACGCTGGCAGCGGCTTTGAACCGGATGTGCGCCGGAAGGGCCACGACGTAGGAACTATAACTCAATTCATAGATGGGAAAACGGCTATGGAAGACCTCTCCATGAAACGTTCCTGGCAGAGCAGGGACTGGTCCCACTTCATCAAGCTGTTCAGGGGCCTGACATTCTACGAGCGTTTTGAACAGGCGATCATTCTGACCCTGATTGCGCTCATCATGCTGGTCACCGCCATAGCGACGATTCATCTGATCGGCGCGGTATGGCATCTGGTTGTCGATGTCGGAATCGATCCGATCAACCAGACGATCTTCCAGGCGATTTTTGGCGCGATCTTTACCGTCATCATCGCTCTTGAGTTCAAACACTCCCTGCTGGTCGTTCTGGCCCAGCATGAAAACGTCATCCGGGTGCGGACCATCGTCCTGATCGCCCTCCTGGCGATTGCCCGCAAATTCATCCTGCTGGATCTACATGATGTGACTGCCGTGGAACTGTTTGCTCTTTCGGCGGCGGTTCTGGCTCTGGGCATCGTCTACTGGCTGGTCCGCGAGCAGGATGCGCGCGTCGCGCGCGATACCAGGGAACAGACGCCTCTCGAAGATAATTCTGCGGTCCGCTGCGCGCCTGAACGGTCTTCATCCTGAAGAATCGAGGTAAAGGCGGCCTACAACGCCGCCTTTACGCAAAGCCCTATTACGTCCCGTGCGATGAAGACGTTTTCTTCGCCGTCTCTGGCCCTGAAGGCATCAGATGATCTATGTCGATGGGCCGGAACGGCGGAATAGGTTGTCCGGGATAATAGACCGGCCCCTTGTAGTTCTGATCCAACTGGCTTGCGTTCAAACTGTCGACCAGCATATCACCTGTGCCGTCTTCGTAATGAGCGCGAGCCCCGGTTTTGGGGACTGTGGATGGTCCCTCAGTCGCCCTCGCATCGAATGATGTTGCAGCCGCCCGGGCAAGATCACCAGCATGTGCACCCGACTGGCTCAGTAGAGACAACCCCAGAGCAGCGCACGATAGAAATATTTTCATCCTCTTCATGCTCATGACCTTTCGAGATTCCCCCCCCCGGCCGGATGAATGGCCGGGGGAGAGTTTTCGTCACGCCATCAGGCTGCCTCTTTCCGCGCCTCAATCTGGGGCACGGCTTCCTCCGCACGTGCTGTAGAGGACGTAATCGCGATACGACGCGGCTTCATCGCTTCGGGTATCTCACGTTTCAGAGTAATGGACAGAAGTCCGTTCTCGAAGTGCGCATCGGTGACTTTCATATGCTCGGCCAGATCGAAGCGGCGTTCGAATTCTCTGCCCGCAATACCCCGATGGAGATATTCGGCGGCGCCTTGCGGCTCCGGCGCCTTTCGTCCTGTCACGACAAGAGTATTGCGCTCTTGTGTGATCGTAAGGTCGGCCTCGGCAAGTCCGGCAACCGCCATGTCGATCGGTAATCCCCCCATAAAAAGAGTGGCTTTTGGATGAGAATTTTCTCAGCGTAAGAAATGAGGAGATTCTGATGAAGAGTGATCGCTTTACTGACGCGCAGATTATGGGTGTGATCCGCCAGGCTGAGGGCGGCGTCCCGGTTCCTGATCTGTGTCGGGAGCATGGGATCAGCAACGCCACATTTTACCGGTGGCGGGCGAAATATGGCGGCATGGATGCTTCGATGATCAGTCAGATGAAGGCTCTGGAAGAGGAGAACCGTCGGCTGAAGCGCATGTATGCGGATCTGAGCATGCAGACGGATATCCTGAAGGAAGCCCTGGGAAAAAAATGAAGCGGCCAGCCCAGCGCCGGGAACTGGCCGCACAGGCTGTGGCGCATCATGGGGTCAGCATTGCGCTGGCCTGCCGGATTTTTGGGATATCGGAGACCTGCTTTCGCTATCGTCCACGACTGGCGGCGGAGAACGACAGGATTGCCGATCTTCTGGTAGGACTGACCCAGGTTCACAGGAGATGGGGATTTGGCCTGTGTTTCCTGTATCTGCGCAATGTGCAGGGACGTGTCTGGAATCATAAGCGGGTTTATCGGATCTATCGGGAACTGGAACTCAACCTGCGGATTAAATCCCGCAGGCGCCTGGTTCGCGAAAAGCCCGAAAAGCTGTCGGTCCCAGCACTTCCCAACGAAGTCTGGTCCATGGATTTCATGGCGGACAGACTTTTGGATGGACGTGCTTTTCGGCTCCTGAACATTCTGGATGATTTCAATCGTGAAGGACTGGCGATTGAGGTTGATTTTTCCCTGCCGGCCTGTCGGGTTGTCCGCTGTCTGGAGCAGGTTATGGAGTGGCGTGGCAGGCCAGAGGCTATCCGAATGGACAATGGCCCTGAATATGTCAGTCATACGTTGGTTTCATGGGCCGAAAAGCAGGGGATTACCCTGATCTATACACAACCGGGCAATCCGCAGCAGAACGCCTATATTGAACGCTACAACAGGACTGTCCGGCAGGAATGGCTGGAGCAGCATCTGTTTGAAAGGTAATCATCCTCACCGGTCTTGACGATATCGTAAGGCGGCCAGTTATCGACCGCTGGAATCCGGCTGGCGAGATCAAGGGCGTTGAGCATTCTGTCAAAACCCACGCTCGAACGGAACAGGGGAGCAAAATCAACGGTGGCTCTCATAGCCATATCCTCCTTTGAGCAACATGGACACAAGATCAAAACTGATAGTTCTGTCTGCCGACCCCTTTGGCGGCCGGCAGATTCAATCTGGGCACTCCGTGCATGGTGTCAAGAGGTATCAAAAATGCAGAAAGGCAGGTTTGGGCGTCCTCAATCGTTCGCGTGTTCAGAGTGGACCAGAACAATGCCTGATAGCATCGGATGGAAGTTGCTAGCCGCGGCATTCGCCGCGACCATGCTGAGTGCCGCTCCGGCGGAGGTCTGGCTGTGGATTTATGCTGGACCACCAATTGTCGTTCCACCACCAGTCGTGGTCGCGCCGCTAGCTGTCAGTTGGGGGGGGCGGTCTCCTTCAGAAGGTTTATCAACCGCCGGTATGGCACATCAATGCCGCAAGGAGGCCTTCCACCCCATCTGACTGTCTTGTTCTATGATACGTTCTCAGAAGGGGCTGCTTTTATGCAGCCGAGCGGAGAATGCACTCGGGTGGGAGGAAACTCCATCAGCTCATGGTGATTGCGGACTGTCCGCTTAGGAGCTTGGCGAATGGGGGCTTGTATGTCCGGGATGTAGGCGACTGCCGCCTGTCTGCTCCTGTATCACTAAGCAGACAGGCGGATCAGGGGGGGAGAGTAGAAGGTCCGCTATTGGAGTTATAACAAGCAGAGCGGACATTTAGGGGAACAAGCTTCGAAACAGTTCTGCGCCTCATCGCGGAATATATTGCATGGCAGCGCAAGCCACCCTTGAAAACAGCCTCTTGGGCGACGGTAGAGTTGGCTTAAAGAAAGGCACGCTGTGCCGGTTCTTCATCGTCGGTGCCCACCAAAACAGCATCTTGCTGTGGAGGGAATATCACAATGGGAATCGGTTCACCGAGAAGGCAGAAGTTCGGAATCTTGAGAGGCTGCACGCTACGAAGTGCGTCTGAATCTTCCTGCAATTTTTTACGGAGCTCCATGAGCAAGCGCCCCAGCACATTCTGTCCATTTAACGTATCATTTTCTTGCCGTGTTGCGCCCCAATAGCTATCTTTCCGCGAGTCCTCAACAATGGGTCGGTCGCCGGTTGACAATAGCAATTCGGAAAAATTTCTCCAATTTTCAATCAGTTTAACACGCAAGCACCACTTCATCACC
>NZ_JAFVMG010000021.1 GCF_017377745.1 Acetobacter suratthaniensis | reverse complement strand
GTAAGGTAAAATTTAGGCGTTGAACGCTAAAAATCAAGAACTGCACTACCAGAGGAATGTCCCATTCCGGTCAGCCAGATGGTCAAGGAAGACAGGGTATTTCACCTTGTCCATAAACAGTTTAGCTTCTTCATATGAGAGGTTGGAACCATAGCCAGACCCTACCTCTCCCGTCTCATGCCCAAAAATGCGATTTACAATTTCTGGATGTAAGCCGGACGTCCGGAGAACCTGCCGGAAGGTATGTCTGAAGGAATACAAGACCAACGCTTTATCGGTATATCCTACCTGTCGGAGATAACGATTCCCACGTTTGGACCACGCATCCACAGAAATGACACCAGTGGGGCTTTCCACAAGACTCCGGCCTTTGGCTTTCTGTCTTTTAGCCCATTCCAGAAATCCAACCTGTTGCAGTTGGGGAAGGACAGGAAACAGACGGGGGCTGTTCTGGGTCTTGGTGCCAGACTTCCGCAAATCGATGCAGGGAATATCTTTCAGGTAATAGAGGTCAGACGATGCGTAAGCAATTTCAGCATCTCGCGCACCTGTCAGGGCCATAATCATCATAAACCAGAAATCATGATCCCTGTGTCTATAATTCCCTGGTGAAGCTCGCATGGTCGAAGACTTGCTTCCAAGGAACAGAGGCGTGTTGAAGAATCGCTTCAATTCATCAGAGGTGAAAGCCCTGCGAATATCCTCCTGACGTAGCTGTTTTTCCTCCAGGGTTCTTCCGCGACCTTTGACATCAGCAAAGCCCCTGTCCGCAACATACCCACAGGACACAGCCCAAGCCATGAAGGTGCGGATTTCTGACATCTGACGTTCAATAGTTTTCGTCTTGCGAACCTGTCCATCCCGACCTGGAGTGTCGCGCAGATGGTCTGCATAGCGTTTCACGTCAGCCTTGGTCATATCCCGCATGGGTTTGCGACCAATGACAGCAAGCACCTGCTTCATCGTGGTGTTATAGGCTGAGATGGTTTTTCTGCTGTAGCCGGGATGGTCCCGAAAAAATTCTTCAACAAGGTCCGGCCATGGTGTCATGGAATAGGTGTCTGATTCTGCTGTTTCCTCAGTCACAGAAGCAACAGGAGCAGGACTTGCCACACCACCAAGTTTGATGGCTCTTTCCAGCCCTTCGGTAACACCTTTGCTGTGTGCTTCCTGCCATGCGTCAGTCAGGATTGTCAGGTGTTCCAGATGTTCCCTGTCTTTGCGAACGTCATGTTCCAGCAGGCCAATGCGGGCTTTCATCCACTCAGCAACAGCCTTGATGTCATTTTCCGGTAGCTGGCTGATTTCCTCCTGATGACGTGTCAGGAAGTCTTTCAGATCAGAAGCCGTAATCTGTTCATCTCTGTAGGCTGTAATGGCTTGAGCGAGCTTCTGACGCATGTCGTTCCAGATATTTGACAGTGTAGCGACCAGAGCTACAGCCCTGTTTCTGGCTGTCATTCTATCATGGGTTTTCAGAGTCCGGACAAAATGTTGCCCAAGGACAGGTCTGAGGTCAGCAGGACCCCTCAACCGGAGATACCAGTTTTGGTGTCTTCGAAGCATGTAGGGAGTAGCCAAAATCTTTGTCGCCTCTGTAACACATGACTGTATCACACAGCGGGAAGCCAAAAATTTTTTGCTGTAAAATCAACCACTTAAGTGGGGTGGCGGAGAGAGAGGGATTCGAACCCTCGGTACGCTATTAACGTACACACGCTTTCCAAGCGTGCGCCTTAAGCCGCTCGGCCATCTCTCCAGCGCGAGAGAGGTAATAGCAAGATTACGGCGGCAGGCAAGAGGGAAAGCGCCTGCCGGGACGTTTTTTTGATATTTCTTCGGCTTTTATGGTGCGCCAGCGCTTCGGGCATGGGCGATAAAGCGCGCAATCGCCTCAGGGTCCTTGATCCCGGGGGCCTGTTCCACGCCGGATGAGACATCCACCGCCGGTGCCCGCGTTGTGCGGATAGCCTGTTCGACGGTCTCCACATTCAGTCCACCAGCCAGCATCCAGTTATAAGAGGGCTGCCAGTCTTGCAGCAGTGACCAGTCAAGGCGCTGGGCATTGCCGCCCGGTCGTGTGGCTGTTTTGGGCGGGCGTGGTTCGATCAGAATACGCTCGACCGGGCAGGTGGCGGGCAGGTCGGCCTGTGTGGCGACCGGGCGGGAAAGCCAGACAGGCAGGCCAAAACGTTGCCGGATAAACCGGGCGCGTTCATCGGTGGCATAAATCTGTAGAATATCGAGAGGGACATGCCGCAGGGTGTTTTCTATGAGGGCGTCATCCGGCTCTACAAACAGGCCGACACGCTCAGGCCCGCCAACCGTGCGGCGGGACAGGGTGGCTGCCTGTTCAGGCGTGACAAACCGGGGTGAGCGTTCAAAAAAAACAAACCCGATCCAGTCCGCACCGTGTGTCACGCAGGCGTCAAAGCCTGCGGGTTCTGTCAGCCCGCAGATTTTTACGCCAACAGGCGTATGCGCGTAGTTATTCTGCGGGGGGCGGCTCATGTCAGCCCGCCAGTTCAGCCGCAATAGCCGCTGCTGCTGCTGCGGGGTCTGCCGCGCGGGTAATGGGGCGGCCCACAACAATCCAGTCCGCCCCGGCGTCACGCGCCTGAGCGGGGGTCATAATCCGTTTCTGGTCGCCCTGATCGCTCCCGGCGGGGCGGATGCCGGGCGTAACCAGCACGGGTTTTGCCCCCAGTTCCTGACGCAGCAGCCCCAGCTCATGCGCGGAGCAGACCAGACCATCCATGCCGGAGTCCATCGCCAGCGCACCAAGCCGGAGCACTTGGTCGCGCGTGCCACCGCTGACACCGGTTTCAGCAAGCCCGGCATCATCAAGGCTGGTCAGAACCGTTACAGCCAGCAGTTCGGGGCGGGCGTCCGCCGGAAAAGCCTCGTCGCAGGCCGCGCGGGCGGCCTGCATCATGGCGCGGCCACCGCTGGCATGGAGCGTCAGCAGGCGCGGGCGCAGGCGGGATAGCGAGCGCACGGCTGATGCCACGGTATTGGGAATGTCGTGCAGCTTCAGGTCAAGAAACAGCGGTTGGGTGCCTGCAACCTCAGAGACCGCATCGAACCCTGCTGCATAGGCGAATTCCAGCCCCAGTTTGATCATGTCCACATGGCCACCCAGTTCCGCGGCCCATTGCCGGGCTTGTGTGGTGTCCTGTGTATCCAGCGCCACGATGAGTTTTGTAGAGCGCGGCGTATCAGACATGGGGGTTCCGTTCGTTTTCCAGTTCGGGGAGGGGGCTATGCGGTGTGCCTGCCAGCGTGGGCTCCATGCGCATGGGCATGGCCAGTGCCGCCTGTGCCTGGGCAAGCTGGGTTTCGAGTTCGCGTACATGCTGCTCGGCCTTGCGGGCACGGCGGCGCTGGCGCAGTTCGACTACCCACAGGCAGAACGCGCCCAGCAGGAAGGCAATGCACGCCACGCTGAGTGCGAGCACGCCCGCAGAGGTTTTCCAGCTATAGGTGAGCAGCCACATGTCCAGCGGGTCCTGATTACTGGCGGTGAACGCCACGAGAACCAGCAGGAACGGCACAACAAGTATCAACCTGATCATGGAGTTCTGGTAGCCTTATCGCCCGGAAAGAACAAACGGAAAGAACAGATGGGCCTTCCCGTTCGTTCCGTTGCGCCCACACTATCAGTTCCATGCTGGCATGGGGCAGAAAATGCACCAGTCAGTTGTCGCCTGTTCCAGCAGGCCGGAGCGGGCGGCACCTTTACGGCCTGATGTTTCTGGGGTTTTGTGGCCCGAACGTCAATCTGTCCCGCCTGTTGGCGGTGGCCTTTCATGCGGACCCTGAAATGCTGGTTCTGACACAGGGCGACCCTGCGGGGATTGCGCCGGAAATTACCGCAAAAGCCTGGCACGCCCTGCGTGAGCAGGGGCCTGCCTTTGTCTGGGTAGGAGACCCCGCCCTGCTGGAGGGGCTGGTGCCGCTGCGCATTGTGCACGACCTGGCGCAGGCGGCCTGTGTGTTTGCGCAGGCTCTGCCGGTTCTGCCCCTGTCTCTTGCGGTGCCAGCCGTGCCCGGTCAGCCAGACCGGCGCAATGCGGCCACCATACTCGAGAGTATCCGCCGGGCGGTCTTGCTTGTGCAACAGGGGGCGGCGGATGCGGTGGTAACCAACCCTATCAGCAAGGATGTGGTGCAGGGGCCGGATTTTACACATCCGGGCCATACCAGTTTTCTGGCTGAACTCTGCGGGGCGGAAGGGCGCGAAGTCATGATGCTGGCCGGGCCGTCGTTGCGGGTGGTGCCTGTGACCGTGCATGTCGCACTCCGCAAGGCTATCGAGCAGTTGACGGCGGAGCGTATTGTCGAGACAGCCCGCACGGTGGCCGCCGGGCTTGAGCGGGATTTCGGGCTGGAGCATGCACCCCGTCTGGCTGTGGCGGGGTTGAACCCCCACGCGGGTGAAAATGGCCTGATGGGGGATGAGGAACTGCGGATTATTATCCCCGCAATCGAAACCCTGCGGGCTGAGGGCTATGACGTCGCTGGCCCCATGCCGCCAGACACCCTGTTTACCCCTCAGGCGCGTGCCGGGTACGATGTGGCCCTGTGCATGTATCATGATCAGGGCCTTATCCCGCTTAAGACACTGGATATGGCGCAGGGCGTGAATGTAACGCTGGGCCTGCCTATTGTCCGCACCTCGCCCGATCATGGCACCGCTTTTGACAGGGCAGGGCAAAACAGGGCAGACCCGACCAGCCTCGTATGCGCCCTGCAACTGGCGGGCAGGCTGGTACGGAACAGGCAGACGGCAGAGGGAAGGAAGACGGCATGACAGCGGCAATACGGCTGGGGGTCAATATTGATCATGTCGCCACGGTGCGTAACGCGCGCGGCGGCGCTTATCCTGATCCGGTAGAGGCCGCGCGTCTGGCCGTGCAGGCCGGAGCGGACGGCATTACCGCGCATCTGCGTGAAGATCGTCGCCATATCCGCGATGCCGATCTGCGCCGCCTGCGGCATGACCTGAGCGCGCCGCTCAATATGGAAATGGCGGCTACGGATGAAATGCTGGCCATTGCCCTCGATCTGCTGCCCCATGCCTGCTGCATCGTGCCTGAACGGCGCGAGGAACTGACAACCGAAGGCGGGCTGGACGTGGCGGGGCATGAGGCGGCTCTGGCCGTTCCCGTGCGCAAGCTGGCCGCTGCTGGCGTGCGGGTGTCCTTGTTTGTTGATCCTGCCCCCGCGCAGATTGAAGCCGCCGCGCGTATGGGCGCACAGGTGGTGGAGTTGCATACCGGGGCGTATGCCGAGGGCCGCGCGGGAGAGCTTGAGCGCCTGCAGGCTGCTGCCCGGCAGGCGCTGGCCCTTGGGCTGGAAGTACATGCAGGGCATGGCCTGACATATGAGAATGTTGGCCCTGTTGCCGCCATTGCGGGGCTGAGAGAATTGAATATCGGCCATTTTCTGATCGGTCAGGCCATATTCGACGGTCTGGCGGCTGTGGTGGTGGAAATGAAACGCCGTATCGCCCTTGGCGCGGCGGCGGGGTTGGGCGCGTAAGCATGACACAGGATCATAACCAAGCCCCATCCGAATACCGTACACCGCGTGCGTTGCTGGCTGCGGTGATTGGCATGGGTGTGCTGATTGTTGTGGGTACGGCTTTTCTGATCGGGGTTATCATGCACCGCATGAACGGCGGCGGCCACCATGCGCCGCCCGGCGTGCCGCTGGTTGAGGCGCCATCCGCTCCAGCCATCAGCAAGGTGCCGTCGCTTGCCACAGGGCCTGAGGTGCCGCCGGTACACCTGCCTCTGGGGGAGGGGGAGCACCTTTTGGGCTTAACCCGTGTGCAGGACGGTCTGGTGGCCCTGCATGTGTCTGGCCCGCATGGCGATAGGGTTGTGTTGTGGCAGGTCGGTTCCGGGCAGGTGCGACCGGCGTTGGATACCGCCGTACCCGCACCTTGATGCGGGCATGAGTGCTTCCGTGCAGGGTGGGCGCCCGGTGAATGTTATCGGGCTGATGAGTGGCACATCGTTGGACGGGGTGGATGCCGCCCTGCTGCGTACCGATGGAGAGCGGGTTCTGGCGCACGGGCCTGCCCTGACACAGCCATACCCGCCAGAGCTACGCGCCCGCCTGCGTGCGCTGCTTGACCGCGCCCCGACCCTGACCGCCACCGATCCGGCGCTGATTGAAGCGACACGCGCACTCACCCTCGCGCATGGTGAGGCCGTGCAACAGCTTCGCGCACTGGCCCCGGCTATGCCTGCGGAGCTTATCGGTTTTCACGGGCAGACCATCCTGCACGCGCCAGCAAGCCTTGCCGCAGGGCAGGCCGGGCGCACATGGCAGATTGGCGATGCCGCCCTGTTATCCACCCTGACAGACCTGCCCGTTATCCATGATTTTCGGAGCGCGGATGTTGCCGCCGGAGGGGAGGGCGCACCACTGGTGCCTTTGTACCATGCCGCCCTTCTGGCTGGGCAGGCCCGGCCTGTAGCCGTGCTTAATCTGGGCGGGGTCGCCAATATGACCCTTGTGCAGTCAAATGGCGCAGTGCTGGCCTGTGATACCGGGCCGGGTAACGCCCTGCTTGATGACTGGGCCATGCGCCATACAGGACGGCCGTTTGATCAGGATGGAGCACTGGCCCGGAAGGGGCGAGTGGTGTCCACCGTGCTGGAGGCCATGCTGGCGCACCCGTTTTTTGCGCGGCCTGCTCCCAAATCGCTCGATCGGCTGAGTTTTCACGCGGCTTTGGCCTTGCTGGAAGGGCTGGGGCCAGAGGATGGCGCGGCGACCCTGACAGCCCTGAGCGCACAGGCCGTGGCCCGAACACCGTTGCCCGAACAGCCAGCCGTCTGGTTTGTCTGCGGTGGCGGGCGGCATAATCCAGCGCTGATGCACGCACTGGCGGCTGCTCTGCCCGCCCCTGTGCGGCCCGTGGAGGCGCTGGGCTGGAAAGGCGATGCGCTGGAGGCTGAGTGCTTTGGCTTTCTGGCTGTGCGTAGCCTGCGCGGCTTGCCGCTTTCCCTGCCCGCTACAACGGGCGTGCCTGCCCCGCAGAGAGGAGGCCGCCTGACCTGCGGCGGCATTACTCCTTATGCTCACACCGCCCTGCCGTTTACGCCGTAACATGAAACCGCTACCGAATAGGCGGACCGAATCAAGAGAAGGAACTGCCACATGAAACGTTTCCTGGCCCTGTGCGCCATCCTGCCCGGACTGGGCGTCTTTGGCACCGCCGGTCTTGGTTTGGTTACGACTGCCTCGGGCCAGACGGTCGTGGATGGCAGCATGCCCAAGGCGCCTACACCGTTTGTCTCCTCCTCGCTCAAGGCGCTAGTCAGTCGTGCGCAGGACAAGCATGCTGCGGTGCGCCACCTGAGCGTGCATGAAACGGTAGAAAAAAAGCAGGTTCTGTGCGGCGAAGTCAGCACCGACCCGGCTTCTCCGCCATCGGAGGGCAGCTTCATGCAGTTTGGTGCGCTTGAAGGCAGCGATGGCCCGATTGTGTTTGAAGGTCGCGATATTCCCGCAGCCCTTGATTTCCGTGAGGTCAACCAGTGGATCAACTATGGCGCGGACATGGAGGATCTGGAGGAAATGGGGTGTGCGCCCGAAGGGAGCTATCGCGCTTATAGCGATAAGCTGAACAAGGTGCTTCAGCACCGCAAGGTTGACGGTCTCCGCTGATCTGAACCGGCTCGCCTTGTGCGAGCCAGCCCCCACCGGGGGCGCATGGGCCTGCGTTGCGCCTTAGCGGGGAGAGCGAATCCACTCCCCGCCGGTCGATTGCGTGATCTGGGCCTGTAACCTACCGAAAATAATGATGAACAAGCCGCTCTGCGGGTTCTGTATCATCGGGCTGCAAGCCTTGGAAAACCGCCCTTTTTTGGGTGTGTCCTCTCACATTGCTGTTATAACAGGACATAACTGGGATGCAAAAGCAACAAAGCTTGCATGTCTGTCGTAAAATGCAGCGAGCGTGATTGACAGAAGACGGTGTGTTGCGTCATTCCTCTCCTGTCACGCACGAAAAAAACAAAAAGAAGCGATTTTTTGTAATGAAATATCTCAACCTGCTGCTGTTGCTGCCCTTTGTGGGGCTGCTGTGGATGCCGCTCTACGACAGGGCCGACCCGGTTCTGTTCGGCTTTCCCTTTTTCTATTGGTACCAGTTCGCCTGGGTGCCGGTGACGTCGGTCATCATTTGGATCGTCTGGAAAAAAGGGCATGACGCATGAGCGACATTAATCCGTGGGCGCTTGGCGTCTTTATCGTCTTTTTTGCCGCAACCATCATCATCGGTTCATCCATTCAGGTTATCCGCCGCCTGCTCCGCAGCCATAGCCATGGCAGCAACGCGCAGGAGGAATGGGGGCTGGGTGGCCGTGGGTTCGGCCCGTGGGTTACGTGGTTTCTGGTAGGGGGTGACTTTTACACCGCCTATACCGTTATTGCGGTGCCTGCATTGGTGTACGCAGTAGGGGCTTATGGCTTCTTTGCCCTGCCGTACACGATTATTGTGTACCCGTTCATTTTTCTGGTCATGCCCAAACTGTGGAAAATCGCCCATGATGGCGGCCATTCCACGGCGGCGGACATTGTGCGTGCGCGCTTTAACAGCCGCCCGCTGGAAGTGATCGTGGCGCTGACAGGCCTTGTCGCGGTTATGCCGTATATCGCGCTGCAGCTTATCGGTATCCGTACCGTTGTGCAGTCGCTTGGCCTGCCGGGCGACCTGCCGCTGATTATCGCCTTCCTGTCGCTGGCGGCCTATACGTGGATGGGTGGCCTGCACGCTCCCGCGCTGACAGCCTTCATCAAGGATATCATGATCTATATCGCGGTTCTGGTGGCGGTTACGGTCATTCCCATGCACACGGGTGGTTATGCGGCACTGTTCTCCAATGTCGCTCCGCATGAAGCGGTGCTGAAGGCGGGGCAGGGTCTGCCTTATGCCACGCTGGCGCTGTCTTCGGCTCTTGCGGCGTTCCTGTACCCGCATACGCTTACGGGCATTCTGGCCTCCCGTTCGGCTGATACGATCCGCCAGAATGCGGTTTACCTGCCGGTTTACACCATTGTGCTCGGTCTGATCGCGATGCTGGGCTACATGGCGCATGCAGCGGGTATCGTGACCACCAACAACTCGCTTGTTGTGCCTATGCTGTTCCAGAAGGTGTTTCCTGCATGGTTTGCCGGTTTCTGTCTGGCGGCTATTGCTGTGGGTGCTCTGGTGCCTGCCGCTGTGATGGCAATTGGTGCGGCCAATCTGGTTACCAGCAACCTGCTGCCTGCCCAGTCCAACCCGGTTATGGCCAGCCGGATCACGGCCTTTATTGTTAAGGTGGGGGCGCTGCTGTGCGTGCTGTTCCTGAACGCCAAGTTCGCCATTGATCTGCAGCTTCTGGGCGGCGTTATCATTCTGCAGACCTTCCCGGCCCTTATTCTGGGGCTGACACGCCTGCGCCTGTCTACAGCATCCATGCTGACAGGTTGGGTTGTTGGTTCCGTAGTCGGGCTGGGGCTGTGCTGGATGGATGGTCTCAAGCCCATTCACCCCATCAACTTCGGGTTTGTTTCGGGCAATGTTTCCACCGGGCTGTTGTCGCTTGGCGTGAATATTGTGGTGGTGCTGGCCATTTCCCTGCTGCGGCCGGGGCGGGTGCATGCCCCTGTTGCTCAGGCTGTTTCGAGCGAGGCCGCCTGAGACAGCCACCATACCCGCAAGGGTTTGTTATAAAAAAAGGGGGGAAGCTCAGGCTTCCCCCCTTTTTTATCGAATGTGTCAGGTTTGCTCAGAACGGAGAGCGGGTCAGATCCTGAACGGCGTTTTTGGTGTTGTTGATACGGTCTTTCTCGGCGCTGACCTTGTTCTGCACCTTGTCGCGTTCGGTGGTGTATTTGGAACGCTCCTGCTCAACCCGCTTGGTGACATTGCCCGTTGCGGTATTGACGCTGTTGCGAGCCGAGGTTTCAGCGCTGTTCTTGGCTGAATTCAGGGCATTCTGGCCAATTTCGCTAGCGGAGGGCAGGAGCTGGGCGTTGGCATCCGCCACGACGAGACCAGAAGCTGCAATGATGAGCGAAGCTACGATAAAGCGTTTCATAAAATAGGAACTCCTTGTGATGTCAGGGGGTTGTAACGCCAGAAAAGGGCATTGGTGTGGCCCTGTAAAGGCGCTTTCCCCTTTCTTTGTGGCATGGCGGTTATTACCAGCGCGGTGGCGGCGGCCTGTTCCAGTCACCACCGCCACCGGGTGGGTGCTGCTGCCAAGCTCCGGGCGGCGGCCCGCGATCATCGTGCCAGTGCCGGTGGTGGTCTCGTGGCCCACCATAGCAGCCCGAAAGAAGCAGCATGGCGAAGGCAAGGGGAATGAAGGATACGTGTTTCATGAGAGAGCCTCCTGTTGAATAAGCACACCATATAAAACAGGCAGGAAAGGGACGCTTTTCGGGCAGGGGAGCCCAAAATGGAGCAGGCCCGCCCGGCTTCCCTGAGCGGGAGCGGGACGGGCCTGAGCCGGGAGCCAGAGAGGGTGTTCAGGGCGTGTCGTGCAGCACGCTTACGAGCAGGTCATTGACCTGTGTTGCTTTTTCCATCTGCGGCATGTGGCCTGTCTGCGGCAGGAGCGTGACAGGTATGGAAGCAGGCAGACCCTGTGCGGCTGCGGGTGACAGGATTTGGTCGGCCTCGCCCCAGATCACCTGAACCGGGCCGCTGAATGAGGCCAGAACATCGCGCAGGGCATCTTTTTGCTGGCCGTTGGGGAAGCAGGCCGCAGCAATGGTTTCAAGCCCCTGCCTAGCGCCATCGAGGCGTTTGAAACGGATGATCCCTTCCACCATGTTGCGGGTAATCAGCGAAGGATCGTTAACCAGCAGCGCCAGCACGGGTTCAAGCGTTTTACGTCGGTCGGCGGTAATAAAGCCTTCGATAAACGCCATATTGATGTCTGGCCCAAGCCCGGCGGGGGCAATCAGGCCGAGCGAGGCCACCCTGTCTGGGTGGGTGCGGGCCAGTTCCAGCGCAATGGCGCCGCCCAGTGAGTGCCCCACCACGTGGGCGCGCGCGATACCCAGCGTTTCAAGCAGGCGTGCGGTGATGGCGGCAAGGGCCGCTGGCGTGCCATCGCCCACCTGTTTGGTGGAGCCGCCATGCCCCGGCAGGTCGAAGGCGATAACCCGGCGCTGTGCTGCCAGCACATCCTGATTAAGCAGCCAGTTCGTCAAATCGCCGCCAAAGCCGTGGATCAGCAGAACAGGCAGCCCGTTGCCCTGTCCCATGTCCTGCACCTGCAGGCTCAGCCCGTCCACATCGACCAGAACAGGTCGGGCGGGTGCGGCATCCGCATCACCCTGCGTGTCGGAATCGCTGAACGCGCTCTGGAACTGCTCGATAAACGCATCAATTTCCGCGTCACTCGTGCCGCCTTCGGCCAGTACGCCAATCAGGGCGCCTACAGGCAGGGTTTCACCTTCTGCCGCAACCTGTCGGCGCAGCACGCCCGAAGCCGGGCTTTCATACCCGTTGGTAATTTTGCTGGTTTCGATATCCGCAATTTCCTGCCCGGCCGAAACCGTGCTGCCGGGGGCGACAGACCACCCGGCCAGTTTACCTTCGGTCATGGCCAGACCGAATTTGGGCATGGTGATGGGAGTGATAACAGACATGATCAGGCCTCCTGCCGGGCTTTGTACCCCATGACGGAGCGGACAGCCGCTTCGATCCGTCCGACATCGGGCAGGTAAAGTTTTTCGAGAACGGTGGCGAAAGGCACGGGGGTATGCGGCGGCGTAACCCGGCGGATCGGAGCCTTGAGGGCATCGAACGCCTCTTCCGCCACAAGGGCCGCGACATCGGTGGCCATGTTGCAGCGCGGGCTGGACTCATCAACAATAACAAGCCGTCCCGTATCGGCCACACAGTCCAGAATGGTGGCGCTATCCAGCGGCGAGGTTGTGCGCGGGTCTATGACCGTGCAGGAAATGCCGTCTTTTGCCAGCCGATCCGCCGCTTCGTTGGCAAAGCCGACCATGCGGCCAAAGGCCACAAGGGTGACGTCGTTCCCCTCACGCGTCAGGTTGGCCTCGCCAAAGGGGATGGTGTAGGCCTCGTCGGGCACTTCTTCCTCATCATCATACATGACCTTGTTTTCAAGGAAGATGACCGGATCATCATCGCGGATGGCCTCGATCAGCAGACCTTTTGCTTCGTAAGGAGAGGACGGCACCACCACTTTCAGCCCCGGAATATGGGTGAAGATGGGGTAAAGCGCCTGACTGTGCTGGGCGGCGGCGTTAAAGCCCGCGCCATACATGGCCCGGATAACCAGTGGCGTGCGCGCCTTGCCCCCGAACATGTAGCGGAACTTGGCCGCCTGATTCATGATCTGATCCAGACAGCAGCCGACAAAATCCACAAACATCAGCTCGGCCACCGGGCGCAGGCCCGTGGCTGCCGCCCCTGCCGCCGCCCCGATATAGGAGGCTTCGGTAATGGGGGTGTCCAGCACGCGTTCAGGGCCGAACTCGGTGTAAAGACCTTTGGTTACACCGAGCACGCCGCCCCATGCGTCCGTTACGCCGGACGAGCCGCCCTGACCGCCAGCCACGTCCTCGCCCATCAGGATTACGCGCGGGTCGCGCCGCATTTCCTGCCGCAGGGCTTCGTTGATCGCCTGCCGAAAGCTCTTTTTTGACATTGGACTGTTCCTGTTTTTCTAAAAACTGTTTTATTCGGTGGGATCAGTACGAAACGTACACATCGCGCATCAGGTCTTCCTGTTCGGGCAGGGGGGCTGCTTTGGCGGCCTGTACGGCGGCCTCAATCCGGGTGCGTACAGCGCTGTCGATATCGTCCAGACTGGCGCCTTCGAGCAGGCCTGCCCCCGTGGTGCGCGTGCGGAAAGCACTGAGGCAATCGTGGTCTTTGCGGGCCTGCGCCACTTCATCGCTAGCGCGATAGGACATGGCATCCCCTTCGAAATGGCCGTACCAGCGGGCCAGATGCACATGCAGCATCACGGGCCCCTTGCCCGAACGGGCATGGGCTATGGCTTCTCCCGCTGTTTCGTAAACGGCAAAAAAGTCCGAGCCATCGCACTCGAAATACGGCATGCCAAACCCGGCTGCCCGGTCTTTCTGGGTGCCTGCACAGGCGTAGGATGCGCCGGTGGCCTCGCCGTAGCCGTTGTCCTCGCATACGAACACGGCGGGCAGCTTCCACACACTGGCCAGATTCAGGCTTTCAAGTGTGGTACCTTCATTGGAGGCGCCATCGCCATAAAATGCTACGGCAACGCCATCGGTCTTCAGCAGCTTGTGCGACAGGGCCGCCCCACAGATCAGCGGAGGCCCGCCGCCTACAATACCATTGGCCCCCAGCATGCCCCGCGCCAGATCGGCAATATGCATGGAACCACCCTTGCCCCGGCACACGCCGGTACTGCGACCGTAGATTTCGGCCATCATGCCTTCAACGTCCACGCCCTTGGCAATGCAGTGGCCATGCCCGCGATGTGTGCTGGCGATGGTGTCGCTTTCTCCCAGATGGGCGCAAACGCCTACGGCCGAGGCTTCCTCGCCGCAATAGAGGTGGACAAAGCCGGGAATTTCTCCCGTGGCGAATTCAGTATGCAGCCGTTCCTCGAACTCGCGGATTGTCCGCATCGAACGATAGGAGTGCAAAAGAATGTCCCGTGCGATCTGCATGGTGTTGTCTCCGGCCTGCCATCTTGCGATGGATCAAGAAAAGGGCTGGCGGAGCAATCGGTGTTTTTAAAAAATGCCTGTATTGCACCGCCGTGTCCGCAAAGGGAACATCTTGCCCGCAGGGCGGTAAAGGCATTGCGGCACGGACGTAACAGGGATGTGACGCGTCGTGGGCTTATTTGTCGCTGTTATGACACATATAAGGAAGTAGAATGATATAACAACGTGAATGAGGCAGGAAAGGCCGCGCAGCATGACCCGTGTTACCGTGTCTGATAGTCAACTGGCGGTATTATCCCCCCGGTTGCGCCCATCATGGCTACGCTGTGTCAATGACTACAGTCTGCCTGCCAGCGCCATTTCTCTCGATACCCTGCTGTGTGCTGCCGAACTGCGTCAGGCGCGGGCGCGTATGGGGGTGACCATGCGGATATGCGATCCTGAGCTGGATCGCTTGCAGGCTATTGTGTCCACGCTGGATTACAATGTGCTGCTGGCCGACCCGCAGGGTATTGTGGTGGCGCATAGGGGCGATGCCCCGCAGGAAAAAGGGTGCCGCCGTTGGCACCTATGGTCAGGCGCGAACTGGAACGAGGCGCGTGTTGGCACGAACGGTATCGGCACATGCCTTATTGAACAGGTGCCTGTTACGGTGCATCGAGAGCAGCACTGGAGCATGGACCTGCGCTACCTGAGCTGTTCCGCCGTGCCGTTTTATGGGCCGGACGGGCAACTGGCAGGTGCGCTGGACGCGAGCTCAACCCGGCCGGACCCATCCGAGCGGATCAGCACCATGATGGAAGCCGTGCTGATTGACGCGGCGCGCCGTCTGGAGCGGCGCAGCTTTCTGGAGGCGTTCCGCGCGCAGACTGTTATCCTGATGGGAGAAGGCTCGGGTATTTCTTTGCCCATGGTGGCGCTGGATGACTCGCGCGCCATTGTGGGGGCAACTTTTGCGGCCCGCCGCCTGCCGGGGTTGGGGGATCTGGAAAATCACCCCGTATGCTTTGATCTTGGCTCGGAAGCCGCGTTATCTCCCGGTTTTGAGGAGGCCGAACGCGGCGTTGTGCAAGGCGCACTGGCCATGTGTCAGGGCCGGGTTACAGCGGCGGCCAGTCTGCTGGGGATCAGTCGCTCTACCCTGCATCGCAAGATCAAGGCGATGGGCGGACGGAATAATCTGGCCCATATGACGGCCCGGGCGGCCCTGCAGGCACAGGAGCGGCGTGTTTCAGCCGTACTGCCATAGGCTACCCGGCGGCGCGTTTTCAGGCCTTGCAGAGTGTGGGCGTGGAGACAGGCAGAGGAAAGAGGTGGTCGTACGCCAGGTTGAACAAAAACGCGTAAACCAGATAAAACCCGGCCAGTGACAGCGTAAGCGGCAACGATGCCAGAATGGACAGACCGCAATAAGCCGCAATGGCGGGCAGGAGAAAGACCTGCAACCCGGCTTCAAACCCAATAGTATGGATAACGCGTGTCAGCGTTGTTTTATGGGTGGTGCCGTGCCAGCGCAGCATGATGTGGTCGAACAGCAGGTTGTAGAAGAAATTCCATGTCGTGGCGGTTATGGCGCTGCCGATACCGATAACGCCCATCGCACTTTCATGCAGGCCAAACAGAGTGCTGCCACAGGGAATGACAATGGACAGGGCCACCAGTTCGAACAGCAGCACATGACGCAGGCGGTCGGCACCGGTACGCAGGCCGTGGCTGGTTTTTTCTGTAGGAGCCGGAGCGGAGGGGGCAGGTTTCATGGTGTATTGACGCCGTTTCGTGTTGACATGGGCGCAACCTATCTTTTTCTCTGGGTTTACAAAGATAGAAACCATCTGGAAAACAGATAGATGAATGTCTCGCTCGAACAGCTTGAAGCCTTTGTTGCCACTGTGGAGAGCGGCTCCTTTTCGGCTGCGGCCCGCCATCTGGGGCGAGCACAGTCTGCTGTCAGCACGCATGTGGCCAATCTGGAAATTGATCTGGGGGTCACGCTGTTCAGTCGTAGCGGGCGGTTGCCGCAACTGACCACAGAGGGCGAGCGACTCCTGCGTGAGGCACGGGTGGTGCTTGAACGGCGCGAACACCTGATAGGGGTTGCCCGCTCCATGGGAGATGGGGTTGAAAGCCGTCTGGTGGTGGCGCTGGACGAACTCTACCCAGAATATGCGCTCGGCCCAATTTTTTCTGAATTTTCCAAGGTTTTCCCTCATGTTGAGGTCGAACTGCTTTTTCCCCTCATGGAGGATGTCGGGCATCTGGTGCTTGAAGGCACGGCCCAGCTTGGCGTGATGTGGCAGCAAAGCCGTATGTCGCCTGACCTGTCGTTCAGGACAATCGGGCGGACGCAATTGTTGTTGGTGTGCGGGCGCGATCATCCGCTGGCGCAGGGCGGGCCGGTTTCATGGGAAGATCTCAAACGCTATCGCCAGATTCTGGTGGCCACACGCGGGCAGGAGCGCGAGCGACAGCATTTGCGGGTTGCGGGTGAGGTCTGGTGGGTGGAAAGTCACTGGGTCATTCTGGAAATGGTCAAGCACGGGGTCGGGTGGGCTTTTGTGTCCGATCATGTGCTGGCATCATCAACCACGGCACCGGATATTGTGACGCCGGAACTGGCATTTGATGCCGGAGGGCGGCAGGTGCCGATGGCGGTGGTATGGCACCGCAAGCGCCAGAGCGGTATGGCTATGGACTGGCTGAAAACGCGCCTGTGCGACAGGCTGGTGCTGGAACGATCGCCCCCGGTAAGAGCCTTGGAGGACATTTAAAAAAATGACACTCAGTGCCAAAATTCACATTGATGTGATGATATTGGCGATTGTCTGCTCAGGTTTGACTGTATATCACCGTATATGAACAACAGGCCTGATTTAGTCCTGTTTCCCCCGTCAGATTATCCATGCAATGGAGCCTGTCCGTGTCCGTAACTCAAGAACCTCCCTTTAAATCCCGTTATGAAAACTACATCGGTGGTGAGTGGCGTGCGCCCGTAAAAGGGGCCTACATGAAAAACACCACCCCGATTGACGGGCGCGTGTTGTGTGAAGTGCCTCAGTCCACGGCTGAAGATATCGAGCTGGCGCTGGATGCCGCGCATAAGGCGTTCAAAAGCTGGGCCCATACGTCCGTAGCTGAGCGCTCCGCGATTCTGCTCAAGGCGGCTGACCGGATGGAAGCCAATCTGGACCTGCTGGCCCGGGCCGAGACATGGGATAACGGCAAGCCCGTGCGCGAAACGCTGGCTGCCGATATTCCTCTGGCGATCGACCATTTCCGCTATTTCGCAGGGTGCCTGCGTGCGCAGGAAGGCACGCTTAGCGAAATTACCGATACCACCATCGCGTATCATTTCCACGAGCCGCTGGGTGTGGTGGGGCAGATCATTCCGTGGAACTTCCCGCTGCTGATGGGGTCATGGAAGCTGGCGCCAGCTCTGGCGGCAGGCAACTGCGTGGTAATGAAGCCCGCCGAAACCACGCCCGCCAGCATGCTTGTGCTGATGGAACTGATTGGTGATCTGTTCCCGCCGGGCACGCTCAATATCGTAAACGGTCTGGGCCGCGATGTGGGGGCTGCTCTGTCCACCAGCCCGCGTATTGCCAAGATCGCCTTTACCGGCTCCACCCCCACGGGCAAGATGATTGCCCACGCGGCGGCTGAAAACCTGATCCCGGCCACGCTGGAGCTGGGTGGCAAGTCCCCCAACATCTTCTTTGCCGACATCATGGATCATGATGATGATTATCTGGATAAGGCGATTGAAGGCTTTACCATGTTCGCCCTCAATCAGGGGCAGATCTGTTCCTGTCCGAGCCGCGCACTGGTGCATGAATCCATCTACGACCGGTTTATCGAGCGGGTTCTGCCGCGTGTGAAGGCTATCCAGCAGGGCAACCCGCTTGATCCTGAAACCATGATGGGCGCCCAGAACTCCGTTATGCAGCAGGAGAAAATTCTCGAATATATTGCCATCGGTAAGGAAGAAGGGGCCGAGCTGCTGGTAGGCGGTGGTAAGCCTGATCTTGCAGGCAGCCTGAACAACGGTTGTTTTGTGCAGCCGACCGTGTTCCGTGGCCATAACAAGATGCGTATCTTCCAGGAAGAAATCTTCGGGCCGGTTCTGGCGGTTACGACCTTCAAAACCGAGGAAGAAGCACTGGCCATTGCCAATGACACGCCGTTCGGCCTGGGTTCGGGCGTGTGGTCGCGTAACGCCAACACATGTTACCGTATGGGACGCGGTCTTGAGGCTGGGCGTGTGTGGATCAACTGCTATCATGTCTACCCGGCTCACGCCGCCTTTGGCGGCTACAAGAAGTCTGGTATCGGACGTGAGACACACAAAATGGTGCTCGAACATTATCAGCAGACAAAAAACCTGCTGGTTAGCTACGGCGAAAAGAAGCTCGGCTTCTTCTGAGCTGCATCATGGCGGGTGGGGAGGAGCGTGCCCCACCCGCCATGCCCTCTGGACTCTGCCCCTTGAACGGAATTTGTAACAGGCTATGGCGACAAAATCAGAAATCCTCATTGTTGGTGGTGGTGTCGCGGGGTTGGCGCTGGCAACCCGGCTGGGAGAAACGCTCGGTAAACGCGGCGAGGCCCGCATTACCCTGATAGACAAGAGCTTCTCCCATGTCTGGAAGCCCATGCTGCACTGTTTTGCAGCGGGCACGGTCCAGAATGAGAATAATCGTATCAGCTTCATGTCGCAGGCCAGCCGACACTATTTCGATTTCTGGCCCGGCGAGGTCATTGCCGTTGATCGCCAGAACCGCAAGGCCGTGCTCGGCCCAGTTCAGTCAACGGATGGCACGGTGGTGCTGGAAGAGCGCACGGTGGAATACGATGCGCTGGTGCTCGCCATCGGAAGCTGCGCCAATGACTTCGGCACGCCAGGGGTTGCGGAGCATTGCCTGTTTATCGACAATCTGGTCGAGGCGAACGGGTTTAACGAAAAATTCCGCCTTGAGCTGCTCAAGGCGTTTGCCGCCAACAAGGAGCTGGACATCGCCATTGTCGGGGGCGGTGCTACAGGTACCCAGCTTGCGGCCGAACTGCACAAGGCGCTGGATCTCGTGCGCCTGTATTCCTTCGAGCGGAATCCGCCGCGGCTCAAGATAACCCTGCTGGAAGCGGGTGCGCGCATTCTGCCTGCGTTCCCTGAGCAGGTGTCGGAGGCAGCCCGCAAGCAGCTTGAACATATCAAGGTGGAAGTGCGCACGGGTGCGCAGGTTTCCGGAGCTGATGCGGGTGGCTTCATGCTCAAGGATGGAAGCTACGTTCCCGCTACGCTGCGTGTCTGGGCTGCTGGCGTGAAAGCGCCTACGGTGACAACCCGTTTCGGCGGGCTGAGCCTCAACCGCTCGGGTCAGGTCATTGTGCAGCCCAATCTGCGCTCGGTGGATGACGAGCGTATTTTCGCTATGGGTGACTGCTCGTTCATTAGCGACGAACCGCTGCCCCCCACGGCGCAGGTTGCCCGGCAGCAGGCGCACCACCTCGCGCGCCACCTGCCTGCACTCATCCGCAATGGAACGGATGTGCCGAACTGCGTCTTCCGCAACAAAGGGGCTATTGTTGCTCTGGGCGATTATAATGGTTGGGGTACCCTGCCGGGGGGGACGGTTTTCGGCGGTGGTATGCTCAAGGGGCTGAGTGCACGCATCGGGCATCTGATGCTCTATCGTCAGCATCAGGTAGAGCTGTACGGATTGTATCGCGGGCTTCTGTCCTGTCTGGCAGACTGGATTGACGCTCTGGTTAAACCCTCGATCCGTCTGGACTGAGGGGGCGCACGCTCACGGAGCGTGCAAAATACTGGCTTGCAGGGTCATGACCTTGCGCATGATCGGTACCAGTGGCTGGCGGCCCTTGAGGCGTATCCATTCATCAATGGCGGTGCGAAACGCCGCAATGCCTGAACGGGCCGCCACGCGGGCGGCCAGCATGCTGTCGGGCTGGTCAGTCAGGTGGTGCGAAAGAGCATCGGCCAGACTGTCCTCCCACTGCGCGTATTTGCGCAGGCTGACAGGCAGGAGTGCTGGTGTGCGTTCAATCAGATAAACAAACGCATAGGCTTCGGGCGGTGTCTGCGCCATGTGCGGCACCACGGCTTCCAGTGCAGAACACAGCATTGCCTGCGGACTGGTGCCTGATGGGCACCCGGCCACATGGGCGCGTAAGACATCTGTCATCTGCTGTGTCCAAGCCGTGACGATATCTGCCTTGGTGGGAAAATAACGAAATAACGTGCGCCGCGAGACCCCCGCCACCTGAGCGATCTCGTCGGTGGTCGTTTCTTCAAAGCCTTTCGTGGCCAGTAGGGTCATAGCCGCACTGACAAGGGCTTCGTGTGTTTCCTGCCTGCGGGCCTCCCGCCGGGACAGGGGCGCACCCTCTCCCTGTCCTTCTATGAGAGAGGAAGGCGTATGCGGATGGGAAGAAGATAGGGGCAACGGCCTCGCGCTCCAGATACAGGATGAATGCGGACAGTTATGGAGAGGCATCTGCCTTGTCTGCCCGGATGGCTACATAAGTAGGGGAATAGACGCCTGAGCGCTGCCCCGAAGCCTGATTGTGTACCTGATCGCCCGGCATATGGGAATCCCGGCCCGATTCCACTGTTCGGGGGGCGCGCTAGAATCGGTCAGCAAGGCTCTATCAT
>NZ_JAFVMG010000020.1 GCF_017377745.1 Acetobacter suratthaniensis | reverse complement strand
ATCACGGGTCTGTCCAAGGGAGAGTGTGCTGTCCGGGATATTTTGCAGAACGGACTGCGTTTTGTGAGACAGACTGATGTTATCTGCTCTGTCGGTATCAGAGGAGGGAGGAGGTACCGACAGCGGCGCGGTAGGAATATTGCCGGAATAGATGTTATTGGCTGGCCAGAAGATCGGACGGGCCACATTTTGGGGCTGGGGCTGGGGCTGGGGCTGGGGCTGGGGCTGGGGCTGCGTGATCGTGTAGGTGCCGTTCTGGTAGGTGATTGCGTAATTGCTCAACCCTGTGCCGCTAGCATTGCTGGCAGTGATGACATAAACACCTGCGTTGCTCTGGCTGTCTGCGGGGGTAGAGAGGCTGACGTTGGAAACATCGTCCCCATTGAGCAGGCCTCGGGCGTTAAACGCGGTGTTTCCCAGGGTTGGTGCCTGCCCATAGGTGCCGGTCTGGTCGAGAGCGGTAATGCTCAGGGCTGCCGGAGTAATAGTGTAGCTACCGGTCGTGTAGGTAATGGCATAGTTTCCTAGCCCGGTGCCGTGTGCATCGCTGGCTGTGATGGCGTAGGCACCGACATTGCTCTGGCGGTCTGCTATGGTGGCGAGGCTGACACTGGAAACAGAATTTCCATTGACCAGACCGTTTGTTTTAAAGGCGGCATTATTGAGCGTTGGGTTCTGCCCATAGGTGCCCGTCTGGTCGAGGGCGGTAATGGTCAGGGCTGCCGGAGTAATAGTGTAGTGACTACCGGTCGTGTAGGTAATGGCATAGTTTCCTAGCCCGGTGCCGCGTGCGTCGCTGGCTGTCATGGCATAGGCACCGACACTACTCTGGCGATCTGCCGTGGTGGCGAGGCTGACACTGGAAACAGCATCTCCATTGACCAGACCGTTGGTTTTAAAGGCGGTATTATTGAGCGTTGGGTTCTGCCCATAGGTGCCGGTCTGGTCGAGAGCGGTAATGCTCAGGGCTGCCGGAGTAATAGTGTAGGCACCGGTCGTGTAGGTAATGGCATAGTTTCCTAGCCCGGTGCCGTGTGCATCGCTGGCTGTAATGGCATAGGCGCCGACATTGCTCTGGCGGTCTGCTGTGGTGGCGAGGCTGACACTGGAAACGGAATCTCCATTGATCAGGCCGTTGGTTTTAAAGGCGGCATTATTGAGCGTTGGGGTCTGCCCATAGATGCCGGTCTGGTTGAGAGCGGTAATGCTCAGGGCTGCCGGAGTAATAGTGTAGCTACCGGTCGCGTAGGTAATGGCATAGTTTCCTAGCCCGGTGCCGTGTGCATCGCTGGCTGTAATGGCGTAGGCACCGACATTGCTCTGGCGGTCTGCTGTGGTGGCGAGGCTGACACTGGAAACGGAATTTCCATTGACCAAGCCGTTGGTTTTAAAGGCGGCATTATTGAGCGTTGGGGTCTGCCCATAGGTGCCCGTCTGGTCGAGAGCGGTAATGGTCAGGGCTGCCGGAGTAATAGTGTAGGCACCGGTCGTGTAGGTAATGGCATAGTTTCCTAGCCCGGTGCCGTGTGCATCGCTGGCTGTAATGGCGTAGGCACCGACATTGCTCTGGCTTGTGGCGCGGGTGGCAAGAGTTGCGCTGGAAAGCGTATCCCCATTGACCAGACCTCTGGCGTTAAACGCGGTGTTTCCCAGTGTTGGTGCCTGCCCATAGCTACCAGTCTGATTGAGTGCGGTAATGGTCAGGGCGGCCGGGGTGACGCTCAGACCCGTGTTATTGGCAACATAGGTGACCTGATAGCCGTCAAGGCTTGCGGTGCTACCCCAGAGTGTATAGGAGCCGACATTGCTTTTGGATGTTGCTGTGCTCTGCCATACAATATTCGAACCGGGAACGAGTGATGTTACGTTCTGACCTGCCTGATTAATGGCGTTGCTTATTGCTCCAGAGATCGTGGATGAGCCGTAAACCTGTGTGCCACTTGCGGTGATGGTCATGTAAGGCAGGGAGGAAAGCACCGGATAGGGAGAGCTCGCATCCCATTCAGCCGGATTGCCAAATGTGTTGGTGCTACCACTGACTAGTGGCCCCTCGGTTATCCATTGCGCAGTTGTCAGACCGATGGGTGTGCCCGTTCCAGTGTTTATGGTTTGTGTGCCCGAGGGCATGGTTATGGTGGTCTCGTGACTGACCCCATAGGGCTGCCCGGCGGTATCAGTATTCCAATAGGAGTGGCCAATTGTTCCGTCGTTAACGGCCAGAAGTCCGCCAGCGTAGCTTTGGGTGCCTGAACTGCTGATGTGGCCTGTCGCATAGGTATCGCTGATTGTGGCGTCACTACTGGAATTCCCAGCGGCCAACCCACCGGAGATGCTGATGTTTCCTGCGCTGCTGACAGCTCCCGTGGCGTATGCATCGGTAATCGTGCCGTCGTTCATTCCTGTCAGCCCGCCAGCTATGCTCAGAGCGCCAGCTGTGCCCATGCTGCCTGAACTACTGACATTCCCCGTAGCATATGCGCTGCTGATAGTTCCGCTGTTTTCTCCGACCAGTCCACCGGCGACACTTGAGAGACCTATGCTAGTAACATCGCCTGTGGTGTATGCATTGGTGATGGTCCCAGTAGCGTTCATTCCGACCAGTCCACCGACCATGATGACAGACGTGGACGTGCCGGTTATGCTGCCACCGATCAGCCCGATATTACGGATGATGCCGCCAGATTTGCCGAATAGCCCTACACTTTCATCTGTGGAATCGTTGATGGTAAGGTTTGATATGGTATGGCCCCGCCCGTCAAACGTGCCGGCGAAGGGCGTATTGACTGACCCGATGGGAGAGAAACCGCTCAGGCCGGAGGCATCAAGATTGGCGGTCAGCGCGTAATTGGCAGAAAGATCATTGTTGATGTTCTGCAGGCCGGCCATGTTGAATATCAGCCAGACCGGTGTACTGGTGGAGAAATCGGCATTATTGCCGAAATAAACAGACTGATTGGCAGTAATCGAGGACAGGTAAGGCGTGGTCTGGTTGTTCAGGTTGCCCCATGTGGTCGCGTCAAAACCGGCGGGGAGGCTTGATGCCAATTGGGCAGAGGTCAGGCCGGTGAGAGTTCCTGTGCCGACATTATAGCCCGTACCATCGGTCTGCCCGGCGGTGGTGGTGTCCCAATAGCCGTTGGTAATAGCTCCGTAGTTCTGCCCAAGAAATCCACCTACATAGCTGTTGCTGTCGTTTTGGGTGACCTTGGCTGTAGTGAATGCGTTGCTTATTGTCTGGTCACTTTCTCCAGAGAGACCGCCAGTACTACTGTATTGTCCTATGCTGCTCACGGTGCCGGCTGAATACGAGTTGGATATTGTTCCGTAGTTCAGTCCTGTCAGTCCGCCAACATCACTGTCATCGCCTTGGCTAATGATGGTTCCTGTAGCAAATGAATTTGAAATTACACCATCGTTACTGCCAACTAGTAGGCCAGCCTGCACGGTTCTGGTTGTGGTAATATAACCTGTTACGTATGAGTTTGTGATTGTTCCCCCGTTGTTAAGTCCTGCCAGTCCGCCGACATGACCGCTATAGGACGTGTTGCCGACATTTTGATTGGTTAGCCCGAAATTGCTGACGTTTTCGTTGATTAGTCCCAAATTGCTCACGGTACCGGATACGTCACTGAATAACCCCACATAACGGTCCGCGCTATCATTGATGGTGAGGTTTGAGATGGTATTACCCAACCCGTTGAAGGTGCCGTTAAAGTAGTTTGATCCCACAGGCTTGAAGTTACTGATACTGCTCATGTCGAGTGGCTTAGCCAGAGCGTAGTAGCCCGATGAGCCAATAGTGTTCTGTAATTCGTTTGCAGTGGTAATTAACGTGTAGCCATGACCATCGATGGTCAGCGGGCTGCTGCTGGCGGTATTGGCGGCGGTCAGGGCAGAACTGGTGAACTGGATGGTGGAGCCGCCAAAGTTCACCGCTCCGTCCCCGGTGCTGGAGCCACCGATGCCGTTGTTTGTGGTCAGGGTCAGCGTGCCTGCGCCACTCACAGTAATATCGGCATTGAGGGTGATGGAGTGATAGGCGGACAGGATCAGGCTGGCGGTGCTGTTCCAGTTCAGGGCGGTGTTGAGCACAATATCCCCAATGCCCGAACTGCTTGTTCCCGCTCCGTTGATGTTCGATGTGGTGGTGGCCGATGTCTGCTCGGTGACATTGACGCCGCTGTTCAGGGCGGCATTGATGGTGGAGGCGGCAGCACTGTCGATTGTCAGGTTATCAGGGTCGAGCAGCCAGCTTCCGCCCAGCCCGGCCCTGACGGTCGCAGCCCCGATAGCCAGTGTGTGCGCCGAGGTCTCGATTGTGCCGCCAGCCCCTGTGCCTTTGCCGGTGGCTTTCAGGGTCGCCCCCGAGGCCACGGTGGTGCGGTGGGCCAGATTGGTACCGCCCATGCTGTCGGTGCCGATCAATATCTGCCCGCCCTTGCGGCCATACTTGCTGGCCGAGGCAGTCAGCACGGCCTTGCCGCCAAGGCTTACGGCCGCACCATTGGCGCGGATGACACCGCCAGAGCCATCGGCATTGGTAGCACTCAGCGTGGTGCTTTCCACCGTTACGGTGCCGTGGGGTGCGCTCAGCCAGACCTGTCCGTTTACCGTTGTGGTGCCGGTGGCCTGCACCAGTCCTTCGCGGTTGCCCGCCAGCGCGTAAACATTGCCCCCGGCCGAGGCCAGCGTGGCGGCGGCGGCCTTGATCCGCCCGGTATTGGTGACATTGCCCCTGGCCTTGCTGTCGGCCACCACATAGATGCCCGCCGGGCCATCGGCCTCGCTCAGCACCACCTGATTACCCGCCACCAGTGCCGCCGTGCCGCCAGCGGCACTGATTGTGCCGCTGTTGCTGACAGCAGCACCCACCAGCACCACATTACCGTTGGTGCTGGTGATCTTGCCCGCATTGGCCACCGTACCCGCAGACGTGCCGGACAGGGTGACGTTGCCCCCCTTCATGAAGGCACTGTTGGGCGTATCGCGGGTTGAGGCCACAAAGCTGCCGCCTGTTACCACCGTGCCGCCGGGGCCGACCACCACCCCATTGGGGTTGATGAGGAACACCGTGCCGGTAGCCCCCAGATGCCCCTGCAGGGAGGAGAGCTGATCACCTGTGACCCGGTTGAGGGTAGCCCCGCTGCCATTGTTGAACTGAACCGTACCACCTGCACCGATGGAGAAACCCTGCCAGTTGATCACCCCGCGTGCGGAGGACTGGTCGATGGTAGTGGTGGCCCCCGCCGTATTGATACTGCCCGATCCGGCTACATAGGCACCGCCCGTGGGCAGGGCTTGCGCCCAGGCAAAACTGGGGGTGAGAGCGGTTACGCCAAGGAGAAGCATGCGGGGGGTCAGGGGCATCAGTCAGTCTTCGGGGTTAGGGTGGGAGGAAGACGAAAAGTGTCTATTCACGGAGCGCGTAGATAAGGCCGTGGGGGTGAAAAACACGTGATATGTTTCTTCGGGGGAATGGTTTGGGTGAAGGGGGATGGTTAAGAGCTTATTAAAAAGTCTGTATAATATCTGCTTTGCCAGCATGTGTTTTTTCTCAGCTCTTCTCGACCATCTTCTGAATACAAGAGTACTGGATTTCGCATATTTCATTGATATTTATGCGATATGTTGAATGATATGCGGCTGTTATTGATTGATCGCCCTATCGTATCAAGGGGGAAATGAAGATATCCCCAAAAAAGCTACACGTTAGCTGTCGCAGTTCCTCATCCAGCTGCGTGGATGAGGGCTGTGCTGGCTAGCGCATTTTGACTGAGACCGGTCGCGGGTCCTGCGCAGGTAGGCTCATAAATCAAGCATGCCTGCGCCAGAGCAGGGAAAACGCGGTGGTTTTTCCGTTGAGGCTCCCCCCGAAATGATCTGCATCGCGCTAGAACAGATTAAGCAGCTTCCTAAGGGGAATGCAGCGCCCCGGATGAGACCCGTAACCGTCCGGGGTCTCAGGGTGTCGCTGCGATAAGAGCTGCGCCCAAAAGAGCGTCACAACGCGATGGCGTAGACTTAACAGGGTCTGGTTCAGTCGGAGTTTTTTCATGTCCGTTGCGTTGCGCAGTGTTGTTTTCAATCGCGGCATTTGTGCGTTCACCAGACGCCTTCGGCGGCCTACGGCTGGCGCGTCACACGCGCCCTCTGGTGCAGCGGCTCCCTTGTGTCGGGGGCGTGGCTTTTTTGCTCAGGGGGTGAGGCGTGGGGAGGGGCGATTGTTTCTCCCGTGCCGCTGGTCGCGGTCGGGACGCGTGTCGTGTCTGGACGCGCGAGCCAGTGTTGTGGCCACGAAGAGCAGTATTGATCGAGCACCAGTGCGCGAACACTTCTGCGCTTTTGTGGTTCATGAGTATCGAACAATAACCAAAGTAAAAAGGACTCTGGTATGCAAGAAAAAATAGAGTAAAAAATGCACCAAAATTGCTGTTTTCTGTAGTTTTTCCTTGGTGGCGCGGCCCATCCGTGCTACAAAAAAGGAAGTAAAGGCACAGTATCCAGAACGAATTCTGGTTTTTGGCCATGTAAAGGGAGATCCCGTCATGTATCAACGCTTTGAACTATCCGATCAGGATCGTCAGACCATTGCTAACGGCGTCTCCTGCGCGACTATTCTCGAAGATCATAACTTTCTTCTGGTGAAAGAGAAAACCACCAAACGTAGCCTCAAATACCGCAATGGCAACGAACACATCGTTGTCAATCATGATGGTAAAGGCTGGTGGGATCCCCAGCGTCCGCGTGGCACACCCGATAGCAGCGGTGATGTGTTTGCTCTATTCCGCCGTTTGAACCCCGACATGCCCTGGCGTGAAGTTTGCGCCAGGCTGGGTGCACTGGATGGTGTGGTTCCCAAGGGGGCTGCCTATATCGCGCAAAAGGTCGCGCGCACAGATGAGCGTAGCCCTGCCGAACGCTGGGCGGAACGCAAGTCGCTCTACCGGGGCGGGAAGGTGTGGAATTACCTGATCGGTGAGCGTTGCCTGCCTGAAGCCATTGTGCGTGCGGCGGCGGCCAAGGGCTGCCTGCGTGATGGGTATCATGCGGCATGGTTTGCCCATACGGACGCACAGGGTGCTGTCTGCGGGGCTGAGCTGCGTGGGCCGGACACTCATATCTGCCTGGGCGGGACGGTGAAGACCCTGTTCCGCTTCCAGCCGGGCAGTGTCCAGCCGGTGCGTCGTCTGGTGATCTGCGAGGCAGCGATCGATGCGCTGTCCTTTGCCGCGCTGGATCAGGCGCGTGTGCCCGGCACGCTCTACGCCTCCACCGCCGGAGGCATGGGCCCTGAGACCATTGCCGCCATCCAGACCCATCTCGCGGACATGAAAGCCCTGCCTGACGCGGTTCTGGTTGTCGCGACGGATGATGATGAGGCGGGCAACGCGTTTGCCGACACACTTTACCGTCTGGCGGATGACGCGGATGTCGCCTTCATGCGCCGCCTGCCACCCGATCGCGCCAAGGATTTCAATCAGACGCTCAAGAACCGGGCGCAGGCTGCTTAAAACCAAATTGAATTGAACAGACGTCAATAGTGGCGTTGCCTCCAGTGAGGCGCGTGTGTCCTGCGTCCCGGATCCAGCGACTGCTTTTTTAAAGGCCATTGCCATGACTAACGCTACACCCCGCTCGCATGAGCCTACCCCCTATGATGATAATGACCCGCTGGATTTCCTCTCCAACCTCGGCGAAGACGTGTGTGCGGCCCAGCAGGCGCTCTTCTCGCATCCCGAGATGAAGGGGTGGCTGGAACGCACCCCCGGACTGGGCCACGAAATCCCCTGGACAATCGCCTCCTTCACGGATGAGACGGGACGGCGGATTTCAGGGCTGGTCGTCGCGGGTAATTTTACCAACGGCAAGTGGGATCTGACGACAGAGTTCGTGCTGTTTACCGGGCGCGCCCGTCGCCCTGGCACTTTCCTGTCGGTCGACGGGTCTGTGGTGAGCGTACGCCCACAGGGTAGCGTGCCGGGTGTCGGCCCGCGCCGTCCGGATTGCATGACGCTCCTCAAGGAGGTGCAGGCGGCCAGCATGGCCTGGGCGGCCCAGCCTTCGCTGCGGGCGCGTTGGGCGGTGTTTGCTGCTACTCACGGTTGTAGTGCTGTTCCGAATACATTCGTGGAGTTGCGGTTTCAGGATCAATGCTACCGAGGGTTGTTGGTCGACGGCACGCTGGATTCCACCGGGTTGTGGGATATGGAGCAGCCTGTCGCGCTGCTGCTGCCCACGGGTCGAACCGTCGAACTGCTGGCTGATCAGGCGGATTCCGTGACATTCCTCACGGGAGGCGAGCATTATGACCTCAAACGCTTTGGCTGAAGACGCGCTCGTGGGCCTCACGGCCATGCAGCGTGAGGCGGCCCGGCAGGAAGGCCCGGTTGTCGTACTGGCGGGGGCTGGCACCGGCAAGACCAAGACACTGGTTGCCGGTGTCGTAGACCGCATTGTGAGACGCCGTATCCCTGCTCACCGCATTCTGGCAGTGACGTTTACCAACAAGGCCGCCGACGAAATGCGCACGCGCATTAACGCCGTGCTGGGTCTGGGAGCCGCGCCCTCGTGGATTGGCACATTCCACGGCCATGGTCGTCGCCAGTTACGGGCCGACCCTGAAATAGCGGTGCTGCGACCGGGCTTCGACATTTGTGATGCCGAGGATAGCCGACGCATCGTCAAACGCCTGCTCCAACGGGCTGCCGATGATGGAGCCTGGGAGCCGGGAGATGCCGAGACGTTCCGTGCCCGCGTGCGTTCGGTGGCGCAGCGGATCGCCCTGATGAAGGACAATCTGGTTCTGCCCGATCAGGCCGAGGCCGTGCTGGACAGCCAGATTGCCCGGTTTGGCGCAAAAAGCGATGAAGACCTGATGGCCTGGCAGATGGCGGCAGCCCTCTACCCCGCCTATCAGGCGGCTTTGCGGGAAGTGAACTGCGCTGATTTTGGTGATCTGCTGCTTTGGCCGACCGTCACCATGCTGCGCGATGAGCGATATCGCCTTGACTGGGCACGGCGCTTTGACGCCATTCTGGCCGACGAGTTTCAGGACGTGAACCGCCTGCAATATCTGTGGCTGAAGCTATTGTCGCGCGATCATGGTGAACTGTTCGCCGTGGGAGACGATGATCAGTCGATCTATTCGTGGCGTGGGGCGTCTGTCGGCTTTATCCGTGACTTCCAACGGGAGTTCCCTTCGGGGCGGATGATCCCGCTGGAGCAGAATTTCCGCTCCACAGGGCATATCCTCACGGCTGCCAACAGCGTTGTCGCGCAGGACCGCAATCGGCTGGGCAAGACCCTGTTCACCGAACAGGGGGATGGCGCACCGATTGAGATTGTCGCCTTCTCCGGTGGCCAGCAGGAAGCGCAGGGTCTGGCGCTCGAGATCGGCCGGCGCCAGCTCGCAGGTGTCGCTCTTGAGGACATGGCCATTCTCTACCGGTTCAATTTCCTGTCGCGCATGCTCGAAGAGGAACTGCTCCGCGCGCATATTCCCTACGAACTCGTCAATGATACGGCCTTCTGGCAGCGTGCGGTGGTCAAGGACGTGCTGGCCCTTCTCCGTCTGGCGGATGGCCCCGATGCGCTGCAGGGCGACGAAGCGTTCCGCCGTGTCATCAACCAGCCTGCCCGAGGGGTGGGGGCGAAGACACTCGCCCGGATCGAGCAGCTGGCCCGGGATGAAGCGCTCTCGCTCTTTGCGGCGGCTGAGCGGCTGTATGCGACCAGCCAGAGCAAGACCGCCGAGCGGGTGCGGGCGTTCCTGCATAGGGTCCGTGATGAGGAGCTGAGCACCGAGACCGCACTGGGTGCGCGCATGCGCACATTGGCGGAGCGTTCGGGCTATCTGGACATGCTGCGCGCCGGGGGTGAGGACGGTGTCGCGGGGCTGGAAAACCTCGACGAACTGTTCTCGCTGGCGATGGAATTCACCAGTGTCGAGGATCTGTTCGATCATGCAGCCCTTGGTTCTGGCACATCCACCGAGGCGGGGCGGGGGCGTATCCGCCTGATGACGATCCACGGCTCCAAAGGCCTCGAATTCGAGCATGTCTTTCTGGTGGGGTGGGAGAACACGCTGTTCCCCGGTCTGTCGCCTACCAATCTCGACGAGGAGCGCAGGCTGGCCTATGTCGCGCTGACGCGCGGGCGCCAGCGTGTGTCCATCAGCTGGTGCGCGTGGCGCAATGGCCGGTCTGCCGACATGTCGCCCTTCATTGGCGACATCCCGCCTGAGGCCCGGTATTCGGGGTGGCTGGGCGCGGCGAAAAGCCGTGCGGAGGCGCGGGCCATCCGGGAAGCGCAGGAGGCGGCGCTGGGGATCTAGCCCGCCCAAAACAGCGTCACAACGGGTTCAGGCACACTGGCATGCATGACATCCACACGCCCGTCCGTCACCGCGGCAGATCTGTCGCCCGGTCCGGAACACCGCCAGCTACGGGCACTGGCACAAAAGGCGGGTCTTGAACTTGATGGGCACGGTAATCGTGTCGCCGGGATGGCGCAGGCTCTCGGCCATGCCCATCAGGGACTGCCCCCTACGGCACTGCTCACGCTGGGTGCGCAGCTGCACGACATTGGCAAACGCCACATCCCCATAGAGGTTCTCGATGCGCCCCGGCGGCTGACGCCTGCCGAATGGGCGGTCATGCGTCTGCATACCATTCTGGGGCTGGAGATCCTGTGTCGCGCTCTGGACGAGGTGCCGCAGGATGTCGCGGACTGTGTCCTGCTTCATCACGAGCACTGGGACGGGTCGGGCTACCCGATCGGCCTGTCAGGTGCGTCCATCCCCCTGCTGGCCCGCCTTGTCGCCATTGCGGATTTCATCGACGCGCTGGCCTCGCCGCGTGCCTACAAATCGGCCATGGCGCCCGAGCTTGTCCGCACCCTCGTGCTCAGGGCGCGGGGTGTGAAGTTCGACCCCATCCTGACCGATCTCGCCCTGCGGATCTGGCCGCAGCTGCTGCGCGCGCGCGCCCAGGCAGACCAGCCAAACGGCGTCACAACGAAACCAGCGATACTCAAACCCTGATCCACAGACAGGAGGCGCCTCATGGCCCGCAGAAAACAGACTATTACCCCGCGCGCGTGGGACAGGCTCAGCGAAACAGAACAGGCGCAGGCGCGTCGCGCGATTATCACAGCGGTGCGCGACGCCCTCAAACGTGGCCCGCATACGGCGCTGGAGCTGCGCGCCCGCGTCCCGGTCGAGATGAGGGGCGCGTTCCCGGTGGTACTGCGGAACCTGCTTCATGCGGGGGAAGTCGCCTCTCTGGGCCATAGCGTCTATGCGGCGGTCCCGTGGATGCCGCAGACGCGTGCTGTACAGGCTAATGTGACGGCAGACCTCATCATCGGTGTACTGTCCAGTGAGCGTCGCGCGGGGGCGGATGCGGCCGAACTGGCGGGTGATCTGCTCATCCCCGTGATTCAGATCCGCGCGGCCCTGACCGCCCTTGAGGTGGCGGGGCTGATCTGTGAGGCCAAAGAGCCGGGCCATTATCGTATGCTCAGCCGCCGGATGGCGACGGAAGTCAGGCAGGGTGCGTCGGGCCGGGTTTTTGCGGATGTGCGTCATGCGTGACTGGGTGACATTCCCCGATGGAAACCGGGGTCGGCGGTCGTGGGATAATGATCCGCAGAGGAGTGGCGCGTGGCAGCGCCGACTGGCTCAGGCATGGGGTGGCGACGAGCGGCCCGTCTGCGACTGTCGCCATCAGGGGCAGCCCATGGGACTGTCTGTCCATCGCTGTCTGCGACAGCGCGATGGGCGGCAGGTTGAGGTCTATCATCTGGCCCGTCTGCGTCATCAGGGGGCGCTGCACCATGTCGCCTGCTCGTTCCACGAGGCCGATCCGCGTCGCGATGGCCGGGGTGGTTATGTCGAGGGTGTCGTGCGCGAGCGTGACGACGGGCGGATTGGCATCGCCCTGCGCCGAGGGCTTCGCTGCCTCGACGTCGCGGCTGCCCCGGCCGATCCGGCGCAGGCCGCACGACAGGGTGGCGGACAGGGGGCTGTGCGACAGGCCCGGATGACCGAGCTGGGCCTTTTGCATCTGCTGTGGGAGGAGGCCGGGCTGAATGGCTGGACACCCCGTCTGGGGCGTGCGCGGCGGCGCTGGCCCGTTGTCCGCGAAGCGCTCGACCGGGCAGCCCTGCGGATTGTTCCAGCCCGTAATCAGACCCTGTCCGACCGGCTGGCCATGATCGGCTACGCCGATGAGGATGGGCCCGCGCTGTTGCGCGAGACGGCGCGCAACTGTGGCGACACATGGCGGATCCTGTTGCTGGGGATCGTGGACGACATCGCTCTGGTGAACTGGCAGGAAGGCCAGCAGTTCTGCGCGCTGCGTTTCGATGGGGCCGGAGCCTACAACCTGCGCGTCAGTGCCGCGTCCCTCTGGCATGAGCGTGTCGCGCGCCGTTATCCGATGGCGATGGCGGCGTTGGCGCAGCCGCGTGCTGAGCGGGCCATCCGGGTGGTTGGTCTGGTGACGGCGACCGTGCGGGTGGGCGTGACCCAGGGTCTGTCGTTGGTGCGCTGTCGCGCTGACGACATCGCGTTGATGGAGGTAGAGCCTGATACGCTGACCCCTGTGTCCAGTGGCTATGAGCTGGCCATTGCCCGCGCTCTGGTGGAGCAGCGCCGGAGCTTCATCCGGCCGCTCCGCTTTGACGCGGGTCGCGATGCGGTGCTTCCAGACTTTGTCCTGACGGATACGGGCGATCCGCGAGGCACCCCGATGGAGGTGTTTGGTCGGGCAGATGAGGCCTATGCCGCCCGCCGGGCGGAGAAGGCCCGCTATTACGACGAGGTCTACGGGCAGGCGCACTGGTGGCACTGGGATGCTGCCACATCACCCGGTCATTGGCCCGACTTCCCGCCAGCGCACACCCGAAAGGACGGGGACGACGATGCGTAAGGCGCGTGGAACCCCGTCTCCCAGCTGGGTCGAGAGGTGGTTATCCCCAGAATCTGTGGACAGAATGGTGTGCAAGCTGTGACCGGGTTGGACAAACCCGGGGAGGAGCTGGCCCGCCCTGCCGATGGCGTGCTGATTGGCACGGCTCTGGTGTGGATCGGCTGGCCGCTGCAGCAGCTCTCACGGCGTTCGGGCTACGGGCGTCATGAGATTACGCGCTGGATGCGCAAGGGTGGGATGCCTGAGCCGTTCAGGCTGTGGCTGATTGCGCTGCAGGCGGTTCACGTCCGCTATCCGTCTCCTCTGGCGACAACCGTTCGACCGGGTGGTAACCGCCCGCCTCTGGGGCAGTGGGAGGTGTTGCGGATACAACTGGTGATCGGCTGGTCGGAGCGTCAGCTCGCGGAGCGGCTGGGGGAGCATCGCACCGCTTTGCGGCGTCGTCTGGAGGCGGGGGAGACACTGGACGCACAGGAATCCCGGTGGCTGGAATTACTCGAAGACGGCCACCGGCTTAATCCGCGACCCTGACGGGCCGCGCTAACACGAAAGGAAGATCATGTTGGATGGACAGTATCACGAAGGACAGGGTGGCGACACGGGCACGGATCCGGCCGTAGGCGGGATTGCGGCGGATCGGCTGCGCTCGATCATCGAGCGGGTTGAGAGGTTGGAGGAAGAGCGCAAGGCGCTGGCCGGCGACATCAAGGACATCTTCACCGAGGCGAAATCGGCAGGCTTCGAGGTGAAGGTCATCCGCCAGATCATCCGGCTGCGCAAGCTTGAGCCCGCTGAGGTGGAGGAACAGGAAACCCTGCTCGATATCTATCGGCGCGCTCTGGGCATTTAGGCTGAATCTAATCCAGTAGGTGCAATGCGCAGCTGGCGGCATCGGCGTTGCCGTCAGTTGCGGCATGAAGATGTTTGCCAATTTTGTAGGTTGTGGATGGGGTATGTGCTACTATATGACCAGTTATATGGTCAGGAGGTTTTGATGCAGACCGTTAATCTTGTCGAAGCAAAAACCCATCTCAGTCAGCTTGTTGAACAGGCCATGCAGGGCGAACCGGTACGGATTATGCGGCGTGGCAAGGTCATCGCCCAGATCAACAGCATTGTCCGGGAACGCAAGCCTGTTGACCTACATATGCTGCGTGCCCTGACTGAGAGCATGACGCCGCAGACTGTTTCTGCGGGGGAGAGTCTCCGTGCCATGCGTGATGAGGCCCGATATTGAGCCTTTATATTGATACATCTGTACTGGTAGCAGCATTGACCAATGAGGCGGAGACGGTTCGGATGCAGGAGTGGCTTGCCAGCCAGAATCCCGCGTCACTGTTTGTCAGTGACTGGGTTGTTACCGAATTTTCTTCTGCTCTGTCGATTAAACTGCGTACTGGGCAGATCACCGTCACAGACCGGGCCAACGCCTTAGCTCTTTTTACCCGTCTGTGTGTGGAGAGTTTTGAATGTCTTCCCGTAACCGGGCTGCAGTTCAGGACGGCTGCCCGGTTTTCAGATCAGTATGCTCTTGGTCTGCGTGCCGGCGACGCGCTGCATCTCGCGGTCTGTGCTGATCATGGTGTGACGTTGTGTACACTGGATCGTCGCCTTGCTGAGGCTGGCCCTCAACTAGGTCTGCGTACGGTAATTCTTTAACTTTGCACTGAACATTTTTAAGCTGTTTATGGCTATTTTGCCGGTTCAGGTTGTAGATGACTCAGTGGTTTCTGCTTCTGAAGTAAGTCCTGTTTTTAGCGCAGAGGTTGTATTTTTATGACCAGAAGAGCCAAATAACTCGTCTACTATTTCTTTTTCAAACTCGGCTTTCAGATCATTTTTGTTTCCAGAAACCGTCACTGTCTGGATGTCGTTGTACGATGAAAATGATGTCGGGGTGTTAACATCTGTCTTTACAAGTGCCTGCTTGATATTGGGGCCTGTTCCAACTGCGTATTCCATTTTCCCAGAAAGTGCGGAAGAAATGGAAAAACTGGTAACAGTTCCACTGTCCGTTTTGGCCGTTGTCTGTGTCACATCGAGAGAAAGAGACGCATTACCCCATAATTCGCTGAGATCTGCTGTTGCGTTCTCCTGAAACAGGCCTGTTATATCTTGTTCCATCTGATTGGATGCAACATTGTTATTTTTATTAAGATCATCGTAGGCGGCTTTTATTTTCTGCATGTATGGTGTGGCCATCGCAGACGAATCACTAAAAACGTTAATATTGCCCCAAATTCCATCGTTTCGTGCACTTTCCATGGACAGCCGTTCGTCAGCCACGAAAGCATTCCATTTTTCAGAATCCGATGCAGTCGAACTGCCAAGAACCTGAACAATGGCACCGTATATCTTAGATAATGTACTATTGGCTGTTATTCCCGAACTCTGCGTATCAATGTAGGTTTGCGCTTCCTGAGATAGAGTGAGCGTATCGCCTGTTGTGTCATCATCGGCACTGGATGTTTCAGAAGAGCTGGAAACAACACTATTCCCATGCTGAATCACTCCGTTTTCACCGTAAATAGATACGTTCAGTGCATTAGGAGTGACAGGAGCCTGAGACCACGTTGCAGACCACGAAAGGTTCGTTGTGGTAATTGTTGACATGAGAGGCTCCTGCCCTACCAAGTTATACTGTGATACGATGTAAAAAGATTCGGGTAAAAGAAACGTTAAACCATTACTGAATGTAGAAAGTCCCGCCTAAGCTGCTCACACCTGACCACGGGCCGGACGAAGGCGCAGTACATGTTGGGAAATGGGTTCCGCCATTTTGTGTAAATGGGTATGCAATATAGTTTGAATAATACTGGTTTAAAGATTACTGATAGCTAAGATTAATATAGTAGTTGCACCCATAAGTGTGGTCGTTAGACGTTGCCGTAAATTGTATTGACAGATCTGTTTTGTCAGGACCAGACGCGTTTGCAACAACTGAGGTTGTTCCCGTAGCGATGGTTAAACTTGCGTTTTGTGGTGTTATACTCGGAGATGCGCTGTAGCCGCTGATGGTTACTGATTGAGGGGAATTGTTGGTAACTTTGATGGTTCCGCTGGCAGCCTGAGACGGCGTTGCAAATGGCGCCGCAGAAAGGCCCATAATACTCAGTGACACAAAGAGATTTTTAAGAAACATTGTGAATGTCCTATTCAATCATTCTTGAGCACTATGCTGGGCATGACATGCCCACACGCTCAAGCTGAAGCAGGCTATAATAATGGTCCCAAGTGTTGCAATCATACTGGTAGTCGTTTTACGCATACCTCTTAGTCTGATGTGTGCGCGGTTCTGAATATCTATGATCTAGCAGCAGCGCATCTTAAACCTTCGATAACAACCGGTGCCATATGCGTAAGGCCATCGCCCCTAGGGCGATGGTGCCGCAGACCCTGTGAAAGAGGCGGTCGATGACCTGCCCTTTGCGGGCGATCCCGTCGAGCAGCTGCGCGCTGCTCTGGTGATCGAGCCAGTAGAGGGCGGGCAGGCTCAGCCGCGGGGTGTTGGCGACAACCGCCAGACCGGCCTGAAGGCCGATCGCGAGGATCCCGTAAAGCCCGAGCAGACACAGCCCGAACACCGCAACGCCATACCAGCACAGAGAGACGACAGGGCGGGCACGGGCAATAAAGGTGCGCAAGAAAAGCATCGACATAGTCCATAGCAGAAAAGAACTGGCGAACAGACTGCCAGAAAACATTGTGACGCCTCGCATGGGCTGGGCCGGCCGCAACGGTCGCAGGCTCGCGCTGCGCGCGCCGTTGCCCCCGCCCCGATCCCATGCCGCGGCCGAGGGGTGAAGGAGAAAAAAACAATGCACGAACGAATAGCTCTAACCCCGCTGTGGAAAGGGGTCGCCTCGACCATGCCAGCCGATCTGTTGGCGCGAGGCCAACAGGCCGCGCTGGTCTCAGTCTCAATTGCCCCGTGCGACAGGGTGTGGAGTGCGCGGGAGCGTCTGGCCGAGGAACTGGTACGCGCCTGCTATGGCAGCGACCTGCCAGAGCACAATCGCTCAGCACTGGCCTGCATGATGCGTAGTCTGGTTGAGCAGGCGGTTCCCGGCCTGCCGGGCCAGCATGTGCAGCGCAATGCCCCGCCTCCGCCGCTGGGTGATGGCGAATGGTATCGGCACTGGTTTGCCGTTACCCGCAGGGAGGGCCGCGCATGAGCGGCATGGGTCTGCCTGACGTGCGCGTACAGGTGCGCGGGCCTGCGCGTGATCGCGCGTGATCGCGCGGGATTACGGGACTGGCTGCGTGCGGCGTGTCGCGATGCGGGCGTTTGGCCACCCCCGGTGTTCGGGATACGCACGACCCGAACGCTGCTGTCCTTCGAACTGGAGCCCATGCACAAGAGTTTCTACACACCACTCATGACCCGTCTTACGCGCCGGTATCCCCGGTTGGTGCATACTCTGACATGGGAAAACCCAGATGACACGTCGCGCTATGCGAAAACGGCGCTTGAAATCTGGCAGGCAGGCCGGGTGTGCAGGAGCGGGTATTTTGCCGCTTTGCTGGGTGTGACCTGCGCCCGGCCGGGGCGAAGGACAACCCGTGTCGTGCTGTTTGAATCCGATGCCCGCATTGCCGACATCCGGCCTTTTGCGCGGGTGGGTTCAGGGCTTTGTGGTATTCAGCCAGATCCACACGACATCGGCCCTTGGCGTGTTCTGGAGGCGTTGGTGTCGGAGCGGCCGAATACCCTGCACGATCCTGTCCGCAATATCGTGCTCCATACCGTTTCTACACAGGTGACGGTCATGAGCGACATCACCGCGTATGGTCGGATCGGAGCGATGGCGTGGCTCAATGTGGATGAACTGCCTCAGCGTTTTCCGGAACTGGCAGGCTGGTGCGAGAAATGGCGGGCCTATGAGGCCGATGCTGAGGCCCGGGCGCGTGAAGCGGCAGCGCGCTACAATCGCTACGCGCGCCGCATGAAAGTGCTTTATGGCTCGGACTGGGACGCAATCCCGTTCTGACGCTTTTCTGCACGCCCGGACGACACGCGCTGAGGCGTGTGCGGCCGGGCAACGCTGTTCCGGGCTTTGGCCCGTTCAGCATTGCACGGCTCACAGGCGATGCCTTTGCGACAGGCGGTCACGCTGGGCATGTCGATCCAGCGGCTTTCCCACTGGCAGCGGGGGCAGGTGAAGAGTGCGACCATGCGCATACCCGGCTGGTAAACACTGCCGTGATCGCCGCAATCGGTCAGGTGGGCGAGGATGCGCGGCGCGCGATAAGGCCGCTTCCATCCGAACAGGTTACGCTGTCGTGCCATGTCTGGCTCCTGTGTTCGGGAAAGGTCGAGCAGGTGTTGCCGGTTGTCCAGAGGACACCGGCAACGGCTGGGGTCAGTCCGGGGTGTGGAGTAGGTTTTTCCTGCCCGTTATCGCGCCCACTTCATTAAGATTGTTCGACATTTTCTGCTGTTTAATGCAATCCAGCAAGAAGCGACAAGGTAAAGAACAGCCCACATAATGCGGGGCCTCGCAGTATTGATAATGGTACGAAAGCGCTCTGTGTGTGCGCTAATACAGAAAATGTAGTCGCCCATAGCGAAGATGAAGAAGGCGCATAAATTCACGAATACGAAAATGAGAACCGCCTTGGAACATATTTCGCCAAGTTCGAAGAAGAAATTTACAACGCCTAGTGTCGCGTCGTGGACGAGTGCAGAGAGAAGGCTTCGCACGAAGGGCCACCGGCGAGGTTGTTCAGGGTTTTCCTGAGGTAGGCGAATAGTTTCTTGTGTTGACGTCATGGTTTCTGCTTTCTGTTTCGCGAGGGCAGTTCCGCTCGCTCTTGCAGTATGACGCAACCGGTTGTGACGCCTGTCGGGCGCGCCCTGTCCGGGGCTGGCGTGTCTGGTTCCCCGCTGCCCACAACTTCACAGGCACCTCCCAAGGGCCGCGCGCCGCCTGACTCTTGGCGGTCGCATCGCACGGCCCTTGGGTCCCTCCTATGAATTTATGGACAGCTTCGACTTTGTGCCGGAACCAGCCCGTAGCGACAGCGGACACACCAGACGCCTACGGCGGCCTACGGCGGGCGCGTCACACGCGCCCTCTGGTGCAGCAACGACCTTGCGGCGGGTGAGGGGCGTTTTGCTCAGGAGTGAAGGAGTGGGGGGGAGCGATTATGCCTCCTGTCCGCCGTTCCGGGTGCGGGACGCTCAGGGGGGCGAGGTATAGAATTACCTAATGAACAATATAACAAACGGATTGTGCGTTTTTTTCTTGGCGGAGAAAAGTGCGTGAAAAGAACAGACAGAAATACGAAATATTGTTTCGATTAATGGCGTGAAAAATAACGAAAAAACGGGCTTTTTGGCTGTTTTCCACGCTTTTTCGCTTGCTCTGTTTTTCTTGGCGTACTATTCTTTACTTGTTGAGAGGGAATAGGCCCGAACAACAAAGCGCCCCGGTCGGTGTTTGCACCACCAGACCGGGACTAGCCAGAACAGAAAGCGATAGTTTCATGTCCGACGTAAACAACACTGTAAGCAAGCCCCGTTCCGCCCGCAAGGGTAACGCTCCCCGCAAGGGCGATGCCGCCGGTTCCGTCTCTCCCGCCCGTGCCCGCCAGTTCCATGAAACGGAACAGCGCATGAAGGCCAATCGTTCACCTTCCATGGCTGACCTGCTTCACCTCGTGCCTTCAGACGATCAGATGGCGCTGATTGGCCCCCGTTTCGGTCTGGACGTTGCAGACGTTGACGAAATGATCGGCGTCGGCCTGAACGCCGTTCGTGATCAGTATGACGCGCTGCGGCCCGTTCTGGTCTCTACTTTTAGGGGCGAGGACGATTTCAAGGCGATCAAGATTCATCTTGACCGTATTGTGGATGCACTGGTGCGCTCAGCACATGGTGCGGCTAATTACTACGAAACCCGCCGCCAGCTTGCGAAAGACGCGAAGGATAAATGGGCAAACGAACACCGCGACGACGACCGCATGGGCATCGACGGTCAGGATAACTACACAGATCGTCTGCGCCGTAACGCGGCCGAGCACGCCGTGAAGGCTTACGCCCTGTTCCATGTCGCCAGCGGAGCCTGCACGGCTTATGCCGAAGTGATGGGCGAAGAATGGCAGCCCTATCAGCACCGGGCAAATAACCGCACCGTGCCGCAGGAAGCCGCTGCGGCTCTCGACGAGGCGCTTGGTATCTGAACAACAACCAGCCGGGCCGAAAGGCTCGGCAAACCTAACTCCCCGGAACGGTCTGTAAAATGCTAGGTATTCCACCTAAACCGCTTCAGAATGAAACACAGGTTACGGAGCGCCTCAAACTGGCGGCGTCCGCTTGCCAGAATCTGGCGCTCACGCTGGTGGGGCTGTCGCTTATCTCTCCTTATTTCGCGGCTGGCGGCTGGTCATGGCGTAAGCTTCCGGCAGTTATGGTGGCTGCAATCTTGGAACGTGCAGCGTTTGAGTTTTTGAGTTATATTCCGGGTAAGGAAACCTCAAAGGAGGATAAGCAGTGACAAACGCCTTCCTAACTAACACAGTCATGGTGCTAGGTGTGTTTGCTGTTACCTTTGCCGCGAGCGGATGGCTTGCAAGGTGGCTGTTGCCAGTCCGGCAGTCTCCTGAAAACAAAAGGTAGCCAGTAGGCTGTTGGACGAGACTACACGCGCCATTCTGGTCTATGCGGTGCCTTTCTGCCTTGGCACCGCAATCATTGGCCTTTCGTTAGGGCCGGTTGCGACACGCCTTGCCAAATGGCGGGAGTCATTGGAGCGCAACTAAATCAAGACTGGCGGGCATAAGTCCGCCGCGATGCGTTCCGTCCTTTATTTTCCATCCTGTTTCTGCTCGCCTGCCCGGAAAAAGGGATGGGTAATCATCCCTCCCAACCGGCTATCCACAACTCCACAGGCACCTCCCAAGGGCCGCGCGACGCCTGACTCTTGGCGGTCGCGTCGCGCGGCCCTTGGGTCCCTCCTATGGATTTATGGATAGCCACAACCTTGTGCCGGAACCTGTGCTTGCGGGTCTGTTTCGCCAGGTGTCAGACTGGCTCAGATGTCTGGATGGCGACGCAGCTGCGTCAACCGGAAGAATACTGCCTCCACGAAACAGGTTGGCCACCATG
>NZ_JAFVMG010000002.1 GCF_017377745.1 Acetobacter suratthaniensis | reverse complement strand
TGTGTTGGTGGTGGCGGCGGCTGTGCCATCAGGCAGAGTCAGGGGTTTGTAGGCATTTGTCAGTGTCAGATCCGGGGTGTCTCCGGCTTCTGCTGTTGTGGGACTTGTCACCCCCGATGGGGCGGGGCCATTGCCGTTTAATGATGCCATGGGCCAGAAGATGGGAATGGTCTTGATCCGGGTGATGTTATAGAGGCCGTTCTGATAGGTGATCGCATAATTGTTTAGCCCCGTGCCTTTGGCATTGCTGGCTGTGATGGCATAGGCGCCGACACTGCTCTGACGATCTGCCGTGGTGGCGAGGCTGACACTGGAAACGGCATCTCCATTGATCAGACCGTTAGTTTTAAAGGCAGTATTATTGAGCGTTGGGTTCTGCCCATAGGTGCCGGTCTGGTCGAGAGCGGTAATGCTCAGGGCTGCCGGAGTAATAGTGTAGTAACTACCGGTCGTGTAGGTAATGGCATAGTTTCCTAGCCCGGTGCCGCGTGCGTCGCTGGCTGTCATGGCATAGGCACCGACACTACTCTGGCGGTCTGCTGTGGTGGCAAGGCTGATACTGGAAACGGCATCTCCATTGACCAGACCGTTGGTTTTAAAGGCTGTATTATTGAACGTTGGGTTCTGCCCATAGATGCCGGTCTGGTCGAGAGCGGTAATGCTTAGAGCAGCCGGAGTGATAGTGTAGGCACCGGTCGTGTAGGTAATGGCATAGTTTCCTAGCCCGGTGCCGTGTGCATCGCTGGCTGTGATGGCGTAGGCACCGACATTGCTCTGGCGGTCTGCTATGGTGGCGAGGCTGATACTGGAAACGGAATCTCCATTGACCAGACCGTTGGTTTTAAAGGCGGCATTATTGAGCGTTGGGGTCTGCCCATAGATACCGGTCTGGTCGAGAGCGGTAATGCTCAGGGCTGCCGGAGTAATGGTGTAGGCACCGGTCGTATAGGTAATGGCATAGTTTCCTAGCCCGGTGCCGTGTGCATCGCTGGCTGTAATGGCGTAGGCACCGACATTGCTCTGGCGGTCTGCTATGGTGGCGAGGCTGACACTGGAAACGGAATTTCCATTGACCAAGCCGTTGGTTTTAAAGGCGGTATTATTGAGCGTTGGGTTCTGCCCATAGGTGCCCGTCTGGTCGAGAGCGGTAATGGTCAGGGCTGCCGGAGTAATAGTGTAGTAACTGCCGGTCGTGTAGGTAATGGCATAGTTTCCTAGCCCGGTGCCGCGTGCGTCGCTGGCTGTCATGGCATAGGCGCCGACACTACTCTGACGGTCTGCCGTGGTGGCGAGGCTGATACTGGAAACGGCATCTCCATTAACCAGACCGTTGGTTTTAAAAGCTGTATTATTGAACGTTGGGTTTTGCCCATAGGTGCCGGTCTGGTCGAGAGCGGTAATGCTCAGGGCTGCCGGAGTAATAGTGTAGGTGCCGGTCGTATAGGTAATGGTGTAGTTTTCTAGCCCGGTGCCGTGTGCATCGCTGGCTGTAATGGCGTAGGTGCCGACACTGCTCTGGCGGGTGGCATTAGTGGCAAGGGTGGCGCTGGAGACTTTATCGCCATTAACCAGACCGTTGGCGGTATAGGCTGAATTATTCAGTGTGGTGGCCTGCCCGTAAGTGCCGGTCTGGCTATTTGCCGTGATGGTGAGCGCGGCAGGGGTAATAGTGTCAGTGCCAGCGTAGGTGACCTGATAGCCTGTCGCGGTTGCTCCACGCCCGATCAGGTCTGAGGAACTGTGGACATTGCTGGTCGAATTTACGCCGGGTGCAGTCCATGTCAGCGAACGGGTGTCGGTTAGGCTTGCCGCATTGTTACCCGACTGATCGAGAATGGATGTAATGATAACGCTTGGCGTGCTCTGGCCATAAATCTGGGTTCCGGAAGCGGTAATAACAACATATGGCAGTGCCGCCAGTAGGGGGTAAGGCGATCCCGCAACCCAGTCAGCCGAATTGCTGAAACGGCTGGTTGAACCCTGCGACCATTGTGTTGTGGTCAGGCCAGTAACGCCATTGCCCAGGTTTAGGTTAGCATTGCCGTTTTGCCCGGTTGTCGTCACATCAAAATAATCATGACTGAAATATTGGCTGTCTGCGTAAGTAGAAGAGGCTTCGTTATTGAGGCCACCGATAAGCCCCCCAACCTGTCCTGTAAGTGAATTAACAGACCCGGTGGAATAACTGTCGAGGATCAGTTGAGAGGGATCATTAACGTCATCATGACCGACAAGCCCGCCACTATTGGTGGTCGTGTTATTGCCCGTGACGTTTCCCGCCGCATATGTTTCTTCAATATGGCCATAATGATTCTGGCCAACCAGTCCGCCTGCCAGATTGCCGCCTGAAACATTGCCTGTGGCGTATGATGTTTTAATGGTGCCAGAAGCGTTCCACCCTACCAATCCGCCGATAAAATTATAGGTATTGCCAATATTGCTGCTGCTTACGGCACCCGAAGCAAAAGAAGACGTGATGGTGCCTGAATTCCAGCCGACTAACCCGCCCATATATGTCGTATCACCGCCCGATACGGCGGTAGTGGAGTAGGAGCTGGTAATGGTGTTGCCACTAGCCCCGACATTGCCATTCTGCCCGACCAGACCACCGACGCTGGTTGTAGAGGCGGCAGACTGAGGTCCGGAGACTGTGCCGGTCGTGTAAACAGCCGAGAGCGTGCCGCCATTATTGTAGCCGACCAGCCCACCGACTGAGGTACCATTTGCATAAGTGCTGCTGATCGCTTCCTGGGTCAGGCCGATGTCTTCAATTTTTGCGCCAGCGCCCAATTGTCCGAACAGACCGACATATTGGTCTGTTGCATCAGCTATGGTCAGATTGGCAATGGTATGGCCAGCACCATAGAAGATGCCGGTAAAGGGCGTATTTTCTCCAATCGGGCTGGTATTGCCCAAGCTGCTGGCATCAATATCGGCGGCTAATCCATAATTGCCCGCCAGATTGCTGTTGATGGCTGACAGACCCGCAGCGTTCAGAATGATTGTAACGGGCGTGCCTGCGTTGGTGCCAAATGTCGTATTGCTCCCGGACAGGACCTGCTGGTTGGCGGGCACGCCTAACAGGTAAGGCGTGGTCTGGTTGTTCAGGTTGCCCCATATGGTCGTGTCAAAGCCGGTGGGGAGGGCTGCTGCCAGTTGGGCCGTGGTTAGTCCAGTGGGATAATCGCTGCCGCCGTTGCTTTGTCCACTGGTGGTGGTATCCCAATAGCTGTTGCTTATGTGAGAGCTGTTCGTTCCCACCAGTCCGCCTGTACCTCTATAAGCGTAGTTTGTGCTGCTGACGTATCCGCTACTGTATGTATTGGAGATTGTACCGCTATTATTGCCTGCAAGTCCCCCGACTATATAGGGGTTATTGCTGTTTGTGTTGGCGACATTACCTGTTGCATATGCGTTGGTGATTATTCCACCGTAACCGTTATAGCCTACAAGCCCGCCTAAATAGCTGTAGTAATTTATGGTATAGTTGTAGGTTTTTGTGCTGGTGACGTTTCCTGTCGCGTATGAGTCCGTGATTGTTGAGTAATTCAACCCCACCAGTCCACCGATATAGGCAGCGGGATTCGTGCCGATGACGTTCCCTGTAGCATATGCATCGGTGATCGTTCCGTTGGCGTTAAACCCTACCAGTTCGCCGACAGAGCCATAAGGGTTACTGAAGTTGTCAGTAACAGTTCCCCCAATCAGGCCCACATGACTGATGACGCCTGAAGTTACGATGTAGCTGAACAGCCCCACACGCAAATCCGTACTGTCATTAATAGTAAGGTTTGAAATGGTATTGCCCAGCCCGTTGAAGGTGCCGCTAAAGCCATCTTGCGCCAGAGGCGTGAAGTTACTGATGCTGCTCATATCGAGCGGTTTGGCCAGAGCGTAGTAGCCTGATGTGCCAACGGCGTTTTGTAATTCGTTTGCAGTGGTAATTAACGTGTAGCCATGACCATCGATGGTCAGGGGGCTGCTGCTGGCGGTATTGGCGGCGGTCAGGGCAGAACTGGTGAACTGGATGGTGGAGCCGCCAAAGTTCACCGCTCCGTCCCCGGTGCTGGAGCCACCGATGCCGTTGTTTGTGGTCAGGGTCAGCGTGCCTGCGCCATTCACGGTAATATCGGCATTGAGAGTGATGGAGTGATAGGCGGACAGGATCAGGCTGGCGGTGCTGTTCCAGTTCAGGGCGGTGTTAAGCACAATATCCCCAATGCCCGAACTGCTTGTTCCCGCTCCGTTGATGTTCGATGCGGTGGTGGCCGATGTCTGCTCGGTGACATTGACGCCGCTGTTCAGGGCGGCATTGATGGTGGAGGCGGCAGCACTGTCGATTGTCAGGTTGTCAGGGTCGAGCAGCCAGCTTCCGCCCAGCCCGGCCCTGACGGTCGCAGCCCCTATTGCCAGTGTGTGCGCCGAGGTCTCGATTGTGCCGCCAGCCCCCGTGCCCTTACCGGTGGCTTTCAGGGTCGCCCCCGAGGCCACGGTGGTGTGGCGGGCCAGATTGGTGCCGCCCACGCTGTCGGTGCCGATCAATATCTGCCCGCCCTTGCGGCCATTCTTGCTGGCCGAGGCAGTCAGCACGGCCTTGCCGCCAAGGCTTACGGCCTCACCATTGGCGCGGATGACACCGCCAGAGCCATCGGCATTGGTGGCACTCAGCGTGGTGCTTTCCACCGTTACGGTGCCGTGGGGGGCACTCAGCCAGACCTGTCCGTTTACCGTTGTGGTGCCGGTGGCCTGCACCAGCCCTTCGCGGTTGCCCGCCAGCGCGTAAACATTGCCCCCGGCTGAGGCCAGTGTGGCGGCGGCGGCCTTGATCTGCCCGGTATTGGTTGCGTTGCCCTTAGCCTTGCTGTCGGCCACCACATAGATGCCCGCCGGGCCATCCGCCTCGCTCAGCACCACCTGATTACCCGCCACCAGAGCGGCCGTGCCACCGGCGGCACTGATTGTGCCGCTGTTGCTGACAGCCGCCCCCACCAGCACCACATTACCGTTGGTGCTGGTGATCTTGCCCGCATTGGTGACAGTGCCCGCAGACGTGCCGGACAGGGTGACGTTGCCGCCCTTCATGAAGGCGCTATTAGGCGTATCGCGGGTTGAGGCCACAAAGCTGCCGCCTGTCACCACCGTGCCGCCGGGGCCGACCACCACCCCATTGGGGTTGATGAGAAACACCGTGCCGGTAGCCCCCAGATGCCCCTGCAGGGAGGAGAGCTGATCACCCGTTACCCGGTTGAGGGTGGCCCCGCTGCCGTTGTTGAACTGAACCGCCCCACCTGCGCCGATGGAGAAGCCCTGCCAGTTGATCACCCCGCGTGCGGAGGACTGGTCGATGGTGGTGGTGGCCCCCGCCGTATTGATACTGCCCGATCCGGCTACATAGGCGCCGCCCGTGGGCAGGGCTTGCGCCCAGGCAAAACTGGGGGTGAGAGCGGTTACGCCAAGGAGAAGCATGCGGGGGGTCAGGGGCATCAGTCAGTCTTTAGTTCTGTGGGGTTGGATGTGGATGAGGGGGTTATCCAGAATAAACTGGAAAATTAGACAAGGTAAAAGTAATCAGAAAAAGGCATTATTAAAAAATAATATATTAAATTCAATGATCGTCACTTTAATTTTTTGCCACACTATTTGGTGGATAATTTTTTTATATTATATTTTGTGTCGTAAAATTTTCGGCATTATTGATTGGTTTTTGCATCGTATCAAGGTGGATTTTGCGATATCCCCAAAAATGCGACAAACATGATGTCCGGGGCAGAAGAAAACTGTCTGTGTCATTGCATGGGGTGGTGAGGACAAAGGTGGGTATGGTAAACGATATACCAGTTTATGAGGCTAAGGCTCTCGCAGCGTTGCCGCAGTTTATGAACTGTCTGACTTTCTGTAATCAGGCATTGCTGCGTATCCACAAGCAGATGCCGCGTGAAGTGCGCTATGTGGCTGATGTGCGACGATGGATTTTAACGCATGCCGCTCTTTTACTGCATTTTCAGCATCGGGTTGATCCATCTGCCCCGCCCCTGACCGCAACCAATCTGTACAGTCTGGTTGAACAGAGCAGCATGGTTAGCCCCAATACGGTTACGAGCTACCTTAAGGAGATTCAGAATTTTGGTTATATAGAAGCCATTCCCAGTCAGGATGGTCGAGTGCGCGCTTATAGAATGAGCGCTTTTTCCGAGCAGATGTTTCATGTCTATCTCAGTGTTAACCTGCAAGCACTTGACCAGATTGATGGGGCAGGCAGGAGTGAGGTTACGCGCACAACCCCAGAAATCCTGAATTACATGCATCCAGTTTTTGCAGGCCTGATGCTGCAGGATAGTTTTTTGAGTGCTCCACCGCAATCCATTGCGCAGCTTGTCAGTACGACAGTGGGTATTTCCATTCTGAATGAAATGACCCGGTCAGTGACAGTATCGCCCGCAGACGGTGCTCAGCGGATAGAGATTGCCCTCGATAGTGCGAGCGCCATGGCGCAGCGTTATGGCGTTTCACGCGGAAATGTTGCGCGGCTTCTGAAAAAGGTCGAGTTAGAAAACGATTTCGGTAAAACAGGAAAGTCAGGTTGGATCTCAGCTCGGCTTGTACGCGATTACCATCAGTGGCAGGCCTGCAAATTTGCCCATGTCTCTACGGCCTATGTTGAAGCCTGCCGCCAGTATGACATGGCGTGTGCCGCAGCCTGACGCAGTAGCCCGGAAAGCCCTGTATGCAGGCTTTCCGGGGGTGGGTTTCAGAAACTGATTTTAAGGCTGCCCGTAACGCCGTTGGAGGTATAGCCCGTGGAGAACTGGCCAACATAATCGGTGCTGATCATGATCCGGTCGGTCAATCTGGCCTGCAGGCCGGTTTTGATCAGTGCGGCATCTTGTGTCACGGGTGTTCCCGCAACTTCAAAAACATTGCCACCAGTAAAGGACTGTCGTGCTGTCGGGCGCAGTGTGCCAAAACCGTGACGGTAGGCAAGTGTGGCTTGCGGTGTCAGGATCAGATGGCCAGCCCGCACCTGCCCGGCCAGCCGGGAGCCAAAGGTGGCAAAGGTTGTCGCGGCAGAAGCGGCATCACCGGTCAGGGATGCTTCGCTGTTGCCACGCTCGTTAAAATGTCCTGTATGGACATTAACCCATGCCACATTGGCAAAAGGTTCAGCCCAGAGCGGCCCCATGTTCAGTCGGTAGCCCAGATCCCCAAAAGCTTGTGTGGTGCCACCATTGTAGCTGGTGTTCAGCCGCGCGGCATAGCCGGGTAGGGCCACATTGCGGCTGGTTGAAAGCATGTCAAAAGTATAGGTCACCCCCATACGCAGGCCCAGACGCCCCCAGTGTGTGCCAGCATAAGGCCCAATGCTGACATTGTCGCTATGCCCCCATGAGGCAACAGAGCCGGAACTGAAGGATGAATGCCCGTATCCAGCCGCCACCCCGATATGCCAGCCCGCCAGAGGCGTATCGACCCCCAGCATGAAGCCTCCGGCATTGTCGGTCAGGGCGCTTGCATTGCCATCGCCTCTGTTGTGACTGAACGCCCCGTAGCCCTGCATCCACACACCGGCTTCATCGGTATGGCAGGTGCTGCTGATATGGGCGGTTTTCAGGCCGCTGCCTGCTCCGGGCATACAGTCAGCCGCCCGCAGGCGTTCCGTTATGGCATCGCGCACATACAGGCTGTCCTGAATCAGGGCGGTGCGGGCCGAGGCATGAATTTCGCCAGAAAGCGTGTTCAGCGCTGTGCGGGCTGTTGTGGTGCTGGTTGTTACCAGTGCATCATACAGCGTGCCGGATGACAGGGCTGCCAGCCCGCTGCCTGCGGCGGCTTCGTTGCGCGTGATGCCGACATCGGTAAAAGCAACGCCGTTACGGCGGAAAGACAGCGAGACATCATCCGCATTGTAAGTCAGTATGGGGGAAAGATAAGCAAGGTTGGTGACAAGTGTGCCAAAGGTGCCGCTTACTCCCTGGCCAGCCTGTAGCAACACAACGGGATTATGCCAGTTGCTGCCAGTGCCGGTTACATCAATCGTGCCTCCCTGCAGGGCTGCGGTTCCGGTAACGGAAACCAGACTTTGCGCCGTATCCGGTGTGATGTTGAGCGCATAGGTGGAGCCTGAACCCAGCGTCAGGTTGCCATTGACCGTCAGGGTGCCGGTTCCTGTATCGCCGGGGGCCAGCATGCCTGAAACCGTGGTGGTGCCAACTTGCCCCACGCCTGAGAGCGTGCCGCTGCTATCAACCGTGACGGCGCTGGTAAGGCTACCGTCAACCTGTAGGGTGCCATCTGCTACTTCGGTGCCACCGGTATAGGTGTTGGCGCCGGTCAGCACGAGCGTGCCTGCGCCGGTCTTGACCAGATCACCGGGGGCGCTGCCATCGCTGAGTGTGCCTGCCAGTGTGTCGGTGCCGCTTGCAACATCGATTGTCGGATCACCATCGAGGGAAATGGCGTTGGCAAGGGTCAGCCCGCTGGATGCGAAGGAGAGTGTCGTGTTGGCGGCCATTTCAAGCGTGCTTGTGCCCAGAGCGCTGTTGCTGCCAAGGCTGAGCGTGCCGGCGGTCAGTCTGGTGGAGCCGCTATAATTATTGGTGCCAGACAGGGCGATTGTGCCTGAGCCGAGTTCGATCAGGGAAAAGCCCGAAATCGCGCCACCGTAGCTGAATCTGTTACCCGTGCCGGGGTTGATGATGAGGGTACTGTTGCCTGTGCCGCCGTCAATATCGCCAATAATCTGGGCATTGCCGCCAGTGATGCTGAGTACATTGTTCGCTCCGGTGCCAAAATCAACGGCCTTGCCGGAGCCATTGGCGCGGATAATCCCGGCATTGTTGATGGTGGTGGTGGTCACACCGGTTGAGATTGCCGCATCGCTGCCGCCGCCTTCAATTGTGGCGCCCGCATCATTATCAATCGTAACCGTATGGGTGGTGGCTCCGCCGGTAATGGCTATGCCCGAACCGGTATCACCCTTGATTGTACCGCCGCTGTAATTGTGGATGGTTGAGTCCGTATAAATTCCTTCGATCGGGATTGCCGTGCCTGTAGTCGGGTCTTTGTCCACACCGGCCAGCGTAATACCGTGCGATGCGCCACCGGGGTTTTGACCTTCAATCAAACCGTAATTGTCGATTGTGCCGCCGCCTACCGTCACCCCTTCGCTCGTATCGCCATTCGCCTGAGTGGAAATGATCTGGCCAGTGCTGCTGTTGGTCAGGACGACAACGCCGTCAACATCGACGCCATCCCCATCGCCCGTTATGCCGTTGCCGGAGAGCGTGCCGCTATTGTTGATGGTTACGACTTCATTGGCATTGAAGCCGTCAATATTGATACCCGCGCCATTGTTACCAATAATGGTGCCACCTGACTGGTTGGTAATGTTCATGACATAGGCGCCGGAGGTGGAAACATCCGTATTGCCGCCGGTTATACCGTGCCGGGCGCTGCTGATTGTGCCACTATTACTGATTGTTACGCCGCTGTTTGTCTGTGCATCGATCGCATCATTGCCCGAGGTGTTATCCACGGAATTGATCGCCTGAATAATGCCGGCATTCGTAATGGTGCCGTTGGCGCCAGGACGCAGAGCATCCGAACCGTAAGCGGTTATGGTGCCGGTCGCGAGGTTGGTGATCGTGTTGGTTTTACTGACAACGTTGTTCAGGTCTATGGCCTGACCTCCGGCAGTGCTGGTGGTGCCTGAGGTAATGCTGCCTGCGTTGGTAATATTGACGGAGGCATCCGCTTTCGACTGTATGGTGTCATCTCCGGCTGCGGTAATACTGGCCCCGGCCGCGTTGTTCAGGTTTACGTCTATCCCTGTTCCGGTTATGCGCACGGCCCGCGAGCTGCCGGTTTCTGATAGCGTGCCGTTATTGGTCAGTGTTGCGCTGCCGGTAATTGTTACCGTTATCGCGCTGCTGCTGGTCAGCGTGGCCCCTTGGTCGATGATGCCTTTCTTATTGGCTCCGAGTGTCTGTGGGGTGGTTACGGTGCCTGCGGCAATTTCGAACGACCCGCCTGACGTCGATTTGGCGGCAGCGTCTTCCGCAATAACGAGAACGCTGACAACGGAAACGGCAATCAGTTTTTTCATGCTGGATTGTTTTCTTGTCTGTAATGCGCGGCTGAAGCCGCCAGATGGTTGCGTGGAAGGCACAACAGGGAGGGAGATAAACCTGAAGATGCCGTCATTTAGCAGTTAAATTGAGAGGGTATTGTTAATCTTTTCTTTCATTATGTGGTCTGTTAAAAATTTATAGAGTCTTTTTGGGTGACTGTTTTGTTGTGCGGCTACGTGTGATGGTTTTCAGTGTGATTGTTACATGAAATATTTTTGGGGCGGTTGTTGGTAAAGCCTGCGGGCTTGCCTGTCCGCGAGAGGTTGTGAAAACCACAGGCTGTCCGGTATGGTCGCCAACGAACAAGGGCAGGAGAAAACGGTCTCATGACACTTCACACATGGTGGCTTTTTGTCGCGGCCGTCTTTTTGCTGTCTGGCACGCCCGGCCCCAATATGCTGCATATCCTGTCACGGAGCGTCGAGATGGGGATGAAGCGCAGCATTGCGGCCATGGCCGGGTGCCTGTGTGCACTGGTAACGGTGCTGATTGCTTCGGCTGCTGGGCTGAGCACGCTATTGCTGGCGCTGCCCGGCGCATTCGCGGCATTGCGCTATGCAGGTGTGGTGTATCTGCTTTATCTGGGCATCAAGGCATGGCGAAGCGATGTAACGCCGCTTGATGTCGGCGGCCAAGTGCTCCCGGCTATACTGCCAGCGAGGGTTCTGTTCCGCGGCGGTTTTATGATTGGTATCAGCAATCCAAAACTGCTGCTTTTTGCGGCAGCTTTTCTGCCGCAGTTTGTTAATCCGGCAGCGGCTCAGGTGCCGCAATTCATGATTCTGGTTGCCAGTTTCGCGGCGGTTGAGTGCTTTTGGTATGTGATTTATGCCGCTGGCGGACATTCGCTTTCGCGCTATCTGGCGCGGCCAGCCATTAAGCGGGTGTTTAACCGTATTACAGGTGCGATTTTTGTCGGTTTTGCCGCCCTTCTGCTCAAGGCTAAGCCCACGTAAAACATGGCAGGGTGCCTGAAAATATCAGGTTCCCTGCACTTCAGATAACGTGTGAAGTACTATGACTAGCTTTACCTGTACAGATCATCCTTACTCATCATGCCAACCGTTCTGGATCATGCAGTCACGGAAGATGGCTGAGCGGCCATAACTGTTTGTGTCATGAGACGTGTGAATGATGGAATAATAACGACCGTCTCTTTTGACGCAGCCATTGGAACTATATTTTTCGCACTTATCACGGTCACCGTAGTTGGCGCCAAACTGTACGTCTGAAACGGTATTAACTGGCAATGTTGCATAAGATACAGCATCGCAATGGGTGGTTGCTGCGTTTAGTTCAGCAGGCCCGGCACCGGGTTTTACCCAGTTTGTGCAACCTGAAAGAAAAAACAAAGAAGAAAGAGCACAAATAGAACTGACAGATTTAATAAAAAAATGTGAAGACATTGTTACAGTCCATACATAAATGCACAGTTGATGTCTTATGTATATACTGAATAAATTCTTTGACAAGAGCGTGAGCTTTAATAACAAAGAGCTACCTTCTCTTTCAAAGCATAATGTCTGCGCCTAGCAGAGCCGCATGTATTTCTGGTAATCGGTTTTGTGCCGAAAAAGAAAAAGCACATAGTAATCGCGGTATTGGCGCCTGCGCCGAAAGACTTTTTCGTAAAAGGGGAAGACATCGTAAGGCCCGTCAAAGCCGGTTGTGTCTTCCTGACCTGCTACAATACATTTTACCTGAAAAAGCGAGGCGTAAAGCGCACTTTCTGTTTTTTCAGCGCGCCGGACATGGAACAGGTTTTTCCGAAAATCCTTGAGCCTGGGAGGGAGAAGAAAAACCATATCCTGCTCGATCCATGTCGGCTGTCCGCCAGGTTTGCGCAGGTAGCGCATGTCATCGGGCATGTCGGCATAGAATGCGAAGTTACGTACGATCATTCCCTGTTTTCGCTGTGATGGCAGGCGGTGATTTCTTTAAGCATGGGCCTTTCATAAAATCAACATATGATGAATAAATAGGTTTCTATTCCCTGATGTTGAGGGCGAAGGCATGGATACTTCCGTTTTGGGTGCGCTGGTTCCGGCCTATGTCTGGCCCGAACCGCTACGACAGCGGATTGATACTTTGTATGAGGTGATCGACCGAGTGGTGGCTCAGGGGGCGGCGGAGGCTGACCGTGTTGGGCGCTACCCCGTGGCCACCATAAACGCGCTGAAAGCCTGCGGCCTCATGGCGGCGGCCATACCGACCACTCATGGTGGCTGGGGGCTGACACAGGCCCAATCGCAGGAAGTGCTGTTTCGTCTCGCCATAGCCGATCCATCGGTCGCGCAGATATGCAAGGTTCATGATGATCTGGTGCGTGAACTCTTTACCTTTGCGGATGACGCTACCTGCCACAGGCTGGGGCAGGATATTGTGTCACGGTGTCTTATCATCGGTCAGGCCATTGCGGAGCCGGGGGCGCGGGCGGATGAGTTCGGTCATGTCATTGCCACGCCCGTTCAGGGTGGCCATAGCCTGAGCGGGCGCAAGATTTACGCTACCGGAGCGATTGGGGCGGATCTGATTGCTGTTACTTCTTACGATGCCGCCTGTCACGCCATGCGTTTTGATCTGATACCGCGCGATGCACCGGGCCTGACTATACAGGAAGACTGGAACGCTATGGGGCAGCGGGCCACGGATTCCGGTACCGTTATACTCGATCATGTGCGCACCATCCCCGGGTTGGTGGTGCCGAAAGAAAACCAGTCTCCGCCTGACTGGGCGTCTCTGCGGTATCAGAATGGTTTTTCAGTCATTCTTGTCGGGATAGGGGTGGCAGCCCTTCGCCATGCCGCGGATTTTGTAAGCAGTCAGGCGCGGCCGTGGATTTCAGTACAAGGCCAAAGGGCTAGTGATGATCCGATGACACGGCGCCTGTTTGGTGAGATCGGTGCAGAGCTGGCCGGAGCGGTGGCTCTTGTGCGTGATGCGGCCAACAGGCTTGACCTGCGGGCCGCAGGCGCGATTTCGCGTGCGCAGGTTGCTATGGCGGTCTATGCCGCCCGCTCTGTGGCTAGCCGGGTGAGCCTGCGTGCTTCGTCCGATAGTATGGCCAGCATGGGCGCACGGGGGGCAGGCCGCGCCATCGGCTTTGATCGTTACTGGCGGGATGCGCGTACGCTCTCGCTCCATGATCCGGTTGATTGGAAACATGAGGAAATTGGCCATCATCTCCTTACGGGCTGGCAGCCGGAGGCCTCTTTGTATCGTTGATATGACGGGCCAGAAAGGGCGCCGTTACGCTCGTGGGATTGCGGGCAATGTCCGCAGGAGTGCCCTGCGCGACAACCCGTCCGCCTTTGTTACCCGCGCCGGGGCCAAGGTCGATGACCCAATCTACCCCCGCCACAAGGCGCATGTCGTGTTCGGCAACAATAACGGTATTGCCCGCGTCCACCAGTTCCTGCAAATGCTCCATCAGCCGGTCAGCATCTGAAGGGTGCAGGCCTGTTGTCGGCTCATCCAGAATGTAGAGCGTATGGCCCCGGCGCTGTTTTTGCAGTTCGGTTGCCAGCTTGATACGCTGTGCCTCACCTCCTGACAGTTCGGTGGCGGGCTGGCCCAGACGCAGGTGGCCAAGGCCACCCCGCAGCAGGGTTGAAAGTGACTGCGCAGGGCCGGTTTCGTCGGCAAAAAATGTGGCCGCTTCTTCCACATTCATGGCCAGAACATCTGCGATTGAACGCCCGCGATAGAGCACTTCCAGAATATCCGCCTTGTAGCGTGCGCCGTGGCAGGTGGGGCAGGGGGCATAAACACTGGGCAGAAACAGCAGTTCCACCATGGTCGAGCCTTCTCCCTCGCAGGTTGGGCAGCGCCCTTTGGCCACATTAAAGGAGAAATATCCCGCATCGTAACCTCGCTCCTGCGCCAGATCGGTCGCGGCAAAGAGCTTGCGCACCGTATCGAACAGGCCGGTATAGGTGGCAAGGTTGGAGCGAGGCGTGCGGCCTATGGGCTTTTGGTCTATGACAGCAACGCGTTTGATCCCTTCAAGCCCGGCCGCAATATGGCCCTGCGGCTCACTGGTGGCCGGGCCGGGTGTGTCCGTATCGTTCTCGTCGTGTTCAGGGCCTTTCTGGCCTACGGCTTTGGTTGCAAGCTGTGTCAGTACCTGACTGACCAGAGAGGATTTGCCCGAGCCAGATACCCCGGTGACGGCGCTTAGCACGCCGAGTGGAAAGGCAATGTCCAGCCCATGCAGGTTGTTCCATTCAATTCCTTCTAGCCGCAACCAGCCACCGGGTGTGCGGGGGACGGAGTGGGTGCGCGTATCCGAGGCAAAAACATAACCGCGTGTGCGTGATGCGCTGACGGTGCGCAGTCCTTCCAGCGGGCCGGAATACAGAATGGTACCGCCATGTGTGCCAGCACCCGGCCCGACATCAACAACCCATTGCGCCTGACGGATCAGATCCAGATTATGTTCGACAAGAAAAAGCGAATTGCCCGCATCGCGCAGCTTCTGCAGCGCAGCCAGCAGGGCGTTGGTATCAGCCGGATGCAGCCCGGCTGATGGTTCATCCAGCACATAAACCACGCCAAACAGGTTGGAGCGGATTTGTGTGCCAAGTCGAAGCCGCTGGTATTCACCGGGCGAAAGGGTCTGCACACCGCGCGCCATCTGAAGGTAACCCAGCCCAAGACCCAGCAGCACATCAATGCGTGCGGCCATGTCCTCGGCAATGCGCCGGGCAGCAATGGCCACGGCGTCCTGCGCGGTGCTGTCCGTGCCGTGCCGGAGGGTTTGCGCCACGTCTTCAAGCGGGAGGGCCGTCATCTGCGCGATTGTGCGCCCAGCGAAAGTGACGGCTAAAGCCGCGCTATTCAGGCGCTGGCCATGACATTGCGGGCAGTCGCTTGATTGCATGAACTGCTCAGCCCGCTGGCGCATGCGCGCACTTTGTGAATGGGCAAAGGTCTGGAGCACATAACGCCGGGCTCCGCTGAATGTGCCCTGATAGGAGGGTTCGACCCCACGGGCTATGGCCTGCACTACCTGAGCATGTGTCAGCCCCGGATAGACCGGGTAAGTCGGGGTGTCTTCGGTAAAAAGAATCCAGTCCCGGGTGGCTTTGGGCAGGTCTTGCCAGGGGGTATCGACATCCACACCTTTGGTAATGAGAATGTCGCGTAGGTTCTGCCCCTGCCATGCGGTAGGCCATGCAGCAACCGCGCGTTGGCGGATGCTGAGCGATGGATCGGGTACAAGACTGCGCTCTGTCACATCATGAATGCGGCCGAGTCCGTGGCAGCGCGGGCAGGCCCCCATGGGGGTGTTGGGGGAGAAGGCTTCGGCCTCCAGCCGTGGGGCACCGGGCGGGTATGTGCCCGCGCGCGAATAGAGCATGCGTAAATGGTTGGACAGCGTGGTGATAGAGCCAACAGTCGAGCGCTCAGAGCCGCCGCCACGCTGTTGCTGGAGCGCTATGGCAGGGGGCAGACCGTCGATCCGATCCACCTCGGGTACAGGCATCTGTTGAAAAAGGCGGCGTGCATAGGGCGAGACGGATTCAAGGTAGCGCCTCTGGGCCTCGGCGTAGAGTGTGCCAAATGCCAGAGAAGACTTGCCCGACCCCGAAACCCCCGTAAAAACCACCAGCCGGTCACGCGGGATATCCACGCTGACATCACGCAGGTTATGCTCGCGCGCACCCCGTACATGCACAAAGCCCCCCTTATCCGGCGCTGTCGGTGGCTGCTGCACGGTCATGCGGAGGTCTTGTCGGGCATGGGGGTTCTCCTTGGCTTGCAGGTAGGCGGGTATAAAGTCTTTGAGCGTTGAATAAATGTGGCGCGGGTGGCAAGAGCCGTCAATCAACCCCGGAGGGAGTGTTTTTCGCCCATGTCCGTTTCAGACAACCGAGCCGACCTCAAGCTTGCGCCTGATCGGGCGCTGACGGCTGAGCAGGAGAAACTGGTTTGTAAGATCGTGGCTTTTTGTCAGGATCATGAGCAGGGTAAGGGGGCGGTGCTTGTGTTGCAGGGCGATGCTGGCACGGGCAAAAGCGTGGTGATGAATGCGGCTTTTGCCCGCTTGCGGCAGCAGGCAGGTGTAGGTGGCGGAGGCGGGCAGGCAGCTCCAAGCCTGCGTTTTCTTGTCAATCATCCTGAAATGATCAAGCTCTACCGGCGCATTGCCGAAGATGTGCCGGGTCTGCGCAAGCGGGATTATGAACGGCCGACCACCTTTATCAATCAATCACGCAAGACAGGGCACGTAACGGACATTGTTTTTGTGGATGAAGCCCACCTGCTGCTTAGCCGCAGGGATGCCTACAACCGTTTTTTGCAAGATAACCAGCTTGAGGAAATTCTGCGCGCAAGCCGTGTTGTGGTGATGGTGTTCGATCCTCGGCAGGTGTTGAAGTTTAAAAGCTTCTGGAGTGAGCAATCCCTGCACCATCTTTTGGGTGAAAGGCAGGTTGTTACATACCGGCTCACAACCCAGTTCCGTATGTGTGCCCATGCGGATGTATCGCACTGGATTGAAGCATTCTGCCAGTGCAGGCTTTTACCATTGCCCGCGCCGCAGCCTTTTGACTTCCGTATTTTTGAGGATGCCCAGACCCTGTATGAGACCATACGCCAGCACGAGGCGGAGGTCGGGTTGTGCAGGATGCTGGCAACATATGATTACCCTTATGTGCTCAATGGGCAGGATCATTTCATTACCGAAGGACGTTTTCACCTGCGCTGGGATCGCTCCCTACCCGAAGCCAGGCTGCCTTGGGCCGAGCGGGCGGATACGATTGATGAAGTCGGGTCGGTTTATACCGTTCAGGGGTTTGACCTGAATTACGTGGGCCTGATCCTTGGCCCGAGCGTAGATTACGATGCGAAAACCGACCGGATTATACTTGATACCTCGTGCTATGAGGATAGTGCGGCGTTTGCAGGCAAGGCAGGTATCGAGAACCCCGCAGCACTCAGCGAGCAGATCATGCTCAATGCTTTGAATGTCTTGATGACGCGCCCAACAAAGGGACTGTATCTATATGCCAGCCGCCCGGCCCTGAGGCAGCGCCTGTTGGCGCTGTGGCAGGCTCGTGGGGGCTGAAGGGTTTTTGCCGTTCGGCCTGCATGGAAAGAGTTGGGGGCTGATGCTAGGTTTACTGCGTTGAACTCAACGGGGGCTGTTACGTGCCGGTTAAACATAACGCGCTCCCTGCGGGTGGCCGCCGCCGTGGTCGGCCTGCGAAGGGAACCCCCGCCGCGCGCGAGGCCATTCTTGGCGCTGCGCTGCACGGCTTTTCACGCAAGGGCTATGAAGGTACCGGCCTGCGGGAGATCGCGGATGGGGCAGGGGTTGATCCTGCACTTATTTCCCACCAGTTCGGCTCAAAATTTGCGCTATGGAAAGCTGTGGTGGATGAAATCGCACAGCGGTTGGGGGCCGCGCGCCGTTCTATCGAAGCATTACACGGGGCATCCGGCTCGACCGAGGAGCGGGTGCGCGAAGGTCTGACACGCTTTATTACCGCCCACTGTGATATTCCAGAGCTGTCAAAATTTCTCGCTGATGAACTCAGCCTGCCGGGAGAGCGTCAGGACTATATCCTGCGTGCTGTCTGGGAACCTTATCAGGATGCCATGCTGCCCCTGCTGCGCGAAGCACAGGCAGGCGGGCTGTTGCGGCATGGCGGCTCACCGGAACTGACATTGATGATGGTCATGGGGGCGATCACCCTGCCACTGTTGATGATGCGCCGGTATGCGCTTTCAAAACAGGACGAAGCCGAACTGTCCTGTCGCCTTGTTTCCGATGTGTTGCCAATGGTGCTGGCAGCCTGAAGCGGCGTAGAATCTGCCAGTATTATGTTTCGATATAAAAATAAATAATCTGATTTGAGTATTGTTAAGAAAAAATTCCGTAAAAATGGTTTATTTTTCATCGGGCATTAACGATGGCATGATTATTTTTCCACTGTTTGACGGTGGTTAAAATGATGGCGGCTTTTATGTCACAGTGAATGTCTTTTTGTGGAGGTTGTGACGTTATCTGTTTTCATGTATTCTTCTTTTGTGGTTGTTTCCTGCGCACTGTTCAGTGTGTCCACCATCCTATCAAGAGAGATTTTGTGTTATCACAGAAAATGTTACGCAGCAGTTTAATGGTTATAGGCAAAAGCGGTATGGCAGGCGCTGTTGGGCCAGCATTCCGTCTGATGTCTGTCCTGCGTAAATCCAGAACCGCGTTCTGAACCTCTTGATTATCGCGCTGCACCAGCATGCCCCGCTCGCGGAGCCTGCGCCATACCCTGCCATCCTGTCCCCATTACGAGGGATGAGGAGCCTGCGCGCGTTTTTTCTCCATTCCTGAACGCCAAGTTCGGTTTTTCAGCTGGCTGAGAGGCTGGTTGTTTCAGTTATTTGCCCACCGCCCCACGATAAAGGACCCTGCATGCGAAGCGGACGTCAGACTTTCCTGAACAGACTAATCTGCGTTTTTCTCTGCATGATTGCCTGTTTCATGGCTCTTAACTTTAAGGCTATGGCGCAGAGTGAGACATCCCAGTTCGCGGCGGAGCCCGCTTCCTATCAGTCTCGGGCATTCGCCATGGAGGGTATTGGTAGTTTTGCAGTCGGGCCTATTGTGCCAACGCTGAATGGCAACCCCCATCTGTTTGGAGACTGGGGCGGCTTGCAGCCATGGCTGATCAAGCACGGCTTTTACGTCAATGTCGCGCTTAATGAAGAATATATGGCCAACGTTACCGGCGGCCGCACGCGCGACAATGTGCTGGCCGGGCAGGTGGCGGCAGCATTGGATATTGACTGGCAGCAACTGGCCGGGGTCAAGGGACTGTGGACACATATGATCGTTATTAACGGTCATGGGCGCAGTTTTAGTCATACGCTGGGGGATTCCGTCACCAATCCGGAAGAAATCTATGGTGCGCGCGGCAATGTCGTGGCGCATCTGGTGTCGATGTACGCTGAAAAAGCTTTTCTGGATGACCGGGTCATTCTCTCGCTAGGCTATATTCCGACAGGCAGTTTTTTCGGGTTCGATTATATTGCCTGTTCGTTCATGAATGTTTCCATATGCAGCAATTTCGCGCCGGGCAAATACGTGCCGGGGGGCAAGGACTGGCCATCGGGTAATCTTGGCGGTGTGCTGCGCGTGCGCCCGACAGAGCAGACCTATGTCATGGGTGGTGTTTTTGTGGTGTCTCCGCATGACTATAATGGCGGTATTTCTGGCTGGTCCATAGCCCAGAGCGGGCTTGGTAAACTGTCATCGCAGGTTGAGCTGGGCTGGATGCCGTCTTTTGGTCATGACCGGTTGCGTGGCAATTACAAGATTGGCGCGTGGTATGACAATTCCAGCTACCCTGATCTTTATGCCGATATTAACGGGAATTCCTTTCAGGAAACCGGCCTGCCTCGGCGTTACCACTCAGGCATGTGGACAGCCTGGTTCATGTTTGACCAGATGCTCGTCCGCAATGGCCCGGGTCTGGCTGATGGTCTGATTGCTTTGGGTGGGGCTGGGTATTCACAGGGCAATGTTGTGGCCATGCGCGATCATGAATGGATCGGTCTGGTTGAAACCGGCGAGGCATGGCGGCGTAGCGGAGACCAGATCGGGATCATGTTCCAGCACATGGACATGAGCCGCACTGTAACCCGCCAGCAGGAATCGTCGCTCGCATTGGGGCAGCCCTATCTGCCCAATCAATGGGGGCAGGTCTGGGGTGTGCAGAACTGGGAGAATGTCTATGAGGCTTTTTACAGCTTCCATCTTATGCGTGCGACAACGCTCCAGGCTGATTTTCAGTATCTGCAACGCCCCGGTGCAACGACAACCTTTGGTGATGCCGCAGTCATTGGTGGGCAGTTCACCACCAATTTCTGATGGGCGTTATCCCTGATCACGCATCTGTGTTTACGGTTGCGGGCCGCGGGTGCATGTGGGGGATGCGGCGCAGCCCTCTGGCTGAGTGTGATTGTCCGTTGTTGTGGTGGGGTAACCTGTGACAACATGACAGCGGCCCGGCTTCCGGTAATGGTATGCCAGAGGGTGTGGGCCGACTGGCGCAGTTTTGCGCCGGGGCGGCTATGAAAGGGAAGCTGGCATGAAGTTCAGAATGCGTTCGCTCATGATGGCGTGTGTTGCCATGAGCATGCCGTTTGGCCTGCAGTATTCCGGTGTGGCGGATGCCTGCACACGCTTTGTCTATCATGGCGCACATGATGAGGTGATTACCGCACGCTCCATGGACTGGAAAACCGATGTAGGCACCAATCTATGGGTGTTCCCGCGCGGTATGAAACGCTCGGGGGCCGCTGGGCCGCATTCGGTCGAATGGGTTTCCAAATACGGCAGCGTGATTGCTTCAGGCTACGATATTTCCACCACCGATGGTATGAACGAGGCCGGGCTTGTGGCCAATGTGCTCTGGCTGGCTGAATCGTCCTACCCTCATTACGATGGTAAGACGCCGGGGCTGTCGCTTGCGGCTTGGGCACAGTACGTGCTGGATAATTTTGCGACAGTCAGTGAAGCGGTCAAAGTTCTGGAAAAAGAGCCGTTTACCATTGTAACAGCTCAGGTTCCGGGTGAAAACCGTCTGGCTGCCCTACATCTTTCTCTTTCAGATGCTTCAGGCGATAGCGCTATTATAGAATATATCGACGGCAAGCAGGTTATCCACCATAGCCCCAGCTATCAGGTGATGACGAATTCGCCGAGTTTCGACAAGCAACTGGCATTATATGAATATTGGAGCCAGATTGGCGGCACGGTTATGCTGCCGGGCACGAACCGTGCGGCGGATCGTTTTGCGCGCGCCGCTTTTTACGTCAATGCCATTCCCAAAAGCGAATCTGCGGTAGAAGCTATCGCCAGTGTTTTTAGCGTGATCCGTAATGTGTCCGTGCCTTATGGGATCAGCACGCCTAATGAGCCGAATATTTCATCCACCCGCTGGCGCACGGTTGCGGACCAGAAGCGCATGCTCTATTTCTTTGAATCAGCCCTGACCCCCAATGTGTTCTGGGTTGATCTGAAAAAACTCGATTTTTCCGAGCAGACAGGGCGGGTTAAAAAGCTCGAACTGGGGCCAGATCAGACACATATTTATGCCGGGATGGCTAATGCCCAGTTCAAGGACACCGCCCCCTTTGCTTTCCTTGGGCAATAAAATGCCGGGCATGTCTGTAATTCGTTAAAAAAGACTCTCTATCTTCAGACAGTGAGATATTTTATTAATATATTTACGCAACAGTCAGCCAGTTTTGGCGGCCTGCTGGCAAGAGAAAAGAACGATAAGCCATGATTTCAGATGCCAGAGCCCTGCCTGATGCAACGGTTATTCAGGCAGATTTCTGTTTGGTTGGTGCCGGTGCGGCAGGGATCAGTCTGGCTCTGGCTCTCTCACGCTCCGGCTGCAAAGTTCTGCTGCTGGAATCCGGAGGGGAAAAGGAGGAGCCAGCTACACAGGCTCTGTATGAAGGGCATGTGGTCAACCCGGCCCTGCATAGCCCGGCGGATAGCTACAGGCAGAGACGCTTTGGCGGCACCACCACAATCTGGGGTGGACGGTGTGTGCCGTATGATCCATTGGATTTTGAAGCCAGATCATATGTCCCCCATAGCGGCTGGCCGATAGGGTATGACGAGATTGCCCGTTATTACCCGCAGGCAAACCGTCTGTGCGAGGCAGGCGTGTTTGATTACCACAGCGAGACGGCCTTTGACCGGCCTTTGAAGCCGATGATCCCCGGTTTTGATCAGCGCCATTTTACCACGGACACGATGGAGCGTTTTAGTTGTCCGACTGACTTCCATGTTCGTTATCACGACAAGCTTTCCGGCCCGACTATACAGGTTCTGCTGCACGCAAACCTGACCCGTATCGTGCTGTCTGAAGATGGTAACCGCGTTACTGGGCTTGAGGCCAGAACGCTTGCCGGGAATGGTTTTTCTGTCAGGGCATCGTGCTTTGTGCTGTGCACGGGGGGGCTGGAAACGGTGCGCCTGCTGCTGGCCAATCGGGATGTGCATGCTCAGGGTATCGGAAACCAGCATGATGTCGTGGGGCGTTATTATATGTGCCACATTGCAGGGACTATGGGGGGTGTTCGCTTTTCCATTCCGCCTGCGTCTATCTGGAATGGTTACGACATGGCCGATGAGGGCGTGTATTGCCGCAGACGGCTGGCGCTCAGGCCGGAGGTGCAGGAAAGGGAGCAGGTAGGCAGTTTTGTCGCCCGCCTGCACCATCCGCGTATTACAGACCCCCGCCACGGCAATGGTATTCTTTCAGCCCTTTATTGTGCCAAGCCCTTTATTGCGTACGAATATGCTAAAAGACTGTTTGAGGAAGACCCGGCAAGCTTAAAAAACTGGGCTAAGCATCTGCAAAATGTTGCGCTGGGCGTGCCTGACATCATGGGGTTTGCCTGGCATATGCTGCGTGACAGAAAGCTGGCCGCCCGCAAATTCCCCTCTGTTGTCATCAAGTCTCGGGCTGGTCTTTACAGCGTTGATTTTCACGCCGAGCAAATGCCTGATCCCACGAGCCGGGTTGGGCTTGCGCAGGAAAAAGACCCGCTTGGCATGCCGCGGATCTCAATAGACTGGCGTTATATGCAACAGGATGTGCATACAGTTCAACGTTCTCTGGCTTTGCTCAAACAGGATATTGCCCAGTCTGGTGTTGGTTCTTTTGAGTATGACCCGCAGAGTGTGGAAAAGGAAATGGTGCGCTACGGGGCTTATGGCGGGCACCATATCGGCACGGTGCGCATGGGCGCATCGCCCCGCACAAGTGTCACCAATTCTGACTGTCGTGTGCATGGTGTTGCCAATCTTTATCTGGCGGGTTCAGGTGTGTTTCCCACCTCCAGTCAGGCCAATCCTACACTGACGATTGTGGCGCTGTCGCTGCGTCTGGCTGATCATCTGCACTCACGCGATTTTTCAGGAACCTAGAAAGATGAAACGCACTGTTCTTGTTCTCGGGGCTGGCGGGTATGTTGGCAGAAAGCTGATGGGCGCTCTGGCCTGCTGCGAGGATATACAGCCAACAGCAGGTGTGCGGAGGATGTCTTCTGCCACGGGGTATGAGAGCCTCTGCCTTGATGCGACTGATGCAGGTGCATTGGAAAAACATATTTCTGGTTTTGATGTTGTCGTAAACTGTATTGGTTCTGATCCGACTGTCATGCGGGATTCCGCGCAGGCTCTGCTGCGTGCGGCACAGGCGCGTGAGCCGCTTATCGTGCATTTTAGTTCCATGGCTGTTTATGGCAGCAGTTGCGGCTTGGTGGATGAACAGGCGGCATTGCGTGGCGATATAGGGGCCTACGCCAGCGCTAAGGTGGAGATAGAGCGCCAGATGGCCTCTTACGCACGGCGCGTCATTCTGCGGCCCGGTTGTATTTATGGCCCGGGCAGTCCCGCTTGGTCGAGCCGGATTGCGCAGTTGCTTAAAGCCCGACGGCTGGGTGACCTTGGCGCGGCAGGGGATGGTATTGCCAATCTTGTGCATGTTGATGATGTTGCCGCGGCCGTGATTGCTGCTATCCGCGCGCCTACCTGCGAAGGCGAGACCTTTAATCTGGCAATGAATAATCCACCGACATGGAATGATTATTTCATCAGTTTTGCCAAAGCTCTCGGCGCGGTGCCTGTGCGGCGTATCGGGGAGAGGGCGTTAAAAATTGAAAGTCGCGTTGTGGCGCCGGCTCTCAAAATAGGTGAAATGATTCTAGGCAAGCTGCCTGTTTCTGTCGCGTTGCCGCCGTTTATTTCTCCGGGGTTGCTGGGCCTGTTGCGGCAGGACATTACACTGGTGTCTGAAAAGGCCGAGCGTGAGCTGGGGTTGCGTTGGCAGAATCTTGAGGAAAGCCTGCGTGTTGTCGCGGCTTTTGAAAACTGGCCATAATGATCGCCGTGTACTGGCTGTGGAGCAGCATTATTCCGCAGGCTGGCGGTAACGCAGGGCTTCCACCAGTAGGCTGAAGGCGGCGGAGGGTTCGCGGCGGCTGGTGTAATAAAGATGATACCCGGCAAAGGGGGGGCACCAGTCTTCCAGCACGCGCACAAGCTGCCCAGTGCCCAGATAGGGTTCCATGTGGTCTTCCATTAGAAAAGCAATGCCGAAACCGGCAAGGGCCGCCTGAATAATCATGTCGGTGTTATTGAACGTTAGCTGCCCTTCCACCCGTGCGCGGATTTCGCGCCCATCTTTTTCCAACTCCCACGCATAGAGCCCCCCGGTGGTGAGAAAACGCAGGTTGATACATTTATGCCGGGCCAGATCATCTGGGCTGAGGGGCGGCGGATTACGGGCAAAATAAGCAGGCGAGGCCACAGCCGCCATGCGCAGGTCTGGCCCGATCCGTACGGCCACCATATCCTTGGCAATGGCTTCCCCCAGCCTTACTCCGGCATCAAAGCGATCTGATACAATGTCTGTCAGGGTTGAATCGATGCTGAGTTCGACATGCACATCCGGGTAGTCGGGTAGTAGACGTTTGAGAGTTGGCCACAAAAGCGTGCGGGCTGCATGATCGGATGTGGTGATGCGGATGGTGCCCGCCGGTTTTTCTCGCAGGGCGCTGAGGGACGCCAGTTGATCATCAATGCTTTCCAGTGCGGGGCGCAGGGTATCGACCAGTTTCTGCCCGGCTTCGGTTACGGATACATTGCGTGTGGTGCGGGTGAGCAGGCGCACGCCCAGCCGGGCTTCCAGCCTGCGGATCGTGTGGCTGAGGGAGGATTGCGATGTACCCAGCCGGGCTGCGGCACGGGTGAAATTGCACTCCTCCGCGACCGCCAGAAAAGCGTTGAGATCAACCAGATCCTCGCGTCGCATTCATGAACTCCTGATATGGCTTCATGCCATTTATAGCATCTAATCGCGTTAATCTGGCAGACCTACATTTTTTCCAGTGCGGTTGGCAGGGCTGCTGGCCGGTAAAATTATGGAGTGTGGTTATGCGGACCAGGCGGTGTGGTCGTGTTCAGACACGTGTGACTGAGTGTTTTGATCATTATGGGCGGAGCGCGGTATGAAGGCGTGCTCAACCATCGGGCAGCAGACTTTTGGCGATGTTGCTCCCGCCTTCGCGGATTTGACAGACCGGGTTCTGTTTGATGAAATCTGGGAACGGCCCGGTCTGTCGCCTCGTGATAAAAGCATGATCACGGTTTCTGCTCTGGTGGCGCTTTACCGGGTGAATGAACTGCCGCCCCATCTTGAGAAAGCCCTCAATAATGGTGTGGCTCTGAATGAACTGAAAGACCTGATAACCCATCTGGCGTTCTATGCTGGCTGGCCAGCAGCCTCCACAGCGCTGGGTGCGTTGCGGGGGGTTATACAGCGCCGTGGTGTGTCAGAAGACCAGCAAGGGACGGATCAATAATGCGTACCATTGGATTTGCCTGCACATCGGCCGAGGCCGAACTGGCACCCGCTCATTTCGACCGGCGCGAAGCCCGGCCGAACGATGTGGTGATGGAAATTCTCTATTGTGGCGTCTGTCATTCCGACCTCCACTGGGCCAGAAATGACTGGGGTTGGACACTGTACCCCGCCATTCCGGGACATGAAATCATTGGCCGGGTTATTGAAGCCGGGCCGGACGTTACCCGCCACAAGGTGGGGGATATTGTGGCGGTGGGCTGTATGGTGGATAGCTGCCAGCAGTGCGACCAGTGCCACAAGGGAGAGGAACAGCTCTGCCGGGAAGGTAATACCGGCACCTATGGCGGCTTTGACCGCGTAACCAAGGAGTATACGCTGGGCGGGTATTCCAAGCATCTGGTGGTGCGTGAGGAGTTTGCGCTCAAGGTGCCCACAGGCCTTGATATCAGCAAGGCGGCTCCGCTGTTATGCGCGGGCATTACCACCTATTCGCCCCTGCGGACATGGAATGTGGGGCCGGGTAGCCGGGTTGGTGTCATCGGTCTTGGTGGGCTGGGGCATATGGCGGTCAAGCTGGCGGCGGCTATGGGGGCCAGTGTTACGGTGCTGAGCCGGAGCGACAGCAAAAAGCACGATGCGCTGGAACTCGGGGCGGATAGCCTGCTGGTTTCCTCAGACCCCGAGGCTATGGCCCGTTCCGCCAATGCTTTTGATCTGATTATCGACACTGTGCCAGTTGATCATGACATCAACCCTTATATGCCGCTGCTGGATGTGGATGGTACATTGGTGATTGTCGGGCAGGTCGGGCCGATTGCAGCACCTTCAACCGTGCCGTTGCTGCTGGGGCGGCGTCGGATAGCGGGCTCACCCATTGGCGGGTTGAAACAGACACAGGAGCTGCTTGATTTCTGTGCGCGCAAGAACATTCTGCCCGATGTTGAAATGATCTGTATGGATGAAATCAACCATGCCTTTACCCGCATGGAAAAAGCGGATGTCCATTATCGCTTTGTCATTGATATGGCGAGTTTGCAGGCTGCGTAACCAGCTACTATCATCCCCGCAGCCACCACCTTAACGGAGGATGCTGCGGGTTTTTTTTCGTATGGTTCAGAAATCCTGTCGCGTTGGGCGGAACTGGATTTCGTTGATATCCACATCATCAGGCTGGTTGATGGCAAAAGCCACAGCGCGAGCGAAGCTGTCTGCTGGAATGGCATAGTTTTCGTAAAAATCTGCTATCGCACTGGCCATGTTCGGGTCTGTAACGCTCTGGGGGAGCTCGGACTGCACGGCTCCGGGTGAGAGAACGGTCGTGCGGATATTATACGCCTTGACCTCCTGCCGCAGCCCTTCGGACAGCATGAGTACGGCGGCTTTTGTTGCGGCATATACGGCGCTTCCGGGGCGGACCTTGTGTCCGGCGACAGAAGAAACATTGATAATATGACCAGATTTTTGCTGCTTCATTGGCTCTATGGCAGCAGCGATGCCGTGCAGAACCCCTTTGAGGTTGATGTCTATAGCCCGGTTCCAGTCATCAAGGCGGGCCTGCTCCAGTAAGGAGTGTGGCATGATACCGGCGTTATTGATCAGCACGTCAATCCGGCCGTGCAGATTTATGGCAGTGTTGATAAGGTTCTGTACCTGATCGGGACTGGTGACATCGGTTCTGAGCACGGCATTCGGGGGCAGGTTAATATCCCATGCTAGGCTTTTCAGCCGCTCCAGCCTGCGTGCGCCCAGAACCAGTCTGGCGCCATGTTCCGCCAGATGGCGGGCGGTTGCCGCCCCCAGCCCGCTACTGGCACCGGTAATGACAACGACTTTTCCTGCAATATTATCGCGCATGATACGAACTGCTTTTATCGACCTGTGATGGCAAGAAATTCGGGCGGGTAGCGTTCGCCCTCAATGTCGATGGCGGCCAGAGCCTTGCGTAGCATCGTCAGGTCATCTGGCGTCAGCACGACATTGACCGCCCCGAGGTTTTCTTCCAGTCGGGCTGTTTTTGTGGTGCCGGGAATAGGAACGATCCATGGTTGCTGGGCTAACAGCCATGCAAGGGCGATCTGGGCTGGTGTAGCCTGTTTTTCATTGGCCAGACGGATCAGCAGATCAAGCAGGGCCTGATTTTTCTGCATGGCTTCGGGCGTGAAGCGAGGCAGAATCCTGCGAAAATCGCCTTCGGCCAGTGGGGTGTCCCTTTTCATAGCGCCTGTTAGAAAGCCTTTACCCAGAGGGCTGTAAGGCACAAAACCAATGCCCAGTTCCTCACAGGCTTGCAGAATGCCGTTTGTTTCCGGGCCACGGGTCCATAATGAGTATTCATTCTGCAACGCGGTTACGGGCTGGACGGCATGTGCGCGGCGTACGGTTTGTGCGCCGGGCTCCGACAGGCCAAAATGGCGCACTTTGCCTTGGGCAATCAGGTCTTTGACCGCGCCAGCCACATCTTCAATCGGCACGGCGGGATCAACCCGGTGCTGGTAAAACAGGTCAATGACCTCAACCCCAAGCCGCTTGAGTGACGCATCGCACACAGCACGGATCTGTTCGGGGCGGCTGTTCAGCCCCTGCATGCGGCCATCGACGATATTCATGCCGAATTTGGTGGCAATGACCACGTTTTTACGAACTGGGCGAAGCGCCTCGCCTACTATTTCCTCGTTCGTATAGGGGCCATAAACCTCGGCTGTATCAAAAAAAGTAACGCCAAGGTCAACAGCCTTGCGGATCAGGGCGATACTGTCCTGCGTATCCAGAACCTGACCATAGCCGAAGTTTAGCCCCATGCAGCCAAAACCGATGGCTGACACTTCCAGACCATTCCGGCCAAGTGTTCTTGTCTGCATTGTGCATGATCCTTTTATGGCGCATCGGCAAAAAATGCCGCGACCCAGCGATCATAAATGCTCACCCCATCCATTGATAATGGGGTGTAATCTGTATGAAGCTATATTCCATATTCATGAATGCGGGAGCAGCGTCCTGATCCGTTCAAGGACGGCATGCCCGGCGGCATTAAAGTTTTCGACACTGAACTTTGAGCGCACCAGTGTACGGCCAGCGCGACCATAGTGTTCGAGCCTGCCGGGATTGGCAAAAATATCCGCCAGAATTTCAGCAATACTCTCGTCTGCTGGCTGAGTAATGATAAATCCAGTTTGATTGCGGATAATGCTGTGCGCAAGCTCACCAACCGGTGTGGCAATAACCGGCAGACCCATAGCCATGGCTTCATGTGCGGCAAGGCACATGCCTTCGTAGAGCGAGGGCTGGATATAGGCATCCAGCGTCAGGAGAAAGGCATCCGGGTCGTTCTGATGGCCAACCAGCGTTATGCAGTCGGTCAGGTTCAACTGCTCGATCAGGCTTTGCAGGCTGGGGCGAAGTGGTCCATCCCCCGCGATTGAAACCTGTAACCGCTGGCGCTGCTGCGGTGCGTTTGCGATAAAACGCGCGATACCCCGGATCAGGGGTTCGTAGTTTTTTTGCGTGTTCAGGCGGCCAAGGCTCCCTAAATGCAGGCGGCCCATGCCGTTCCAGTAGTGGGGCAGGGCCTGTGGCGTGGTGGCGCAGTAAAGGGGCCAGACCATGATCCGCGCCAGGGGAATGCCAAGCTGCTGGTGCAGATAATCCCGCACGGAGGGGGAGTCCGCAATCCACAGGTCAGTCAGGTTACGGCATAGCTTTGTATAAGGTTTGGCATTGGCATTATTCAGCCAGGATACAACGGGTATGCCCCATAACCGTCCTGCAATCTGGCCGATAAGACTGGCAACGCTCAGTGATGTCCAGATGATATCTGGACGGGTACGCCCCACCAGCCGGACGAATGCTGCCAGATAGATAAGCTTACTGCGTTTTCTGTTGGCCAGCAGGGTAAAGGTAAATCCATTATCCCGCAGGTATGCGCCGCCCCGGCCATCGCGCGGTTCGCATGCGCTTAGTTGCACATGGTCGCCAGCCTGTTCGAGTATACGCAATATGCGGGGGAGAGAGAATGTACCCCCGCCGCCTTCCAGCGAGGTGACAAGATACTGTATGTCCATGCCCGCTTATGCCTCCGCCATGCGATTTAAGCAGGTGTGAGTGTGCGTTGCAACGTGGCGGGAGTAATCCCATGTTTGCTGATCAGTCAGAGGTTGTATCGGATGCAGAGGCTAGGACAGCAATAATGGCGGAATACGGCAAGCCGGTTGAAGTGGGCGGGGCGTACACCCCGCTACCGGGGCGGCGTGTGCCTGTCATTGCGTTGGTTGGCTCCGATGGAAGTGGCAAGACTACATTGGGCGCTACTCTGTTTGACTGGATGAACACCCGCCAGCCCACGCGTTTTTGCCATCTGGGTAAGCAGACAGGAAGCTGGGGGCGGGCGATCGCCCGTATGCCGCTGATTGGCCGCAGGGCAGATAAGGCAATAGCGGGCAAAGCGGTGCAGAGCCGTCAGGGGCAGGGTGTGGGGCCGGGAGCGGCTCTGATCATTTTTCTGCTCTCCATGCGGCGGTTACTTCGGTTTGTGCGTATGCGCGGGCTGCATAAGCGGGGTTATGTCATCCTGACTGACCGCTACCCGCAGGCGGTGGTCCCCGGCCCGATGGATGGCCCCGGACTGGTGGCGCGGCAGCCAAAACATGGGCTTGTGCGGCTGCTGACCCGGCTTGAGCAGGCGGTTTATGTGTGGATGGCTGGTTTCAGGCCCGATCTGGTGCTGCGGCTTAATATTGACCTTGCCACGGCCCTTGCGCGTAAACCTGACCACAGGCCCGAGACCCTGCGCCAGAAGGTGGCGGATGTGCCGCGCCTGTCCTTTAACGGTGCGCCTGTGGTGGAGCTGGATGCAACCCAGCCCTTACAAGAGGTTCTGGAAACAGCCCGCTACCATGTGAGCGCCGTGCTGGAGGCTTATCAGCCCGGAGGGGGGCGGTCTTCAGCCGGTGGGTGTCATTGACTTTCTGCCTTTACGTTTCTACCAGCGTTCGGGCGCTTCTGCTCATGCAGGCATGAGGCGCTTTCTGGTTGCGGGTTCAGGTCATGTCTGTTCGGGTTCAGTTTCCACACGAGACGCTTGATGCGCTATTGGCTGCGATTGCGGTCAATGATGTTGTTGATGAACACATTGCCTTGCCCGATCATTTCCCCGGTGGTTTTAGCCAGACCCAGTTTGCCGAATGCCTGAACCTCAGTCGCCAGCTTTGGCAACAGGGGCCGCAGTCATCCGTAATGGCAGGTTTGGCCCGCCAGCTCATAGGCCTGCGCGATCTGCCCGAGCCTGAACGGGCGGTATTGAAGCAGATTCGGGCGCGTTACAAACATATGGGGTTTGCATTCTGTCTTTATACGCCAGCGCATAAAAGGCCATTTCTATACGAGGCGACCTCCACCCTGATGGGCGAAGCACAGGATGCTTTTAGAAACGCTTCTGCCGGTCGGGCTTTTTTGTGTGGAGTAGGAATGAGCGTTCTGGCGACAGCCTTTTTTGCACGGTGGCGTGCGCACATGGTGCAGCGGGCGCGGGTTGGTGACGCATGGACTATCAATGCGTATCTCCATGCTGAAATTGCCCGTATTCCTGCGTTTCTTGATAGTCCGGGGCTAACGGCTGCCCGGTTTCATGCACTCCGCAAGATTATCAGCCGTCATGTGGCGTTTTTTGATACGCTGCGCATTCTCTACCCTGCCGAGGATATAAACCGGACAGCGCGGTTTTTGAGCGCTATTAATGGGTTGATGGGTAAAAAACATGATGAACTGGTGCGAGCAGCCCTTTCTGGCACTCTGCTTTACCATAAAGATATTTTTCCGTTACCCGATACAATACGCACCCTGCTTGAACACCTGTGCAGAACCTGCTTCCGCTCGGGTATAGGCCAGCGGAACGGGGTTTTATGAGCAGTCGTAGTAAAACACCGATGACACGGATTGCATGGAATGCAGCGGTTCTTTTGTTTGAAAAAGGTATCGCCGCCGCAGCGAGTTTTATCTACATACCGTATACGGTGCAGGCTGTTGGTATTGCGACATTTGGGCAGATTTTGCTGGTTATTTCGTACATAGAGATCATTTCCGATCTTACCAGCCTGCTCTCATGGCAAACGGTGTTGCATTATGGGGCCGCCCCTTACCGTGAAGGGCGGCGGACTGATCTGTATCATGTGCTACGCTTTGGTATGCGGCTTGATTTTTTGAGTGGGGCTGTTGGCTATCTGATCGGCGAAGGCGGGCTGTGGTGTTTATCTTCGTGGCTGGGTTGGACCGGGCCGCTGCATCCGGTAATGGATATTTGCCTGCTGTTTGTGTTTTTCGATAAAACCGGCTGGTGTGTTGGCACGGTCCGGCTTCTGAACAAGTTTACCTATCTGACATTTGGTAATGGCCTGACCGCATCTTTCCGTATTCTGGCCAGTATGGTGGGGTATTATGCCCATATGGGCCTGACGTATTTTCTGTATGTCTGGCTGCTTTCCTCGGTTGTGCTGTTTTTTTCTGATATGGCCGCAACGTTTTACGCCCTGAAAAAATATGAACCTGCTTGTTTCGGCTGGCGGCAAATCCTGCACACGCCTGCGTTTATGCAAGGGGCATGGACATTCACCATTATGGCCAGTCTGAACAAGATTTTGCTGGCCGCAACCAAAAAGCTGCCAATTTTGCTGATCGGCGGCAGTATAGGGCCAACGGAAGCCGCCATTTACAAGGTGTCTGACCAGATATCCAATGGCCTTGTTCGGCCTATGCGTACGTTCATGCCAGCCCTTTATCCCGAGTTTGTGCATCTGCGCGAAGAAGGGCGGATGGAGGAAATGCACCGGGTTATCAGAAAGCTCTTTTTTTCAGCCCTACTTTTTGCCTGTGCAGCGCTTTTGGTGGTTAGCCTGTTTGGTGATCAGGTTCTTTATCTGCTGCTGGGTATCCACGGTGGTGGGGGCTACCTGCTGCCGGTGCTGGTCTGCGGGGCTTTGTTAACCATTCTGGGTCTGCCGCTTGAACCATTTCTTGTCGTCACCGGGCGTTTGCATGCGCTGTTCCGGTTTCAGGTGCTTAACGTGCTGGTTAATCTGCCTGTACTGTTTCTGATGGTGCGTGTCTGGGGTACGATCGGAGCGGCCTATAGCCTCGTGCTGTTTTCTGCAACGCTACTGGCATTTTTTGCCATTCACGCACGCGCCGCATTTGCTAAAGAGGCACGCGGATACCCTAAGCCACCGCCTGCGGGCTAATATCCTGCGCTGACAGGGCTTAGGGGAGGGGGCCTTCAGGAGCCTGAACCTCTGTAGGTCAGTCGGTGCCGAACAGGTCGCGGGTAAAGACCTTGTTTGCGACATCGCCCAGATCCGGGGTGATGCGGTTGGCAATAATTACGTCCGAGCGGGCCTTGAACGTGGCCGGATCACGAATGACCTGAGAGCCGAAGAACAGGTCTTCCGTCATGGTCGGTTCATAGACAATGACTTCGATACCCTTGGCTTTGAGCCGCTTCATAATGCCCTGAATGGAGCTTTGGCGGAAATTGTCCGAGGATGCTTTCATGACCAGACGGTAAATGCCCACCACGCGCGGGTTCATTGCCAGAATATGATCTGCCAGAAAATCCTTGCGGGTTCTGTTGGCATCCACAATGGCGCTGATGAGATTCTGCGGTACCTGTGTATAATTGGCCAGAAGCTGCTTGGTGTCCTTGGGCAGGCAGTAGCCGCCGTAGCCAAAAGACGGATTGTTGTAATGCTGGCCGATCCGTGGGTCGAGGCAAACGCCTTCGATGATCTGGCGTGCGCTCATGCCGCGGGCAAGAGCATAGCTGTCGAGTTCGTTGAAAAAGGCAACCCGCATGGCCAGATAGGTGTTGGCGAACAGCTTGATCGCTTCGGCCTCGGCTGGTTCGGTAAACAGTTCGGGAATATCGGTTTTGGCAGCGCCTTCGGCCATCAGGTGGGCGAATTGCCGGGCGCGCTCGGAGTGATCCCCTACGATGATGCGTGACGGATATAGGTTGTCGTGCAGGGCGCGACCTTCACGCAGGAACTCGGGGGAAAAAATAATCCTGTCCGTTGCATGGGTCTGGCGCTGCTCATCCACAAACCCGACCGGAATGGTCGATTTGATAATCAGCGTGGCAATAGGGTTAATGGCCAGAACGCGCTTGATCACATCCTGCACAGAGGACGTATCGAAAGAATTCGTATGGGGGTCGTAATTTGTGGGCGTGGCGATAATGACCAGCTCCGCATCATGGCAGGCGGCGTTCAGGTCTGTTGTGGCCTGTAGGGACAGTGCGCGGTCATTCAGGAACTCGGTAATCCTGTCGTCAATAATGGGGGATTCCCGGCGATTGACGCTCGCCACCCGTTCCGCGTCTATATCTACCGCTGTAACAGTATGGTGCTGTGCAAGTAAAATGGCATTTGAAAGCCCGACATAACCAAGCCCGACGACGGCAATCTGCATTGTCTTTCCCATTTCATGTATCCGAAAGACACTTTCACCCGGCCTGTTGCATAACGGCGAGCGAAAGCCGGAACATCCGCTCCGGGCTTTTGGTAACAGAATTCGGGCATACAGGAGTGTCAGGCATCCGTCCACGCGGTTTTAACCGCTGGACGGGCTACGGGCCTAGGCGTTGTTGATGTCGGAATGGTGTTTGTGCGTATGGGTCGTGTGCTGCACACTGCCGGTTACGCTGGCGGCGGCAGCGCTGGACTGCGCGTTCTGCGCCGAGCTGTTGCTGCTGTCATCGGCGGTAGAGCCGAGTGTGGTGATGGTGCTGGCTGCAAGATTCTGGTTGTCGGAATTGCTCTGGGCACCCGCATCCGAGCTGGATGTGTCGTGCTGGAGCATTGCCTGATACGTGTAGTTGGCGGTAGCGGTACGGAACTGCAGGCCGATATTGTCCAGCCGGGACGAATACATGTTGACGTTGCTGTCCGCCCCATTGGCGGAGGGAGAGTTGACGAGCAGATATTTCAGATGCTCCACCGCGCCATAAGCCGCAACCTTCTGGGCATAGGGGGTGGATGCGTTGTTGATGACAGAGGCTGCGGCATCAAGCATGGCGCTCAGGTTATTAATGCTGCTGTCTGAATAGGTGCTGCCAGCGCTGTTGCTGAGCGCATGCTGGGCCGCAGCGGACAGGGCGATGGTATCGGCCTCTACTTCCGCTTTTTTGTCAGAGCTGGTGGCGCTGTCATGAGCAGCGGCGGCACTATTGCCGGCAGAATCCGGGCTGACATTGGTTTTCTGCCAGGAAACTGGGGTGGGCTGTTGAGCGGATGACGTGGCCGACATGGTTCATGACTCCAGTTTCCGGGACGGACGATGGTTTATTCCGCGCCAAAACCGGTTAAAAGATCGTTAAATAAGATATGGAAAAAAAGACAGAAATGAACGTTCTGTATTGTAGAGAAGGCCATGCGCCGGGGCAATAGTCTGCCCCGGATCAGAACCCGGGCCATGTAATAGCAACCCAAGAGGCTGTTTTAAATGATTTCGCTGTTTGAAATGGCCACCCTCTCTTTGCCTTTACCCGTGAAGGTAGGAAAAGAGAGGGCGGGGAGCGTTAGATCAGAAGCCGATCATGGCATCGCCACCAAAGGTGAACATGCCGTTGTTACGACCGCCGTTGAAAACGTGGGTATTGTTGAGTGAGCGGTCAAAGCGGATTTCAGGCCGTAGGGCGAACACGCGCACATGCTTGCCCAGATCGGGGTGGTAGTTGATGCCCAGCGTTAGTTCGCCATAAGTGGTGCCACGATCACTGGCCTGACCACCATTTGAGTATGTTGTGTAACCACGGCCCGCGATGGCGTTCATATATGAGTTGTTGCCAGTAAAGGTCGTGACCATCAGGTTGTTGTTATCGCGGTAGATTTCGCCACGATAGTTGAAAGTCACGCTTGGGCTGACGACATAGCTCAGGAAGGTTACAACGCTCCAGGCATCAGCCGATTTGAAGGGGCCGCTGGAACCATACGGTGTGCGCGTGCCCTGATCATGCAGGTAGTTGAACTCCGCCGTTACACTCAGGCGGTCATTGACCTGCAGCGTTGCGTTGATGTCGTTCCAGAAGCGTTCAGCCTGATTGGACACGCGGCCTGTATAGCCATAACCAGCTACCGTGCTCGTGGGGTTTTCCGGGCCGACACGGCTCAGTTCAACAATCTTCAGCTTGCCGCCCAGAAGGTTGTTGAGGTTGATACCGAAATACCCGGCAGGACGGGAGTTGTTGTCAGATGAGCCAAACGTGACCTGATTGCCGGTATCGATCCCGAAGGTGACATCCACAGTCTTGTTGACATGCCAGTTGAACATGGCCCCCACATGCTCGAAAGGCACGGAATACTGGGATGTATACGCCAGCGTATAGAAGGGGCGTGCCGTCGGGTCCATGACTTCCACGCCCATGGGGGCCTGAAGGATACCGACCTGCATGTCCAGGCCGCCATCCGTGGCCCAAGGCAGATGCACATCAACATGGGCCTGCGCGGGGATGAGCTGGTAACGGGCGTTCCATTCCTGATCGCTGATGCCAACAAGGTGGTAATAACGCGAGTCCGAACCGTAGATGCCCTGCAGGGTGAAGCCAACCTGATATTCGCTGGCATCGCCAGTGTTGGCTTTCTGCAGCGTCAGCACCACCTGATTAAGCTGTGCCTGATTGGCGTGATCAGCAAAGAAGTTGCCGTAGTTATAACCATCAGTGGGGCGGGCCGGGTTGGCCATAATGCCACCATCAATCAGTCCGGTCAGGGTAATATCGGACAGCCAGTGTGAAAAGCCCTTGCTCTTGGTTGCGGTTGTCGCAAACGGGTGCCATTCGGCGTGAGCCGGTGTGGCGGCCTGTGAAGCGACGAAGGATGCGAGGGTAAGCGCGGAAAAACCGGCCAGTTTTCTGCGGGTAAGGGCCATACGGTCAGTATCCTTCATAATTACTTATTGAATGTCTGTTTAATTACGCTGGGTAATGTAATTATTCGGTAATATGCTTTGTTACGAAGTGCAATTAAATGAGCGGCCGGAACGGCTGTTTTCGCGGTTGGGAATGGTTTTTCAGTGCGTTTATAATCAAATAAAAAACGGAAATAATGTTTATATATAAAGGAAAAATAATTTTTCAGTCTATTTTGTTTCTGCGTCAGATCGTGTCGGAAATGCGACAATCATGCGACAGAAATCCTGTATTGTGTTGCTGAAGTAAAAAAGTGCCCGGCTATTGCATGCAAGTAACAGTCGGGGGGCGTGCCCCACCAAAACGTGAGGGGCAGCCACGGGTGCGGGCTGACAGCGCAGTCATTTTAGCTCTTGCAACGAAAGACGCTTACCCCCATCTTGATTAACAGCATCACTGCAAAGGTGGTGGTGACGTTCTCAGGGCAGGGTGTAACTCCCTACCGGCGGTAAGCAGCCTTTTATCAGGTTGTAAGCCCGCGAGCGCCCGTTTCGGCGGGGTCAGCAGATCCGGTGTAATTCCGGGGCCGACGGTGATAGTCCGGATGAAAGAGAACGCGAGGGATTTCTCCCGGCTGACCCGCGTCCTGCGTGGGAGAGGTGGGGGCGTGTTTTCTCGTTAAGCCCTGAGTCCGTCCGGTGTATGGGATGGATGAGAGAAATCAGGGTGAGCAGCACTCAACATTCATGGGCGTATGAAATGCCGGCGGCTATAGGCGCCGCGTTCGACCTCGCCGTGTCTGAAGCCTGGCGCTTTATGGGGCGTACAGCCCCTAACCCGGCGGTAGGCTGCGTGCTGCTGGATGCAAACGGCACGGTGCTGGTTATTGCCGCGCACCACCGTGCAGGGGCGGCCCATGCCGAGCGTCTGGCGGTTGAACAGGCCCGGCAACTCGGTGTGGTCGAGCGTATTCATACCGCTGTTGTTACGCTTGAGCCCTGCAATCACACCGGCCGTACCCCTCCCTGTACGCAGGCTCTGCTTTCCACGCCGGTGCGCACGGTGTGGATTGGCTGCGCGGACCCCAATCCTCATGTGCAGGGCGGTGGTGCGGCTTTTCTGGCGGAGCGTGGGCTGGATGTCCGTTGGCTTGCCCAGAGTGCGCATGCTGAAAGTGTGTTGAACCGCTGCCGTGCGTTGCTGGCGCCATTTGTCAGCAAGGCCGTGCGCGGGCGGCCGTGGATTACGGTCAAACAGGCGCTCGATAGTGCGGGGTCCATGTTGCCCCCGGCTGGGCGGACAACCTTTACTTCACCGGACTCCCTGCGGTTCGCTCATGCCCTGCGGCGTGTGACCGATGGTATCATAACCGGAACAGGCACAGCACGGGCGGACAGGCCCGATCTGACAGTCCGGCATGTGGAAGATCACCCTGAACGTCGGCGGTTGCTGGTGGTGTGCGGCCAACAGGCCAATGTGCCAGCAGACTGGCTTGCCAGTCGTGAGCAGGTATTTGATGTGCAGTTCTGCCCGGACAGTGCCGCCCTGCCAGACCTGCTCGCCCGCACCGAGGCTTTGTGGCTTCTGGTAGAGGCTGGCCCGACCCTGCTTGAAACCCTGCGCCGGAGCGCTCTGTGGGATGACTGGCTGACCATTCGTCAGGATACGCAGGGGCAGGATCATTTTTCCGTTTCAACCCGGCAGGATGTTACGCCGCTTTCGCTGTTTGCGGAGTGGGCGCGCTGCACGCAGGAGGCTGCATGTTCTCTGGTATAATCGAATCGCTCGGGCGTGTTGTCGGGCTTGAGCGCCAGCCTCATGCGCTGGTGCTGGAGGTCGAAAGCGATCTGACCAACGTGGCCGAGGGCGAAAGCATTGCGCTCAATGGTGTCTGCCTGACTGCACTTGCGGCAGTACAGTCAGGCCCGGTGCGGTTTTTTGTCAGTGCGGAAACACTTGGCTGTACCACGCTGGGTGCGCTTGAAGCTGGTAGCCGGGTCAATCTGGAACGGGCAGTGACACCCTCCACCCGGCTTTCGGGGCATATCGTGCAGGGGCATGTGGATGCCGTGGCCCGTTATAAAGGCAGCACCCCCGAAGGCGAGGGGCGGCGGGTCGTGTTTGAAGTGCCCGCCAGCCTGCGCCGCTACATGGTGGAAAAAGGCTCTGTCGCGCTGGACGGTATCAGCCTGACCCTCAACACGCTGGGGGCGGAGCATGATGGCGTGTTTGATATCGGGCTGATGATCATCCCGCATACCTGGACACATACGACACTTGGCACCCTGTCTGACGGGGATCGTGTGAATGTCGAAGTAGATGTGATTGCAAAATACGTGGAGGCACAATGCCGGACAAAATGACAGCCCAGTCGGGCGAACGTGCCACGCTGCCCGTTGCAGGGCAGCCATCCGCGGCCCTGTTGCGCGCGCTGGATGCGGTGCGTAACGGGCGCATGGTGATCATGGTGGATGATGAGGATCGCGAGAACGAAGGCGATCTGGTTATGGCGGCGGAGTTCATGACGCCTGAAGCCATGAACTTCATGATCACCCATGCGCGTGGTCTGGTCTGCCTGCCGCTTGTGCCTGAGCAGGTGGAACGTCTGGGCCTGTCCATGATGGTGCGTCAGGATGACAACACGGCCCGCCACGGCACGGCCTTTACGGTGTCGATCGAGGCGCGCGAAGGGGTGAGCACCGGCATTTCCGCCGCAGACCGTTCCCATACGGTGAGGGTGGCGGCCTCGGAGACGGCCAGCGCACAGGATATTGCGACACCCGGCCATATCTTTCCGCTGCGTGCGGCCCCCGGTGGTGTGCTGGAACGCATTGGCCATACCGAGGGTTCGATCGACCTGCTGCGGCTGGCGGGGCTGAAGCCTGCCGCCGTTATCTGCGAAATCCTGAACGAAGACGGCACGATGGCCCGCCGTCCCCAGCTTGAGGTTTTTGGGCGTCTGCACGACATGCCCATTATTTCTATTGCGGAACTGGCGGCATGGATTGGTGCACAGGGTATCAACCCGGTTGCACAGGCGCCTTTGCCGGGCAGCCCGGCTGGCGTGGTGGAGCCTGCCTTGCCTGATCTCGCTCAGGCTGCCCTGCCCAGTGCCTATGGTGGTGATGAGCTGCGCATTCATGCGTTTCGTGACAAGAACGGCATGGAGCACGTGGCCCTTGTTAAGGGCGATGTCAGCACCGGAAGCGTGCCGATGGTGCGCCTGCATTCGGAATGCGTGACGGGCGATGCCTTTGGTTCGCTGCGGTGTGATTGCGGCTCCCAGCTTCAGGCGGCGCTGCGTGCGATCGGGCAGGCGGAATGCGGGGTTCTGGTGTATGTGCGCGGGCATGAAGGGCGGGGCATTGGCCTTGTCAATAAAATCCGCGCCTATGAATTGCAGGATGCCGGGCTGGACACGGTTGATGCCAATCATCGCCTTGGTTTTGCAACGGATGCGCGGGACTGGCATGCCGCTTCGGGTATCTTGCGTAGTCTGGGGATTGGCGAGCTGAACCTGCTGACCAATAATCCAGCCAAGGTGCGTGCGCTGGAAGCGCGGGGCTTTGTCGTGCGCGAAAGAATCGGGCTGGAAATCCCGGCCAATGCGTTCAATCAGGCGTATCTGCGCGCCAAACGGCAGCGTATGGGCCACCATCTGGATGGTTTTGCCGCGACATCTGTCGATCAGGATGCGCTGGTCTGAAGTTTTTTGTTTTTAAGGATACGATAGTACAATGGGCACCCGTTCTCCTGTTTCCCTGCCTGATCTGGCGGCACTTTCTCCCGCACCGCGTCTGGCGCTGATTGTCAGCCGGTTTAATGAGCCCGTTACGGGTGGCCTGCGCGATGGTGCTGTGGCCTGGCTGGCCGAACATAATATTGCCATCGCGGATGCGGATATTCTGGCAGCGCCCGGCGCGTTTGAAATGCCGTTGCTGGCGCAGGCACTGGCCAAAAGCGGACGTTATGAAGGTGTGATCTGCCTCGGCTGTGTTGTTAAGGGTGATACGGCGCATTTCGAGTTTATCAGCCTTGGCACGACAGTGGGTATTATGCAGGCGTCCTTGGCCACGGAAGTGCCCATCGCGTTTGGGGTGCTGACAACCTATACGGAAGAACAGGCAACGATTCGTTCATCCGATGATGTGCACAATAAAGGCCGTGAAGCCGCCGCCGCCTGTGTGGAGTCTCTGGCCCTGCTGCGGAGCATTCGCGCGGGTTAATGTTTCCAGCGTCAGGCTGGGCGGCTGAAAAGCGGCAGATGAGCAGGGGAAGGACATGAAGCGGGTAACATGTGCCGCTGGTGTGATCGGGCTGGCTCTTACCGTGTGGATGCTGGTTCAGTTTGGCGCACAGGCCATACTGACGCTGGTTGTCAGCTGTGGCTGGGGTATTGTTGCCGTTATTGTCTTTCATGCGGTGCAGGTGGGCCTGTCGGCTCAGGCATGGCGGGTGCTGTGTGGTGGGGCATCAGGCCCGGCCCTGCATCTGAAGGATTTTTTTCTGCTCCGTTGCGTGCGTGAAGGCATTAACAACCTGCTGCCTGTTGCGCAGGTTGGGGGCGAGGTCATGTCCAGCCGCCTGCTGGCCCGGCGCAGTATAGGGGGCCGCAGAGCGGCGGCTGCGACTATCTGCGATCTGACGCTCGAACTGCTTAGTCAGGTCTTGTTCACCTGTGCGGGGCTGACCCTGCTCCTGTTTCTTGTGCACCGCTCCAGCGTGACGGATCACCTCATGGAAAGTGCGGTGGTTCTGCTGGTGATCGGCGTGGGCGTGTTTGCCAGCCAGTGGCTGGGGGCCGTCGCCCTCATTGAAAAACTCCTGGTGCGGATTGCCGCCCATCTGGGCTGGAATGGCGTGGATGGCATTCGCGGCCTGCATACAGAGGTCATGTCCCTCTATAAAAGCGGGCACAACGCTTTTACCGGTATCATTCTGCAGCTTATGGCGTGGGTGCTGGGTACGTTCGAGGTTTGGCTTATCCTGCATTTCATGGGGCATGGATGCACGCTGGCACAGGCTTTTGTGATTGAAGGCGTGGGGCAGGCGGCCAAGTCAGCCGGTTTTGCCGTGCCTGGCGGGCTGGGTGTGTCCGAAGGGGGGTATATTGTTGTGGGTAGCCTGTTTGGCATTGCGCCACCGGTGGCCATAGCGCTCTCTCTCATCAAGCGTCTGCGCGAAATTGCCTGGGGGCTTCCTTCTCTCGTTCTGTGGCAATGGCTGGAGCATGCCTGGTCGGCCCGGCCTGCCCGATCAGGCGGCTCACGCCTCTCCCGATCAGGCTCTTAGAGCATGCCGGTGCATATCCTCTCTTGCGTCTGGCGAGGGGGTTGGGCAAACCAGAGCAGTTTCCGGTGTCTGCCCCGACAGCCTGCACTCCAGATCTAGAACAGGGTTCCGTCGTTTATCATGCTGTTCGCATTCATAGGCCGTTTCATTACGCTATGCGCCCGCCACGCCTGGGCGGTGGTAGCGTTGTTTGTTGTTCTCTCGGGTGCGAGCGTTTACGCGGGCATGACCAGCCTGGGTGTTACAACCGACACCAGCAAAATGCTCTCTCCACGGCTGGCGTGGAAGCAGCGTTCCGATGAGATGGGCCGCCTGTTCCCGCAGAAGGAGAACCTTCTGGTTGCAGTGATCGAGGCCGATCTGCCGGAGGAAGGGGCAGAGACAGCCCGCGCTCTGGCGGAAAAACTCTCGGCCGATCACAAGCATTTTGCCTTTGCGCACAGGCCGGACGCCAATCCCTATCTGATTCGTAACGGTCTGATGTTCCTTGATGTCAAACCGCTTACGTCCATTCTGGATGATACGATCGCAGCCCAGCCTTTTCTGGCGGCTCTGGCACAGGACCCTTCAGCCCGAGGGCTGTTTGGCGCCCTTTCGCTGATTGCGGAAGGGATCAAGCAGGGGCAGGCCAACCTTACGGGGTTTCAGGCTCCGCTGACCGGTTTTGCCAATACGCTGGAGCAGGCGGCCGCCGGGCATCCGTCTCCCCTGTCATGGGAAAGGCTTCTGGGCGGTCAGTTGTCCGATCTGGCCGGGCGTTACCAGTTTGTGGTGACCAAGCCGAATCTGGATTTCGGCTCCTTCCAGCCGGGGGGCGAGGCCAGCGATGCCATGCGTGCGGCTATCAACTCTCTTGAATTTGTTCGTAACGGTCATGCCCATGTGCAGATGACCGGCGATGTTCAGCTTAATGACGAAGAATTCGCCACCGTGGCGGAAGGTATGGTCGCAGGGCTGGTTGGTTCTCTGGCACTGGTAACACTGTGGCTTACGCTTGCTGTGCGCTCATGGCGGGTTGTGGTGCCGATTGTCATTACGCTGGTGGTGGGGCTGCTGCTCACGACTGGTTTTGCTGCTGTTGCCGTGGGTACCCTCAACCTCATTTCTGTGGCGTTTGCCATTCTGTTCGTCGGGATCGCCGTTGATTTTGCCATCCAGTTCTCGGTGCGGTTTCGGGCGCAAAATCCGTCTGAACCGGGCGCACAGGGGATGTTCGAAGCCCTGCGGATGACAGGCGAGGAAACCGGGCACCAGATTCTGGTGGCGGCTCTGGCCACCTCGGCCGGGTTTCTGGCCTTTACCCCGACAGCCTTTCTTGGCGTGGCCCAGCTTGGCCTGATTGCCGGTGTAGGCATGATGGTGGCGTTTGTCTGTACCACCAGCCTGCTGCCTGCTTTGCTTAAAATCTGCCGCCCGCCGCTGAACTGCCCGAGCATGGGCTACACTTTTATGCGGCCGGTTGATGTGGCGATCCGCCGCTTTCGCAAGGTGTTGTTGGCTGCGTTTGCGGTTATTGCCGTAATCGGGCTGGCTCTTGTGCCGCGGCTACAGTTTGATGGTGATCCGCTTCATACCAAAAACCCGCATTCCGAAGGCATGCGCGCGCTGCGGTTGCTGATCGACAATCCGCAGACATCGCCTTACAGCGCCGAACTGCTGACGGCTTCGCTGGATGATGCGCATCAGCAGGCCGACAGGCTGGCGGAACTGCCGCAGGTGCATGACGCCATGTGGCTGGGGTCGTTCGTGCCGGTCGATCAGGATCAGAAACTACCGCTTATTCAGGATGCGGCTTCCATGCTGCTGCCTACCCTTATGGTGGAGCAGACCAAACCCGCGCCTGATGCCGAGGCGCTGCGGGCCTCAGCAGCGGCAACGGCCAAAGCGCTGGCGGGGGTGCTGGACAGCCTGCCCGCACAGGACCCGTTGCGCCGTATCCAGTCCGCACTGCTTAAACTGTCTCAGGCGTCGGATGACTCTGTTCTGGCCGCCAATCAGGCGCTGGTGCGCTTCCTGCCTGCGGAGTTGGATCAGCTCCGCACCATGTTGCAGGCGACACCAGTCAAAATTAGCGATATTCCTCATGATATTGCTGATGATTACCTGCTGCCAGACGGACGCGCGCTTGTTGAGGTGCATCCTAATGGGTTGATGACCAGCTCTGAGGCGCTGCACCATTTTGTTTCCGCCGTGCAAACACTCGAACCTGCAATTGCCGGGCCTGCGGTGGATATTGTCGAGAGCGCTAATTCCATTGTCCGTGCCTTCGAGCAGGCGGCTGTGGCCGCTGTGGCGATGATTGCCGTCATCCTGCTGCTGGCCCTGCGCCGGGTGAAGGATATGGGGCTTGTGCTTGCTCCGCTGATGCTTTCCGCGCTGATGACGGTCGTGCTTGTTGTGGTGCTGCCTGAAACACTGAACTTCGCCAATATCATTGCGCTGCCGCTGCTGTTGGGGGTGGGGGTTTCGTTCAATATCTACTTTGTCATGAACTGGCGCGATGGCGTGCATTTCCCGCTGGCTTCGCCTACAGCCCGGGCTGTCTTGTTTTCCGCCCTGACAACCGGCACGGCGTTCGGGTCTTTGGCCATGTCGCACCACCCCGGCACGGCCAGTATGGGACGCCTGCTGTTGCTTTCGCTTGGCTGTACGCTCATTGCGACACTCGTTTTCGTGCCAGCCTTGCTGCCCAAGAGAGACAGCGACGAGGTCTGACACTGCAGAGAGGTTACCATGCGCCTGCTGGCTGTTCTGGATCGAGTGGATACAGCGCCTTTTACACTTGAGGCGCTGGCCGGGCTTTTAGAGCGACTTGGCCCGGCTGAAAGCCGTATCCTGCATGTTCAGCCAGCGCGTGACCCGGATTATCTTTCGCCCGATGAAGGCATGCCCGGTGTGGCGGAGCATGAGCGTTTCACTCATACTGTGTCGGCACAGGCCGATACCCTGCGCCAGAGCGTGCGGGAGTGGACACAGGCGGTCACTCCCAATCGGGAGACCCTCTGGACGGAACAGGTGGGAGATGTGCGCAGTCTTGTCGCGCGTGGGGCCAGTGAGGCGGATATAACGGTGCTGAGCCGTCCCCGCCCCAAAGATGAAGCCGCCGTGGCCGAAGCGTTTGCCGCTGCCCTGTATGATGCCAGCGCTGCGGTTCTGATTGCGCCTTTGCAGCATTATGCGACTTTTGGCCAGTATCCGGTTGTTGCGTGGCATCCGTCTCACGCGCTTGATCTGGCTGTGCAGTCTGCACGCCCTCTCCTTGAGCGCGCCAATCGCGTGACATTTGTTATTGGTGAACGGACTCCGAATGAGGTGGCAGATCCACCGCTGGCTGGAGACCTGGCGCGGTTGGGGGTAGGGGTGCGTATTGAGCGTTTTCTGCTGGGTGCGGTGGATACAGGCGAGCAGGTGCGCCAGCATGCCCTTGCGGCTGGTGGTGATCTGCTGGTTATGGGCGCGTATACGCGACCGCATTTCATTGAATGGCTGTTTGGTGGCCCCACGCAGGATATTCTGGCTCATGGCACCCTGCCAATCCTGACCCGTCATGCGCCGGGGCTGGCTGGCTGACGCAGGAGTAGAGAAGGTGATGGAAACACGGCTGGCGACAACCGTCATGATCGGGCTGGGGGGCGCATTTGGCACCCTGCTGCGTTACTGGGGCGGGCTGGCTGCCCTGCGCTGGAGCCAGTGGCTACCGTGGGGTACGATCCTGATCAATGTGAGCGGCTCTTTTGCCATCGCATTTTTTGGTACGCTGACAGCGAGCAATGGACGCTTTGCTGCTTCTGAAACGGTGCGGCTGGTTTTTATGGTGGGGATTTGCGGCGGGTTTACCACCTTCTCATCCTTCAGTCTTCAGACACTTGATCTACTGCGGCAAGGGGCTGTGCTGCGTGCGATGCTCAATATCGTGCTTTCACTCGCCCTGTGCATGGCGAGTGTGACCGCAGGCTACCTTACCGCGCAGGCGCTCAATACGGCAGGTCAGCCAGCCTCCGCACAGGCCGAGCGCCCATCGCGTTAAAGGCCGGTGTTTCAGGTGGGCAGGTACGGGCTGAAACTCAGCTTTTCCTGTCTCGTAGCCTGAACAGACCAATGGCTCCTACCAGAAGCGCAATACCGGGTGAAACAATGCCGAACACCGCATGTTTGACCGACAGGGAATGCAGCATCAGATTAAGCGCAATAAAGGAAATAACTGCCAGCACAGCCCATGCAGGCCGCTGGACAGAAGCCTGACGCGAAAACTGGCCGCGTAGGGTCGCGTTCAGTGCAATGACGGCCAGAGCCAGCGAGGTCAGAGGCTCTCCCAGACGTTTCCAGCCTTCCGCAATCATTCGCCCGCGTTCCTGTGCAGAAACAGTATCCGGTGGGTGAAGCAGCGTGGAAAGGGGAAGTTCTTCAGGGCCGGGGCCTTCAGCATGCTGGCTTTCGGGAGAGAGAGACAGCACTTCCTGCGTAAAATACACCATGCCCAGATGGCCGGTATGGGGGTCGATTTCCTGCCGCGAACCATCCAGCATGACCAGCAGCGGCATATGATCCTTCATGATCATGATACCGTGACGAGCGAGCACGGTGGAGCTATGGCCCGGTTGCCGCTCATCATTGATCAGCAGGCCATGGAGTTCGCCATTGCTGTCCTTCTGGCTCACGTAAACCGTCAGGTTGGGCATGATATTGAAAAACACACCATCCTGCAGGAGCAGGACTGCGCCCTGACTGCGGAGCGATTGCTGGATATGGTGGATATGGCGGGCACTATACGGCACCACCACCAGTGTCAGCAGGTAGCTTAGCAGAATGCATGTAGCGGTTATGAACGTGGCCGGGCGGCTCAGTTGCGCGGGGGAGCGACCCGAGGCCAGCATGACTGTGAGTTCGCGGTCGGCCATCGCCCGGCTGTATGTGACCAGAATGGCGATAAAGACTGCCACAGGCAGGATGATTTCCACCAGTCCGGGCAGGATCAGCAGGATCATCCACAGGAACGACAGGAACGACACCCCCTGTCGTGAGAGCAGGGGAAGCAGGTGCAGCACCTGCATGAGCCAGACCAACGGTGTTAGCACGGCAATGGTGCCCACAACGCCCAGCACGATCTGTCGTGCCAGATAGCGATTAAGAATACCTGAGATTGGCAGCACTACGGCACCGCTGGAGGAGTGATGATGAACGTGTAATTATACATGCGACCTGTATAATGGCCGAAGTGATGCGCTAGCGCCAAGGGAATACGTATCGTCTGCGGTGTGGCGTAGCGATTAGCGCCATCGAAGCACTCTGTATCGCCATCCAGACAGAGCGACAGCAAGCCGTGCTGGCGGATTTTTTCCGGTGTTACCCAGAGTGCGTAAGAGAGATCATGCCGGGGGAAGCTGTGCGGATGAGCCGGGCTGTAGAAGGTTGCGAGGTTGGTATAGGGCTCTGACCCCGAGACGTAGACCAGAGGCGCCTTGACGTGCTCTTGCCATAGTCGGGTGCCTGTCAGGGCAACTTCTTCGAACGGAGCCTGTTTGGCCCAGCGCTTGGTGTGTGGCCGCCAGTACATGAAAATCGGCGCACCAATAACCAATGCAAAACTGCCGATCGCCACAAGATTGATTGTGGTGCGGGCCAAAGGTCTGGGCGGGCAGGTGCCTGTAGCCTGCAAAATCAGTAGCGGCAGCAGGGGCACAACCCCGATCATCATTTCACTGGTGACAGGGGTACGCAGGGCGATACTGAACGCCAGTGTCAGCACGATAGGCGTGAACGTAACAAAGGCAACCCATCGTGTCTGAGCCGCTGTGATGGGGGTATGTTGTGCCCGAGGCCCACGTGCGCCGAGACAGACAGCGACCATTACCCCGATCACGACTGATACCATGCCAAGCAGGCCAAAGCTGGCCATGAAAAAGCGGTGGAGGATTTCAGCCCACGGCCAGTTCAGCTTGCTGTGCAGATAGGCAAGTGGTGTCGCCTGATTTTGTGTCAGCCACCACAGATGCGGGGATGTTACCAGTATGATGACGGCTGCAGCAATCCACGGCTGGCGCGAACGTAGCCAGTTGCGTCCGTTCTCGCTGGCGAGTGCGGCAAGGCCGCAGCCGCTGAGTGGGAGCAGGATGTAATATTTGGACAGGAAACACAGGCCGCACAGCAGGCCAAAATACAGGGTGGCACGCCGGTTATGCCGCTCGGAGGCACGGTAAAAAAACAGGAGCGTCCACGGCCAGAGAGAAATGAAGATCGTGTTGGCGTCAAACTTGAAGGCGTAAAACGTAAAGAATGGCGTCAGCAGGGGCAGGGCGCGGGCGGTCAGTCGCTGCTCGGGGTTTTTGATCAGTTCGCCGGTCAGTACCCATGTGCCCCATAGCCCCACGGCGGCGTTGGTCGCGCTCAGGAGCGCGAAGGAAAAGGCTGTAACCGGAAAGATGGCAAACCAGAGGCCGCACAGCCACGCCCAGAACGGTGGGTGCTGATGATAGCCAAGCTGGAACTCCATGCCCCACGCATAGGCTTCGACCATATCGTGCTTGAGGGGCACGGGCATTTCGGAAACAAAGAAAAAAAACGTCAGAATGACGGTAAACGCCACCAGCAGGCAGGCACCCTGCAAAATCGTGCTGTTTGGCAGAAGCCATCTGTCCATCAGCGTCCGGCCAGTTGCCGACAGAGGCGGTTTCATTCTGGGTTTTGTGCCTGCAAGGAAGAAAGAAAGAGGAAAGGCGTTACGGCATGACTGCCGGGAGCGACCGCTGCACGAAGGGTCATGCCCGCTGCGCAAAAGAACAATACAGGGCGCATATCTTCCTTCAGGGGACGGCCCCCACAGGGCGTTATCCGGTTATGCGTGCACGCTGGAGTGCTGCAAAAAACCGCTTTCCTACTCTTTTATAAAGACGAATATCGTGGACTGTAAAGCGGGCCACCCACGTTTGTAGGTGGCCCGGACTGAGTGCTTACTCAGAAATCCAGCGGGGGTGATGCGGCAGTTCGACATCGCGCCCCTTGAGCATCATATCCCAGTAAACACGCGGGAAAACCGTTGTTTTGAGGAACCATGCAAAACGGCTGGGCTTGCGCTGATCGTAAGGGAAGCTGGGGGCGGGTTTGCCGCCGTACAGGAATTCCGCCAGCACGATCCGGCCGTAACCGACAGTTAGCGGGCAGGCGCCATAACCGTCATACTGGCCGTCCAGCGGCTTGCCATCGAGCGAGGCCAGAACATTGGCGCAGACAACAGGCACCTGTGCGCGGGCTGCGGCCATGGTTTTGGCGTTGGAGGTGTTCATGACATCGCCAGCGCCAAAAATGCTCTCGAAACGGCTGTGCTGCAGGGTGGCGGGGTTCACATCCAGCCAGCCAGCGGCATCGGCCAGCGGGCTTTGTTTGATGAAATCGGGCGCACTCTGCGGCGGCGTTACGTGCAGCATGTCAAAGCTGCGGATTTCCTGCGTAACGGTGCCATCCGGGGCGGTTACGGAAAAAGTAGCCTTGCGGGCCGGGCCATCCACCGCAATCAGGTTGGTTTTGTAACGCAGGTTGATGCCGTAATAATCAATCGCTTCCTGCAGGGCCGGGCGATAATAGGCAACGCCGAACAGCACATCGCCCGCCAGACAGAAATCAACACTGGTGCGGCTCAACGTGCCTTTCTTGCGCCAGTAATCAGAAGCCAGATAGGCAATTTTCTGTGGAGCGCCCGCGCATTTGATTGGCATGGGCGGCTGGGTGAACAGCGCCGTGCCCCCGGCCAGAGACTGGATGCAGGTCCAGGTGTATTCCACCGTCTCACGCGAGTAGTTGCTGCATACGCCGTTGCGGCCCAGCGTTTCGCGCAGGCCCTTGATCTTGTCCCAGTCCAGTTGCAGGCCGGGGCAGACAATCAGGCGGTTATAGGCAACGATACGGCCATCATCCAAGGTAACGGTGTTGGCTTCAGGCTGGAAAGAGGCAGCGGCGGCGCGCAGCCATTTGCTGCCCGTGGGAATAAGCCCGCCTTCCTGATCAAGAGTATCGCGCAGCTTCATGGCGCCCGCACCCACCAGTGTCCAGCCGGGCTGGTAGGCATGGGTGGTGGCGGGGTCGATAATGGCGATATCCAGCGTGGGGCGCATGCGCAGAAGGCGTGCTGCCAGCGCGATACCAGCAGACCCACCCCCAACAATCACGATCGTGAAATGCAGGTCAGGCGTTGTGCTGGCTTGTGTCTGAGTCACGGCTCTTGTCCCTGTCGTTGTCTTTTAGACGGCGCAGTATTCCAAACCCCTACAATTAAATAAAGTATTTAATTGTAGGGCCATGTGCCAGAAGCAGATCAGTCCTTAATCCAGACCTCTACCGGGCCGGTCAGCTTCATGGTCAGCGGGTTGCCGCGGCGGTCGGTGGTTTTGCCAACGGCCACGCGCACCCAGCCTTCGCTCACACAATATTCCTCGACATTGGTTTTTTCCACACCTTTGAAGCGCACACCGACACCACGGGCCAGCAGGGCCTCGTTGTAGAAGGGGCTTTCAGGGTTGACGGACAGCCGATCGGGCAGGGTGTCTGACATGCTCATGTCTTTCCGGTCTGGTTGATAACGGGTGCGCCTACAGGGCGGCGCAGTGTTCAGCGCTGTGTCTTAAAGCGTTTTTGCAGCAAAGACCATGCGCTGTGGCTCAAGGCCCGCCCGGTATCGCTCAGGCGGTGCATGATTAAATAAACGGCGGGCGTGGAAAACAGTGTCAGCAACTGGCTGGTGGCCAGCCCACCTAGAATGGCGATTCCCAGTGGCAGGCGCAGTTCCGCGCCGTACCCGCGCCCGATAACCATTGGTAATGCCCCAAAGGCTGCGGCCAGCGTTGTCATCAGGATCGGGCGGAAGCGGGTCAGGCAGGCGGCACGGATGGCCTGTGCCGGTGGTATGCCGGCACGTTCTGTCTGCAGGGCGAAGTCGATCATGAGAATGGCGTTTTTCTTGACGATGCCGATCAGCATGATCACAGCAATCATGGAAATGAGCGAGAAAGGTTGTCCGCACAGCCAGAGCATAAGTACAGCCCCCATGGCGGCGGAGGGCAGGGTGGACAGGATGGTAAGCGGCTGGCTGTAGCTTTCGTACAGAATACCCAGTGTGACATACATGGTGGCGATGGCTGCGATCATGATCAGCAGTTCATTCACCAGATCTTTGTGCAGATCGCCAGCCTGACCGGAAAAGCCGCCTTGCAGTCCCTGTGGTGTGTGCAGGGCGCGCATGGTGGAGCGGATTTCGGCTTCGGCTTCGTTCAAGGAGTGGCCTTCTGCCAGATCGAACGAAATCGTGCCTGATACCATGCCGGATTCATGGCTGACCTGAAGGGGCGAGGGGCGTGAGATCAGGCGACTGATCGTAATCAGCGGGATCATGGTTTCCTCAAGAGAGGACACAGCCGAGCCATTGGAAGCCCCCGCTCCACCCCCCGCAAGCCTGTTGGCTATGGCATTGCGGAAAGATTGCTCGCTAAGCGTTGTGCTGCTTGAGCCCGCTGTGTGGCTGTCGGTCAGGCGCACACGCACCGTGTTGGAGGCAACGGCCCCCGAGGCCGTGCCGCCCGAAGTGGAAACCCATAGGCTTTTGAGCAGCTCAGGATTGTCTCGGAAGGTTTTTTCCACCTCCATGATCACATAGGATGTGGTGAACGGGCTGGAGATGCTCGATGCCGTACGCTGGCCATAGGCATCGTACAGGGCATTGCCGATCAGTTGTGGCGTAACCAGATAGCGGGCGGCGGTATCGCGGGCGATATCCACATGAATGGCGGCGCCGCTTCCGCTCTGGTGGCTGCTGACGCCACGGATCACCCGGCTGTTCCGCAGGGCGTCTGTCAGGCGCGGTACCCATGTCTGGATATCCTGCGCCTGATCCGAACTGAAAATGAAGCTGTAAGCCCCTTCATGCTGTCGCTGGCCACCACCGTTTATGTCGCCCGGATTGGAGACGCTCGCATTCAGCCCGGCAATCTGGTCAACCTGTGTGCGTAGTCGGGTGGCAATGGCTTCGGGGCTGGCGGTGCGCTGGTCCTTGTCCTTCAGCACGGCGAAGAGCGTAGCTTCGTTCGCTGCGTCTTCCCCCGTAAAGCCCATGACGTTGCGGATGTCGGGATCGGCCATCATGATTTTGACAACCCGCTTGGCCTTGTCCGCCATAGCGGTGAAGGAAATGCTCTGATCCGCGCTCAGATAGCCTTCCAGCAGAGCAATGTCCTCGGCAGGCAGGACGGTTTTGGGCATGGCGATGATGATGCCGATGGTGGCGACAACACTCAACGGCAGCGAAAGCACCACCCACCACGGGTGGCGCAGAGTCCAGTCGAGTGCGCGGGTATAGCCTTTTGCACTATGGTGCATGAGCCAGTCCGTCATGTCTGCCAGACAGTGTGCCGCCCATACAAAGGGGTTACGGCTACGGCCTGCGGGCGGTGCCTGCGGGTCAGGTACGGCCAGCAGGCGCGCGCACATCATGGGGGTGAGCGAGACCGCCAGAAAAAAGGAAACGGAGACGGCGATGGTCAGCGTCATCGCGAATTCGAAAAACACGCGGCCCGGCACCCCGCCCATCAGCAGAAGCGGCAGAAATACCGCAATCAGCGAGATGGTTATGGACAGGATGGTAAAGGCAATTTCGCGTGCGCCGGTCAGGGTCGCTTCCATGCGCTCCATGCCCGCTTCCATGTGGCGGGCTATGTTTTCCACCACCACGATGGCGTCATCCACCACAAAGCCGGTGGCGATGGTTAGCGCCATGAGCGAGAGCGTATCGAGCGAAAACCCCATCAGGTGCATGGCCGCGAGTGAGCCAGCCAGTGAGACCGGCACCGTAACGGCGGGAATGAAGGTAGAGCGCCAGCTTCGCAGGAAGGCCAGCACCACCAGCACCACCAGCGCGACTGACATCAGGAGTGTTTCCTGCGTATCCTTTAGCGCACCACGGATGGAGATAGAGCGGTCGGTAACCAGTGTCAGTTTGACATCAGCCGGGAGTGCCTGCCGCAAATAGGCTGCGCGGGCACGGATGGCATCGGTTACTTCTATGACATTGCTGCCCGGCTGGGCGCGGATAATGGCCAGCACGGCGGGGCTTGCGTTTAGCCAGCCCGCCTTGCGATCACTTTGCGGGCCGCTATGGACACGGGCTATGCTATCCAGCCGCACGGGGCGGCCATCGCGGTAGGCAATGACAAGGCCATGATACTGCTCGGGGTCTCGTGCCTGATCGTTGGTCTGTAGCGTCAGGCGCTGCCCGGCCATGTCAATGAAGCCTTTGGGCGTGTTGGCGTTGGCAGAGGCCAGCGCCGAGCGCACATCCTCAAACCCGATCCCGTAATGGTAGAGAAGCTGGGGGTTCATCTCCACCCGTATGGCGGATTTGTCAGACCCAACAAGCTCCACCCATCCTACGCCTTTTACCCCGGCCAGCAGCGGGGTAAGGCGGGTTTCCGCCAGATCGCGCAGGGCGTCAGGCGAACGGTTGGGCGATGTCAGGGCCGTGACCATAATCGGGCTGTCAGACGGGTTGGCCTTGTAATACTGCGGCGGCATGATCAGGGTTGTGGGCATGTCGGTGCGTGCCGCGCGCAGGGCCGCCTCCACATCGCGCGCGGCCCCGTTGATGTCCCGGTCACTCTTGAAGAACAGCAGAATGAAGCTGCTGCTATCTGTCGTGTCCGAACGCATGCTCTCGATACCCGCAATCTGGCCCAGCCTGCGCTCCAGCGGTGTTGTGACAGCACTGGCGAGTTGTTGGGGCGAACTGCCGGGCTGGGTGGCAATCACGTAAATGACCGGCACCGAGATATTGGGCAGATCGGCAACCGGCATGGCCCGATAAGCGAACAGCCCGGCCACCACAAAGGCCAGCGCCATCAGGGTGGTGCCGACAGGGCGCATGATAAACAGCCGACTGAACGACACCGGTCTGGTCTTCCTTTACCTAGGGTGGTTCAGTTTTTGGCGGGCTGGTGGCCCGATGGCGCACCGGGTTGCCCGGAGGGAGAACCCTGCGGCTGATTGACAAGAATTTGGCCCGGCCCATCGCGTTCTATCGCCAGTGTGCCGCTGGCCTTGTCAACGATAATGGAGCCGCTGTTTTCGACATGCAGAGCCGCGACTTCGGTTTCGCCATGGAAAATGGCGTCCTGTGTGCTGGCTGAAGTGATTTCGAGGGCTTTCAGCTTCCCCGAGTAGGCCATGAAGGCCGAAGCGCCGCCAAGATAGACCGACAGGGCCGTGCCGTTGGCCTTGTTGACGGTAATGTTCGCGCTGCCAGTAGAGCGGAGGCGTGCTGACTCCGGCAGGGTTGGAATGGTGATCTGGCCCGTGGCCTCGCTGATCAGATCCAGCGTTTCCGCCGTGCCAAGCTGGGTCAGCCCCGCGCCAGCATGCACAACAACCGGCCCTGTGCGGTTATCCAGTGTCATGCCCTGCGCCTGTGGGGCCTCAATGGCCAGAGGCATGTCCGCCGGGGTGGTAATGTCGAGCGTGGCGGAGGCTTGAGGTGCGGCTGAGGGGGCTGGACAGGTTTCAAGCGTAAGCCGCAGCGTGCCATCAGGCTGGTGTGTCAGGGTGGTGTTCTGCGGCCAATGGCCCCTAACCGCGTTTTTCAGCTCGCTATCTGTATGGACAGACAGTGTGCCCGCGCAGGCGAGGGCAATTTCAAGCCGCTGTCCTTCCACGGTTGTTAAGGGCGCAGGTGCTGTGGCCGAGGCCGGACAGGCCAGCGACAGGGAGGCCAGTAAGGCCGCAAGGGCCGCAGCCGGGTGGAAAAGGCGATAGCGCATGGATTAACTCTGCCAGCCGCGGGGGTGGCCGTCCACTCCCATGATGCCATTGCCCGATCATGGGACTGCACGGTGCGGTCGAAGCTGTTATGGTAGCGGGTAGGCAAACCGGCCGTGCCGTGTCTGGTGTGGGCGGGGAGCGCTTCAGGTAGAGAGAAGACAGGTTTTATGTCCAGAATTGATACAAGCAGACCGTTCCTGCCGGTGCGGATTGCGGTCATGACCGTATCGGATACGCGCACGCTGGAAACCGATTCCTCCGGGACGACGCTTGCCACCCGTGTTGAGGCGGCTGGCCATGTTCTGGCGGATCGCGCCATCGTGCCCGATGATGCGGGGCAGATTGAGCAGAAACTGCGCGCATGGATAGCAGACCCGCTGGTGGATGTGGTCATTACCAGTGGCGGCACGGGCGTTACCGGGCGGGATGTTACGCCTGAAGCCTTCGAGCGTGTGCTGGAAAAACGCATTGAAGGGTTTGGTGAACTATTCCGCATGCTGTCCTACAGCAAGATAGGCACATCCACCATTCAGTCGCGTGCGCTCGCGGGTGTTGCGGGGGGGACGTATCTTTTTGCGCTGCCCGGATCGACCGGCGCGGTCAAGGATGGCTGGGATGATATTCTGGTCTTCCAGCTCGATAGCCGCCACCGGCCCTGTAATTTTGTGGAACTCATGCCCCGCCTGCGTGAGGGGTTGAAGGAGAACGATACCCATGTCTGATGATGTCAAGCTGCTGATGCTGGCGGGCGATTACGTCGAAGACTACGAAATCATGGTGCCGTATCAGGCGCTGCTGATGCTGGGCTATGCGGTGGATGTCGTGTGTCCCGGCAAAAAAGCGGGCGATAAGGTGCTGACCGCTATCCATGATTTTGAAGGGGCGCAGACCTATAGCGAAAAGCCCGGCCATGCTTTTGTGCTGAATGCGGATTTCGACAGCGTGGATACCGACAGCTATCTGGGGCTGATCGTACCCGGCGGGCGTGCGCCGGAATATCTGCGGCTGAATGAGCGGGTGCTGGAAATTGTCCGCGCCTTTTCTGACCGCCCGACAGCGGCCATCTGCCACGGTGCGCAGCTTCTGGCGGCGGCAGGCACCATCAAGGGGCGTAGGGTTTCGGCTTACCCGGCCTGCAAACCGGAGGTGGAACTGGCTGGCGGCGTTTATGCCGATATAGCCCTGACAGATGCCGTTACGGATGGTGAACTGGTAACCGCTCCGGCATGGCCTGCGCATCCCGCATGGCTGGCGCAGTTTATCAAGGTTCTGGGCGCAAGCGTTTCCATCTGATCGCAGTCGCCGAGAAAGCGCCCCTCCCTTATTGGGGGAGGGGGTTTTCAGTGGATCAGAAGTCCTGTGTGCCGGGGCGGTTGAGCATGGCCATCAGCTCACGGCGGGTGTCGGAGTTGTCGCGGAATACGCCCAGCATGGAGCTGGTCACCATGGACACGCCGGGTTTGTGGACACCGCGCGTTGTCATACATTCGTGGGCGGATTCAATAATGACGGCCACACCATGGGGCTCGAGCACATCATTAATGGTGTTGGCGATCTGCGCCGTCATACGCTCCTGAATCTGGAGCCTGCGGGCATAGGCGTCCACCACGCGGGCCAGCTTGGAAATGCCCACAACGCGCTGGCGCGGCAGGTAGGCCACATGAGCGCGGCCGATAATGGGGGCCAGGTGGTGCTCGCAATGGCTTTCGAAACGGATGTCGCGCAGCAGCACGATTTCGTCATACCCATCCACTTCCGAAAAAGTCCGGCGCAGAAGGCTGGCAGGGTCGATTTCGTAGCCGGAGAAAAAATCCGTATAGGCCCGGGCGACACGGGCTGGTGTATCCAGCAGCCCTTCACGCGTCGGGTCATCACCGGCCCAGCGTAAAAGAGTGCGGACGGCCTGCTCGGCTTCGGTCTGTGTCGGGCGGGCAGTCTGGCTGTCTGTGTTGGGCGGCGGCGCGCTCATGCCGGATCTCCTGTCAGCGAACAAAATTCGGATTAATGAAGCAGTGTCTGCTGGAACGGGCTGTCCAGGCTGAAAGCGGGAATGGTTACGTCAAAGCAGGTGCCGGTTGTGGTGTCACGCATCAGATAGGTGCCACGCATGAAACCGCCCGGTGTGCCCAGTGCCGCGCCCGACGTGTATTCAAACTTGGTGCAGGGCTGGATAATCGGCTGCTCGCCCACTACGCCAGCGCCCTGCACGTGTTCTTCACGGCCTTGGGTGTCGGTAATCAGCCATGTCCGTTCCAGAAGCTGCACGGGGTTGGCGCTGTCATTGCCGATACGGATACGATAGGCCCAGCAATAGCTGCCTTCGTCCGGTTCGGACTGTTCAGCCAGCCAGAAAACCTGCACCTGCACCCGAATGGCGCCAGTAACCATTTCATAAACAGGAAGGGCCGCGAACAGATCCGCGTAGGGTTCTTCCAGTTCATGCGCCAGAGGGAAGGCAGCCCGGTCGGCCATGGGCGAGTGTGCTCCTGAACATATGAGGGAAAGCCGTGCCAGCAGTTTGCTCCGCCCCTGTGAGCGGGTGCACGCGCTGTCTGGTTCAAGATCAAGGCGGGCAGCACTATCATGAACGGGGGGCGTCTGCCAAGCGCCGCACGTCCGATCGGTTGGGCATGTGAAAACGGCGGCGTGCTGAATTATAAAATTTTTCTTAAGTTTGTATGGTTGTCAGGATGAGGGCTGTGTCAGAGAAAGTATAATAATACAAAAAATATAATCGCTAAAAGTTATTGTTTGTTTTTTATTGGTCGTATTTTGCGCAATAAAATTATATTTGCATCCTGTGCGTGTGGTCACGGAGAATTGTGGTTTTTCTTGACCATTTTCAGGGCGCGCGTTATTCAGGCTCATTCAAATGATAACCGCGCATTGTTTGTGGAAATAAAAAGCAGGGTCTGATTTTTTTCGTATTGGTCAGGCCTTTATAAAAGACGCTTCACTGCAGAGTGTGCATACCCCAAGGGGCAGGCGTGATATTTGCCGTTTTAAAAAATAAGGCTGGCAGACGGGGGCTGAAAACTCACCTGCTGATCGGGGCGGCAGTTTTCTGTGTAGTGGATATGCCTGTTGCGTCATACGCGGATGATGCGCAGGAAATTGCTCTGATCAAAGCGCAGATGCGTAAACTGGCAGCTCAGGTCGAAGTTATTGAGCAGCGGCAGGCCCGTAGGCAGCATGTTGGTGCCACACGCCCGGCTGTGGGCAAACCGGCTGTGCATACGGCAAATGCCGCGCCGTCTTCACGTCAGGCTATTTCTGATGGGGCGTTTGAGCCAGCTATCCGTTTTTCATCCGACATGCAGCCTGAGCGCGCCAAAGACGTGATGCCACTGAAAGTGCGCGATGGTGAACGGGAAAGTGCACGTTTCGAATGGATGCCAGAGGCTAAAGAGACGCAAACAACCAAATCCACTATCGATCTTTCGACCGCCAGCCCTCAGGCTATTACGCAAACCGCAGTGGATACGTTGCCGCCTATTTTCAGCATAGGCGGTATTTCAGTGCGTCTGGGTGGTTTTGTGGAACTGTCCAATATCTGGCGTGATTCCAACATGACCAGCGGGCCTGCTACAGCATGGGGTAATTTTCCTTATGCCAATAGCCATAATCATGGGCTGAGCGAGGAACGCCTTTCCTCGCAGCTCAGCCGCATGTCAGTGTTGATGGAAGCCAATCCGTCCAAATCGGTGCGGTTGCAAGCCTATATTGAAAGCGACTTTGCCGGAGCAGGGGTCAGTAGCAACAGTGCGCAGATCAACGGGTATGTGCCCCGTCTGCGTCAGGGCTATTTTACTGTGACGGAAAAAGACTGGGGCTTCCATCTGCTCATGGGGCAGGCGTGGAGTCTGGCGACCAATTACGCCAAGGGCATTCTGCCCCGACAGGAGCAGTTGCCCGCAGTTACGGATAACAACCAGATTCCGGGGATTGTCTTTACCCGTGTGCCCCAGATTCGGATTGGTAAGGACTGGCACCAGAAATACTGGCTGGGCCTGTCAATTGAAGACCCACAGGCGATCAGCGCGTTTTCGGGATCGGTTGCTTCGGGCGGCACGCTCCCCCCAGCCTATGGCGATACCACAGGGGCAACGGTTTACTATTCCAACAACGGTGGCGCACTGCTGAACTCCACCGCCCAGTATAGCAACAACCCCGTGCCCGACATTATCCTTAAAGGGGCTGTCGATACCTCGTTCGGGCATTACGAACTCTTTGGCCTTGCCCGGTGGTTCCGCTCCGTAGCGGTGGCGCCGGGGGCGACAACCGCCAAGAAACAGACTTCGTTTGGTGGTGGTGTCGGGGCGGGCATGACCATGCCTTTGGGCACCAACAAATTGCAGTTGACCGGCAACGTGCTGGCCGGTGACGGCATTGGCCGCTATGGCCCCACCCAGTTGCCCGACACCACGTTTAACGGTCAGGGCCAGTATGTGCCTGTGCCAGAAATCATGGGGTCGCTTGGCCTGATCGGGCATCCGGCGAGTTCCGTGCTGGTCTATACCTATGGGGGTGTGGAATCAGCCGGGCGCAAATATTACATGGGGGCTGATGGTCATCAGTATGGCTACGGCGTAAGCGACCTGAACCTGAGCGGCTGCGAAACGCCGCCCGGTGTCAAGGAAGCAAGCTGTGCCGCCCAGACCCATACGCTGGCCTCCTTTACGGCTGGTGGCTGGTGGCACTTCATGCAGGGCCGCTACGGGAGTGTAATGGCCGGCCTGCAATACACATATATCCGGAAGTTTGCCTATTCTGGCATCGATAGTCACGGCAGCAGTGTTACCCCGACCGCATCGGGCAACACGGTTTATGTGACCTTCCGATATTTTCCGTTCCAGTAAAGTGGGGTCTCAGGACAACCCACCAAGGGAGAAAGAAAACATGTCTTATACTGTAGGTACCTACCTCGCTGAACGTCTTTCCCAGATCGGCCTGAAACACCATTTTGCCGTTGCTGGCGATTACAATCTGGTGCTGCTCGACCAGCTGCTTCTCAACAAGGATTGTGAGCAGGTTTACTGCTCCAATGAGCTGAACTGCGGTTTTTCCGCTGAAGGTTACGCCCGCGCCAACGGTGCGGCTGCCGCTGTTGTAACGTTTAACGTGGGTGCTTTTTCGGCCCTGAACGCCATTGGCGGTGCCTATGCCGAAAACCTGCCGGTTATCCTGATTTCTGGCGCTCCCAACTCCAATGATCATGGCAGCGGGCATATCCTGCACCACACCATTGGTATTCCTGATTATGGCTATCAGCTCGAAATCGCAAAAAAGCTGACCTGTGCGGCGGTTTCCATCACCAGCGCTGAAGATGCGCCGGAAAAGATCGACCATGTTATCCGCACGGCCCTGCGTGAAAAGAAGCCGGCTTATATCGAAATCGCCTGCAACGTGTCGGCCCAGCCCTGTGCGGCTCCCGGCCCCATCAGTGCTGTGCTGGACGTGCGCCCTTCGGATAAGGAAACGCTTGACGCAGCCGTGGCGGCTGTTGCCAGCTTTATTGAAAAGCACGAAAAGCCTGCCATTCTGATCGGTAGCCGCCTGCGCGCCGCCGGGGCGGAAGAAGCCGCTGTGAAGCTGGCTGACGCTCTTGGCTGCGTTGTGGGTACGATGGCTGCGGCTAAGAGCTTCTTCCCTGAAGAGCACCCGGCCTATGTCGGCACCTACTGGGGCAGCGCAAGCACGCCGGGTGTTAATGACATCTTCAACTGGACTGACAGCATTCTGGCGCTGGCGCCCATCTTTAACGACTATTCGACCGAAGGCTGGACCGCATGGCCTAAGGGGCCGAATGTTGCCGTTCTGGACAAGAACGTTACCAAGCTGAACGGCTTTTCGTTCGATAACATCCACCTGAAGGAACTGCTGGAAGCTCTGGCGGCGTATTTCAAGGACAAGCCGAAAAAAGACGCAACACTGGTTCAGTACAAGCGCGTGCACACCGCAACGGTGTCTGAAACCACCGGCAGCGGCGATGACAAGCTGACCCGTGCTGACATCCAGCAGACGCTGCAGGGGCTGGTTACGCCTGAAACCACCGTTATTGGTGAGACGGGTGATTCCTGGTTTAACGTGGTTCGCACCAAGCTGCCCAACGGTGCGCGCGTCGAATTTGAAATGCAGTGGGGCCATATTGGCTGGTCTGTTCCTGCTGCGTTTGGCTATGCCGTGGGCGCACCGGAACGCCGCACCATTCTGATGGTGGGTGATGGTTCCTTCCAGCTTACGGCGCAGGAAGTGGCGCAGATGACGCGCCGCAAGCTGCCGGTCATTATCTTCCTGATCAACAACGCTGGTTACACCATCGAAGTTGAAATTCATGATGGCCCGTACAACAACATCAAAAACTGGGACTACGCCGCCGTTGTGAACGCGTTCAACGCGGAAGACGGCAAGGGCATTGGCCTGCGCGCCACCACGGCGGGCGAACTGGCCGATGCCGTCAAGGTTGCGCTGGGCAACAAGGAAGGCCCGACCCTGATCGAATGCGTGATCCCGCGCGATGACTGCACCCCGGAGCTGATTTCCTGGGGCCGGCATGTGGCTACGGCAAACGCCCGTCCGCCTGCGAAATAACTTAACTCTCCGTGCGCCTGCTTTCCTGATGGAAGGCAGGCGTATGGCGTTTTGCAATATCGGAATTTTTCATGTCGGCTTCTCAGACGTCCAATACAGCGCCTTTGCCGGGTAGCGCACCTGCGGGGCAGCCGCAGAAGATACTGCCGCTTTATGTGCTGGCCTGGTTTTTATGCGCGCTGTTCTATTTTTATCAGTACGCCATCCGTTCAGCACCCGGCATCATGCAGGACGAGCTGACACAGGCATGGGGTAACAGCCATCTCGGGCTGATGATTGCTTCTTACTATATTGTCTATGCGCTGGCGGCTCTGGCCGTGGGTGTGCTGCTTGACCGTTATGGCGCGCACGCCACCATGCCGGTTGGCATTGCCATTACCAGCGTGGGTTGCCTTATTTTCGCTCAGGGGAGTGTCGCGGCGGGGATCGGGGGCTATGTCATTCAGGCTCTTGGTGCCATCTGCGCTTTTGTTGGTTCTTCCTATGTGGCGGCGCGGTATCTTCCTGCGCGCACACTTGCTCTTTTTGTGGGGCTTACCCAGTGTCTGGGTATGGCGGGGGCGGCGTTCGGTTCCAAACCCACGCGTATTCTGATTGACCCCAACGGGTCTTTCCATATTCCTTGGCAGACGGTCTGGCTGGGTTTTGGCGTGATCGGCGTGTGTCTGGCCGTGGCGACATGGTTTGTCATGCCGCGGGACTCTGGCGATAGCAGTGCGCATCACGGGCATTTTTCCGTTGGAAACCTGCTTAAGCCGTTCCGCATTATTTTCGGCAATCCGCAGAGCTGGATCGCGGGTATTGTGGGGGGGCTGCTGTTTGTGCCTACTACAATCGGCGCGTTGGGCTGGGGGGCGTCCATGCTGAGCAAGGGCGAACACACCAGCATGGCTTTTGCGGCGTCTGATGTGTCCATGGTGCCGATTGGCTGGGTTATCGGCTGCCCGCTGCTGGGCTGGATTTCTGACAGGATCGGTCTGCGTAAGCCGGTGCTGATCGGTGGCGCACTGGTGCTGCTCGCGGCTTCGCTGTGTGCCCTGTACATTCCTGCCGGTGTCATGCCCCGTTATTCTGTGGCCTTGGTGATGGGTATTGCTTCTGGAGCGGCGATGATTCCGTTCTCATCCATGAAGGAAGTGAACCCGCCGGAAGTGAAGGGCACGGCGGCAGGGGTCATGAACTTTCTGGTGTTCGGCACCACGGGTGTCATGTCACCGCTGGTTTCAGCCCTGATGGTCGGTGGCGATACTGACAGCATGGCGCTGTTCCACCGTGCGTTCATGCCGCTGCTGGTCGGCATTGTGATTGCGATCGGGCTATCTTTTGCCCTGCGTGAAACGGGCTGGAAAGTTCAGAAACAGGGCTGAGGGTTTCCTCAGCCACCCCGGTAAGCCGGGTTATGGGGCGGGCCTGCTTCTTTACGGTTATACCGTGGGGAGCAGGCCCGTTGTCTTTTGTGGGGAGCCCGGCAGAATAAGCTGCCGGGCTGCGTTGCTTAAAGAGCGGACAGGGCGGCAAAGCCGCGTGCCAGATCGTCGATCAGGTCCTGCGCGTCTTCCAGACCGACGGAGAAACGGATCGTCCCTTCGTTGATACCAAGTGCCGCGCGGGCCTCGGGGTCGATCTTGGAATGGGTCGTGGTGACCGGATGTGTCACCAGTGAGCGCGAATCTCCAAGATTGTTGGAAATGGCGATCAGCTTCAGCGCGTTCATGAAGGCGAATGCGCCTTCACGTCCGCCTGCGACTTCAAACGCAACCAGCGTGCCGCCACCGCTCATCTGGCGCTGGGCCAGAGCGTATTGCGGGTGGTCAGCACGGCCGGGGTAACGCACGGTTACAATGCCGGGGGCGGAGGCCAGATAGTCTGCTACCTGTGCGGCATTGCGGGTCATGGCATCCACCCGCAGGGAGAGGGTTTCAAGCCCCTTGAGCATCACCCACGCATTGAAAGGCGAAAGGGCATTGCCGGTATTGCGGGTGAAAGGCTGAAGGGTTTCGGTAATCCACTGCGCACGACCCAGAACGGCACCGCCGAGCACACGGCCTTGTCCATCAATATGCTTGGTGCAGGAATACACGACCACATCCGCCCCCAGTGCCAGCGGCTTCTGGTACACGGGGGAGGCAAAGACATTATCCACCACCACGATAGCGCCAGCCTTGTGCGCCAGAGTGGAAATGGCGGCAATGTCCAGAATTTCCAGCATCGGGTTGGAGGGGCTTTCCAGCAGCACGGCGGCTGTCGGCTCGGACAGGGCTTCGGCCCACTCATCCAGATTCGTGCCATCAACAAAAACCGTTGTCACGCCGTAGCGGGGCAGCAGGTTGGCCACGATCCAGTGACAGGAACCAAACAGCGCGCTGGAGGCAACCACGCGATCACCCGCCTTCACATGCGACAGCAGGGCGGAAGAAACCGCCCCCATGCCGGTGGCGGTGGCAACACAGGCTTCAGCCCCTTCCAGATCGGCAAGCCGCCGTTCCAGTGCGGCTACGGTCGGGTTGCCAAAGCGGCTGTACTGGTAGTGGGTTACTTCACCGGTGAAGGTTTTGGCGGCCTGTTCGGCATTGTCATAGACAAAGCCCGAGGTCAGGAACAGGGCTTCACTGGTTTCGCCGTAAGCCGTGCGCTCAAGACCAGCGTGGAGCTGACGGGTGGCGGGGCGCCATGTGGCCTGGCTTGATGTATCGGAGTTGGTCATTCTGGTATCCGGTTTTCTCGTGTCAGACGAACCCGCGCGGGTAATCCTGCGGTATCGGTCTGTTGAACTGACCGTGGAAACCTTGACGTCGGGCGGGCGTCGTCAGGGCCTCTTTAGCGCACTTCTTTAACCTCGCCGCAATCCGGCCGGACAAATCACGAGGACACCCCCAAGAGAGCGGGCGTATTTTCTGGTTAGGCGTGCAAGGCGGGTGCCGTCAAGCCACAGGACGGCAGGGCAGGGGCGAGAGAGGGGGGATCAGCCCTTCAGAGTAGTGCCTGTAAGAGTGGGATAAACGGCAGATCGGCTTCGGGCATGGCGTAACCACGCAGGTTTTCTGGCGCGACCCATGCCAGTTTCTGCCCTTCGCGCGGGGTAGGGGTACCCTGCCAGCGTCTGCATAGATACAGCGGCATAAGCAGGTCAAAACCGGCATAGGCGTGCGAGGCAAAGGTAAAGGGCGCCATGCAGGCGCGGCTCATATCCAGCCCCAGCTCTTCATGCAGTTCGCGGACAAGAGCCGCTTCGGGTGTTTCGCCTGCTTCCACCTTGCCGCCGGGGAACTCCCACAACCCCGCCATGCTTTTGCCTTCCGGCCTGCGGGCAAGAAGGATCTGCCCGCTTGGGTTGATGAGGGCTGCGGCGCTTACCAGCACTAACCGCCGGACTTCTGGCCTGTTGTTACGTGTTGGTATGGCGGGCGAGGTGCCTGTGGGAGCAGCTCCGGCCAGTGCTTCGTGATGGTGGGCGGGGGTATCCGATGGTGGGGCGGGTGGTGGCGCCGTGCTGGCCGCCAGGGGGGCTGGCGTGTCGGTGTTCGGGGTTTTGGCAGGTTGGCTGATGTCAGCGCGGGTGGCCTCGAACAGCTCCACAGGCAGGTCGGTGCCACGGGCGACGAACTTCTGCCGATCAGTGCCTGTATGGCGAAAGCCTGCACGCTCCAGCACGCGGATGGAGGCAATATTATCCTGCGCAGCGCTCGCACTCAGGCGGTCGATGTTCAGGTGTGCCAGCGCCCAGCGGGCAATACGGCTGGCTGCCAGCGAGGCAAAGCCCTGCCCCCAGTGAGCGCGGCCCAGCCAGTAACCGAGCTGGCCCTCGCGTTGCGGAGGGGCATGGGGGGAGCGGCCCGTCTGGGGCAGGGGGACAATCCGCAGGCCGATACACCCTGCTAGCCTGCCATCAGGCCCCAGTATGGCAAAGTAAAAGCCTTCGTTTTTCCGGCATAGGGCCTGTGTGGCGGTTATCCACTCATCCGCCAGTTCCCGTGGGTAGGGAAAAGGCGGACTGCTGAGCATGCGCACAACCTCCCAGTCATTGACCAGATGGTGCAGGGCCGGGGCGTCATCAGGTGTCAGCAGGCGCAGGCGGCAGGGAGGCGCCTCAAGCTCAAGGGGTAACGTATCAGGCATGAGACCCAGAGGCAGGCGGAACACCACATTCTTTCAGCAGGTCGCGTAGAGCGTTGATAACAGGGAAGACTTCCACATTGTGGTCTCCCCCCAGTTCGCGCCATGCTTTTTGTTCCAGTTCCACGATCTCGCGATCTTCAGCAAAGATACGCTCGGTAAACGCGACCAGAAACGGCCATGCCATATCGAGCAGGCCGGGAATTTTCGGCCGTTTGACCGATAGCAGGCCAAAGGTGCGGTTGGTAAGCTCATCCGCGCTCTGGGGGACATAGACGATCCACAGATCCATCACGGGGTCTTCATCCCCGGTCTGGATACGCAGGGTCTGGTAGGGGTATTCGGTGCGGATGGTCATGACATCGCGGTGCTGGAACTTCGCCTCCGCGTTGCGCCGCTCGCCGAAAATCAGCGCTTCGCCCAGGGGCTGGCTGCCTCCCGTGCGGGCAAAGCTGTAGCGGGCTTCAACCAGACCGGCTTCCTTGAGCTGGCCAAGGAAGCGGGGCTTCATCTGGCCCATCTGTTTGGAGTGCATGAACTGATGGTTCATATCCATCAGGTTTTCGTGCATGAAACTGTAGTGACAGCCCACTTCGCGCCCGAAAAAGCGGGTTTTGTAAGCGGGGTTTGCGGCCTGCGCCAGAGCGGGCGGCAGGGGAGTGGTTTCAGCTTTTTCCGGGTCGCCGGGGAAGACGAATATCATCCCGTCCTGTTCGCGGCAGGGGAAGGTACGCACCCCGTTGGGGAGCTTGCCCTTGCCGAGATAAGGCACATCAATGCAGCGACCCGAGCGGCCATAGGCCCAGCCGTGATAGCAGCATTTGACCGAATCTCCCTTGACCTCGCCCTTGCTGAGCGGAACCTGCCGGTGGGCGCAGCGGTCTTCCAGTGCGAAAACCGGCCCTTCCTTCGGGCGGACAAGGGCAATCGGCAGGCCGGCATAGCGGGTGCCGATGGTTTTGCCGGGTTTGACTTCGCGTGACCAGGCGACAGGGTACCAATAGTCCGGGTTGGAGCGGACAGTCCGAAGGTCGACCCTGCCTGCCTCAGCCGTAGGGGCGGAGGTGGAGAAAACAGGAACGGCGGGATCAGTCTGGGTCATGGTGCCTCGTATCGGATGACGGTACGCAGGTCACCCCTGCGTTCAGTGCTATCTCAACGCATTGGCTGGCGGGACGCAAGACGCGACAATGCTGAAAGACATATTCTTTCGCATTTGCCGGGGTGTGCCCGGTTTTTTGCAACCCGCCAGCGTGTTTTTAGCGGTGTGGTGTATCGGCGCTCAGGCGTGCGCTCAGGTCTTCTATGAACTGGAACGCCACACGGCCCGAGCGGCTGCCGCGTGTAATGGCCCATTCATTGGCGCGGGCCATCAGTTCGGCCTCGGCAATGGTCAGGCCGCGCTGGGCGGCATAGGCGCGCACCATATCGGCATAGGTATCCTGCTCGCAGGAGTAAAAACCCAGCCACAGGCCAAAGCGGTCGGAGAGAGAAACTTTTTCTTCCGTCGCTTCGGACGGGCTGATGGCTGTGGCGCGCTCGTTTTCGATCATATCGCGCGGCATCAGATGGCGGCGGTTGGATGTGGCGTAAAACAGGACGTTTTCAGGCCGTCCGGCTATGCCGCCATCCAGAACGGATTTGAGAGCCTTGTAATCCCTGTCTTCCTTTTCAAAAGACAGATCATCACAGAACAGGATGAACCGGCGCGGGTTCTCGCGCAAAAGGCTCAGCAGCAGGGGCAGGCTGGTCAGGTCTTCGCGCTGGATTTCTATCAGCGCCACCCGGCCTTTGCCGGGAGTGCAGGGCTGGCCGTCTTTCTGGTTGGCCAGAGCATGGGCACCTTTGACCAGAGAGGACTTGCCCATACCCCGCGCACCCCACAGCATGGCGTTGTTGGCGGGCAGGCCGCTGGCGAAATACTGCGTGTTTTCAACCAGCGTGCGGCGTTGCTGATCAACCCCGCGCAGCAGGTCAACGGGTACATGCGCCACGTGGGGTACGGGGCGCAGCCTGCCGCGCTCAGGGAGCCAGACAAAGGCATCCGCCGTATCCACGCCTTCCAGCGTGGCGGGCGGGGGGGACAGTCGTTCCAGCGCCGTGGCGATCCGTTCGAGAAACGGGGTCTGCTCTGCGTCCATAAGGGCCTCTTTTTTCTCCCGCCCGGAAAGTGCGCGGCGCATGCCGTGAACTTCCATGCAGGAGCTTGACGGAAAAGGATTGAAAACTATGGTCACTTCTTCCGTTTGTGCAACCAGCCTTATCTGAAAGTCAGCACCCCATGTTCGATTTCCTTATTCCCGCAGCTCATGCCCAGACTGCCGCCGGGGGCGGTGGCGCCGGCGCCACGCTGATGTCCTTCCTGCCGTTTGTTGCGGTTTTCGCCATCATGTATTTCCTCATGATCCGCCCTCAGCAGCAGCGCCAGAAGCAGCTCAAGGCTGAACTCAAGGCCCTGCGTCGTGGCGACCGGATCGTGACCGCGGGTGGTGTTGTGGGCATTGTGCAGCGCAGCCGCGAGGATTCATCCGAAGTCGAGGTGGAAATCGCCCCCAATGTGCGCGTGACGGTTCTGCGTGAAACCATTTCCACCGTGCTGACCAGCACCGCCAAGCCGGTGAATGACGACAAAAGCAAGTAAGACTGGCGCACAGGGCCGCTTAAGCGGCCCGGCGGAACAGGCTGGCATTGTTCCGCCTAGAGGAATGAAACCGGGTCTATGTCCACATCGACCCGTACGGCCCGGCCCAGATCGACCGCAGCCAGCCAGCGGCGCAATATGGGTTGCACCGCGATAGACCGGCGGGTGCGCAGGAGCAGCCGCCGTCTATGGCGCCCGCGTAGCAGGGCGAGCGGCGCGGGAGCTGGCCCAAGCACCTGTATACCCTCGCCATATGGGGCGGTGCGGCCCAGCAGTGCGGCCGCATGATCTGCCGCCTGCGCCTCGGTCGCGCTGATGACAAGGGCGGCCAGTCGTCCGTAAGGGGGCCAGAAACCCGGCTTGCGCTGGGCTGCCTCCTGCGCCATGAAGCTGTCGAAATCCCCAGAAAGCAGCGCCTGCATGACCGGGTGTTCGGGCATGTAGCTTTGCAGCAGCACCTTGCCGGGGGCTTCGGCACGGCCAGCGCGGCCGGCAACCTGATGCAGAAGCTGGATCGTGCGTTCGCCCGCGCGCAGGTCTGCTCCCCCCAGCCCCAGATCAGCATCTACAACGCCCACAAGCGTCAGGTAAGGAAAGTGCCAGCCTTTGGCCACAACCTGTGTGCCGATAATCAGATCAGCCTCGCGGCGTGAGATTTTTTCGATGGCCGCCGCTGTTGCCTTTGGGCCGCCGAGCGTATCGCTCGACATCACCAGAATACGGGCTTGCGGGAAAAGCTCGCGCGCTTCTTCCGTAATGCGCTCAATACCGGGGCCGATGGCGGTCAGGCTGTTTTCCGCATTGCAGGCCGGGCAGGTGGGGGGCAGGGGCTGGGTGGTATCGCAGTAATGGCACGATAGCACCTTGCGCGCGCGGTGTTCTACCAGCCACGAGGTGCAGTGCGGGCACTCCATGCGGTGTCCGCAGGCCCGGCAGAGGGTCAGGGGCGCATAACCCCGGCGGTTCAGGAACAGCATGGCCTGCTCCTGTCGCTCCAGTGTTGCGGCTATTTCATCGCGCAGGACGGGCGAGAGAAACAGCCCGCGCGGGGGCGGGTGGTCGCGCAGGTCAAGCAGGCGGGTTTCGGGCAGGGCGGCTCCCCCATGCCGGGTGGGGAGCACCAGATGGCGGTAGCGCCCGGCTTCCACATTGGCCAGAGTTTCCAGGCTGGGTGTGGCGGAGGCCAGAATAACCGGAACCCCGGCAAGTCGCCCGCGTAGCACAGCCATGTCACGCGCATTGTAAAGAACGCCTTCCTCCTGCTTGAACAGGGGTTCGTGTTCTTCGTCCACAATGATCAGCCCCAGCGCCTTGAAAGGCAGGAACAGGGCCGAGCGTGCGCCAACCACCACCTGCACGCTGCCATCAGCCGTGCCGAGCCATGTCTGCCTGCGGGCTTTCTGTCCGATTTCGGAATGCCATATGGCGGGTGGCACCCCAAAACGACGTGTAAAACGCTCCATCCATTGGGCCGAGAGGGCAATTTCTGGCAGGAGTACAAGCACTTGCCGTCCTGTCTTCAGGCATGCAGCGACAGCTTCCTGATAGATTTCGGTTTTACCCGAGCCTGTAACCCCTTCCAGCAGAGTGACCGAAAACCCGCCATCACGGGCGCTGGCGCGCAGAGCCTGTGCGGCTTCAAGCTGTGCGCCTTCCAGCACTGGCGGGCAGTGATCCGGGTCGGGGGTTGCAAAAGCATGGCCGGGGTCCAGCCGTACCGGGTGGAGCGCTCCGGCATCGGCCAGCCCACGAATAACGGCGGCGCCCACGCCTGCGGCATTGGCCAGATCGGTGGTGGTGCGGGGTGGGCCTTCGCCCAGAACCGACAGCACTTTCTGGCGCGCGGGTGTCAGGCGCAGGGTTTCGGGTAGGGGGGCGGGCAGCCAGCCCATGCTGGGGGCCGGTACGCCCTGCATGGGCTGGCGCAGGGTCATGGCCAGTACCATGCCGGGTGGCGAGAGCGTATAGGCGGCAACCCAGTTTACGAAGCGGCGTAACTCGGCATTGAGCGGGGGTAGATCCAGCCGTGCTGAGACCGGGCGCAGGCGACTGGTCGGAACGGGTTTTGTATCGGTCGCAAAAGCGAGATCAGGCGGCAGATCTGGCGTGGCGTCCCAGACAACGCCGGTTTCATACCGTTTGCCGAGCGGCACAGTCACAATATCCCCCGGCTGCAAGGCCATATGCGCGGGTGCCGTGTAGTCGAACGCCCCCGCGAATGGCATGGGCAGCAGCACGGATACGCGGGCAATGCTGGCCGGGGCATCCGTTTCATGGGAAGATGGGGGCTGAGCCATGTTTCAGTCTTTAAGCCCGTGGCGGTGTAAAGAACAGGGCCAAAAAGCCGGAGGGTATCCGTGCCGCCGCCTTATGGGGCCGGGCAGAGGAGAGGGCGGGGAGCGCGCATGACAGCGGAAGAAGCAGTTCAGCGGTTTATGGAATGGATGGCGGTTGAAAAACGGGCCTCTGCGCGCACGCTTGAGGCTTACCGGTCTGACCTGTCGCGCTTTTTGGTGTTTCTGGCCGGTCATATGAATGGCCTGCCGGATATGGAGGGGCTGGGGCGATTGACCCTGCGGGATTTCCGGGCATGGCTGGCGCAGGAGCAGGCCCGCGCTCTGGCCCGTAACAACCGGCCGATGGTGCGCCCGTCCACCCCCGATCAGGCCGCGCGCACACGGGCGCGCCGGGTTTCCGCCCTGCGGTCGTTCTTTCGTTATCTGGCCCGGCGCGAGGGGGTGGAGAATACGGCCATTCAGCTTTTGGGCGGCCCACGGATTAAAAAAACACTCCCCCGCCCGCTTTCCCGCCCCGATGCGCTGGCCGCCCCCGAGGATATTGCGGAGCTGGCCCGTACACCTTTTGAGCGCGGGCGCGATAAGGCGCTGTTCCTGCTGCTATACGGTTGCGGATTGCGCATTTCCGAAGCGCTATCGCTTGATGTGGCGGATATGCGCGTGCTGGCGTCTACAGGCGTACTGCGGATTTATGGCAAGGGCGGTAAGGAGCGGCTGGTGCCTGTGCTGCCGCAGGTGCAGCAGGCGCTTGAGGCATGGCTGGCGCAGCATCCATCCCCCACGGCGGATGCGCCGCTGTTTGTGGGCGTGCGAGGCGGGCGGCTACAGCCAACCATAGCACAAAAGGCAATGCGGCTGTGGCGTACCCTGTCCGGTCTGCCCGAACATGCTACCCCGCATGCGTTGCGGCATTCCTTTGCCACCCATCTGATGGAAGGGGGAGCAGACCTGCGTGTCATTCAGGAATTGCTGGGCCATGCCAGCCTGTCCACCACCCAGCGTTACACCCTGACAGACGAAGCCCGGCTTCTGGATGTCTGGACGCGTGCGCACCCGCGTGCACAAATGGAACGTGACAGGGAATAGCACAGAAAAACCCCGAAGGATGGATACCGGCATGATCGAAGCCTACCGCGCTCCCTGGCCTGCTATCGAGCCGTACGCCCACGGCTATCTTGATACGGGCGAAGGGCATGAAATTTACTGGGAGGAATGCGGCAACCCCAAGGGTATTCCGGTCGTGTTTCTGCATGGCGGGCCGGGTGGTGGCTGTTCGCCCGGCCAGCGCAGGCTGTTTGACCCCGCCCGCTACCGCATTGTGCTGTTTGACCAGCGCGGCTGTGGGCGTTCGCGCCCCCATGCCAGCCTTGAAGCCAACACCACATGGCATCTGGTGGCGGACATCGAACGCCTGCGCGAACAGTGTGGCGTAGCGCAGTGGGCGGTGTTTGGCGGTTCATGGGGATCAACCCTCGCGCTGGCTTATGCCCAGACCCACCCGGACAGGGTTCTGGCCCTGATGCTGCGCGGTATCTTCACGCTGCGTAAAGCCGAATTGCTGTGGTATTATCAGGAAGGCGCTTCATGGCTGTTCCCTGACAAATGGGAGGATTTTCAGGCCCCCATTCCCGAGGCCGAACGCCATGACATGATGGCCGCCTATCGCCTTCGCCTGACCGCAGAGGACAGGGCCACACGCGTGGAAGCCGCCAGGGCCTGGAGCCTGTGGGAGGGCCGAACCCTGACCCTGCTCCCGTCTGCGGAACTGGAGGAGCAGCACGATGAGGCTGAATACGCTCTGGCCTTCTCCCGCATTGAAAACCACTATTTCGTTCATGCTGGCTGGTTGGAAGAAGGTCAGCTTATCCGCGATGTGGAGCGTATCCGGCATATTCCTACCGTGATCGTGCAGGGGCGTTATGACATGGCAACGCCGGTGCGTACGGCGTGGGATCTGCATCGCGCATGGCCGGAAGCGGCATTCCATTTAGTGGATGCCGCGGGGCATGCCCTGTTTGAACCCGGTATCCTGACAGCCCTGCTGAATGCGACAGACCGTTTTGCCCGAGAACTGGCCTGATGCGACCCGGAGGGGGCTGGCGGTTTTTACCGTATGTGTCACAGGCTGTGTTGTGTGTGGGCATGGTGTTTGTCGTGGCGGGTTTTGGCCCGGCGGGCAAGGCCGAGCCTGCTGATCCGCCCGGATGCCGCCATCTGGTGGCGCGTGTCGCCTTGCGGAATGACGCGGGGTTTATCAATGCGCCCGTGAGCCTGAACGGCCATGCCGCGCGGATGATTGTCGATACCGGGTCGGAGGGGAGTCTGGTTTCCCCCGAGGCCATGGCGCTGTTTGACATGAAGCCAGACCCCGAGCGCCGTACGGTTGTGCAGGGCACAGGGGGCGAGGGACGACTGGTGCCTAATGCCATTATCCACTCTCTGCGGCTTGGGGCGGTGGAGTTTGGCCCGGTTTCCGTGCCGGTAGAGGCATTGCCTGCTATTCCGGCGCTGGTGCCTGCCATTGAAGGGCTGGTAGGGGCGGATCTGCTCTCGCGCTATGATGTTGAGTTCAGTGTGGCGGAAGGGTGGATGGCGTTCTGGTCTCCCGCCACGGCGGCATGTTCCGGGCCTGTTGGCTGGCGTTATCTGTATCGTGCGGTGCCTCTTGATATGACCGCACGCAAACGCCTGATGGCGTCAGTCGAACTCGATGGCCATACTCTGCATGCCCTACTGGATAGTGGAGCCCGTTCCACCATTGTTTCCAGTGAAGCAGCCCGTAGGGCCGGTGTTGCCGCTGGCGCACTGGCGGGGGATCCGGGGGGTGTGGCCGCCGGGCTGGATGGCCACGGGCAGGTTTATCACTGGCACCGTTTCGAGACCTTACGAGTCGGGCAGGAAGAAGAACGTACACCGGTTCTGACGGTCTCACCCGTGCATGATACGGCGGATATGCTGCTGGGGGCAGACTGGTTCATGAACCATCGCATCTGGCTGTCTTATGCGACGCGCTCACTCTACCTCATGCCTGCGCACAAACGCACGCAGCCGTAAAAGCCCCATGGCAGGCCAGAGCTGCGGCCTGTCATGGGGTTGAGGCGTATCAGCCTTTCAGGCGCGCATTGCACACGCTGTAGTAGCCGCCACCTTTCTGGATCCATTTCAGGCCGCCATTGGCGTTGCTGGTCTTGTTGGCGTTGTACTGGTCAAGGCAGGTTTTCTGGCGGGCTTTACCAGCGCTGAGCTTGGAATACTGGGCGCTGACAGCACTCGGGAAAACCGCGCCTTCGGCACTGGCGGGCAGAGGCTTGGCGCTGCTGGCGGTTTCAGCAGGCTTGGTTTCGGCGGGCTTTGCCTCGGTAGCCTTGGATTCCACGGCCTTGGGTTCAGCGGCTTTGGTTTCAGCAGGCTTTGCGGCTGCCGGTTCGGCTGCATCGCATGTGGCGGCCTTGAAGGCCTTGTAGGTCTGGTCTTTCAGCGAGCCATCGGCTTTCGCTTCCTTGAATTTTTCGTGGCATTCCTTGGCTGTCAGCGCATGGGCGCCGGGGGCGGCCATGACGGTGGTGCAGGTGAGCAGCGTCGCCGCCAGACCAATACGCGCGAATACTTTCATGGTGATGACCTTACGAGGAAGATAGGCAGGAAGATGCACGCTCATGTCCCCTGACGGGCGCATTGGCCCATTGCCCTGTCCGTCAGCCAGAAGAGCGATGACGGCCGTACGCTACGGCAAATCCACGGAATGATAAAGGGCATTGTATCGGTGGACATCCTTGCCGCCGCGTCCGGTTTCCCGCGCAATCAAGGGCGCATAACGGTCCGGGCGGGTGTGGCATCCATGCCGCATTCGCCAGAAAATACACATGCCAAAGCCAGAGGGGGCATGGTGGCGGCAACCTTTGGCTGTGCCACATGGAAAGCCATAATTTCACAGGTTTTCAGGCCTGACAGGCTGTGTGGGAGTGCAGGCTGTCGGGCGCTATTCTGCCTGCTCTTTTCCAGATTCTGGCCATGATTACGGAATATGGTGGCAAAGGGCGCTTTGTTCCGCTTGAGATACAAGTCAAACAATGGCACTGTCAGGATCGTAAATCATTAAGACCAGTATTGCTGAGAGCCTTGAGTTTAAGGAGAGACCCAATATATGTTCCTGTCATTGCCTAGGGCATATTCTGCCGTAAAACGCACGGGGATGGCCTCATCCCTGTCACTGCTGGCGGGCGCGGTTGCGGTTTCGCTGCTGGGTGGTGGTTCCGCCCTCGCGGCTGATGCCGCTCCGGCCATCGATACCGGTGATACCGCCTGGATGCTGACCAGCACGGCGCTGGTGCTGATGATGACCATCCCCGGTCTGGGTCTTTTCTACGCCGGTATGGTGCGTAAGAAAAACGTTCTGGCTACCATGATGCAGGCTTTTGCCCTGTGCTGTCTCATGTCCATTGTCTGGATGGTGGCTGGCTACTCTCTGGCGTTCAGCAATGGCACGCCGTGGATTGGTGGTTTTTCACGACTTTTCCTCAACGGACTTGGCGAACACATCCATAATGGTGCGGACATTCCCTTCACTATTGGTGAAGGCACGCCCAACGCTTCGACGATGACCATCCCCGAAAGCGTCTTCATGGTCTTCCAGATGACGTTTGCCATCATCACCCCGGCCCTGATCGCCGGTGCGTATGCAGAACGCATGAAGTTCAGCGCCATGTGCGTGTTCTCCGTTCTGTGGTCGCTGCTGGTTTACGCCCCGATCGCTCACTGGGTGTGGAGCCCGATGGGCTGGCTGGCTGCTCTCGGCACGGCTGACTTCGCGGGTGGCACGGTCGTGCATATCAATGCTGGTGTGGCCGGTCTTGTCTGTGCGCTGGTTCTGGGGCGCCGCAAGGGTTACGGGCATGATGATCTCGCTCCGTTCAACCTGACCTACGCCGTTATTGGCGCGTCTCTCCTGTGGGTGGGCTGGTTCGGCTTTAACGCCGGGTCTGCTCTGGGTGCTGCTGGCCGTGCGGGCATGGCCATGGTCACGACCCAGATTGCTGCTGCGGCGGCGGGCCTGTCCTGGATGGTTATGGAATGGCTGCGTGCTGGCAAGCCGACTGTTCTGGGTATCATTTCCGGTGCTGTGGGTGGCCTTGTGGCCATTACCCCGGCGGCTGGTTTCGTGCTGCCCGGCGGCGCGCTGGTCATTGGTCTGATCACTGGCGTGGTCTGCTACTGGAGTGCAACCAGCCTCAAGCACATGCTCGGTTACGATGACAGTCTGGACGCCTTTGGCGTGCATGGTGTTGGCGGTATTGTTGGTGCGCTGCTGACTGGTCTGCTGGCCTATGGCCCGCTCTCCGCTACGGACTCCAGCCCTGAAGGGATCGTTGGTTCCTTCAAGCAGATGATCGTGCAGGGTGAAGCTGTCATGGTCACCATCGTATGGTGTGCTCTGGTCAGCTTTATCATCCTCAAGGTTGTGGATGTCGTGATCGGCCTGCGGGTTACCCCCGATCAGGAACAGGAAGGTCTGGATACGTCCCTGCATGGGGAACAGATCAACCTCTGAGTTGTTGGCGGGCTCTCCCGTTTGGGAGAGCCGGTCTGACAGGGGTAAAGCCTCCGCCACGGGATGTGGCGGAGGCTTTTTTATTGCGCGAAAAAGGAGCGCAGGCACGGTGTCCGTAATATTCGTGTGGCGTCTGATGGTTGGTTTGGCCTGCTGAGGGCTGTATCGCACCTATGTTTGGGTGTCGCGAAAGTAAAACTATACTATTCGGTCTCATCACAAGGTGGCGATTAATAGAAAGCCTATAGCGGGTGCGAGGCGTTGCACCCAGAGCGTAGCAAGGCGTGCAGGCCCGTCTAGAGGGCTTGCACGTCTTGCCTGAGCGGTGAGACCCCGCACGAAAACAAGAAAGAAAACGGTGGGAGATGGGCCGGGCAGACCGGACGTTTAAAGCATGAAGTCGCTTTTTCGAAAGTCTGCCGCAAGTGCGCGCTCCTAGGAGGCGCCCGGCCTTTCCATGCCATTACCCCTAAGGGATGGTAGGCATGGAAAGGCGGAAAATCCGTTAATTACAGGGCGGAATCGCCTGTTTCGCGGGTGCGGATACGGATAACGCGGTCGAGATCGCTGACAAAAATCTTGCCGTCACCGATCTTGCCAGTGTGAGCGGAATCAAGGATGGCTTCGATAACCTGATCAACCAGATCGTCAGTTGTAGCGATTTCCACCTTGATCTTGGGAAGGAAGCTGATCCGGTATTCGGCGCCACGGTAGATTTCGTTCTGGCCTTTCTGGCGGCCAAAACCCTTGACTTCGGAAACGGTCAGACCCTGCACGCCAAGCGGGGCGAGCGCTTCGCGCACATCGCCGAGTTTGAAGGGCTTTATAATGGCTGTAATCAGTTTCATTTAACTTTTACTCCCTCCCGATAATCATTTCTTTCCTGTTCCGAGACTGACACATTTGGTCATGCCGCGCTAGGCTTTTATGTGGGATGTTCTGAGCGCATGTCTGGTTTTTCCCGGCGGGCAAGCGCATATATGATGCCGCTGCCCGCCCCGTGCGTGGCGGGCCTGCCCGTGAGAGGGCGGGGACTGCGTATTGAAGGAAACCGAGCTTATGCACCAGAAGGCCGCAGCCACCGTGGCGGAAGGCGTTTTTCCCGCGGATACTCTGCCCGATGTAGATGTCTGTATTGTGGGCGCGGGGCCGGTTGGCGCGTCGCTGGCCTGCCGTCTGGGGCGTGCTGGGCTGAGTGTTGCTGTGCTGGACCGGACCGAGCTTGCGGGTATGGAGCATCCTGATCTGGATGGCCGGGCCTATGCTATTGCCGCTGGCCCCAAGAGGTTTCTGGAAGAAGCGGGGGTATGGGATGCCCTTCCGCGTCCATCCTGCCCGATTGAGGATATTCTGGTTACGGATGGCCGTCCGGGGGAGCCTGCGTCCTCTCTGTTTCTGGAGTTCCAGCGTGAGGATGCGGGGCAGCCTTTCGGCTGGATGATCGAGGCGCGCGCCCTGCGTGTGGCGCTCAACGCCTGTCTGGCGGAAACAGCCGGTATTACGGTTCTGGCCCCGGTAGAGGCCAGCATTACCCGCCGGGCGGAAGGTGCGCATGTCCGCCTGTCTGATGGCCGCTCTTTCGGGGCGAAGCTGATTGTCGCGGCCGATGGTCGCCGCTCGCGCCTGCGGGAAGAGGCCGGTATCGGCCTGACGCGCCTGCCATATGGGCAGACTGCCATTGTCTGTGCGATTGCGCATGAGTTTCCGCACGATAACAGTGCGCTTGAACACTTCCTGCCTGCTGGGCCGTTCGCACAGTTGCCGATGTGTGGCACGGAAGAACACCCCCATATGTCCGCCATTGTCTGGAGCGACAAGGATGGCACGGCTGAGCGGTTTGCTGCCCTGCCGGATGAGGTTTTTGCCCGGCAGGTTGAAAGCCGCATGGGCACGGAACGCCTTGGCCGTGTAACGCCGGTCGGGCGGCGGTGGACGTATCCGCTGTCCGCGCAGTATGCCCAGCGCTATACGGATACCCGCATGCTGCTTGTGGGGGATGCCGCTCATGGTATCCACCCCATAGCCGGGCAGGGGCTTAATCTGGGGTATCGGGACATCATTCAGCTTGTGCCGCTGCTGGTTGAGGCGCATGCAAAAGGGCAGGATGTTGGCGCGGCTGAACTGCTGGCCAACTATCAGGCCCGGTGCCGTCCGGCCAATATGCTGATGCTGGCGGCAACCGATGCGCTGGACAGGCTGTTCAGTAACAATAATCCGGTTCTGCGTCTGGCGCGCGACCTTGGTATTGCGGGCGTACACCGCATTCCGGCCTTGCGCAGGGCTTTTGTGCGACATGCCATGGGGCTGTAGGAGCAGGAAACGATCATGGATAATGGAGTCATGACGGACAGCAGGGAGCAGAGCGTTCTGGCATCCAGCCAGTTTGACAAGAGCAGCAGCCTGTGCGCGCCCCAGCTTGCGACGTTATGGCAGCAGATGCTCCACGAAGCCTGCGGATGCAATGACCCGCTGGTGCGTGGGCTGTTGGCAACCGGTGTGCGGAATCACGCTGATTTTGCCTCGGCACTGGCAGCGCTTCTCGGGCGCAAGCTGGGAGATCGCTCGGTAGCGGCTGATGCGCTGAGCGAACTGGTGCAGGAAGGTTTTGAGGCCGATCCTGATATTGTATGCGCAGCAGCGGCAGACCTGCTGGCGATCCGTGAGCGTGATCCGGCCTGCCCGGATTTTGTAACCCCCTTTCTGTTTTTCAAGGGTTACCATGCGGTGCAGACATATCGTGTCGCACACTGGCTCTGGCGCGAGGGGCGGGTGCATCTGGCGCTGCACCTGCAAAGCCGTGCATCAGAGCTGTTCAGTGTGGACATTCACCCAGCAGCCCGCCTTGGGCGGCGTATCCTGTTCGATCATGGCACAGGTATTGTAGTGGGCGAGACCTGCGTGATCGAAAATGATGTGTCCATTCTGCAGAATGTCACCCTTGGTGGCACCGGCAAGCATAGTGGTGATCGTCATCCCAAGGTGCGCCGTGGTGTGCTGATCGGGGCGGGGGCCAAGGTGCTGGGCAATATCGAACTGGGCGAAGGTGCCAAGATTGGCGCAGGCTCGATAGTGCTCGAACCTGTCCCGCCCTTTACGACTGTGGTTGGCAATCCGGCCCGTAAGGTTGGCACGCGCCATGTTGGCAGCATGCCAGCACTCAACATGGATCAGACGCTGCCCCCGATTGATTATATCATCTGAGCCTGTTCATGCCTGAGGCCTTCTGCCTCAGGCTATGGTCACTTGCGGTGATACGATAACGGGGCTGATCTCGCAGGCCCGGTTACGGCCTGCCTTTTTGGCTTCGTACAAGGCGCTGTCGGCCTGGCGTAAAAGGGATTCGACTGACACGCCCTCGCTATAGGGGGCTACGCCACAACTGATTGAAATATGAATGGTTTCGCCCGTATCGAGGGCGATAGGCTCGTCGTGCACCGCGCGTACAATGCGCTCGAGGGTCGCAGCGGCATCCTTCTGGTTTTTGGTAATAACCAGCACAAATTCATCGCCCCCAAAGCGCGAGACAATATCGCTCTCGCGCGTCTGGTGGCTTATCCGGGCTGCGAGGGTTTTCAGCACCGTATCGCCCGCCTCGTGACCATAATGGTCGTTAATGTCCTTGAAATGATCGGCATCAATATAGGCGAGTGAGAAATCGGCATGCGCTGCGTTAATCAGCGCATTGATCCGTTTCTGAAATCCTGCCCGGTTGAGCAGGCCGGTCATGGGGTCGCTTTCGGACTGCCGGGCGATATCGTCTTCCTTGAGCTTGCGCCGGGTTACATCATGGATGGTGACAATAGCCCCCGCAACTGTGCCTGCATCGAAAAATTTGCGGAAATTCAGTTCAATCGTGGTGCCGGGCATATGCGGTGCCGCGATTTCAAGAATGGCGGAATACTGGTCAGCACTGAAAAACGTTTCCATCAGGGTCAGGACTTCCCTGTTGTCAGTCGCCAGAATGTTGCTCAACCGTTGCAGGGGCAGGTTTTCATTGGCCACGCCCAGAAGTGAGAGTGAGGCACCGCCCGCCCAGCGGCATATCCAGTCACGGTCAAAGCTGAGAATACTGTCGGTGGCGTTGATGAGTGCAAGAGCCAGCATCTGTTCGCGCGCGGTTAGTCGTTTGATCAGGGCGCGCTTGCTCATGAGAATTGAAGAAACTGGCCGTTCCGTCAGCATCAGGATGAACAGATAGATCTGCAGCAGCACTTCACGCCCGAAATGATTGGTATGAACCAGACTGATCGGGCCTTTGCCATCAATCGTGAAGACGAGTCCCGCAACTGTAATGATCATGAAAGACAGGTTGGCCCCGACCTCTCCGATCAGCAGGGATGAAATGATGAGTGTTTCCGCAGGAATGAACAGAAGCGGGTAGGTGCTCTGGCTGAACACCAGCACTGACAGGGCGGCCTGACAGAGCAGAACCACGCCGATTTTCCATGCGGGATAGCTACCGTTTTCCGTCAGATCATGCACAAAGCGCCCGCCAAACAGCGAGGTGCACATGGGGGTAAAGATCAGCAACCCGAAGGATGTGCTGAAAAACCACTCCCAGAAAGAGAGCCAGAAGCTGCTGTTATGGGCCGTGCCACTTACGAATGCGCCGGGAATGGAAATGGCGAATGGAATGGCAATGCCCGCGATCAGTGTGAAATTCAGAACCGTGCGGGCCGAGGCAAAGGGTTTGCCGTGGCTTGTATAGAACCGGGCTAGAGCCGCAACCAATGCAATTTCCGTAACATTGAGAAAAGCCGAGGCAATGAACCACGGTGTCCATGACCAGACAATGCTTTTGGCCAGAATGTCAGTCAGAAAGGTCAGGCATAGAACGCGTTTGCGCAGGGTCAGGCCGCGATTGAGCAGAAGTGCCAGAATAATGCCGTTGCCCGGCCAGATAGTGGCATGGCTGTGCCCGTCGGTCGTAAAGCGGATAACCAGCGTGGAGGTAATGAAATACAGCAGAAGTGCCAGAGTAACCTTGAAAAGAGTGGCACTTTTGTCTGATCGGGCAGCCTGCATGAGGGTTTCCAGCAAGGGCAAGGAAGGAACAGACAGCCCGGCCTCTTAGCCGGGCCGGGTAAGTGGAGGTAAAAAGCGTTTTCCGGCCCGGATTGTCCAGAAAAATCTTGCACGTATGAGGATGCAAACGCGCGGAGGCGGGCAGGGTAGGCATGCGGGCATAAAAAAACGGCCGTGACAGTTAAGTCACGGCCGTTTTCCGACTGGATACGGAAGGGGGTATTAGAAGTCCATACCGCCCATGCCACCCATGCCGCCCATGTCAGGGGCCGGAGCCGCCTTCTTTTCAGGGCGTTCAGCCACCATGGCTTCGGTGGTGATCAGCAGGCCGGCGACGGAAGCTGCATCCTGCAGAGCCGTGCGCACAACCTTGGCCGGGTCGATAATACCGGCTTCAACCAGGTTCTTGTATTCGCCTGCCTGAGCGTCGAAACCGAAGTTGTAGTCGTCGTTTTCCAGAACCTTGCTGGCAACAACGGCACCATCTTCACCCGCGTTCAGGGCGATCTGGCGCAGCGGAGCCTGCAGGGCGCGGCGGATGATGTCGCCACCAACGCGCTGGTCGTCGTTGTGGTAGTGCAGGTGGGCAAGAGCCGTCGTGGCGCGGGCCAGAGCCGTACCACCGCCGGGGATGATGCCTTCTTCAACAGCCGCACGGGTTGCGTGCAGGGCATCGTCCACGCGATCCTTGCGTTCCTTCACTTCGATTTCCGTGGAGCCGCCAACGCGGATCACGGCAACACCGCCAGCCAGCTTGGCCAGACGTTCCTGCAGCTTTTCACGGTCGTAGTCGGAGGAGGTTTCCTCGATCTGCGCACGGATCTGCTTTACGCGGCCCTTGATGTCGTCCGAGCTGCCAGCGCCATCGACAACGGTGGTGTTTTCTTTGTCGATATGCACTTTCTTGGCCGTGCCAAGCATGTTCAGCGTAACGGTTTCGAGCTTGATGCCGAGGTCTTCGCTGATAACCTGACCACCGGTCAGGATCGCGATGTCTTCCAGCATAGCCTTACGACGGTCGCCAAAGCCCGGAGCCTTCACAGCGGCAATCTTCAGGCCGCCACGCAGCTTGTTGACAACCAGAGTGGCCAGCGCTTCGCCATCGACATCTTCAGCGATGATCAGCAGCGGACGGCCGGACTGCACAACGGCTTCGAGCAGCGGCAGCATGGGCTGCAGCGAAGACAGCTTCTTTTCGTGGATCAGGATGTACGGATTTTCGAGGTCCGCAGTCATCTTTTCCGGGTTGGTGACGAAGTAGGGGGACAGGTAGCCGCGGTCGAACTGCATGCCTTCCACAACGTCGAGCTCGGTCTGGAAGTGCTTGGCTTCCTCAACCGTGATAACGCCTTCGGAGCCAACCTTCTGCATGGCTTCGGAGATCATCTGCCCGATTTCGTGTTCGCCGTTGGCGGAAATCGTGCCGACCTGAGCGGTTTCCGCCGGGGTCGTGACCTTCTTGGCGTTCTTCTTCAGCTCTTCCGTGACAACAGCAACGGCCTTGTCGATACCGCGCTTGAGGTCCATCGGGTTCATGCCAGCGGCAACGGCCTTCATGCCTTCACGCACGATAGCCTGAGCCAGCACGGTGGCGGTGGTGGTGCCGTCGCCCGCGATGTCGTTGGTCTTGGAAGCCACTTCACGCAGCATCTGCGCGCCCATGTTCTCGAACTTGTCAGCCAGTTCGATTTCCTTGGCGACGGAAACGCCGTCCTTGGTGATGCGCGGTGCGCCGAAGCTCTTGTCCAGAACCACGTTACGGCCTTTGGGGCCGAGCGTTACCTTGACCGCATCGGCCAGAATGTCCACGCCGCGCAGCATACGCTGGCGGGCATCAGCACCAAACTTTACGTCTTTGGCAGCCATTGAATGTCTCCTGTGAAGATCGTTCTTGAATTGCGATAAGGGTTAGCGAATCAGGCGGAAATCACGCCCAGAATGTCGCTTTCCTTCATGATCAGCAGCTCTTCGCCGTCGATCTTCACTTCCGTGCCGGACCACTTGCCAAACAGGATACGGTCGCCAGCCTTGACGTCCAGAGCCACAATCTGGCCCTGCTCGTTGCGTGCACCGGGGCCGGCGGCGACAACTTCGCCTTCCATCGGCTTTTCCTTGGCGGTGTCGGGGATGATGATTCCGCCAGCCGTCTTCTGCTCGCTTTCGAGGCGGCGGACAACTACCCGGTCGTGTAAGGGACGAAACTTCGTCATTATGGATCGCTCCACATTCTTTTCTGTGACAGCGCCCTTGTATCGGGAAGCAGCGCCATCAGTTTTGCCGCGCGTAACATAACGCCGCGTTACGTTAGCACTCCCACCCCGGGAGTGCCAGAACAGGAGATAGGTGCGCCCCAAGGCGGTGTCAAGGAATGGCGCCCAGTTTCTTTTTCACGTCATAATGACGGGTGAAGGCATCGGTTATGGTGCTCTTAACGCCAGGGTAAACCCGGCAGGAAAGGCGCGTTCTTATGGGACACTGGATAACACTCGAGGCGGCTGATGGCCACGGTTTTGAAGTGTGGGAGGCCGGTCAGCCGGGGCTGAACCCGACACTGGTGGTGTTGCAGGAAATCTTTGGCGTGAACCATCATATCCGCGCGGTTTGCGAGGATTTCGCCAAGGCGGGGTTTCATGTGCTGTCTCCGGCCCTGTTCGATCGGGCCGAGCGCGGCGTGACGCTGGGCTACACGGCGGCGGATGTGGAAGAGGGCAAAGCCCTGCGCGCCCGGATTCCCCTTGAGCAGACATTGGCTGACCTGCGTGCGGTTCTGGCGCATCCGCGTTCGGGCAAGGCAGGTATGATCGGGTATTGCTGGGGTGGCACACTGGCATGGGAAAGTGCATGCAGGCTTGAAGGGTTGGCTGCGGCCTGTTGCTGGTACGGCGCGGGCATTGCTGCGGCGTTGAATCAACAGCCTGCCTGTCCGGTGCAGATGCACTTTGGCGGGCAGGATGCCAGCATTCCGCCTGCGGATATTGCCGCCATCCGTCAGGCACACCCGGAAGTGGAGATGTTTGTCTACGACGATGCCGGGCACGGTTTTGGCTGTGCTGAACGGGCGGCTTTTAACGCACCAGCCTATGCACTTGCCCGCGAGCGCAGCCTGCTCTTTCTGGAAAATACGCTGGCTTCCTGACGGGGTGGCTGGATATTCTCATTGACAAGACCGCCCGCGCATGACGGGATTGGGGCCATGAACCCCGGCAGTACGTTGTGTGTGGCCGGGAGTTGAAGAGAAACAAGGATCGTTCCCGCCCATGCCCACCGGTACCGTCAAGTGGTTCAACACCACCAAAGGCTATGGTTTTATTGCTCCCGATGAAGGCAGCAAGGATGTTTTCGTGCATATTACGGCCGTTCAGGCTGCTGGCCTGCGTGGCCTGAACGACGGGCAGAAAGTGTCCTTCGATCTGGTGGAAGAGCGTGGCAAGCAGGCTGCGACGAACCTGCAGGTTCTGTAAGGTCGTTACGGCTCCCTGTTTTACGGGGGGCCGTTTTCCTATGCGCCATCCAACCCGGCGGTCTGACTGTCGGTTGTGGGCGCATCAGGTTCGGCATGCAGGAATGCCGTAATGGCGCGTGCGGTTTCCGCCAGCCCGGCTCTGTGTGTTTCCACCCCGCCGGGAAAGGCGGAAAGCAGGCGCGAGGGTGCGCGCCGGTCCAGCAGGACAAACACCCCACGATCTGACTGGCGTCGGATCAACCGCCCGAAAGCCTGACGCAGGCGCAGGCGGGCTATAGCATCATCAAAGCCTTTGGGGTCTCCCCCCGCCAGATGAATGCGCCGCTCGCGGTGCAGGATGTCAGGCCGCGGCCATGGAACCCGCTCAAATACGACCAGTCGCAAGGCATTGCCCGGTACGTCCACCCCGTCCCGCATGGCGTCGGTGCCAAGCAGGCAGGCGTGTTCCTCGGTGCGGAAAATATCCACCAGCGTATTGTTGTCCATGGCATCGACATGCTGGGCGTACAGGGGCAGGCCATTTTCCTCCAGCGTGGGGGCAATGCGCTCATGCACCCCCCGCAGGCGGGAGATGGCGGTAAAAAGCCCCAGTGCTCCCCCACCCGATGCCATGAACAATGTGCGAAACGCGGCAGACAGATCGACAATGCTGCTGTTGTCCACATCTGTTACGATAAAGACACGAGTCTGGGCCTGATAGTTGAACGGGCTGGCAAGGCTCGCCCGAATGGCGGGGGAGGGAAAATGATTGGCCCCGGTGCGGGCCTCTGCGGCTTCCCACGTGCGTTCGGCATCATCTGCCTCGTGGCTGTCATCGGGCTGGCTGGTGGGGGGGGCTGGCTGATGGTCACGCAGGGTGGCCGAGGTGATCAGCATGCCCTGTGCGGGAATGGCCATGGTTGCGGCAAAGGGAATGGTCGGGTCTATCCAGTGGCGGTGCAGGCCCACATCCTGTTCACCCATGCGCTGGCGCTCACGCCGCTCCAGTCGGATGAAATGCACATGCGAGGGTACGTGGCCCTGCGCATCGGGTGTCTGCTCCAGCTCGGCTAGCATGGCCAGCCACGCATCCAGCCGGGCAATGGCGCGCCGGTGCAGGGCACGTGTCATGGCTTCGATCCGTATGCGTGTAGGGCTGTCCAGACTGTCCGCATCGTCTTCCAGTCGGGCGCGCAGGCGCTCACAGAGCGTGCGCAGCGGTTCGACAAGGCGGGTTAGTGCGCGGGAGAGCTGTTGCCCGGCTTCCGCCAGACCGGGCACAAGGGGGTGCAGGTCACATTCAAGCGTGCCCCCCTGTGCGTGCTGTCGTCCGCCCTCATGGGCGCGGGCGAGGCTTTGCTGGCGTAGCAGGCGTAAAAAGACTTCGGTCGGGTTCTCCATGATCGGCTGCGCTGTGGGCGCATCGGGCGGGAGGAGCAGGGTGGCCGGGAAAGACTCTTCCGGCACCGGGGGAAGGTCGGGTTCGGCAGACTCTGGCGGGGTGTCTTCTGCGGTCAGGCGGGTTGACCAGCCGGGCGATGGGAGAGCATGGGCTGCTGTCAGGGCTGCATCCAGCGGGGTTTCCAGCTTGGGGTGGCCGACCACAAGATCATCCAGCCGTCGCTTTAACCCACGTGCGCGGGAGCGGCGGCCTTCGGCTCCCAGCAGCCAGCGCCGGAGTTCAGCCGCTTCCAGCCCGGAGAGTTCGGCGCTGAAGGCGCTGTCCGCCGCATCGGCCAGATGGTGCCCTTCATCAAACACATAGCGTGACGGTGGAGCATTTTCCGGGCTGTTGGCGGCATCATCACTGATCCCCGCTTGCGCATAGGCAGCCTGCGCCATAACCAGCGCATGGTTGGCAATCACCAGATCCGCATCTTTTGCGCGGCGGATTCCGTGTTCGACAAAGCAGCGCTGATAATGCGGGCAGGCGCCGTGGATACATTCGCCACGCCTGTCCGCAACCCCGGCCAGATTCCCCTGGCCGAACAGATCGCCAAACCAGCCCGGCAGATCGCCGCCCATCAGGTCGCCATCGGCTGTGGCCAGCGCCCAGCGTGCCAGCATGGCTAGGGCAATGGTTACACCTGCCGGGCGGCTGGCTGCCGTATTGACGGCTTCTTCCATGTTCAGCAGGCACAGATAGTTCTCGCGCCCCTTGCGTAACACGACTTTCTGCCGGTGAGTTGCGCTGTCAGGGTAAAGGCGGCGGGTTTCCTGCTCGATCTGGCGTTGCAGGTGCCGGGTGTAGGTGCTGACCCATACCGCACCGTCATTGCGTTCGGCCCAGACGCTGGCGGGGGCGATGTAACCCAGAGTTTTGCCAGTGCCAGTGCCCGCTTCGGCCAGCAGTACGGCGGGGTCGCCCGGCATGCTGCGTGGCTCGAAGGCGTTAATGCAGACATTGGCAAAGTCTGCCTGCCCAGCACGGCTTTCCGCCCCTTCGCCCAGAATATGGGCCAGTCTGGCACGTACTTCTAGCGGCGTAATGGCATGCGAGGCCGGTGGGGGGCGTGGAGCGCTTTCCTCCCATTTGGGGAGTGTGCGCCAAACTCTGAGGGCATCGGCGGGTTGTAGGGCATCTTCGGGCAGGGTGCCGCGGGGTGTGAGCCGGGTTTCGAGTTCCAGCGTTTCAGCCACTGTGCCAGCCCAAGGCCATCCTGCTTGCGCCATTCGCAGACAGAATGCCGCAAGACTGTCGGCTTCGGCTCCTGTATTGCGCTGCCGCAGGTCATTCAGCAGGGTGGCAAGCAGGTTGGGGAGAAGATCAGCTTCGATGGTCTCCTGCCCTTCCACATCCAGCCCTAGCGCCAAAGCCAGTCCTCGTGGCGTGGGTACGGCCGGGCGGGCCGGGTGTACGAAGGCAAAGAGTTCGAGCAGGTCCAGCCATGGGGCAGGTTGCCCCGGTGCTGGCAGCCCCAGCCTGCGGGCCAGCGCTGGCGCATGAACGACAAGGGCAGGCGGTAGCGCGGCAAGCCGCTCGCGGAGTGCCTGCGCGGAAAGGTGCAGGAGTTCCCCATCCTCGGTCAGAAGCGAAAAGCCGCCCCGGTAAGGGACAAAAGCCGGAGCATCATGCGCGGAGGGAAAGGAGGAGTGCATACTCTCTAGATGAGCTATTCGCAGGCACAATGCCAGAGGCTATGCGGTAAAAGGCCGCGCTTCACAAACAAAAGCCCGCGTGCCGGAACACGCGGGCCTGAGCCTGAAAGCCAGTTGAAAAATCAGTCCTGATTCTTCAGGCTTTCCACAACCACTTCGAGCAGCTTGCCGTGCATGTTGCCGTTGCCAGCCACGATCATGACATCGTCAGGCAGGTCATCCAGATCCACACCGGCGGTGTCGGTTACCTGACCGCCCGCTTCACGCACGATCAGGGCACCCGCCGCGCAGTCCCACGGTTTGATGCCAAACTCCCAGTAACCTTCGTAGCGTCCGGCCGCGACCCATGCGAGGTCAAGGGCAGCCGCCCCAAAGCGACGGATTCCGGCCACGCGCGGCATGAGGTTGCCCATGACGCGGGCAAACGGCAGACGCTGTTTGGCGGGCACTTTGGCAAACGGGATACCAGTTGCGAAAACGGCTTCCTGCATATCGCGCCGGGCGGATACGCGCAGGCGGCGTTCGTTCAGGTAGGCTCCTGAGCCTTTTTCAGCCCAAAACATTTCGCCAGCGGCGGGGTTGTAAACCAGACCGGCAGCCAGTTCTACACGGCCATCGGGCAGGCGCCGCTGTAGGCCGATGGAAATGGCCCAGTGAGGAATGCCATGCAGGAAGTTGGTGGTGCCGTCCAGCGGATCTACCACCCAGCGCCAGGTCCAGTTGTCGCTGCCTGATGCGCCGGACTCTTCCATCAGGAAGGCATAGCCGGGGCGGGCGCGCTCCAGTTCCTCGCGCAGAGTCTGCTCTGCGCGTAAATCCGCCTGGGAGACAAAGTCGCCCGGCCCCTTGATGCTGACCTGGAGCTGCTCGACTTCGTTAAAGTCACGCAGCAGGCGCTTGGCCGCTTTCTGAGCTGCGGTTTGCATCACCATCATGACGGGGGAGAGACGCATGGCCACGGTGTTTTGTCCTGATTTTAAGGGTGGATAGACGGAAAAAGATCAGTTCTTGGCGCGTTCGACGTAAGAACCGTCTTCCGTACGAACCACGATACGCTCACCCGCTTCGATAAAGGGCGGCACCATGGTCTTGACCCCGTTGGAAAGCTTGGCAGGCTTGTAAGATGAGCTGGCGGTCTGTCCTTTGACAACAGGATCAGCCTCGACAACCTCAAGCGTGACCTGCGGCGGCAGATCAATACCCACCGGGTCGCCTTCAACCAGATGCAGGTTGATGGTCATGTTGTCCTGAATGAAGGGAGCCTGTTCGCCCAGCAGGTCAAGCGGCACCGTGAGCTGTTCGAAGTTTTCGGGGTCCATCAGTACCAGCAGTTCACCATCGGTGTAGGAGTACAGATATTCCCGGTCTTCGGTCATCAGACGTTCGACGGTATCAGCCGTGCGCCACCGTTCGTTGGTCTTGTTACCGGTTTTGAGGTCGCGCATTTCAACCTGAATGAAAGCGCCGCCCTTGCCGGGGGTGATGATCTGCTGCTTCAAGACCGTCCAGCGACGACCGTCATGCTCAATGACCTGACCGGCACGGATCAGGTTTGCCTGCTGTTTCATACGTGGTTCCCAAGAGGAATGGCTATTCAGGATGGGGCTTGTACAGTCCCGTGGCTGGAAGGGCAAGCACCATGGGGCAGACGCGGGTTGCTGTCTTTGCACCATATAGGAGGCAGGTGGCTGGACAGCCCCACTGCATCCTGCTTATAAGACATGGCCTTGGCGAAGCTGGATGGGTGTCCGAGCGGTTTAAGGAACTGGTCTTGAAAACCAGCGTGCGGGGAACCGTACCGTGGGTTCGAATCCCACCCCATCCGCCATTGCTTAGAAAAATCCTTATTTTTCAGTCAGTTACCTAGATTGTGTGCCAATCTCGGTTTTGCGCGCGCCAGATGCAGCGGGTGTGGCGCGCACGGGTGGTGGGTGTTGTGTAGTCTGTCAGAATGCGGCTACGGCTCCATCGCTTCTGGGGTCGGTGGCGCCTTCCAGCAGGCCGTTTTTATGGTGAACGAGGGCGCCTGCATGGCCCATAAGGTCTGAAAGGGCCTCTACCTCGACAACGGTATGTCCGGCCTCTGCGAGTTGGTGCCGGATGCTGGAATCAAGATTGTTTTCCACTTTCAGGGCCGTGCTATCATCGCCCCACGTGCGGCCTAGCAGCCAGCGGGGGGCGGAAATGGCCTGCTGTAACGGCGTATCGTACAGCGCATAGCGGGTGAATAGCGCAGCCTGTGTCTGGGGCTGGCCTTCTCCTCCCATCGTGCCATAGGCCATGACGCGGCCATCGGCAAAGCGGGCGAGGGCGGGGTTGAGGGTGTGGAAAGGCTTTTTGCCTGGTGCGAGCATATTCCAGCCATCAGGGCTATCTGGTGGAGCAAGCAGGAAGGATGCCCCCCGGTTTTGCCAGAACAGGCCCGTATCGGATAGGAAAATGCCGGAGCCGAACTCGAAATACAGGCTCTGGATCATGCTGACGACGACACCGGAGGAATCGACTGCTCCCATCCATGTCGTATCCCCTGCCTGTGCAGGGTGGGGCCATGGCATGGCCCGGTGGCTGTCAATGCTATCGGCCAGCGTGCGTAAGCGACTTTCATCGTCCAGAAAAGCCTGACAGTCTTCGCTCATGCTATCAGGGTCCTGTACGTGTTGGTTACGGAACAGGAAGGCCCGCTTGGTGGCCTCTACCAGACCATGCACATAGCCGAAGCTTTCGGCCTGTGGCCGATCGAGCAGGCTGAACAGTTTGAGAATGGCCAGTGACGCGACACCCTGTGTGGGCGGAGGGGCGTTGTAGACGCGAGCACCGGGCAGGTCTGTATGTAGGGGGTGTGTAACCCGTACGGTATGGCTGGCGAAATCTTCAGCGCAGAGCGGGCTACCGGCATCCGTCAGGCCTGTAGCGAGCATCCGGGAGATGGAGCCTTCGTAAAAACTTTCCAGACCATTGCTGGCAAGTGTTTCAAGCGTGCGGGCAAGGGCCGGGTTGCGGCGGATATGTCCGGTTTTTGGCACCTGCGGTATATCATAAGCCGTACGAAATTGCGGGCTGGCCAGCAGGGTTGGCATTTTTTCACGCAGCATCAGCGCTTCGCTCTGGCTCATGGGGTAACCATGTTCCGCGTAAAAAATGGCCTCTTCAAACAGGGTTTCCAATGGTAGGCAGGGGGCCAGGCGCGCACTTTGTCGCCGGGCTTCCTGCCAGCCTGAAACTGTGCCGGCCATGGTGTTGGCGGCAAGTCCCCCGCGCCACGGCACACTGTCATGACCCGCAGCCCTGTAAAGCGCCTGACTGACGTTCTGCCCGGCTCGGCCAGAAGCATCTATGACGGTGGTTGTGCCGTCTGGATAGGCCACGAGCCAGAAGGCATCTCCTCCAAGCCCGGTCATGTGTGGATATACAACGGAAAGGGTTGCGGCTGTTGCAATGACGGCTTCCAGTGCTGTGCCACCTTTGCGCAAAACTTCCAGCCCGCTCTGGCTGGCCAGATGGTGCGGCGATGTCACCATGCCTCTGGTTGATCGTGGTGTATGAAGCATTTTTTGTCCCGCTTGTGTTTGATGTTTTGTTTTATGGCGGAGCGGGCAGCATAAGCGGTTCTGTCGTGTTCTGCCTATGGTGCCTGCTGATCTGCCTGCATGAAGGGATATTTTATCAGCATACTGATTAGTATTGCGCGGCTTCACGCTTTGTGCAATCGTTCCGTTATCGGAATATGAAGGTGCGGCCCTTACGTGGATTGCGGGCCGCCGTAAGGAACGGGCACGAGAATGCAGGCCAGAAAACAGGCCGGGTGGCTCATGCGTGTGGCACAATACGAACGGTGAAACGATGCTGAAACCTCTTTGTGAACAAAACGGTATTCCGGTTTACGGGCTGTATGTGAATGGCCAGTGGGTGGCGTCCGCGCAGGAGGTTCTGGCCCCTGACCATAGCCCGGCCGACAATACGCTGATTGCGTATGTGCATCAGGCATCTGCAATTGAAATTGAGGCCGCCCTGCACAGTGCGCAGCGAGCCGCCAAGGACTGGGCCGCGACACTGGTTGCCACCAAGGAAGCGCTGTTTTTCCGTCTGAGAGAGGTTATTCTGGCCCGCCGTACGGAAATCCAGCAACTTTTGATCAGGGAGTCCGGTTCGGCATTTAAAAAAGCCCTGTGGGAGATCGACTATGTGGTTGATCTTATTCAGACCATGGTGGGAGAAATCCGCCGGATCGCGGGTGAAACCATGCCCACGACGATTGATGGCCGGGTTTCCCTTTCCTTCCGCCAGCCTCTGGGGGTGGTGCTAGGCATTTGCCCGTTCAATTCACCGTTTCTGCTGACCATGAAAAAAGTCGTGCCCGCCGTGGCGGCAGGGAATGCGATTATTATCAAACCATCAGAAGAAACACCGCTTTCTGGCCTGCTGATTGCTGATCTGTTTGATGAGGCCGGGCTACCGCCGGGCGTGCTGAACGTGATCAATGCGGCTGTGTCTGATGTCTCTCCCGCCCTGACGGAAGATGCGCGGATAAAGGCTATTACCTTTACAGGTTCGACCCGTACCGGACGCCTTTTGGCGGAAGGCGCAGCCCGTGGGCTAAAGCGCATTACGCTGGAAATGGGCGGCAAGGGGCCGCTGGTTGTTCTGCGGGATGCTGACCTTGATGCTGCCGTGCGGGCGGCCACCTTCGGGGCCTTTTTGCATCAGGGGCAGGTCTGCATGGCTGGCTCGCGCGTGATTGTGGATGCCAGCCTGCATGACGTGTTTTGTCAGCGTTTTGTCGAGCGTGCGCAAAATGTGCGGGTAGGCCCGCCAGAGCAGGAGGATACGGTGGTGGGGCCGCTTATCCGGCTTTCGCAATGCGCATTTATTGCCGGGCAGATAGAAGATGCTGTGTCCAAAGGGGCCATTGTGCAGTGTGGCGGCACCTATGAGGGGCCGTATTTTGCACCAACGGTTCTGAGTGATGTCACGCCCGATATGCGGATTTACCATGAGGAATCCTTCGGCCCGGTGGTGTCTGTCCTGCGTGCACACGATACGCAGGATGCGCTCAGGCTTGCCAATGATACGGCTTATGGCCTGTCTGCGGCCGTTATGACCGAGAACCTGCGTGATGCCTGGTATTTCGCTCAGAATATCGAGGCGGGCATGGTGCATATCAATGATTCGACCATTTCCGACGAGCCGCATGTGCCTTTCGGAGGTGTCAAAAACAGTGGGTTCGGCCGCGAAGGCGGGCGCTACTCCATTGAGGAAATGACGGAACTCAAATGGGTGACGTTCCAGACGGGAAAAGCCTCTTTCCCGTTCTGATGATTTTTGTGGCTGTACTGTGCCGGGGCTGACCGGCGTTTGCCTGCTTCCTGTCTTTTTGGAGATAATGACATGTCCGAAAGTGTTCTGGATCCGCAGGGCGGAAAAAACAGTTCATTTCATATCGAAGACGAAACAATATTCCCAATCCCGGATAATGTCCGGCGTGGGAATGCCCGTTCTCTTGCAACCGTCTGGTTGGGGGCAAACCAGACGGTTCTGACCTTCATGACCGGCATGATCTATACCCAGTTGTGTAATCTTTCCGTGGGGTGGGCCATTCTGGCCATTATACTGGGTAACGTGCTGGGCGGCATCTTCATGGCTCTGCATGCCGCACAGGGGCCACATCTGGGTATTCCGCAGATGCAGCAGACCCGTGGCCAGTTTGGGGTTTACGGCTCGCTGCTGGTCATCCTGATCGTTATTTTTATGTATATTGGTTTTGCTTCAACCCTGTTTGCCATTGGGCGTGATCAGTCGGGAACCTTCTTTGGCCCGCTTTCCAGCCATCCGGCTATTTATGCCTCGGCGTTCATGGTGTGGGTGCTCTGCACGGTTGGTCATGCCCTGCTGGAGCGTTTTATTGCCGCGTTCTCCTACATTGCGGGGATCGTGTTTGTTGTGGTGGGGGCCATTTACATTTTCAGTCCTTTCGGGGCGCTGAAACTTCCCTTTTTTGCAGCACCCAGCGCGCATGATTTTCTGATGGCGATTTCGGTTGGTGTGCTGTGGCAGGTTGCCTATGCACCGTATGTATCGGATTATTCGCGCTATTTGCCTGTGCATACAGGGGAAAAGGAAGCGTTTTACGGTTGCCTTTCGGGTAGCGCCATTGGCGCAGCCCTGCCTATGATTGTGGGAGCGTATGTGGCGGGTACCATCTCGGGTGATAATTACTACGAATCACTCCGTCAGGTTTCCGGTCTACTGCCTGCGGTCATCTATATCGTGTTTTTTGCGTCCACCATTGTATGTGCATCAATGCAGATTTACTGCGCGACACTGTCCAGCCTGACTTTGTTGCATACTTTCGCGCCTTCATGGAAACCTTCCAAAAAAGCGCGTACCGTTGTGGCTGCGGTTCTGGTTTGTGCCTCTGCGTTGCTGACCATGAGCCTGAGTGGAGATGCGCTTGATAATATAAGCAATTTTCTACTCCTGCTTTTGGCTGTCCTGTCGCCATGGACTGCGATCAATCTGGTTGATTACTACCTGATTGAGCACGGGCGTTATGATATTCCCTCGCTCTACCGGAATGATGGCGGCGTGTATGGTTATGTCAACGGACTGGCTGTAGCCTGTTATGTGCTTGGCATTGTGGTGCAGGTACCGTTCCTGTCCAACAGCCTTTATACAGGTGTGATTGCAAATCAGCTTGGTGGTATCGATATTTCCTGGATTTTGGGTATCGTGGTGCCGGGTGTTCTTTACTGGGTTCTGGCCAGAAGAAAAAAGAACAAAGCCCTGCGTGCAGCGGCCTGAAGCAGGTCAGCTTTAATCGTATAACAGTCCGGCGGCGTATCTCTGCCGAGATGCGCCGCGACAACCCGCATGAAAGCAAGAGTAATGCCGGATACGGAAACAGATATCGTCATTGTTGGTGCGGGGGCTTCCGGTTGTGTTGTGGCAGGCTATCTGGCCGAACACACGGATGCCCGTATCACGCTGCTGGAAGCCGGAGGGGCCGATAAAGACCCGTTCATAAAAATACCAGCAGGATATGCAAAGCTTCTTGAGCACGACCGTCATGTATGGAAATACGATACCGTGCCCCAGTATGGTACGGCCCGGCCCTATCGGTCTGGCAAGGTCATGGGGGGTGGTTCGTCTGTCAACGCGCTGTGTTATGTGCGCGGGCAGCCGCGCGACTATGATGAGTGGAACGAAGCCGTAGGTGGCGAGGAAGACTGGTCCTATGCTGAAATGCTACGGCATTTCATTGCGCAGGAATGTAGCGATACCTTTCATAACGCCTATCATGGCGCTGACGGCGATATGAAAATAGAGCTGACACGCCACATCAATCCGCTGAACCGGCTTTGCGTCAAGGCGTTTCAGGAATATGGTCTGCCTTATAATGTGGATTACAACGGGGAAAGCCAGATTGGTGTTTCTCCCGTGCAGACCAATATTGAGGCAGGGCGGCGGTGCAGCGCCGTTGATGCCTATCTGCGGCGCCACCTTCAATCCGGACGTGTCAAAGCGGTTACAGGGATAACCGTTACACGGGTACTGATCCGCGAAGGACAGGCCTATGGTGTGGAATATCTTGCTGGCGGGCGCAGCCACAGGGTGCTGGCGCGGCAGGTTGTGCTATCGGCTGGGGCGGTGCAGTCCCCCAAAATTTTGATGCATTCCGGGGTTGGCCCGCGAGAACAGTTAAATGCATTTGGGATTCCGGTTAAGGTTGAGGCGCCAGAGGTTGGTGAAAACCTTCAGGATCATCCGATCTGCTGTGTGCGCACCTATGTGCGCGGTAAGCTCGGGTATCAGGATATTTGTGGCGGTCTGGGGGCGGCAAAGGCCGGTTTGCGGTATCTGCTGACGCGAGATGGCCCCATTGCGGGCAATGGTATCGAAACTGTCTCGCACTGGAATCCGCAGGATTTCACAGCAGATCCGACCGTGCAGTGTTACCATGTTCCGGTTATTTCCGAAGATGGGCTGATCCCTACCGGCAAGCGCCCCGGCGTGACGCTGGAAGTCGTGTTGCTGCGGCCCCGCAGTCGTGGTTGGGTCAGGCTGGCGGATGCAAACCCGGACTCCATGCCATTGATCAATCCCAATTTCATGGAGGACGAGCAGGATCTGCGCGATGCCGTAGCCGCTATTCGGGCGGCGCGTTCAGTTATGGCGCAGGATGCCTTGGCTCAGGTTACGGAGGAGGAGCTTGCCCCAGGTGCCGCAATCCAGAGCGATGAAGAGATAGCTCAGTGGATACGCAAGGTGGTGAACACCATGTGGCACCCTGTTGGCACCTGCCGCATGGGCCGGGATGACAGGGCCGTGGTGGATGCGAGGCTGCGCGTAAAAGGGGTTGAAAACCTGCGTGTGATTGATGCGTCGATCATGCCCAATATTGTCAGTGCCAATACCAATGCGCCCTGTCAGGCGCTGGCGCGTAAAGGGGCGATAATGCTGGCTGAAGATTATGATGCCCGCCAGAACTGATACAAAACGCCCCGAAAATAGGGGTTGTGACCCATGCGCCTGAATGACCCGGATATGATGGTGCAGGTCGCCCGGTGCGCTGATGCGTATGAGGAGGCGCTGGGCCGCAATGACATGCCAGCACTGGACGCCTTGTTCTGGAGTGGGCCGGAGGCTGTGCGCTACGGCGTGGGTGAAAATCTGTATGGAGCAGAGGCCATTGCGGCGTTTCGGCGTGCGCGGGCGGGTGGGTCTCCCCCGCGTGAAGTGCTACGGCGGCACATTGTTTGTGTGAATGAAACGATGGCGGTCGTCAGTCTGGAATTCCGCCGTATTGGTGGTACGGCTATCGGGCGGCAGATGCAGACATGGATCCGGGGGGAGGTAGGATGGCGTATTCTGGCGGCCCATGTTTCCATTATGGCGGAGAGACCGGAAACGGATTCCTGAGGGAAAAATCCTTTGGTATGAAATGACTTATGGGGGAAAGTGTCCGAATGTTTCCACCAGCCAGCGTGTCAGAGACCCGTCTGGCGCGCGCAACGTGTTGAGCATGCGGAAATGATCCTTCTGCGGTACCGGCATGAAGGTTGTCGGGCAGTTATGGTGGTTTCGTAAGGTCAGGAGTGCGGCGGCGTCCTGCGCGAAAACCGGCAGCTCCTCTGTGCCGAAGGCAAGGCAGAGCGGTTTGGGGCAGGGGGGAATACGTAGCGGAGAAAAATCCTCGATTTCCTGCATGCTGAGTTTTAGCGCGGCATTCAGGTATGTGTTCCGTAAAGGGGCAAGATCGTGAATGCCCGAGAGGCACAGCCCTGCGTTTATGAGCGGATGGCCAAGCAGCAAAGTGGCGAGCGTGCCCCCGGCCGACCAGCCTGAAAGTACATAGGGTGCATGCAGCCCATAAGCTGCCCCCCGCTCGGCCAGCCAGTTCAGTGCCTGTTCCAGTTCATGCACAATCCGGGTCAGGCTGGCTGAAGGGGCGAGCGTATGAGCAGGCATGGCAACCGACCAGCCGTGAGCCAGCAGCCCCTCTGCCAGACAGGCGAAGTCTTCCGGCCGGTTCCACTGCCAGTATCCGCCATGAATGAAAATCAGGCAGGGGGTATCGGTTCGGCCAGAGGGATAGAATGTCCAGCGGTTGGCGGGTTCCGGCCCCCATTGCACATCCTGCCGTATAGTATGAAGGCGCGTGCGAAAACTTTCTGAATCCGCCCGCAGGCGGGCCATCCAGTCCCGGCTGCCCGGCACGGCGGCAACATTGTCATAGGCGGCATCGCGTACGGCCTGTGCTGCGGTGTTGTCGCAGGGTGCGGGCATGGGACTGGCTCCAGCTTTACTGAACAGGCACGACAGGCGGATTGAGCGGGCTGTCGGCTTCGAAAATCCGACCGGCACGCAGGGTGAAGGCGGGGGTAAGCATGGTATTGGTTGTTACTCGTGCGCCGCTGTTATCTGTCATTTCAAAGCGGCCTTTCTCAAGATTGAGCACGCTGATATCTGCCTCACGCCCAACCTGAAGTGAGCCGAGCGTATCGGACATGCCAATCATCCGCGCCGGATTGAGCGTTACGGTGGCCATGACCTCCTCCAGCGACATGCCAAGATAGAGCAGTTTGGACATGGCGTTGGTCAGACTGAAAGGTGCACGTCCGGCAAACGGGTTGGCCTGACGGTCTTCGCTATCGGTAATATTGGGAACGTTCACGTTATAGCCGTGCATGTCGGCTCCCAGCGTATAGGGGCGGATACCCGCGCGCATGACCTGTTCGGCCATCTCGAAGGAAAAATGCGAGCCATGGCCAACATCAACCGTAACGCCACGCTCGAGTGCCGCCCAGACAACGGGGTGGACTTCGCCTGTGTCCATGGAAATGAAACCGCCGGGGTGGCGCGTGAAGGGGTGGGCCAGAACATCGCCTTCCTCCAGTAGCGGCACGAGTTCGCGCACGACATCATCGGCATTGATGTCGGGCGCGTCTTCACGAGTGGGCCAGAGTTGGCCCAGATGGACGTAAAGTGGAATACCCGCCTGTCGTGCAATGTCCTTGCCGATTTTGACGACCTCAAGACCCCAGCGCGAAATGCCGCCAATTTCCGCATGACCTTTGATGCCCCGTACGATATCGGCATTTTCGCGCGCAACCCGAACACTGTGTTCGACATTGGTCTGGCCGGGGCCGTACAGTTCGGGGTAGAGGTGCCCCTCAAGCCCGCCGACAAGATAGGCGGACAGAAAACACAACACGCGCGTATCAGCCGGTTCGGCCACAAAATGGCGGAAACCGCCAAGTGTCATGCAGCTTGGCCCCCCTTGGTCGATAATGGTGGTAACGCCCGAACGCACGCCGACAAGGTCCGGGTTGAGGCCAAAGCGGCCAGTGACATGCTGGTAGATATGGCCGTGGGTATCAATCAGCCCGGGGGCGACAATGCGCCCGGTTACATCAATTTCCTTGTGTGCCGTAATGTCCGGCCCGATCCGGGGCGCCATGTGGGAAATCTGCCCGTTGGTGATGGCGATATCCAGCACTTCATTTCGTTTTGTAAGCGGATCAATTACCGTGCCGGAGCGCAGGATCAGGTCAACAGGCATTATCAGATATCCTTTGTGAGATTATTGATCAGTATACTGACGTATTAATGGTGCAGGCAAGAACAAATCCCCCGCAAGCGCGGAAAAATCCTCTAAACCTGTTCAATGTTTGGCAGGTAGAGCGAAATCTGTTAGCCTCTCGACATGAAAAATCAGTCGTCCCCCGATACTATCGCTGAGGCCGCAGAGCCCGATCAGGCCTGGACACAGGCGATTCTGGAGCGGCCCGGTTTTCTTATCCGCCGGTTGCACCAGATCCATGTCTCGCTTTTTATGGAGGAGTGCAGCGGGTTCGACATAACCCCTGTGCAATACAGTATTATGAGCATGGTCAGCTTGTATCCGGGCAAAGACCAGCACGAACTGGGACAGGCAATCGGTGTTGACCGGGCTACTCTGGCCAATGTAGTGGCCAGACTTGAAAAACGTGATGTCCTGCGGCGGGAAAATGCCCAGCATGACAGGCGGGTAAAGCAGGTTTTTCTAACGCAGGCCGGGCAGGATATTCTCGATCAGATGAGCGAACCCGCCCGCCGAGCTCACGCGCGTACGATTGAGGCACTTCCCGTAAAAGGCCGGGCGCAGTTTATGTCCGCCATGAAAACCCTGACGGAAGCCGGTAATATCCATAGCCGCGCCCCTGTAAAATCCTGATTTCATCAGGATTTTTTTATGGCCACTGTGCTGCGGGGCGTCCGAGCAGGCCAGCCTTTTCCAGCTTTATGCCGAGTGAAAGCAGGCGTTCTTCCTGACCGGGAGCAGCAATAAGCTGAATACCCAGCGGCATGTCCGGTGTTGGCGTATTGGTATGCCTGCTCTGGCAGGGCAGGGGGGCGCTCAACACGGGTACACCAGCAAGGCTGATGGGTTGGGTAAATAAGCCAAGATTGGCACGGGCGGGAACGGGCCTGCCATCCAGTGTCAGGATGGGGTTGGCGTGTAGGGGAGCCGGGCCGGGCGTGGCGGGTGCGATCAGAATATCGTAGTCGCGGAAAATCCCATGTATTGCTTCGCGGAACCATGAACGAAAACGGTGTGCTTGTATAACCGGTCCTGCGGGCAGAAGGGCTCCGGCAAGCAGGCGATCGCGGGTGGCAGGGTCATAAGCCTGAGCGTTATTGCGGAGGCGAGGCAGGTGGAGGTTGCCCCCTTCGGCTGCCGTAATCAGAAAGGCGGCAGCTCTGGCGCGTTCGACTTCCGGCAGGTTTATGACCTGTCGTGTGCCACAGTGCTCCATGAGGCGGGTTATGCCTTGCTCCAAATCGGGATCAAGGTTTTTTGCAAACCACCCCCCAAGGCGTGCAACCCGTAAGGTGCCGGTGTGGCTCTCTGTAGGGGGGGCGGTCTGCGGGGTATCTGTGGCAAGAGCCGCAAAGACGAGGTGCAGATCGGCTGCACTGCGTGCAAAAGGTCCGATGGTGTCCAGACTGGCTGCAAAAGGATAAACCCCGTCAAGCGGGAGCCGTCCGTAAGTCGGGCGCAGGCCCCATACGCCGCAGAGTGACGCCGGAACCCGGATGGAGCCATTTGTATCCGACCCTAGCGAGAAGGGCAGCAGGCCAGCTGCTACGCTGGCGGCGGAACCGCCTGAAGACCCACCCGCCAATCGGGCGGTGTCATGCGGGTTGGCTGTGCGTCCGTAATGGGCGTTTTCTGTTACAAAGCCGTAGGCGAATTCATCCATATTCAATGTGGCAACGGGGATGGCGCCTGCACGGATCAGCCGGGTAATGGCCAGGGCATCCTGCGTTGCCGGGGGTGTGTTGGCCAGAGCTGCGGAGCCTGCGGTGGTTGTGATCCCTTCCAGATCGAAAAGGTCCTTCACCCCGAATGGTACGCCAGCCAGCGGGCCGGGTGTGCCGCCTGCCTCTAAAAAGGCGTCCTGAGCTGCAGCACTTTGCAGAGCGCGCGTGCTCAGAACCCGTGTCACGGCATTCAGGCCTTTATCATGCCGGGTTATGGTGTCCAGTGTCGCGCGGATACTATCGCTAACCCGAACCGTGCGCGAACGCACACGCTCCGCCAGCGCCTGCACACCTGCTGTCATGGCTGATACCCAAATGCTGGAGGGCAGTGGTCCGAGAGGGGGAATGTATTGATGAGATCGGAATAATGCTGGAGAATACGCATATTTTCTATAATTCCGGGGGTGTTCTCTGCCGTAAGTTCAAGCCCCGCCTGCCGGGCCAGTGCCTGCACGGCCTCATGGGGGGGGAAGGGGTCTGATACGCTCATGAAAAGCCTTCTCCGGGTGTCTGTTTACAGGTCCAGTACCAATATGCCGGAGCGTGCCCGGCTTACGCACAGCATGATTGTGCGTCGCTGGTCGTGCTCATCGGGTGTTCGTATGCTGTCGCGGTGCAGGGGGGTGCCGTCCAACACACGCGCTTCGCAGGCGCCACACAGCCCCTCCTCGCAGGAATATTCAATATCTACCCCGGCCTCTGTCAGCGCTTCGAGAATGGACTGATCCTTTCCCACGGCAATGGTTGTGCCACTGCGGGCCAGTTGGACGCTAAAGCCGTTATCTGTTGTTTCAGGCAAAGTGGTGCTGTCGGCGCTAAAGCGTTCGATATGCAGCCTTTGCGGGTTCCGGCCCTGTGTCAGTGCCGTGAATTCCGCTAGCATCCGTGTAGGGCCACAGCAATAAAGATCTGCCTCGGGGCCATGTTCGGCCATGACGGCAGCCATTGACGTTACGCGCCCGCCGCATGAGTGGATATGCAGCCCAGGCCTGCTGGAAAGCTGTGCATGCAGGAATGTTTCTTCTACCGAACGTGCCCAGTAATGCAGGCAGACCGTGCGGCCCTCGGCTATTAGCGCATCATACATGCACAGCAGCGCTGTAATGCCGATCCCGCCTGCCAGCAGCACGGTATCGGTTGCGCCTTCACGCAGCGCAAAGTTGTTTCTGGGCATGCCAATTCTGATGGTGTCACCCACCTTCAGGGTATCATGCAGCCATTGTGAGGCTCCGCGTCCATCCCGTACCGCCTTGATGGCAATCGTGTAAGGAGCGCAGGACAGCAGCGAGTATTGTCGGCTGCGGCCATCGGGCAGATGCAGGTCAATATGAGCCCCCGGCATTGCCTCGGGCAGGGGGGCGCCGTTTTCTGCCTGCAAGGTCAGCAGGCAGATGTCCCGCCCGGCGACCTGCCGGGCGGTAATGAGAGCCTGCTGCGTGGTAGGGGCCGAACCGTCAGAAGACACCGTAGGTAATCCCCATTGTCTGGAGCCATTTGCGATATTTCTGCCCGAGCAGGTCGCTGCGGTGGTGCAGTTCCAGCCGCAGGTCTACCGGGATGCGTTCGGGGCGCTGCGTATCGACAATGCCTGCATCCTGCGCATAGACGATGTCCTGACGGCGACGGACGTCTTCAACCGTTGGCTGCGGATTGAAGTTCATGGCGCAACAGATCCGCACGATACTGGTCTGCTGATCGACCATCTGGGTGGTCAGGAAGGTGCAGAAACGGTCGTCCTCATTGCCCAGATGCTGGTCTTCGGGGTTCTGGATGACAAGGCGCTTTTTGAAATATGCCACAAGCGGGCGGAAGCATGTGTAGGCATAATAAGCAATGACCGGAATCTGGCGGGGATCGCCGTAGGGCTGTGTTACGCGCACCTCACTGGTGACAAGACCTTCCTCCGTCAACTCCACATCATAAGGGGCGATGGGGTCGGGGTTGTCGTAAATACCGTTGACCCCGGCATGCACGAACGGAAAGTGACTGGGGTCCATGAAGTTTTCGACCGCGCGATACCCGGAACGGAACGTGTATGGGCCGCAATGCACTTTTTGGTAGCTGGCATCATCCCACTCGGGGAAAACCGGAATATCTTTTTCCGGTGTGCCGGTGCTTACCCAGATAAAGCCGTAGCGCTCCTTGACCGGGTGGGTAATGGCGCGGGCTTTTTTCATTGGGGGTTCATTGGGGGCGGCCGGAATCAGTACACAGCTTCCCTGATCGTTATAGCGCCAGCCGTGATAGGGGCAGACAACGGTATCGCGCTCGATACAGCCTTTGGACAGGCGTGCGCCGCGATGGATGCACAGGTCGTCCCAGGCATGCACTTCGCCTGAGGCGGAGCGCCAGAGCACGAGGTCGCGTTCCATCAGGGTAACGGGCAGAAGTTTGCCCTGTTCCAGATCGGTGGAATACGCCACCACGTGCCAGTCGTTCAGCAGGGCGGAATCTGTGCACCCTTCCAGTTCGGACAGGATGGTTTTGACAGACATGAAGTGTCTCCGTGGCTAGGGGGCGTGCCGTTTTTATATCAGTATACTGATTATTTTTGTGAGGCAAGACCATTCTGGTTACAGAACGAAAATACGCCCCATCCATGCCGGGGTGATGCAAGCATTCCGGGTGCGCCCGGTGTTGACGGCGCAAGCCGGTCTGGGGCACCAAGAGCGGGAGTTTTTCGGTATCGCACAGGGGTGATCCCGGCTGGCACAGGGGCAAAAAGGACGCATGGCAAGCGCTGTTGATATTCGCCGCGCGCGTATTCTTGAGCTGGTCAACCAGCGGGGGTATCTGAGCAGCGAGGAACTGGCCCGCGCACTCAATGTAACCGTGCAGACCGTCCGGCGTGATGTGAACTGTATGGACGCTCAAGGTTTTCTCACCCGCCATCATGGCGGGGCGAGTGCGCTTTCTCAGGCCGAGAATATTGATTATTCTGATCGCCAGATTCTGCATCTGCGCGAAAAGGAAGCGATAGGGCGCGAAGCTGCCCAGGCCATACCGGACGGTGCTTCGCTCTTCATCAACATCGGCACCACAACCGAGGCTTTTGCCCGTAGTCTGCGGAGCCACAGGGCGCTGCGGGTTATCACCAATAACATTCATGTGGCGAGCCTGCTGGCTCCCGCTCCGGATTGCAGCCTTATTATTACAGGCGGCAGCGTGCGCCTGCGCGATGGCGGTATTGTTGGCCCGGCGGCGGCGGCCATGATCGAGCAATATCGGGCTGATTTCGGGGTAATCGGAATCAGCGGGATCGATGAGGATGGCACGCTGCTCGACTTCGATGCGGATGAAATCAACGCAGCGCAGGCAATCCTACGCAATGCGCGCACGGTGTTCCTGCTTGCCGACCATACTAAATTCCATCGCCGCCCGATGGCGCGTGTGGGTCATATTTCGCAGGTGAGCGCGTTCTATACTGACCAGCCGCCCCCGGCTGGAATCCGCGCTATCCTGCAGGAAAATGCCGTGCGACTGCATGTTGTGTGTGGGGATATTACGGGCCAGCCGGCCTAATTTTTTTCGTAAACGAACCCATTTGGCGGGGCTTTGCGGCTGGCTTGCGCGAAAATCTTGCTTTTCTTTTTCGTTTTCGAATAAACTGTGGGCCATTTCGTTTTGATGGAACCTGCCCGGATCATGTCTCAGACCGTCTCATCCAACGTCCCTTATGACCTGCTTGTCGTCGGTGGTGGCGTCAATGGCGCAGGTATTGCGCGCGATGCTACGGGGCGCGGTGCCTCTGTCCTGCTGGTCGAGCAGGATGATCTGGCCAGCTATACCTCATCGGCCAGCACCAAGCTGGTGCATGGTGGGCTGCGGTATCTGGAATATTATGAATTCCGGCTGGTGCGTGAAGCGCTGATGGAGCGTGAGCGGCTGCTGAAGATCGCCCCTCATATTATCTGGCCCATGCGTTTTGTACTGCCCCATTCCAAGCTGGTGCGTCCGGCGTGGATGCTGCGGGCCGGGCTGTTTCTGTACGATCATCTGGCGTCCAACATGACGCTGCCCAAGTCGCACGGGATTGATTTTCGGGTTCACTCTTCCGGTCGTGCGCTCAAGCCCGAATACACCAAAGGCTTTATCTATTCCGATGGCTGGGTGCAGGACAGCCGTCTGGTGGTGCTCAATGCTATTGATGCGGCCCAGCGTGGGGCGGATATTCGCACCCGCACAAGGCTGATCGCGGCAAACCGCGTGGATGGCCTGTGGGAAGCCACGCTGGAAAACCGTATAACGGGCGAACAGAGCACTGTGCGGGCGCGGGCGCTGGTCAATGCGGCAGGGCCGTGGGTTGCACGCCTGCTGGCCGATACGCTCAAGGTGCCTAACTCCAAGTCTGTCCGGCTGGTCAAGGGTAGCCATATCATTGTGCCGCGTGTGTTTGACGGCCCGCAGGCTTATATTTTCCAGAACCCCGACAAGCGCATTGTTTTCGCTATTCCCTACGAACAGGATTTTACCCTGATCGGCACGACGGATATCCCGTGGGAGCAGGAGCCGGGCAAGGTCGCTATTGCACCGGAAGAAATTCGCTATCTGTGCGAGAGCGTGAACCGCTATTTCAAGGCTACGGTTAGTGAGTCCGATGTGGTCTGGAGCTATGCTGGCCTGCGTCCGCTGTATGACGATGCCTCGGCCAACGCTTCGGCAGTGACGCGTGATTATGTGCTGGATCTGGATACGCAGGGCGGTGCGCCGCTTCTGTCCATTTTTGGCGGCAAAATTACCACCTATCGCAAGCTGGCTGAACATGCGCTGGAAAAGCTAGCCCCTGTGCTGCCGGCTGTTTCCGGGCAGAGCTGGACTGCAAACGAAGTATTGCCCGGTGGCGATATTGGCGAAGGCGGTTTTGGCGGTGCGCTTGATCGTCTGAGCCATGCCGCCCCCTGGTTGCCAGAAGGTCTGGCCTGGCGTCTGATGCGCAATTACGGCAGCCGGGCTTACGAGATTATCGGCGATGCGACATCGCTTGATGAGATGGGCTTGCTGGCGGACAGCGATCTGGGTACACGCGAGATCGATTATCTGATAACCCATGAATGGGCTCGCACGGCAGAGGATGTCCTGTGGCGGCGCAGCAAGCTGGGCCTGCATCTGGATGACGCCGCCAAAGCCGAGGTGGAAGCCTATATCCGGCAGAAGCTGGGGTAAAACCCTGTCAGACGTTTCAGCCCTTTCCTGAAAAACAAGAATAAAAAGAGGAAAGATATGAGCAAAACCAGATTTGCCCTGTTGGGTGAACTGATCTCCGAATGGCTGGCGACACTGATCATTGTCATGATTGGTGATTCCGCCGTTGCCATGTATGCGCTGTATGACCCCAGCCCCTACAAGCTGTCCTACTGGGGGCTGGCTATTACGTGGGGTTTGGGCGTTACGATCGCCATTTATGTGACAGGGGCCGTTTCCGGCACCCATGCCAATCCGGCGGTTACGCTGGCAATGGCCTGTTACCGTGGTTTTTCATGGAAAAAAGTTGTGCCGTACTGGGCTGCCCAGATTTTGGGTGGCTTTGCGGGGGCTGCACTGGTTTATGCGCTGTATGGGCCGGTTATCGTGCATTTCGCACAGGTGCATCAGCTCGATTTCGTGCATGACGGTGCCGCGGGCGGGGTCTTTTTTACCATGCCGGGCGAGGCCATAACCCCCCTGCATGCGCTGACTGATGAGATCATCCTGACTGCTTTTCTCATCCTCGGTATTTTCGCCATTACCTGCGAGTACAATACGGTTGCGCCACAGGCCAATTCTGGCGCGCTGATCATTGGTCTGCTGGTTGCCATTATTGGTGCGGCATCCGGCAATCTGGAAGGCTGGGCGCTTAACCCGGCCCGCGACTTTGGGCCGCGCCTGTTCTGTTATATCGCCGGTTGGGGGGCTTCCGCCCTGCCGGGGCCTCAAAACTACTGGTGGGTGCCGATTGTCGGGCCACTATGCGGCGGGCTTGTGGGAGCCACGCTGTATCAGTGCCTGCTGCGCCCATTCATGCCCGCAAAATCAGCCACCTCAGCTCTTTCGGCTGACTGAGCGTTCGACCCGGAAGGACTATTCCACATGAGCATGCAAGACTGTGTCCTGGCTATTGATCAGGGAACGACCTCAACCCGCAGTATCGTCTTTGATCGGAATGCACAGGAACTGGCGGCTGCGCGGCAGGAATTTCCTCAGCATTATCCTAATGCCGGATGGGTAGAGCACTGCCCGGAGGACATCTGGCGCGATGTGCTGAACACTGCCCGCGCCGCACTGGACAAAAGCGGTGCGCTGGAGCGGGTGGCGGGTATTGGCATTACCAATCAACGTGAAACCATCGTGGTGTGGGAACGTGCTACCGGCAAGCCTATTCACCGCGCCATTGTCTGGCAGGATCGGCGTACCGCTACAACCTGCCAGAAACTGCGCGAGGAAGGGGCGGAAGATCTGGTGCGCGAACGCACCGGCCTGCTGCTGGACCCGTATTTTTCGGCCACCAAGCTCGCATGGATACTCGATAACGTATCGGGCGCGCGGGCTCGTGCCGAAAAGGGCGAGCTGGCCTTCGGCACGATCGACTCCTTCATTCTGTGGCGGCTGACAGGGGGCAAGGTGCATGCCACTGATGCCACCAACGCTGCGCGTACATCCCTGTTCGATATTCATCGCCAGATCTGGGATGAAGAACTGCTGCGTCTGTTCCGTATTCCCGCAGCCTTGCTGCCCGAGGTGCGTGACAGCAGCACCCTGTATGGCGAGACCGATCCAGCCCTGTTCGGGCGGGCCATTCCCATTGCCGGGATCGCGGGCGACCAGCAGGCGGCTGTGGTCGGGCAGGCCTGCTTTACGCCGGGCATGGCCAAGGCCACTTATGGTACTGGCTGCTTTGTCCTGCTGAATACGGGTGATAAGCCGGTTATCTCGCGCAACCGTATGCTCACCACCATTGCTTATCGCCTGAACGGCAAGGCCACTTACGCACTGGAAGGTTCTATTTTTGTGGCAGGGGCAGCCATCAAGTGGCTGCGTGACGGGTTGCACCTGATTACGCATGCGTCCCAGACGGATGATATGGCCACCCGCGTGCCCCATAGCCACGGTGTTTATATGGTACCCGGTTTCGTGGGGCTGGGCGCCCCCCATTGGGACCCGGACGCTCGTGGCCTTATCTGCGGGCTGACACTGGATGCAACGGCGGCCCATATTGCCCGCGCAGCGCTGGAATCCGTGGCGTTCCAGACCCTCGATCTGGTGACGTCCATGCAGCAGGATGGCGGCGGAGCCGCTGAAAGCATTCGCGTGGATGGTGGTATGTCGGCCAATGATTGGTACTGCCAGTTTCTGGCAGATATGCTTCAGGCCAAGGTCGAGCGACCGCGCAATGTGGAAACCACGGCTATGGGGGCGGGTTTTCTTGCTGGTATGGCAACAGGGATATGGGAGAGTGAAGAGACGGTGGCCACCGAATGGGCGCGTGGTTCGCTGTTTGAACCCAAAATGGAACAGCAACAGCGCCGCACCATGATTGCGGGTTGGCACGAGGCGGTCAAACGCACACTCAGCACTTACCCCGCAGGCTGAATGTCGCTTTGTTCTGTTTGCCCCGGCGGTTAAATCCGTCGGGGTTTTTTTGTAAAATATATGCGTTTTCAGATCGCTTTTTAAGTTGATGGCTTGGCCATCAAACGGGCTAGTGGGGCCAGCAGGCGTGGGTACCATCCAAGCAGTAGCGCTACGGCACAGGCGCAGAGCGACAGCAGCCCGACCCAGAGCAGAAACCCGAACCCGCTGCTTTCATGTGCAATCGAGATAACCAGTGCAAACAGCAGCATCACTCCAGCCATAAGCCGGATCAGACGTGTGCGGGAGGGCGGCAGGTCGGTCATGCCGCATGCGCGCCGGTGGTTGAATTGTGTAAGAGCCAGCAGGGCAAAAGCAATAAACAGCCACAGGCAAAGGGGCAGGTAGAACAGGCAGGTAGTGCTCATACGGTTTTCCCTACGGCTTTGCCGGGTTGCTTGCGCGCCAGTTTGCGTGCTGTCAGAAAAGCCAGTGCGCTCCCGACCAGCAGGAGCATATCCATCCCGGCAACAGGCCAGAGATAACGGTTGGCAAGGCTATGTAACGGGTGGTCGCCCGTAGTGATCCAGTTTAGCATGGCAGCCAGCGCAGAAAATGCGCTGATGGCGGCGCTCTGTTCAATCCAGACCCGGCGTGGCCGGAGCCAGCCGTGCAGAAAAGCCCCGACCCAGACAAGATAAAAACACCCGATCTCCAGCGCGGCGCGGCCCATGCCAAAGGCATGGGCGCCGGGGGGCAGAAGGCGGTTGCTGATAAAAAAAGCCAGTGTTGCAAGCATGATTCCGGTAATGGAGCCTGCACTCAGCCCTTCCACCAGCCTGAAACCGAATGTGTTGGCCTGTTTTGTCCGGCGCGAGGCCTGCCAGAACAGAAAGCCCGAGGCAATCAGGAGACAACTCCCCAACCCCAGCATAAAGTATAGCCAGCGCAGCACCCAGTGGTGGAAATGAATAAGGTGCAGGCCGCTCAGGAAGCGCTGTGTGCGTATGATCGCGCGGGGGGCTGGCGGATGCGACACCAGTTCGCCTGTTGTGCTGCTGAAGGCCACGACATCCCTGTCCATAACGACCTGTTGGGTGCGGTCACGAAAAAAGGCGATACGGCCGGTTGTTGTGCCGGGTGTGGCGACAAGCACGGTTTCGGGGCTGCCGTTTCCCCAGACTGCCTGGGCGCGGGCGAAGGTTTCATCCAGAGAAACAACAGGTGCGCCGGGTTGCCCCGGTTTGACATTGAGGAATGATAGGCCATTCGCCTCGTAAAAATACCCGCGTGGATTGGGGTAAAGCGCGTTGATGCTCGCAGGAAAAAACGTGGCCCCCAGAATGACCAGCCCTGAAAATGTCAGCATGATATGGAATGGCAGGCCTAAAACACCGGAGAGATTATGCAGGTCAAGCAGGAGCCGCCGTGGCTTTTTACTAGGGCGGAAAGTAAAAAATTCAGCAAAAATCTTGCGGTGAATAATGACGCCACTCACACACAGAACCAGCATGGCCATGGAAGCCAGCCCCACCAGCCATGTTCCCAGATTCATAATCCTGAGATGCAGCGAGTAATGAAAAGGGAAAATAAACCCGCTGGCTCCAAGGGTGCCTGCATCAGGCAGGGTGCGACCGGATACGGGGTCTATATCGTGACTGACAAAGCCGGTTTTTGTCCGGTAATGCACGCTGGCGACTGACTGGCGGTCGTTGGGTGGTTCCACGTTCCAAAAAGCGGCCCGTGCTGCAATAGCTTCGTTCAAAGAGGGCCGAAAACGCTCCAGCGCCAGTGTTTGTGCCGCCGGGGGAAGGCGGGTAGCGGGCTTCATCCACTGGTCTATCTCGATATCGAAAACCGAGAGTGTGCCCATCCAGAAAATGGCGAACAGCACGCTGCCCAGCAAAACTCCTGCCCATGTATGGAGCCAGCCCATGGCCCGGCGGAAATCAGGCTCCATGTCAGTGCCCCTGCGTAAAAAAGAACGGTGCCATATGGCCTGCTGCAATCAGGCCGCAGAGCACCCAGAAGGGAAGCCAGACCCGGCGCGCGGCAAAAACCCACAGGATCAGGCAGAGATACAGGATAAAAACCAGCATCATGCCCAGTGTTACCGCGTCCACCCGTGGCATGCCGCAAGCTGTCAGCACACGGGCCAACAGCGCAAAGGAGGCGGAGGAGGCCCAGTATCCACCCCCCAGAGCGAGTAGAATACGTGCGGTTGTTTTTAGTCCGGCTGGCACCATCAGAAGTCCGCCGTCACCCCGAACCGGATTGTTCTGGGCGCGCTGAGCGAGAGATAGTTATACCCGCCCGAGTTCCAGTACCGTTCGTTGGTGACATTATCGACATTGAGCATGAAGGTAAGCTTTCCATCCTGCGATGCCGGGTTTTTCATGGAATAACGCGCTCCCATATCCAGCCTGACCCAGCCGGGAATGCGCCTGCGGTTTGTGTTGCTGTTTTCGATATATTCAAAAGCTGTGTACATAACATCGGCTGTTACGGCGAGGTTCTGGATAAACGGAATATCGTAGTCCAGTCCCATGTTGAAATTGACCGGTGCGGTGTTGGGCGCGCTCTGTCCATCATAGGTGCCTCCCTGTGTTTTCTTCATTCTGGCGTCAACCAGCATGACACCACCCGTGGCGCGCAGGCCGTGGATGATTTCGCCTGCAATATTGATTTCCAGCCCCCGGTTACGCTGCTCGCCATTTTCAGACTGAATGTTGGTTTTGACATCGTAGGTCAGGCTTGGCTGAGTTATCTGGAAGACATCCAGGCTAAGAATGAATTTTTTCAAGTCAGCTTTGACGCCTACCTCGTACTGGGTTGACTTGTAAGGAGAGAAAACCTGCCCGGCATTGGCATAGTTGGAGGCAACGGTGCCGCCCTGCTGCAATCCCTGAATCCAGTTGCCGTAGATTGAAACATTCTTAAGTGGCTTGAAAATCGCCAGCACGGCGGGGCTGATAGCGGTCTGGTCGTAGCTGCTGGTTTTTGCCCCTACATGGTCCGAGCCGTAATTGGAGCTTTGCACACGCTGCACGCGCAGGCCGCCAGTGACCTGTATACGCTTGTCCAGTGCGGAAATCGTATCGGCAAAGGCAAGGCTTTCCAGAGTGACCGTGCTGGCGATCGGGGCTGAACCCGGCACGGCAATGTTGTTGCCTGAATAATACGTGCCCAGACCGCTATAGATATTGATCCTGTCAGGCGAGACGGCATTGTTGTTGGCGAACTGGCGGCCCAGCATGTAATCGAGCCGGTTGGCGGAAAACGCGAGTTCCTGCGTAATGGGGCCACTGTCGATTTTGCCGCGCACGCCGACTTCGGCCGTCAGGTAACGCCCGTGCTGGGCAATTCCTACCGGTGTGGAGGCCGTTGCGTTACCCTGCGCGTCCTTGATGATCATCTGCTGGTAGTAAGCACCTTTGACCTGATAATCATGCACGCCCACGGTGCCATAAGCTGTAAAATTACGGAATAGATCGACTTCAGTGCGGAATACACCAAAAAAATCCTGAGCGTTCAGGTAGCTCCACGGCAGATTGAAGTTTCTTTTCACACGCCCCGCATCGGGTATGGCTACGTTGGAGGCCAGATCGTAATAGGGCAGAACGCCGTTGATATCGCGCACCTGATAGCCAAAATCGGTGGAAAAACGTATGCGGTGCAGGCGCAGATCTATGCCTGAGGCAATCAGGGCGGTTTTCATGTCGTTATAGTCAATGGGGCTTGATCCTGAACGGATCATACCGTTTAGCCGCACGCCAAGTTGCTTGTCCTTGCCAAAGCGTCGGCCTAGATCGGCATGGCCGCCAAACTGGGTGTTGGAGGTATAATCGGCTTCGATTTTGGTTATGGGTTTATCATGGGCGCGTTTGGGAATGATGTTGACAACACCGCCAACACTTCCGCCCGGTGTCATGCCGTTCAGCAGGGCGGCGGGGCCGCGCAGCACTTCAACCCGTTCAGCCAGTTCAGATGTAATGCCGTTGAAAGGCAGCATGCCGTAAATGCCACCGAGCGCCATATCCTGATTATCAATATTGAAACCACGGATCTGTATGCGTTCGACCCCGGCGGTGCCTGTTGCAAATCCGGCCCGTACGGAAGGATCATCCTTCAGGGCATCACGGATTGTCCTGATCTGCCGTTTTTCAATAAAGTCTTCTGTATAGTTTGTCGTGTTGAACGGTGTGTCCATAACATCGCGATTGCCGAATATGCCCACTTGTCCGCCCCGTGCATTCTGTCCACCGGGCAGGGTTGGGGGCAGGGCACCTATCATGGCGGATGAGGGTAGTTCCGAGCCTGCAACCCGCACGGGGCCGAGCATGATGCTGGTGGCGGCATTCTGGATAACAATGGTATCATGGCTTGCGTAGCGATAGGAAAGTCCTGACTGTGAAAGAAGTTTTTGTAAGGCTTCCTGTGCAGGCATGGAACCGGCGACCTGTGCGGATGTTTTGCCTGCAAGGAGTGCGGGGTCATAAGTGATCTGAATGCCGGTCTGCTTGCCAAAAACGGCCAGAGCCTGCCCAAGTGGCTGGGCGGGAATGTCGTAGGTATGGGCGGCGGTTGGGGTGGCCTGTAAAGCGGCTGCCTCTGCCGCGTGGGCAGGGAACGTGTTCAGGCTTGTCAGTACGAAAAACAGCCCGGCAGGCATAGCCAGCATGACAGGGCGGTTAAGCCATGTCTGGCGTAGTCCGGGCTTGTGGGTGTGGCTGCGGGCGCGAGGAGTTAGTTCAGGTTCCATATGGATCGCCTCAATCAAAGTATAAGAATGAATCGCATTTGAAATGAGGACGGGGAACCCGGGCATTTTTATAGGGCGCTCTTTCAAATTATTTTTGCAAAGCAGGGCGGAGAATACACAAAAGCCTTGTGCGGGCCTGATCTGTTCAGGGTTTGTGGGGGTGATGGGCAGCGGTTGCAATCAGCACGTGATCCGCTACTTCGCGGACCCGCCCGCCAGAAGGCACAACCACAGCCCTGAACGCCGCAGGGATATTATGCAGATCGTACACCCCCCCGACATGCCGGGAGAGAAGGGCCGGGCTCCAGCTTACGATAAAGCCGGAATAATAACGCCTGAGCGTATCAGTGACATGCCCGACAGTATCGTTGCTGACCACCAGCATGCCCGTTTGCCATGAGCCGATGGTATCAGGCACAACGCTTTCGCGCGTCATGTTGCCAGTCGCCCGATCCACTCGGACTTCTTCTCCCGCGCCCAGTTCAATCTCTTCTGCCTCGTGCCGGGTATTGGACACCCCGACACGCCCTTCCTGCACGCTGATCTGTACTTGCGTTGAATCCAGCCGGACATCAAACCGGGTGCCAATATCGCGCGCATGGGTAGAACCTGCCGTGACCCGGAAAGGCCTTGCCGCATCATGTCTGACCTGAAAAAAAGCTTCGCCCGCAAGCAGGGTAATATCGCGTGTCCGGTGGCGGTAATGAACAGCTATGGCTGAACGAGCACCCAGTGTGACGATACTGCCATCAGCAAGGGTGACGCTCTGGTTTGTGCCGGTGGAGGTTCTGTAATCCGCCTGTAGGGCAAGACGAATATCCGGTAGTACAAAAGCCCCCGCCAGACAGAATGCCGCAGTAAAAGCGCAGACCAGTCCGGCATGTCGTATGGCGATTGGCATGAAAGCAAATGGGATGAATTGGCGTCGTCCCTCGACGGTAGCAGGCAGAGGCGTGAGTGCCGGTTCGGTAGCACCAGAGAGCCGCCAGACATGCAATGCCCGTGCCCACGCATGGGCATGGGCGGGAGAGCGTGCCAGCCAGGTGGCAAACTCCCTGCGCAGGGCGGGGTCATGCGGGGTGTCCGTCAGGTGGATAACCCACAAAGAGGCCTCGCTGCCCAGCGGGTCGTGTGAAGAAGAAGGGGGCTCTGTCATGGGCACGGCATGGCACTCAGTTCAGTTTCTGGGTTCGGCCTGATCGAGCGCTGTCTGGCAGGCCAGCATGGCTTCGCTGACCAGTTGCGCGGCGCGGCCCACGGAAATATCCAGCGCGACGGCAATTTCGCGCAGTTTGCAGCCGCCAAAACGTTTCATTTCAAAAGCAAGGCGCACCCGCTCAGGTAGGGCAGCGAGGGCATTTTCGATAATGGCCAGCTCTTCGCTGTTGCCCAGATAGGTTTCGGGTGAGCGGGGGTCGCTCAGCAGGTTCTGGATGGCGCTGTCGGCTATGTCTGTTTCATTGCGGATCCGGCCAAAGCGCAGGAAATCAATGGCCAGCCTGCGGATAACCTGCAACAGATACGGCACAGGGTTTTGGATGTGTGTGCCTTTATCATGTACCAAGGTGGCTTTGATAAAGGCATCCTGCACAATATCTTCAGCCTTGGCACGGCAACCGACAATGCTGGCCGCTACCTCCACAAAATGCAGGCGGTGGCTGAGATAGACGTTCAGAATGGGTTCTGAATCCTTCACCGTGCTTGAGATCCTGCCGTGAATAAGGGTTAAAAAACACGCGCAACATAAGGGCAGGGCAAACCCGCCAGCTCCGATGTATTGCGACCCGTTCTTAACTGCAAGGACTATTCGGCCAGTCATGGCTCAAGCGCTACAGTGCAGACCCTTTCGGCCGATAAATAATGGCCGGGCGCAAAAAAAATGAATTTTCTGGCTATAAAAACCAGCCCCTTATCCGTCCTTTAGGGTAGGGGTATTTGTTGCGGTTTTATTCGGCTTTACGAATCGCAGAGCCGGGGTGGTTTTCCTTCAGTCGGTTATGATGGTCAGACTGCTGCGCCCGCTCGCGCCGGGCGTGATTTCCACCTTGACCGGAATGCGCTCTTTCAGTTCCTCGACATGGCTGATAACCCCAACCCTCCGCCCTTGCGCGTGCAGGTGTTCCAGTACGGCAATGGCCTGCCCGAGACTATTGGAATCCAGCGAGCCAAAGCCTTCATCAATAAACAGGCTTTCAATGCGCACACCTTGCCCGCAGGACATTTCCGACAGGCCAAGGGCTAACGACAGGCTGACCAGAAAGCGCTCTCCGCCAGAAAGATTGTGCAGGCCGCGTGTCTGCCCGCCCATGTCGTTGTCCACAACCTCGATCAGCATGGCGCCATCAGGCGTATCGCCCCCGGCGCGTTGGAGGGTGTAACGGGGCTTGAGATCGGCCAGTTTTTCGTTGGCAAAACCCAGAAGGCGATCAAGGGTCAGGTTCTGGGCAAAGCCACGCAGGATCTTGCCTTTGGCATCTCCCAGCAGGTCGCCCAGTTCTTCCCATACGCGGCCCTGTTTTTTGGCCTGCTCCAGATCGGCACGGAGTTTTTCGGTCTGGTTGCGTGCCTCGTTATCCTGTCTCAGGCGGAATGTGACATCCTGCAGGGCGGTATCGGCTTTGTCAGTGATCTCTCTTGCAAGCTGGAGAGCCTGTTCCAGAGAGAGGCCTTCCGGCGTTGGATTGTGTGGGCGGGCAGCCTCGTGCTCGGCCAGCAGGTTTTGATGGGTCACAACTTTGGCCTGCGCGCTGGTTATGGCGGTTTCCAATGCATGCAGGGCTTTTTCTTCAGCGGCCAGTGCATCGGCCCCAAGGTTTGCGGCCAGTGTTACGTCTGCAATGCTGAGCGAGGCGGCTAGCAGATGCTGGTCGAGCTTCTGCTGGCTGAGCGCCTGTTTTTGCGTTGTGGACAGGACAGTGCGTTCAGCTTCCTGATGCTGCACTATCGTTGTGTTTTCGAGCAGTTTGGCCCTGTTATGCGCGTTGCGTGCGTGTTCGTGCTGTTCGGTTGCGGCCTGTATTGCTTTGGCGAGTGCAGTTTCAACGGCTTCAACGGGTTTTCCATTCAGCAGGGTTGCCCGTGTGCGCTCAAGATCAATGCGCAGAGTTTCAGCCTGTGTCAGGTTTTTTTGCGCTTCCTCCATCTGGCGGAGGGTCATGTCGCGGGCCTGAGTAGCACGGGCTTCTTCGCTTATCAGAATGGGCAAATCGGCCTTGCTGGCGTTCAGGCGGGTCTCTGTGTCGCGCCATTCAAGTGTTTTTTCAGAAAGCCAAAGCTGCGGGTTGGGCAGATTTTGCCAGTCTGGTTCAATCGTATCGAGCCGTTCTGCTAGAAAACCGGTAAGCTCGGCCTGTTTTTCCTGCGTGGTTTGCAGGTCATTCTGTGTGGTGCTGTGGCTGTTTTGGGCTGTGCGCAGATGTTCGGCTGCTGTCTCGAACTGGGTGCGCTGTTTTTCATATAGGCTGCGTGCATCGCGCTCATCACGGTTGGCCTGATCAACATCTTGCTGTGCGCGGGTCATGGCCATGCTGCGTGCGTGCAGGTTTTCCTGTCGGCTGTGCAGGCGCCGGGCCAGAGTGTCGGCATCGGGTTCGGGTTCATCCGCCTCTGTGCACAGTGCTGCGTGCAGGGTGGCGCTGGCCTGTGCACAGAGGCTTTCAAGGTCGGCCCGTTGATGCGTCAGGCGCTGCCGCTCCTGCTCCAGCCGTGTGCGTAGCGGCAGGGCGGCGGCGTCTGCCGCGTTCAGGGTGAGCAGGGTCTGCTCGGTATCGTGCAGGGCCTGTTCGGCGCTATGTGCCTCTGCCTGCGCTTGTGCTGCCGCTTCATCCAGAACATTGGTGATGGTCGAAAGATCATGCTGCTTTGCCCCGCAGACAGGGCAGGGGCAGTCCGGTACCAGCGTGTCGCGCAGGCGCTGCGCAGTGCCATCGGTTGCGGCAGTCAGTCTTGTGGCGGCCTTGCGGGCTTCTTCCGCCCGGATGTGTTGTACGGGGCGTATCTGTTCGGCGTGTTGTCTTGCGGCCTGGCGTTCCTGCTGCTCGTTTATCAGGCGGCTGAGGTCAGCCTGAACAGTCTCGTGCTCCTGTTTGATCTGAGTGATCAGAAGGCGGTCTTTTTGCAAAGCCGCATGGTTTTGTTCGAGTTTTGATAGGGTTGTATTTTCTTCGTGCAAGGCTGTGCGTTGCTGCGCCGTGGGAGCGCTGTCTTGGGTAGTGTGCAGGTGGCGTGCTGCTTTCTGGAGGTTGGTTTCCGCTTCCGTGCAGGTTTGGCGGGCGGCTGTCATGGCCGCATGGGCTTTTTCCAGTTCCGCTGTGTGCTGTTGCAAACTCTGTTGCAGGTTCTGGATATGTTGGGCCTGCTCCTGACGGCTTTTTAGTCTGCGGGCTATGTCATGTTCATCATGCGCGAGGCGTTCAAGCGGTCTATGGGCTTCCTGCCAGGCCTGCAATGTGGTTTGCAGGGTCTGGGCGGTTTCCAGTGCTTTGGTAGACTCTACCGCCTGTTTTTGTGAGCGTACGTAATTTTCTTTACAGGTCTCATGTTTTTCGTGGGCTATGCGGAAGGTTTGTCTGGCGGCTTCGATTTCTTGATCTGCTCGGCGGGCGGCGGCCAGTTGGGGAGTGGTCTCTTTTTGTTGTTGTTCTGCCTGCGCCAGAGTGTTGGCCGCTTGAAGGAGAGTGTGTTGGGTGGTTTGGACGGCCTGTCGGGCTTCCTGTTCTGCTATGCGAGTTTGGTTTAGGGTTTTTGTCGCATCATCCAGAGCTTTTTGGGCATCAAGGCTGTTGCGCCAGAATTCCGCCAGTGCCAGTGCGCGCTGGTTGCGGGCCAGTGCGGCGCGGCGTGGGGCGGCATTGTCCTGATTTTTTCGGGCATTGTTCAGTTCTGACTGGGCCTGTTCCAGTCGTGTGGTGTGTTCGTGATGGTGGGTGTACCATGTTTGCAGGGTTTGCAGCGCATGCAGGTGGGCCGTGCTGGCCTTGGCGGCGGTGGATGCCGTATTCTGTTGTTCTTCAAGAGCTGTGCGGGCGGCAGGGGTAAGGCAGTCCTTTGCCGCAATCTTCTGTTCAATGGTCTGATAGCTTTTTTTGATTGCACTGGATTTTTCAAATGCAAGCTGGCCGATACGGGTATAGATGCCGGTGCCGGTCAGCTTTTCCAGCAATTGCGCGCGCTCATCGCCCGGTGCCTTGATGAAGGCCTCAAACTCGCCTTGGGCCAGCACCACAGCGCGGCCGAACTGTTGGGCGTTCAGGCCGATCTGATCGAGAATATAGTCTTTGATTTCTTTTTTTCTGTCCGGCAATGCCGGGCTGGCATCCAGACAGGTCAGCATCATTTTTGAGGCCTGTAGGCTACCATCGGGGCGCTTGCGCGCGCGCTGCACACTCCATTCGCTGCGATAGACATGGCCATCGCGGCCCATGAATTCTATCGCGGCATAGCCTTCGCCCGTACCATGCCGCAGGATGCCGCGTGGATCGCTGGGTGATAGGCCATCCTGCGTGCTTTCTCCGCTGCGTGGCGCATGTTCGAGCCGGGGCAGGCTATCAAACAGGGCCAGACACATGGCGTCCAGCAGGGTGGATTTACCAGCGCCTGTTGGCCCGGTAATGGCGAAAATACCGGCATCGGCCAATGGTCCCTGCCGGAAATCAAGCGAAAACTCTCCGGCAAGGCTTGCAAGGTTTTTGCCGTGAATGGACAGGATACGCATCAGTTTTTCCCATCCGTCTGCGCACTGTCTTCTTCGCGGGAGGCTTCCAGAAGCAGTTCGGCAAAGGCACGGCTAAGCGCTTCGCTGGGGGGTGTCTGGTGTTCGCGCTGGTGCATTGCGATAAAAATATCCTCTGCACGCAGGTCGGACAGGTCGCGTGTGGGGTCGCTTAGCGGGGTAGTCTGCCCGCTTTGGGGGGTAACGCGGCGGATGCGTGTCAAACGCACGGGCTTGCCTTCAAGGGCTGCGAGAATACGCGCCTGTAAATGTGGCTCCGGCCCGTTGATCAGAATGGCAATTTCAATAAAGGGCTGCTGTGCGCGGGGGCGGTCTGGCAGGGTAAGGGCCTGTATGGCATTTACGGCATCATCCAGTGTCAAGGCGCCGTTTTCAGGAATGCGTAGAAAATCCACGCTGCGCGGGATTGGCAGGGTTTCCAGTCTGGTGCCGCTTTGCTCAAGGATCGCCAGTGTAACGCAATGACGATAGCCGCGCTCTGCGGCGGAAAGCGGGAAAGGGGAGCCAGCATAGCGGATGGGCATGGCGGCTTTGAGAGTTTGCGGGCGGTGCAGATGGCCCAGTGCCACATAAGCGGCACGGGGGTCGAACAGATCGGTTGCGGCGGCTTCTTCCCCCCCGATAACAAGCCTGCGCTCGGACAGCTCGGAAACTTCGCCACCTGCAACATGCAGGTGGCCACTCAGCACCATGGGCAGGCCGCGCGCCCTGTCCGCCAGCGCGGACATGATGCGGGCATACAGTCCGCTCAGTCCGGTTGCATCAAGGTCTGACGGGCGGCAGAAAGGAACAGCCGCCAGCCACGCGGCGGGTACGCCATCGGTATTTTTTAGCGGGATACAGATCCGCTCCATGTCAGGCTCGCGCTCATGGCGTGGCAGGCCGCCAATCAAATGCACATCTGCATCCACCAGAGCGCCGGGCAGGTCTATGCGTACCGCACTGTCATGGTTGCCCCCGATGATGATGATCTGAAGCCGGGGCAGGCGCTGGCGTAGTGCAGCTATAAATCTATATAGCCGCTGCTGCGCTGGCACGGAGGGATTGGCCACATCATAGATGTCGCCTGTTACGAGCAGGGCATCGGCCTGTGTCTGTGCCAGTGTATCTGACAGCCATGCCAGAAAAGCATCATGCTCCGCCTCGCGCGTGTGGCCGAACAGTTCATGCCCCAGATGCCAGTCCGATGTGTGCAGCAGCCTGACCGGCCTGACAGCCGCGCTGGAGAGAGGAGCGCTTAGCATGCGTTGCAGGCAGGGCGGAGAGGTATGAGAAATGGCATATCCCATTATGGAGCGGCCAGATTGGGAAAGACAACACCCCCGCAGGCATGGCCGTGTGGCAGGGTATGCGTAATCAAGAGCGTTGCATGACACGCCATTGCAGAGCATGTCTGTTCCCCAGAAGAAACGACACATGATTTGGGAAACGCAATGGCCACGCAGTACGCAACCGTAACATGGGACCAACTGCACAGGGATGCCCGCACGCTCGCGCGCCAGCTTATGCCCCTTATGCCGTTTCGTGGGGTGGTGGCCATTACGCGCGGCGGTATGATTCCCGCCGCCATTATCGCCCGTGAACTGGGCTGCCGGGTGATGGAAACCATTTCCGTCGTGTCGTACGATGAGGAGCAGCAGGGAGACCCCGTGATTGTCAAACAGCCCGATGCGGCAGGTAATGGCGAGGGGTTTCTTGTTGTGGATGATCTGGTTGATTCCGGTGTGACAGCCCGGCTGGTGCGCGAACGCCTGCCAAAGGCGGTATTTGCCTGCCTGTACGCCAAGCCCAAAGGGCGTGATCTGACGGATCATTTTGTGACCGAGGTTTCGCAGGATACGTGGGTGCTGTTCCCGTGGGATACGGCTCCGCTCTTTGTGCCGCCGCTGGTCGATGGCGGTCGGGATGGCGGTGCGGCGGCGTAAGCTGGTGTGCTGGCTGAAATTTTATCGGTTTTTTGATGTCGTGGCTCTTGCCAGCGCGCGGCAGGGCGCTTAGGTTCTGCCTCGTTCGGGGCGTGGCGCAGCCTGGTAGCGCGCGTGTTTTGGGTACACGAGGCCCCCGGTTCGAGTCCGGGCGCCCCGACCACTGCAAAAGCGGGGAGTCCCGATATGCCAGCTCGTCTTTACAAACAGTCTAAACCTGCCGGTCAGTCCGGTCTTGCGGGTACGCGCCGCTGGGTTCTTGAATATGGACAGGGCGCACCACGGCGTCAGGACAGCCTTATGGGCTGGACAGGCAGTGCTGATACCCGTTCCCAGATCAAGCTCGCGTTTGATACGATGGATGAGGCGCTGGCTTATGCCAAGCGTGAGCAGATTGCCGTTGAGGTAGAAAAGCCCGCTGAGCGCCTGCGTCGTCCCAAGGTTTACGCGGATAATTTCCGCTTCGACCGAATCCAGAACTGGACACATTGATTTTCAGCGCCTTCGCCTTTATGCGTGAAAACCAACAGGGCGCCCTTAGCTCAGTTGGATAGAGCAACAGCCTTCTAAGCTGTGGGTCGCTGGTTCGAATCCAGCAGGGCGCGCCACTTTCTCTTTACAGTTCTGTTGTTTGGTACGCTCCGTGCTGGCGTAAGGCGCAGCTTTGCCGCACGCCTGTCGGCAGCTCACCCTATGTGGGTCGTGCGTGCAATTTTCGCTCTTGACGGCATCCGCACCCGACCGCATTGCTTGCCCATGCGAGTAGCTGCCATTCTTCTGGCTGCCGGTACAGGTAGCCGCTATGCCGCCACAACTGGCTCCCCCCTTCCCAAGCAGTATGTGCTGTTGGCCGGGCGTCCCGTGATTCGTCACGCCGCTGAGGCCCTGCTGCCTTATGTGGCCTGCATTCAGCCTGTAGGGGACCCGCAATCTCTTGCGGATGCACTGGATGGGCTGGCTGTTCTGCCACCTGTTGCCGGGGGCGATACCCGGCAGGCCAGTGTCAGAGCCGGGCTTGAGGCCCTTGATCGCCTGCCCGCAGAGCAGAAGCCTGATCTGGTGCTGGTGCATGATGGTGCGCGCCCGTATCTTACACCCAAACTCATTGGCGGTGTGGTGCAGGCTCTGGCCGATCACCCCGGTGCCATTCCCGCCGTGCCTGTGGCTGATACGCTCAAGCGTGGCAAGGATGGCGTGATTGACGGCACCGTGCCGCGCGATCATCTCTACCGGGCGCAGACACCGCAGGGCTTCCGCTTTCCGCTGTTTCTGGAACTCCACCGCGCCAGTGCATCGCTCAGTGCAACGGATGATGCGAAACTGCTCGAAGATGCCGGTTTCAGCGTGGCGCTGGTGCCGGGTGACGATGATAATATCAAGCTGACTTACGAGGATGATCTGGTGCGTCTGGAACGGCTGATAGGCCCGACACTGCTGCCACGCGTGGGGCTTGGATACGATGTGCATGCCTTCGAGGAAGGCCGTCCGCTGATCATGTGCGGCATTACGGTGCCGCATACGCATGGTCTGGCGGGTCATTCCGATGCCGATGTGGGCATTCATGCCCTGTGCGATGCCATTTACGGAGCATTGGCCGAAGGGGATATCGGGCGTCATTTCCCGCCCAGCCAGAACGAGTGGAAGGACGCCGATAGTGCGCGCTTTCTGATCCATGCAGGCCAGCGTATCCGGGAACGCGGGGGCATGTTGGTCAATGCCGATCTGACCCTGATCTGTGAACGCCCCAAGATTGGCCCGCATGCACAGGCCATGCGCGAGCGTCTGGCCGCTCTGCTGGAAGTGGATGTGGATCGGATTTCGGTCAAGGCGACAACATCCGAACGCCTCGGTTTTACCGGGCGTGAGGAAGGAATTGCCTGCGCCGCTACCGTATCCGTGCTGGTACCCTGATCCACCGGCTTTTGGCCGCAGGTCAGGGCGCGGATTAAAAGGATTGCGCGGGGTGCGCCGGGTGGCTATTTCTGCCTAATCTGTAGGCATATGGACATGACCGTGCAACCGCAATCCACACTGCGCCCGATTGATCTGGGGGGTGTCGTTCTTGATACCCCTGTGATCCTTGCCCCCATGTCGGGGGTAACGGACCTTCCCTTCCGCCGTCTGGCGCGCAGGCTGGGGGCGGGGCTTGTCGTCTCGGAAATGATTGCCTCATGGGCCATGGTGCGTGAAAACGACACCACCCTGCGGATGGCTGAAGTGGCTGATGCCGGTGGCCCCAATGCCGTGCAGCTTGCCGGGTGCGACCCTGATGCGATGGCTGAAGCGGCCCGCATAGCGGTGCGGCGCGGTGCTGACATGATCGACATCAATTTCGGCTGCCCGGTGCGTAAGGTCGCGGTCGGGCAGATGGCTGGTTCGGCCCTGATGCGCGATGAGATCGGTGCGGCCCGTCTGCTCAAGGCCGTTGTGGAAGCCGTATCCGTGCCGGTTACACTCAAAATGCGTATGGGCTGGGATCACCAGCACCTGAACGCCCCGGTTCTGGCCCGTATCGCGCAGGATGTCGGTATCCGCATGATTACGGTGCATGGCCGCACCCGCCAGCAGTTTTATAATGGTGTAGCGGATTGGGCATTTGTCAGAACCGTGAAAGACGCGGTGGATCTGCCTGTGATCGTCAATGGCGATATTCTGACCGTGGCGGATGCGCGAGCGGCGCTAAGCCAGTCAGGGGCGGATGGAGTCATGATCGGGCGTGGCTGTTATGGGCGCCCGTGGTTTCTGGCACAGGTGGCGCAGGCTTTGTGCCATGGTGCAGAGGTGCCAGACCCCGACCTTGCGAGCGAAAAAGCCATTGTGCTGGAGCATTACGCTATGATGCAGGAGCATTTCGGCCCAAGGCCGGGCCTGCGTCTGGCGCGCAAACATGTCTCTTGGTATTCCGCCGGGCTACGGGAATCCGCGGCGTTTCGTGCGGCATTCAACCGAATTGAAACGGTGGATGAGGCGTTGGAAGCGATCACGGCTTTTTATGACAGCCAGATCGCGCATGGTGCCGTGCGTGACCCGCGCCAGTCCCGTCATGATAATGCCGCGCAGGCGCACGCCGCGTGACCCTGCGCGGTGATAGGGCGGAACAGAACAGACAGGCCGGGCCGGGAGCGGAAAGCCTGCTGGATTTTCTGCCCGTGCCGTTTCTGGAAATAGGGTCAGATGATGCGGTTCTGGCTGCCAATGTTGCGGCGGAGGAGTTTTTCGCGACATCGCGCCAGCAGTTGATGCACGCTGGCCTGAAAGGGCTGGCGCCGCCTGATCATCCGGTTTTTGTGCTGCTTGAACACCTGCGCCAGCGCGGAGGGAGTGTTACCGAGCATGGGGTGGCGTTCAGTTCGGCCCGGTTCCACCATGATAATGTAAGCGTGCAGGCGGCGGATGTACCTGACCATCCCGGTATTATTCTGCTGACTTTCCATGTCACGGCGGCGCCGCGTGCGCTGGATCAGCAGATGGCGCATCGCTCCGCCGCCCGCAGTGTGTCGGGTATGGCGGCTATGCTGGCGCATGAAATCCGCAATCCGCTATCAGGCATCAAGGGGGCGGCCCAGCTTCTGGAACAGGCCGTGACAGCGGGTGATCGTGAACTGGCAACCCTTATCTGCGAAGAAGTGGACAGAATTGATGCGCTGGTGGAGCGCATGGGCATGTTTGGTGAGGCCCAGCTTGACCTGCGGCCTTTCAATATCCACCGGCTTTTGGAGCATGTGCGCTTGCTGGCCATGAACGGGTTTGCACGCGGGCTACAGATTCTTGAACGTTATGATCCGTCGCTACCGCCAGTCTGGGGTGATCGTGACCAGCTTGTGCAGGTGCTGATCAATCTGGTGAAGAACGCGGCGGAAGCCATGCGCGAAAGCGGGCGGGAAGGGCAGATAAGCCTGATCACGCGCTATCGTCCCGGTATTCGGGTTGCGGTACCGGGCACGGATGAGTGGCGGCACCTGCCGCTGGTGGTAACGGTGCGTGATACAGGGCCGGGGATTGATGAAACAGTGCGGCCGCATCTGTTCGAACCCTTTATTTCCACCAAGGCCAATGGCCGGGGGCTTGGTCTTGCGCTGGTTGGCAAGATCATGGATGACCACGGCGGTGCCATTGATGTTGAAAGTCGGCCGGGGCGCACGGAAATAAGCCTGTACCTGCCCGTGGCGCAGGAAAAACAGGCCGAAGGCGGACAGGAGACCGCTCCCTCATGACCCCACCTCCCACCATTCTTGTTGCTGATGATGATCGTTCGATCCGCACCGTGCTGGGGCAGGCACTGGGGCGTGCGGGTTATCAGGTGCGCAGCACGCCTTATGTTTCTACCCTGTGGCAGTGGGTGGAGGAAGGTGAGGGCGATCTGGTCATTACCGATGTCATTATGCCCGATGGCAGCGGGCTTGATCTCATTCCGCGTATCAAACAGGTGCGGCCTGATCTGCGCATTATCGTCATGAGTGCGCAGTCCACCCTGACCACGGCGGTCAAGGCAACCCAGCGCGGCGCGTTTGAATATCTGGCCAAGCCGTTTGATCTTAAAGCCCTGCTGGCTGTCGTTGCGCGTGCGCTGACAGCCTCCACCCCCGATGCGGATAAGGATAGCCCCGATGGCCTGCCGGAAGAACGGCTGGCCCTGATCGGACAGTCGGTGGTCATGCAGGCGATTTACCGTAGCATTGCAAGGCTGACGACATCGGACCTCACGGTCATGATTTCGGGAGAGAGCGGCACCGGCAAGGAACTGGTGGCCCGCGCCCTGCATGAATATGGCCGCCGGCGTAATGGCCCGTTTGTGGCCGTTAATATGGCCGCCCTGCCGCGCGAGCAGATCGAAAGCGAACTGTTTGGTTTTGAGCGGCCGGGCGCTCTGGGGCGTATGCCTGGCCGGTTTGAGCAGGCAACGGGTGGCACCCTGTTTCTTGATGAAATCGGGGATATGCCACAGGAGGCCCAGACCCGTTTGCTGCGTGTGCTACAGGAGGGTGAGTTTACGACCGTGGGGGGCAACCAGCCTCTGCGGGCCGATGTGCGGATTGTGGCGGCGACACATCGTGACCTCCGGCAGGCCATTCAGGCCGGTACTTTCCGTGAAGACCTGTATTACCGCCTGAACGTGGTGCCGTTGCGCCTGCCCCCGCTACGGGAGCGGGCAGAAGATATTCCCCTGCTTGCCCGCCATTTTCTGAACCAGTGCCGGGAAGAAGATGGACGCCTGCGCCAGATTGACGAGGCGGCTTTGAACAGCCTTCAGGCATGGCGCTGGCCGGGTAATGTGCGGGAACTGGAAAACCTGATCCGCCGGGTGGTGGCGCTGCATTCGCAGGAGACGATCACCCGTGAACTGATCGAGGCTGAACTGCTCGATACCGCCCCCATAGGAGCCGCATGGCATGATGATGAAGCCGGTGAGCAGGCAGGAGAGCCTCTGTCTGAGGCGGTCTCACGCCATATTGCCCGCTATTTAGCCGCAGGCCGGGAAGGCACGCCCTTGCATGATCTGCATGCCCAGCTTGTGGCGGAGGTTGAGCGTCCGCTGATTCAGATGACATTGGTGGAAACGCGGGGCAACCAGATCAAGGCTGCGGCCATGCTGGGGCTGAATCGCAATACGCTACGCAAGAAAATTCGAGAGCTGGATATTCCGGTGGTGCGGGGGGCGGGGTGAGCGCAGGCATGAAACCGGGGTTATTCACCCGTGCGCGCTGGCTGCTGCGTGCGCTTGAGCGGCGGAGTGTGGCCATCACTCTGGCAACACTGGCGCTGTGTCTGGGGTTTGCAACGTTTGTCGTGCTGTCGGCGGGGATGTCGTTCGGGCGATATGCACTGATCGAACCGCTGGTGCTGTTCCTGAACGGGCTGGTGCTGGTGCTGCTTTTGCTGGCGCTGGTTATCCGTGTCTGGCCCATGCTGGTTGAACACCGTAAGGGGCTGGTAGGGGCGCGGCTGCATGTGCGGCTGGTGACGCTGTTCGGTATCGTGGCTGTGGCCCCCACGCTGGTTGTGGGGGTGTTCGCTACCCTGTTCTTTCATTTCGGTATCCAGATCTGGTTTTCTGATCGGGTGAATACCGCGCTGAACGAGGCGCTTGAGGCATCACGCGGGTATCTGACAGAGCATAATGCCAATATCCGCACCGATGCGTTTTCCATGGCCAGTTACATCATGGGGGCGCAGAACGAGCTTTCGGCCAGCGGCATGGATCTGTTTCAGGACCATGAAGCCTTGAGCCAGATGCTGGACAGTCAGGCCACCATGCGCGGCCTGACCGAAGCGCTTGTGTATGACCCCATTACCAACAAGGTGGTGGCGGCAGGTGGGCTGATGAGCCGCACCGGCAATTTTCTTCAGGAGCTTCCACCGCCGGCTGCGACCGTCATGGCGCGTTCGAACGATGTGGCCATTCTGGACTCGCCGGATGAGCGGACGGTACGCGCGGTGGTGGAGCTGTCGCAAACTCCTGCTCTCATGCTTGTGATCACGCGGCTGGTAGATCCCGGTATTCTTGAACATATGCACCGCACGGAAAATGTGGTGGCGGATTACCGGCATCTGAATAGCAACAAGGCCAAGATACAGCTTACCTTTGTCATGATTTTTGTGCTGGTAGCGCTGCTGGTGCTGGTGGCCGCCGTGCTGATCGGTCTTGCGCTGGCCAACCAGATTGCCCGGCCACTGGGGCTGCTGAGTGTCGCGGCCCGGCGGGTGAGCGAGGGGGATCTGGATGTGCATGTGCCAGACATCAAGCGCGATGATGAAGTGGCCAGCCTGTCCCGCGCCTTCAACAGTATGACAGAGGAACTGTCCAGCCAGCGCACGGAGCTTATGGCGGCGTACAGCCAGATCAACGAACGGCGGCGCTTTACCGAAGCGGTGCTGTCCGGTGTTTCCGCTGGAGTGATCGGGTTGGATGCGGAGCAGCGTATCGAGCTGCCTAACAGAGCGGCCAGTGTTCTGCTCCAGACCAGCCTTCTCGATGCCACGGGCGAACCATTGGCGCAGCGCGTGCCCGAATTTGCCAGCCTGCTGACGGCCGCGCGCATAACACCCGATCAGGTGCTGACGCAGGAAGTGCAGACCGGGCCTGTTACCAGCCAGCGTACATTGCTGGTGCGGATCGGGGCGGAACTGCGTGGCAACGAGGTTGCGGGCTATGTGATGACGTTTGACGACATAACAGCCCTGCAACAGGCTCAGCGCAAAGCGGCCTGGGCGGATGTGGCGCGGCGCATCGCGCATGAGATCAAGAACCCGCTGACCCCCATCCAGCTTGCTGCAGAACGGCTCAAGCGCCGTTTTCTCAAGGAAATCACCTCCGACCCCGATACATTTGTCCAGTGCGCGGATACGATCGTGCGGCAGGTGGGCGATATCGGGCGCATGGTGGATGAGTTTTCGGCCTTTGCGCGCATGCCCCAGCCGGTTATGAAGGATGAGGTTCTCTCACGTATCGTGCGTGAGGTGCTGGTGCTCCAGCGCAATGCCCACCCGGAAATCCATTATCATTTCGAGGTTGAGGGCGAAGGGCCGGTCGTGCGGTGCGACAGGAGGCTGATCAGCCAGGCGCTGATCAATCTTTTGCAGAACGCGGCGGACGCCATTGCGATGGTCAGCCGTGATGATGGGCAGAAAGCAGCGGAGGGGAAGGTCTTGCTCCGTATTACGCATGATGACCACACGATCGCACTGAGTGTGGCGGATAATGGCGTGGGCCTGCCCGCCGATGACCGCCACAGACTGACGGAGCCGTATGTGACACATAAGGTCAAAGGCACCGGATTGGGATTGGCTATTGTGAAAAAAATCATGGAAGATCATGGTGGAACCCTACGTCTGGAAGACCGGGCGGAAGAAAGGGGAACCATGGCGATTCTGATTTTGCCGGTAAAGGACGATCATGGCGCATGAAATCCTGATTGTTGACGACGAGCCCGACATCAGGCTGCTGATAGAAGGCATTCTGAGCGACGAGGGATACGAGACACGGGCGGCTGATGGTGCCGAGGCAGCTCTGGCCGCGTTTCGGGTGCGTAGACCGGCGCTTGTCATTCTGGATGTCTGGCTGCAGGGCTCGGGCATGGATGGTCTGGAAATCCTTCAGGCTCTCAAGGCGGAGGAACCTTCCGTGCCGGTGGTCATGATTTCGGGCCACGGCACGATTGAAACCGCCGTTGCCGCACTGCACCATGGGGCATACGATTTTATCGAAAAACCCTTTCAGGCCGACCGGCTTTTGGTGGTGGTGCGCCGTGCGCTCGAAGCTTCGCGTCTGGCGCGTGAAAACGAGGAACTGCGTCTGCGGGCCGGGCAGGACATGGAGCTGTTTGGCGCCAGTGCCCAGATATCGGCTGTCCGCAACCAGATCGACAAGGTTGCGCCCACAGGCTCACGCGTGTTGATCAGTGGCGGGCCGGGTACGGGCAAAGAGGTTGCCGCCCGCACGCTGCATGCGCGTTCACGCCGGGCCGATGGCCCGTTTGTGGCCCTTAACTGCGCTATTCTCGCGCCCAACCGTTTTGAGGAAGAACTGTTCGGCATCGAAGGCGGGCTGGATGGAGCCGGGCGGCGCACTGGCGTGCTGGAACGTGCGCATGGTGGCACCCTTCTGCTTGATGAAGTGGCCGACATGCCCATGGAAACGCAGGGCAAGATCGTGCGCGCCCTGCAGGATCAGACCTTCGAGCGGCTGGGGGGGGATACGCGGGTCAAGGTTGATATCCGCGTGCTGGCGACCACCAACCGCGATCTACAGGCCGAGATTATGGCCGGGCGTTTCCGTGAAGACCTGTATTACCGGCTGGCGGTCGTGCCTTTGCGTATGCCTGCCCTCAAGGAGCGGCGTGACGATATACCGGGCCTTGCCGCCCTGTTCCTGCGCCGTGCGGCCGAAATGGCGGGCCTGCCTGCGCGCGAGCTTTCGGCTGATGCGGTCGCTGTGTTGCAGGCGTATGACTGGCCGGGCAATGTACGCGAGTTGCGCAACCTCATGGAACGGGTGCTGATCATGCAGCCGGGCGGCAGCAATGAGCCGATCCGTGCGGATATGTTGCCCTCGACAGTGGGGGAGAGCGCTCCGGCACTGCTGAAATTCGATGCGTCCACCGATGTCATGAGCCTGCCGCTACGTGATGCGCGAGACCTGTTTGAAACCCAGTATCTTCAGGCCCAGCTTTTGCGTTTTGGCGGCAATATCAGCCGTACGGCGTTATTTGTGGGCATGGAGCGCAGTGCTTTGCATCGTAAACTTAAGCAGCTTGGTGTAACATCAGAGGAACGAAGTGCTGGCTGATGCGTCAGGCATAAAAAGGGTCATACGCGACCACGGCGCAATGGCAGAACAATAAAGAGAATGAGTAGGGTTCACACTGTGGAAAAAGAGAGTGTCCAGAATGTACAGGAAGCGTTTCTAAATCAGATTCGCCGCTCCCGTGCGGCGGTAACCGTATTTTTGGTGAATGGCGTCAAGCTGCAGGGTTTTATCACCTGGTTTGATGATCAGGTGATGCTGCTGCGTCGTGATGACCAGACCCAGCTTATTTACAAGCATGCCATCAGCACAGTGATGCCCAGTGTCGCCGTCAATCTTTCCGAACATGCAGGGGCTGCCGCGTCAGCCGACAGGGAAACCGGTTTTGGCGACGAGTTTATCTGAACAGAAAAAAGTCGTTGCCACCCGCGCAGCCGTTATTCTGCCGTGGGAGCGCGCAGCGCACGGGCAGGACGTACGCGCCGCGGAAGCTCGGCTGGAAGAAGCCGTGGGGCTTACCGCTTCCATCGGTCTGATTGTTGTCCGCAAGGCTGTGGTTTTACTCCGCATGCGCCGCTCCTCCACTCTGTTGGGCAAAGGGCAGGTGGATGCGCTGGCAGCAGCCGTAAAAGCCGACCGGGTGGATGTGGTGGTGGTGGATTCACGCCTAACCCCGGCCCAGCAGCGCAATCTTGAAACGGAGCTGGGTTGTAAGGTCATTGATCGTACCGGCCTTATTCTTGATATTTTCGGTGCCCGTGCCGCCACGCGTGAAGGCACGCTACAGGTTGAGCTTGCGCATCTGGAATACCAGCGCTCGCGCCTTGTCAGGCTGTGGACCCATCTTGAACGCCAGCGCGGTGGCTTCGGCTTTCTTGGCGGGCCGGGTGAAACGCAGATCGAGGCTGACCGCCGCATGATCAGCGAGCGGATTGTCCGGCTTAAAAAAGATTTGGAGCAGGTGCGCCGCACCCGTGGCCTGCACCGTCAGGCCCGGCGGCGGGTGCCGTTTCCGGTGGTGGCGCTGGTTGGCTATACCAATGCGGGCAAGTCCACCCTGTTTAACGCCCTGACAGGGGCGACCGTGTACGCGCAGGATCAGCTTTTTGCTACGCTGGACCCGACCATGCGGGCCATTACCCTGCCCTCAGGGCGGCAGGTGATCCTGTCTGATACGGTGGGCTTTATCAGCGAACTGCCGACCGAACTGATTGCAGCCTTCCGTGCGACGCTTGAAGAGGTGGCTGAGGCGGACATCATCCTGCATGTGCGGGATGTCGCCCATCCTGATAGTGCCGCGCAGAAAAAGGATGTGCTGGGCGTGCTGCAAGGCATGGCGCGCGACAATATGCTGGAGCAGGACTGGTCTGGCCGTGTTGTCGAAGTTCTGAACAAGGTGGATCTTCTGGGCGGGGCGGATACCCTGCCACGCACAGATGATACGGTGGCCATTTCAGCCATAACGGGCGATGGGCTGGGCAATCTGCTGGCGCGGATTGATGAGCGCATTACTACCGGCATGGAAATGGTGCGCTACCGGCTGGCCCTGTCAGATGGCGCGGCTTCGGCCTGGCTTTATCAGCACGGCGAGGTTCTCCACCGCGCTGATCAGGAAGAGCAGACCGATATTACCGTGCGCCTTGCTGCTGAGGATCGTGCACGGTTTGAGCGCCAGTTTACCCACGTAACGGCCATTCTGGCCTGAATAGTATAGCCTCCCCCCTGAGTGGGGGAGGCTGTCAGTCGAACTCGGCAGGGCGGTGTGGGTCTGCCCGGTGGGCGAAGAGCAGGTCTATTTCATGTGGCAGGATACGCCCGGTTGAAAGATCGGTCGGGATTTCCTCTCGGCTGAAAAAGCTGACAGCGCTGGTTTCCACACTGGTTCTGGCCTCGCCTCCGATAACCTCGGCCACAAAAAACAGTTTGGTAATGGAAAACGGTTCTGGGGGCGTGTGGCCCTGATGGTCGCGGTCAAACGCCATGGCCAGCTTGGTAATCCGCACGGTGTAGCCGGTTTCCTCCAGCACTTCCTTGGCGGCGTTTTCTGCCGGGGTCAGGTTTACATCGGCCCAGCCGCCCGGAATGGTCCAGCGATCCTCATCCAGCACTTCGCGCACCATCAACAGTCTGTTTTGCTGGTCAAAAGCCGCCACACGGACTTCGAGCTTGGGTGTGGCGTAGCCGCTCTGCTGGCAGAACAGGTTTTCGATAGTGGTGTTGTCTGCGCCGCTACCCGTTGCCATCATGCGGGCGGCCAGTGCTTGCAGGTGCTCGTAACGCTCACGGTCAAACGGGTCTTTGATGTAATGCAGGCCGGTCTGGGCAATGGCCTGTATATCTCGTGCCCAGATCAGCCAGTCAGGGTCTGCCATTGTGCGTTCTCCTGTATATGGATGCAAAAAACGGGAGGGCCGTAGCCCTCCCGTTTCTGTTTTAAATCAGTGACAGACCTGAGAACACATCCGTTCAGAGGCTGGCATCAGCGGGTGCGGCCGTGGTGGCCCCGTTGATCAGCAGGCCATCGCCATTAGCCGAAATGGTGATCTGATCACCATCGTGGATACGGCCTTCCAGCAACTGCTCCGCCAGCGGGTTTTGCAGGTTGCGCTGGATCACTCTCTTGAGCGGACGCGCACCGTAAACCGGGTCATAGCCTTCATTCGCCAGCCAGGAGTCCGCCAGCGGATCAAGCGTGAGGGTGATCTTGCGGTCATCCAGCAGCTTTTGCAGGCGTTTGATCTGGATTTCCACAATCTTGCTCATGTCCGCTTTCTGCAGCCGTGCGAACAGGATAATTTCATCCAGACGGTTGAGGAACTCGGGGCGGAAGTGTTCGCGCACCACTTTCATGACCTGTGCCTGAACCATATCCGTGGTTTCACCATCGGGCTGGTTGGCCAGATACTCCGAACCGAGATTGCTGGTAAGGATAATCAGCGTGTTACGGAAATCAACCGTCCGGCCTTGTCCGTCCGTCAGCCTGCCGTCATCGAGCACCTGCAGAAGAATGTTGAAGACATCCTCATGGGCTTTTTCAACTTCATCAAACAGGATGACCTGATACGGCCTGCGGCGCACGGCTTCAGTCAGCACACCACCTTCCTCATAACCGACATAGCCCGGAGGAGCTCCGATCAGTCGGGCCACGGCGTGCTTTTCCATGAACTCGCTCATGTCGATACGCAGCAGCGCCTTGTCATCGTCAAACAGGAAGCGGGCCAGCGCCTTGGTCAGCTCGGTCTTGCCCACACCCGTTGGGCCGAGGAACAGGAAAGAGCCAATCGGGCGGTTGGGGTCCTGCAAGCCTGCGCGGGCACGGCGTACCGCATCGGCCACGGCCTTGAGTGCCGGTTCCTGACCGACAACGGAGCGACGCAGTTCGTCTTCCATGCGGAGTAGCTTGGCGCGCTCGCCTTCCAGCATCCGGTCAACTGGCACACCCGTCCAGCGCGAAACCACGGCGGCAACGCCCTGATCGGTTACGGCTTCTGATACCAGATCATTCTGCTTGGCGGATTCTTCTTCCGTTTTGCGTGTCTGGGCGATCTGGCTTTCCAGATTGGGAATAACTCCATACATCAGTTCGGATGCACGGCCGAGATCGCCTCGGCGCTGGGCCACCTCCACATCGGAACGGGCTTGATCAAGCTGTTCCTGCAACTTCTGTGTGGCATGCACACGGTCTTTTTCCGCATGCCATGCCGCGCTGAGCGTATCGGATTTTTCTTCCAGATCAGCCAGCTCGGTTTCCACGGCCTCAAGCCTGTCCTTGCTGGCCGTGTCGTCTTCCTTACGCAGGGCTTCACGCTCGATCTTGAGCTGGATAATCCGGCGGTCGAGTTCGTCCAGTTCTTCGGGCTTGCTGTCGATCTGCATACGCAGGCGGCTGGCCGCCTCGTCAATCAGGTCGATGGCCTTATCCGGCAGAAAGCGGTCGGTGATGTAGCGGTTGGACAGCGTAGCAGCGGCTACCAAGGCGCCATCGGTAATCCGCACGCCGTGGTGCAGTTCGTATTTTTCCTTGATGCCACGCAGGATGGAAATGGTGTCCGCGACACTGGGTTCGCCCACGAAAACCGGCTGGAAACGCCGGGCGAGGGCCGCATCTTTTTCAATATATTTGCGGTACTCATCCAGCGTGGTGGCGCCAATGCAGTGCAGGGTGCCGCGCGCCAGTTCCGGCTTGATCAGGTTGGAGGCATCCATAGCGCCATCCGTCCTGCCAGCGCCTACCAGCGTGTGCATTTCGTCAATGAAGAGAATGACCTGCCCTTCGGCGGTTTCAATTTCTTTCAGCACGGCTTTCAGGCGTTCTTCGAACTCACCGCGATATTTGGCACCGGCCACCAGCGCACCCATGTCGAGCGAGAGCAGTTTCTTGTTGCGCAGGGCTTCGGGCACATCGCCATTGACGATGCGCTGGGCAAGCCCTTCCACAATGGCGGTCTTACCCACGCCCGGCTCACCGATCAGGACGGGATTGTTCTTGCTGCGCCGGGCTAGAACCTGAATGGCGCGGCGGATTTCCTCATCACGCCCGATAACGGGGTCAAGCTTGCCTGCCAGCGCGACTTCCGTGACATCGCGCGCGTATTTTTTCAGTGCGTCGAAATTGGCTTCGGCTCCCTCGCTGGTGACCGTGCGGCCCTTGCGAATGGTGGTAATGGCTTTTTCAAGCGCTTCGGCTGATGCACCGTTATCCTTGAGCGCGCGGCCCGCTGCCGTGTCAGAGGCGGCAAGGGCGGCCAGCAGGCGGTCTTGCGCCACAAAGCTGTCGCCCGCTTTCTGGGCACTCTGCTCGGCAAAATCGAGGGCGCGCACAAGGTCGGGGGTTGCGGCAGGTTGGCCAGCGCCACCGCCCTGCACCTTGGGCAGTTTGGCCAGTGCCTGTTCTGTAGCCGCCTTGACGGCTTCCGGCGTGCCACCTGCGGCGCGGATCAGCGAGGAAGCGGCCCCTTCGGGGTCGTCCAGCATGGCTTTGAGCAGGTGCTCGGGTGTTAGTTGCTGATTGAAGTCACGCAGGGCGATCGTCTGCGCCGCCTGAAGAAAACCGCGTGAACGTTCGGTAAATTTTGCAATATCCATGATATCCCTCTTGTCCCTTTGAATGAGGCGACCGAAGGCCCTGCTGCCGTCCCTAGTTCAAGGCAACGGATCAGGGTCTTTTGTTTCTTTTCATAAGATTGGAAGGCTGTGGCGGACAATCAAGAGGGCAGGAGGCCTGCGGGGCGAGGGAGATGAAAATAACGGCCTTGAAAAAGAAAAAGGGCGGAACCTCACACAAGGTTCCGCCCCGTTCCGTTTTGCTGTCAGCGCGGCTTACGCAGCGTTGAGCTGAGCTTCCGCAAATTCGTAGTTCGCCAGCTTGTCGAGGAAGTTGGTGATGTAGTCAGGACGACGGTTGCGGAAGTCGATGTAGTAGGAGTGCTCCCACACATCGGCGGTCAGCAGGGCTGTACCCTGACCTTCTGCCAGCGGGTTGGTGCCGTTGGGGGTCTTGGCGATGGCCAGCTTGCCGTCCTTGCCCAGAACCAGCCATGCCCAGCCCGAACCAAACTGCGAAATGGCGGCCTTACGGAACTCGTCCTTGAAGGTGTCGATGCTGCCGAAATCAGCGGTGATCTTGGCACCCAGCTTTTCGGGCATGGCGCCACCCGTGGCGGACAGGCTGTTCCAGAAGAAGGAGTGATTCCAATGCTGGCCAGCATTGTTGAACAGGCCGGTCAGGTCAGCCTTGCCGTGCGCGGCCAGAATGATGTCTTCCAGCGACTTGCCAGCCAGTTCCGGCTTGCCTTCAAGCAGGGTGTTCAGCGTCGTGACATAAGCCTGATGGTGCTTGCCATGATGGAACTCAAGCGTTTCCTGGCACATGCCGCGCGCGGCAAGAGCATTGGTGGTGTAGGGAAGGGATGGCAGTTCGAAAGCCATGGTCAACTCCGTATCAAGTGCAGGGCGTGAGGGGGCGCCTCATCCGGCAACAGCTATGGACACATGCACAATGCGTCAAGGGAATGCCCCATGACAAAGACGCACGCAGGAGCTTTACCGGGTTCAGGCGCTGGGAAATGCGCCCTGCTGGTGGGGGCTTGTGGTCAGGCATTCCGTCAGGAATGCTGTGCGGGTATTACGCATGAAAAAGGAGCGCGTTGCAACCCGGCAGGGTGCGGCCCACGCATTTGGGATAACGGAAAAACACGATGATACCCCCCGAACAGGCAACGGATACAGCTTCGATCATGCACATGGCGCGTAGCGATCCTGACAGGATGTTATGTGCGGCTTTCATGCCGCCTCCCGCGCGTGAGCGGGCATGGGCGTTGCTGGCTTTTCATAATGAACTCCTGCGCGCGCTCCAGCCTGCGCGCTCCAGTGCGGTCGCGGGGTCTCTGGCGGGCATGGTGCGCCTGCAATGGTGGCGCGAGGTGCTGGAAGGCCAGCGCCCGCCAGAACATTGTCTGGCCCCGGTCTTGCTGGAGGCCATACAGCGTGGACAGCTTGGGCGTGAGACGCTGCTGCGGCTCGTGCTGTCAGCCGAAACGGAACTGGACAGACAGGCAAACCCCGATAGCCCTGTAACACCTTCCGCATGGGAGCAGATGCTGCGCGATGGGGCCGGAGCGCTGAGTGCTGGCATGGGCGAAATTCTGGGTGTGCGGGAGGCCGACTGTCTGGGCGCACTGGAGTGGTGCGGCATGGCCTATGGGGCAGGGGCCATGTTACGGCACTGGAGCGTGCTGGAAGTGGGCGGACGCTTTGTGTTTCCTGGCCCGGTATCGGCACTGCATCAGGCTGGGTGTCGCTTTGCCGCACAAGCCCAGTCATTTGCCGGGCAGGCCGGAGGGCAGGAGGCGGGCTGGCGTCTGGCGGCGTTACCGCTGGTGCTGGCCCGGCGTGATCTGGCCCGGTACCGGCCAACCGGGCCGCACAGCATGCAGGCCGGGCAGCCGCGTGGCGTGGGAGACAGGCTGGCGGTCATGTTGGCCGGGTGGCGGGCTGCGCGCCGGGGGTAAGGCGCGCAGCACTCAGGGCTGATACGGGCCTTCAGGCGTCGTTAGCGACGATTTTTTCCATAATGCCGATCAGCGCCGAGTAATCGGCATCTTCCGCTGCGCGCCGGGTTAGCGAAAGCTGCTGCGTGGTGGCGGCCAGTGTCGGCACAGGCACAGCCAGCCGGGCGGCTGCGTCCATGAACAGGCGCATATCTTTTTGCATCAACCGGGTGGGAAACTGCGGCGCGAAATCACCATTTCTGGCCATGCGGATCTTGCGTTTGTGATGCGGCGAGATCACGGCCATTTCATCCAGCGCACCAAAGAGCATGGAGCGATCCAGTCCGGCCGCCAGCCCGTAGGCGATGGCCTCTGCCACGGCGGCCAGCCCGGCGCCCATAATGGCGTTGATAACAAGTTTAAGCCGCGCGCCACTCCCTGCCGGGCCTGCATGCACGGTCAGGCGGCCAATGGCGTCAAAAACCGGCTTGGCGCGCTGCATGGCGTTATCGCTGCCGCCCGCCAGCACCACCAGTGTGGCGGCCTCGGCCTCGGGGGTGCTGCCTGAAACCGGGCAGTCGATTACGGTAATGCCCAGTTCCTGCCCGGCTTCAAACAGAGCCTGTGTGGCCTCGGGGGAAACGGAGCTGGTATTGAGCACAAGCCCGCCGGATTTCATGCCGGCCAGCGTTCCCTGCGGGCCATACATACAGGCTTCAAGCGCTTCATCATCCGGCACACAGACGAGAACGATATCCGCCGCCTGTGCTACTTCGGCCGGTGTGGCGAGAAAGGGAATATCACCATTGCCGCCTTTGCCGGACGGCGTGTAGGCAACGGCTTTGTAGCCGACTTTGCTCAGATTGACCGCCATGCGGCTGGCCATGGCACCCAGTCCGATAAAGCCGATAGTCTGTGCTGCTGTCATGATTTCCCGTGACTCCGAAGTTTTTCTGCTATCATAGGCCGGAAAAAATGTGCGTCTTCCCCGTTTGGCGTCGTACAGCGTAGCGATTCCACCAAAGGCGTGCAAACCGGCAGGGAGCAGACGCATGCTGAGCGTGAAAGACCCGCCTGCGCCGGGCAGGCCACGCAAAAGGCCCAGATTATCGCCGTTTTACAGGCAGATGTTGTTTTATGCGCTGTTCATGGTGCCGGTCTGTGCCGGTCTGCTGGAGGTCTGGCATAGTCCCGACCATACTCAGGCTATTGTGGAGCAGCAGCATCAGTTCGGGCTGTATGCCTTTCGTTTTCTTTTATGTTGTCTGCTGGTTTCGCCGCTCAGGCGTTTTGCGCGGGTCGATATCATGGTGTACCGCCGGCCATTGGGGCTTCTGGCGTTTACCTATGCCTGTGTGCATGCGGTGTTGTATCTTGTCTGGATAACGCATCTGGACACGGAGCGGTTGCGGCATGATTTCATGACGCATCCTCTCTTTGTGTTCGGGGCACTGGCGTTTCTGCTGTTATCCGTGCTGGCCGCGACTTCGACCCGAGGCGCCATCAGGCACATGGGACGGCGGTGGGCGCGGTTGCACCGGCTGGTTTATGTAGCGGCGGTGCTGGTTAGTGTGCATTTCTGTCTGGCTTTTCGCACATGGCATATCGAAGCCTTTGTATACGCCGCCCTGACGGTGGTTGTGCTGGCCGTGCGGTGGCTGCCGCCTAAACGGCGCGAGCGCTAACACTGTAGTTGCATATTGTGTTGTTTATGAGCGCAGATAGCGCTGGCCTGATGTGGCGCATTGGCTGTGCAGTCTCAACACATTTTCTCGGGCCAGCCCGTATTCAGGAGAGCAGGGCTTTCTGGCCTAGTGTGGTCAGTAGGCTGGTGGTGCGTGGTCCCGCATTGTGGAGGCGGACCTGTTTATTGCGCGCCCGCAGGCGATTGACGGTTTTTTCCAGCGTGGCGGCCGCACTCAGATCCCATATGCGGGCATCCGCCAGATCAATGATCACGTTGGGGGCGTTGTCCTGAAAATCCACGGCGTCAGGCAGCAGGGAGGCCGAGGCAAAAAACAGCTCGCCCCGGACATGGTAGGTGCGTGTCTGGCCATCGGGGCTGTCCTGTGTGCTGACCGTGACCAGCCGCATGACCTGAAAGGAAAAAAACAGGCCGTTGAGCAGCACGCCGCAGGCAACCCCGGCTGCCAGATCGTGCGTGGCCACCACCACGGCAACGGTTATGAGCATGACAGCGGACGACAGGCGCGGGTGGCGGAATAAATCCCGCAGCGAAGACCATGAAAACGTGCTGATGGAAACCATGATCATGATCGCAACAAGGGCCGCGACTGGCACGCGCGCCACAAGCGGGTGCAGCGCTACCAGCAGCAGGAGCAGGAACGCCCCGGCGGTAAAGGTGGACAGCCGCCCCCGCCCGCCATAGCGCAGGTTGCCCACCGTCTGTCCGATCATGCCACAGCCCGCAATGCCGCCGAAAAGCCCGGCCATGATGTTGGATAGGCCCAGCCCGGTGCATTCCATGCGTTTGCTGCTGTGGGTGTCGGTCATTTCATCCACAACGGCGGCTGTCATCAGGGATTCCAGTATGCCCACCATCGCCATGGCGAAAGCATAGGGCAGTACCGTCAGGATCGCCTCGGTGCTCAGCGGCACGGCGGGAAGGGTAAAGTGCGGTAGCCCGGTGGGTAATGCGCCCAGATCAGCCACCACCCGTACCGGCATGGGTATGGCGGCGCAGAGTGCAGTCAGCACCACAATGCAGATAAGGGGCGAAGGAATGGCCGCACTCAGCCGTGGCAGCAGATAGACAATGGCCAGCCCCAGCGCGATCAATGCGTAAGTGTGCCAGCTTACATGCACCATTTGAGGAACCTGCGCTGAAAAAATCAGAATGGCCAGCGCGTTGACAAAACCTGTCTCTACTTCCCGCGAGACAAAACACATGATGGATTGCAGGCGCAGCAGCCCGAACATGATCTGTATGCCCCCCGCCATCAGCGTTGCCAACAGTAGGTATTGCAGCCCGTGCGTATGCACCAGACTGGCGGCCACCAGAGCCACTGAACCGGCCGCACCGGAAATCATGCCCGGCCTGCCGCCCGTAATGGCAATGACGACACTGATGATAAAAGAGGCGAACAGCCCGACTTCAGGTGCTACCCCCGCGACATAGGAAAAAGCGATCACTTCGGGAATGAGCGCGAACGTGCCCACCATGCCTGAAAGGATGTCGCGGACAGGCTGGCCTGTCCATTCGCGGAGATAGTTCTGCACTGTCACGGATTGCTGGCTCCGTTATTCTGACCGAAGGAAAGGGCGGGATGCAGCCGGGATAAACCGCCATGCCGTGGGGTGAAAGGCTTTTCTGCATCGGGGAAAAAAACCGCGCCACCCGTCAGTGATGGCAAGGCGGTGATTGTGCCGCGCACGCACGCCCTTTATGGCTTGGGTTATGGATGGAACAGCCGATACTTCTCCCCTGATCTGGATTCTGGCTGGCGAGGCCAGTGGCGATGTGCTGGGTGCGCGTCTGATGCAGGCCATTCGCGCACGCGTGCCGGGGGCGCGTTTTGCCGGTGTTGGCGGCCAGCGCATGACCGAGCAGGGGCTGGATAGTCTTTTCCCCCTGAGGGATCTTGCGGTCATGGGGCTGGTGGAAATCCTTCCCCGCCTGCGCCAGTTATCCCGTAGGCTGGATGAAGCCGTGGCGGACATTACCGCCACCCGCCCCGATCTGGTGGTTACGATTGACAGCCCCGGCTTTGCCCTACGTCTTTTGCGCCGTATTGCGGGGCTGGGGATTGCGCGTGTGCATTACGTGGCCCCGCAGGTCTGGGCATGGCGTCAGAAACGGGTGCGTGAATTCCCCGGTCTGTGGGATGAACTGCTTTGCCTGCTGCCTTTTGAGCCGGATTTTTTCAGCAAACATGGGCTTGCGGCCCGTTTTGTCGGCCACCCGGTTTTGCAATCCGGGGCGGATCAGGGCGATGCCGCGCGGTTTTACCGCACACATGACCTGCCAGCGGGGGCGCGGGTGCTGATTCTCATGCCCGGTAGCCGTCGCTCCGAAGTGCCGCGCCTGCTGCCGGTTTTCGGCCGTATGCTCGCATTGTTGCGTGTGATGCTGCCGGATGTGGTGCCGGTTGTGCCGGTTTCCGCTGTTGTGGCCCCGGTGGTGGAGCAGGCAACGGCGCGCTGGCCCGTGCGCCCGGTTATTGTTACCGACCTTCAGGACAAGCATGACGCCTTTGCCGCGGCTGGTGCCGCGCTGACCAAATCCGGCACATCCACGCTGGAACTGGCTCTGGCGGGGGTGCCGATGGCGGTTACCTATCGTGTAAACCCTATTACGGCGTTTTTCGCGCGCAGGCTTATCCGTGTTCCGCATGTGGCCATGGTCAATCTGCTGGCCGGGCGGGCAGTGGTGCCTGAATTATTGCAGGAGAACTGTCGGGCGGATGTACTGGCCCGTGCGGTGTGTCAGCTTTTTGAAGACAGAGATTGCGCAGCCCGGCAGAAACAGGCTTTTGCCGAGGTTCTGCACGGGCTGGAAGGCCCGGGGGATACCCTGCCCGCCGATGCGGCGGCGGATGCCATTGTGGCCCTGCTGGCCCGAAATACCCCCGCCTGAAAAAGCGTTCTGGCGGTATGCCCTCCCCGGTATGCCGGGGGCAGGCGGGTTATGCTCAGGCGTGCGTGTGGGCGTGGGAGTGGTACAGTTCGGCCGGGTCGATTTCAGGCTTGGTCAGTTCAATCAGGCCATCAGGCGTTGCTGCGCGGTAAAAACAGCTCCGTCTGCCGGTGTGGCAGGCCACCCCGATCTGATCGACCAGCACCAGCACGGCATCGGCATCGCAGTCTATGCGGGCTTCGATCAGGGTCTGGGTCTGGCCGGATGTCTCGCCCTTGCGCCACAGGCCCTTGCGGCTGCGTGAGTAGTAGCACACGCGCCCGCTCAGCAGGGTTTCACGCAGGGCTTCGCGGTTCATCCATGCGATCATCAGCACTTCGCCCGTGTCATGCTGCTGGGCAATAGCGGCGACAAGACCTGCGGCATCAAAGCGCATCGTGTCCAGCATGTTGTCCACAGTGGCGGTATCGGGGGCGGTATAGGACATGGGTGTTCAATCCGGTGCGGAGTTGGAGGAAGCGGGTGGTTGCAGAGCTTCGGCCAGCCATGCGGGTGGGCGAGGCGTCAGGGTATGGCCCGCGCAGAGCAGCGGCGCCGGTGGTAGGCCGGTTTTGAGCATGGCCAGCGCCAGATGATCTTGTGATGAGCGCAGCGTGCCGACTTCTACCCCGTTCTGTTCAATAGGAGTGCCGGGGGCGGGCAGGGGCGCTGTGGCGGCAACCGGCACCAGCCTGCGTTTGACCAGCCCACGGTAGCGCATGCGGGCCGTGACTTCCTGCCCCATATAGCAGCCTTTGCCCCAGGAAATGCCCCCCAGCAGATCCATGTTGGCTTCAGCCGCCAGAGTGCGGCCTGCCTCGCAATCCTGCACGCCGTCTGGCAGGCCCAGAGCAAGGCGGTGCAGGGCGTAATCCTGTTCCGTGGCGTTGGCCGTGGTGGTGGGGGGGGCGTCAATCAGCCGCCAGCCTGCGTTATCAAGGCGGGGGTCACGGTAGCTGAGGGCGTTTTCCAGCAGGGTTTCGCCTGCGACACTATCGGTGGCGGCTTCCCATACGGCATGAACGCTCAGCCCGGTCAGGTCGATTGCGACATCAGAGCGCAGGCGAAAGCGCAGCAGCTGGGTGCGCAGGGCTTCGGCCTGTGTGGTGGCGCAGTCCAGCAGCAGGCAGGGATCGTCCGGGTGGGCCAGCACGAAAAAATCGGTCTGCCAGCGTCCCTGCGGGGTCAGGCAGGCGCTCCATGCGGCATCGTTCGGGCCCAGAGCTGCAATATCCGCCGTGACCAGCCCTTGCAGGAAGCGGACACGATCCGCGCCGGTCAGACGGATGACGGTTCTGTCTGACAGTCTGGCGATATGGGGCGTGCTGTGTGCGGGCGAGGACATCGCGCACTCCTTGTCCGGGCGGTTGGGCGTGGTCGATCAGTCTATAACCTGTCTGGCGTTGTTTCAAACAGCCAGAGTTTCAAATACATCGCCCGCGAGGGGCCGTGCCTGCACATGGGTGCGGTGCCACAGGGCATAGAACAGCAGCCCCCATGCACAGGCACCTTCGCGGGTTTTATCCGCTGCCATGAAAAGCGCACGCACGCGTTCGGGGTGGGCAATTTCGGCTATGCAGTCCTGACTGGCCACCAGTGCGCCCAGCTTCTGGCCGTCCTGTGCAATCCATGTGCCAATCGGCACCGTAAAGCCCTGCTTGCGGGCAAACGGGCGGGCGGCCGGGGCATGTTGCGCCAGCCAGCGGCGCAGGAGCCATTTGCCCTGCCCATGCCGCACGCGCAGGTTATCGGGCAGGCGGCGGGCCACATCAGCCACCACCGGATCAAGCAGCGGAGTGCGGCCTTCAAGCCCGTGGGCCATCAGGCAGCGGTCGAGTTTGAGCAGCAGGTCATTGGGGAGCCACTCCGCCACATCGGCGGCCTGCACGCGTGCGAGCGGTGTGGGGGCAAGGGCGGCGGCCTGTTCAGCCGCGCGAATGCCCGCGCGCCAGTTTGTATCCGCACCGGGGCGGTCGGTGCGTAGAATCTCCAGCCCGTCAAAAACACCGCGTCGCCACGGGCGCTTGCGGCCAGCCCACCAGGGGCGGGTGGCGGCGCGGTAACGCCCGTAGCCGCAGAATAGTTCATCTCCGCCTTCGCCCGAGAGCACGACCCTGACTTCAGAAGCAGCGCGGCGGGCCAGAAACCATGTGGGGATAATGGCGTAATCCGCTGCCGGGTCGTCCATGCAGGCGACGATTTCTGGCAGGTGTCGCCAGACCATCTTCCGTGTGACCATCAGCGTTTCATGTTCGGCCCCCGCATCCTGCGCCAGTGCGCGGGCGGCTTCGGCCTCGTTGGCGGCGCCTGTGGCATCGAAGGTGGCTGTCCATGTCCGCAAGGGCTGGGTGGGGTGCGCACTGGCGCGTTTGAGGCGGCTCATGGCGGTTAAGATACACGCGCTGTCTATGCCGCCAGACAGGAACAGGCCGAAGGGAACATCCGCGCGTTCATGGGCGGAGACACTGTCCATCAGGGCTGCATCCAGTAAGGCCAGCGTTCTTTCTTCCGAGGTGTTGCCGCAGCGTTCGGGCAGCAGGTCGGTCTTATGGGTCGTGGGTAGGGCGGGCTGGCGGAACCGGCTGGTAATCTGCCCGTTGGCAATGCGTAGTGTCTCGCCGGGCAGTACACGGCGGATACCGGGAAAAATGGTGTACTCACCGGGTATGAAGCGGAGTTGCAGCAAGGCTTCACGCGCAGTCGGGCATAAGCCGCGTGCGACCAGTCCCGCCTGCAACAGGGCTGCGGGTTCGGATGCAAAAGCAAGCCCGTAGCTGGTTTCGGCCATGTAAAGTGGTTTGATACCAAACGGATCGCGTGTGAGCAGCACCTCACCTGAGCGGGTATCATGCAGGGCGATGGCATACATGCCGCGTAAATGGCGCGGGTATTCGGCCCCTTCACGGGTGAACAGTGCGAGCGCGGATTCGCAGTCGCTCCCGGTTTGGAAGGCGGCTGGGCCAAGGCGCTGGCGGATCTGCGGGTCGTTATAGAGTTCGCCGTTGGCCACCAGTGTTGCGCTCTGGTTGATCAGAGGTTGATCGCCCCCCGCCAGATCAATGATGGACAGGCGCGTATGCACAAGATCAACCCCGTTTTCACGGTGGATATGCGCACCGTCCGGCCCACGGTGGCGTAGGGCGGAGGCCAGAGCGTCCAGCACCGGCTCCGGGCAGGGAGGGGTGGCTACGGTGTAGGCCAGCCCGGCAATGCCGCACATTTAGGTGTTCTCCACCGTGCAGAGGAAAGTTTGCCACGCATGCAGGACGGGGGCCGGGGCAAAGGTTTTTGCGTAGGTTTCCCGCCCGGCGAGAGCCAGATTGCGCGCCAGTGCGGGGTTTTCCAGCACTTCATTAAGGGCTGTTGCCAGTGCTGTTGCGTCCTCTATCGGGGCCAGAAGGCCGTTATGCCCCTGTTCGATCAGCTCGGTCGGGCCTTGCGATGCCGCCGCCACGACAGGCCGCGCGGCTGAAAAACCTTCAATCACCACATTACCCAACGGTTCGTGGCGGGACGGGCAGACCAGCGCCGTGCAGGCCCGGATCAGCCCCCCCGGATCAGTCGCCCAGCCGGGCATGAACACACGCTCCTGCACGCCTTCGCGGCGGGCAAGTTCCTCCAGCGCTGCGCGTTCGGGGCCTTCGCCTACGATAACAAGCGGAATATGCGGCACAGTCCTCAGGCTGCGGATCAGGACATCGAAGGCCTTGTTGGCATGCAGGCGGCCAAGTGCCAGCAGAAAGGGGGCACCGTGCGGCACCTGTGCGGGCCAGAGTGGCGGCGTGTCGGCCAGATCGGTTGCGAAATTTGGCAGGTAGTGAACGCGTTTTTCGTCCCACCCCTGCTCGATCATCCAGCTTTTCAGCCCGCGTGTATTGCCGATCAGATGGGTGCAGCGGCGGTAATAGGCCAGATCGTAATAGCCCCCAAGCCGCCCGGCCAGAACCCAGTCGCCTTTGGGGGTAAACTGGGCGGCGCGGTTCATCCACGCAATGGTTACGCGGGGAGCGAAAGCCTGTAGAGCGCGGCGCAGGCGCGGGCCGGTCCGCAAATCCAGCTTGCCGCCAAAGGGGAGTTGCAGTGGTTGTGCGCCTGTGCTGCTCAGGCGGGCCGTGCGCTCGGCATTGCGGCGGATGATGGGCAGTACGGGCATGCCCTGTGCAGCCTGCGCCATGCACAGGCGTTCAAAAAACAGTTCGGCCCCTCCGGCGGCGGCCCCCGCCATGACATGGGCAACCCGGGGCAGCGAAAGGGTTTGTTCTGTGGTCATGCCGCATTCTCCTTGAGCAGGGCCAGTGCGGCGCTGGTAACGGTTTCTATGCTCAGTCCCGCGATTGGCGCTTCGCCCTCCGGGCCGGGGGCGGCAATCCAGTGTGCCCGTGGGCCCGCTGGTGCGTATTCGGACGCCCGAGAAGGCCCGAACAGTCCTAGCGTGGGCGTGCCTGCGGCTGCGGCCATGTGCATTAGACCAGAATCGTTGCCTACATACAGCGCACAGCGGGCAAGCAGGGCGGCTGTCTGGGTAAGCGTGAAGCGCCCGCCCATATCCAGCGCATCGGGTAGGGCATCAAGCAGGGGGCGGGCAAGGCCCGCTTCCTGCGTGCCGGGGCCATAGAAAATGGCCGGGCGTGCCTGCGGGTATGTGGCGCGGATAGCCTGCCAGAGTGCTATGTGCCGCTCGACAGGCCAGATTTTTCCTGTCCAGTTGGCGGTGGGGCCGAGTGCGATCACCTGCTGTGTGGGGGGGATGAGGGCTAGGGCCTGTGCGCGTTCGGTCTCGCTAGACCAGAGTGTGGGCAGGGGCGGAGGGGTCTGGCCCAGCAGGGCTGCCAGATGTTCTATTCTACGGCCGGGGCGTCTGCCCCCGCGCATGATCAGGCGTCGGCCTGAGCGCAGGAGCAGGGTGGTGGCGGAACCGCGCAGGTCTACCGTTATGTCCCACCGCTGGCCTACGCAGGCTTTCCAGAGTTTTAGCCAGTGCAGGTCGTAAGGCTGCTTTTCCATGATCAGGATGCGTTCGAGTCCCGGAACATGGCTGAAAAGTTCGGCTGGTACAGGCCCACAGGCAATGGTAATGCGCACGCCCGGATGGCGGCGCAGCAGTTCGGCCAGAATGCCGGTTGAGATTACCGCATCGCCCAGCCGTGTGGCCGTAATGAAAAGCATGTGCATTGCAATAGGTCTATACCGGGTTGCGGGGCTTGTCCAAGCGTTCACGCATGGGGTCACTGGACTTTTGGCGGGCCTGTGCCAGAAGAGAAAAATCGGGTTGGTCTCGGCTGCGGATTTCGGCGGGGGGCTTGCATGGCTTTGGAAAAAGCCCCCGATCATGAGTGGAGAAGACAGAATCATGAAAAAAAAGACTGCCCTGCTTGCTGGTGTGGTTCTGGCCTGTGGCTGGAGCCAGAATGTGACGCCTGTTCGGGCTGCCGGACACGTATGGACGCCGCAGAACTGCGGTGAGGAACCCGCCGCCCCCGCCGTCGATGTTTCCAGTGTGGAGCGCTACAATGCCAGTGTGGACAAGGTGAGCGCTTACCAGAAGGAAGCCCGTGCCTATAACAGTTGTGTCGTACGCTCGGCCCTGCACGAGGAAACCGCCATCAGCGAGGATGCAAAGGATCGCATTACCTTCGTGCATGATAGCAGCGCCGCCGTGCAGAAGCGTATTGCCGCCAACTTTGAAAAACTCACGGCAACACTCAAGGCAGGCAGCACGCGGCTTCAGAAAGCAGCGCAGTAATATCAGGTCGTCCCGGCCAGCGCGGCTAACCCGCCCCCAGACAGAAAGGCGGTGGGTCAAAGGCAATGGTCGGGGTGGCTGGCCCTTGCTAGGCGGGGCGAGAGAGCGATGCTTTGCCACGCATGGGGCTTTGCGCCTTGTGTGATACCGCTGGCTGGGGCAGATATGCGTGTAGTCAGGCGAGTAATGCCCGAAGTGCCAGCGCGGATTCAGGAAACAGGACAGGCCGGAACGTGTCAGAGGATCTTTTCAGGGAAGTGGATGACGCTCTGCGGGCCGAGCGCCTGCGTCGTGTGGCATGGCGGTATGCCGGGTTGGCGGCGGCGGCGGTTGTGGCTGTCGCGCTGGCCGGAGGGGGCTGGGCATGGCATGTGAACCAGCTCAAGACCGCCCGCGAGAAGGCGACAGGTACATATCTGACCGCCCTGAACCAGACCAGTAACCTGCCCGCTCCGCTGCCGGGGGCGAGCAGCCCTGCCGTGCTGGGCAAGGCGGAGCAGACAGGTCTCGACAGCCTGCGTGAACTCGCTGGACATGCGCCGGGGGGCATTGCCGTTCTGGCCCGCTTGCAGGAAGCGGGCATGCAGGCGGCACGGGGTGATACCAAAGCCGCTCTGGCCGCGTGGGATAGTGTGCAGGCGGATGAAAACGCACCCCGCCTGCTGCGTGATCTGGCCTCGCTCCTGTGGTGCCGCCAGCAGCTTGATACCGCAAACCCGGCGGAACTGCGCTCGCGCCTGTCCGTTCTTTCTGGCAAGGATCAGCCTTGGTACGGATTGGCAACCGAAGCGCTGGCCCTGCTGGATGTGCGTGAAGGGCATATTGATGATGCGCGCCGGAAATTCGCGGCCCTAATGGCCCAGCCTGATCTGCCCGGTGGCGTGCGTAGCCGCGCACAGGACATGATGCAGGCCCTCGACCCGTCAGCAGGATAAGAGCATGAGCAGCAAAACAATGCCGGGCCAGCCCCGTCATCAAGGATTGACCCGCCGGGGCCTGCTGGTGGCCGGGGCTATCGCCCCTGTTCTCGCGGGCTGCGATGATGATGAGAAAAAAGTGCCGCTGGTAGGCCACCGCACGGACATCCTGTCCTCCGGTGAGGCGCTGGTGGTGGACAAGGAAGACAAGACCGCCATTACCGTGCCAGCCTCGATCACGGTATCGGAATGGCCGGTCAATGGCCGCGTGCCGGATCATGTCGGCAGCAACTATGCGTGGGGCGGCCTGCATGCCCGCTGGCGGCGGAGCATCGGTGCTGGTATTTCCGAGCCCAGCCTGCTGGCATGGGCGGCTCTGGGTTCGCTCGGGCGCGGTATCATTCAGTGCGAACCGATCGTGCATGGCGGTCGCCTGTTCATGATGGATGCGCAAGGCGTCATCCGGGCGTTTTCATGGCCCGGTATGCGACATGAATGGACGTTCAACCCGCGCCCCAAAAAGCTTCTGTCCAGCAATCTGGGCGGCGGGCTGGGTGTCGATGGTGATACGCTCTATATTGTCGATGGCGTGTCTCAGGCTCTGGCGGTCAATGTCGCGACCGGCAAGGTCAAGTGGCGTACGGATATTGGCGTACCCGGCCGCTCTGCCCCCACCATTGCGGAAGGGCGGGTGTTCTTCGGCACCATTGATGAGCGTTTTTACGCGCTGGATGCCGCGACCGGTCGCCAGCTCTGGAGTTACGCCGCCACCTCGGTTGAAACCACGGTGTTTGGCCAGCCAGCCCCGGCTTATGCCAATGGCGTGGTGGTGGCAGGCTTTGGCGGGGGAGACCTCGTGGCTTTCCGTGCGGCGAGTGGCGAGGTTGTCTGGGCAGAAATGCTGGGCAACGTGAACAGTCAGGCCAGCACGCTTAACCTCTCCTGTGTGCGCGGTATGCCCGTGATCGTGGGCAGCGTGGTGTATGCGGTCAGCATGGCGCAGGTTCTCGCTGCGGTCGATATCCGCACCGGGCGGCGCGTTTGGGAACGCTCGGTCGCCAGTCTGAACAATATCCTGATTGTAGGTGACTGGCTGTTCGTGCTGTCGCTGGATCAGCAGCTTGCCTGTATTGACCGGCTGTCCGGGCATGTGCGCTGGATCACGCAGTTCCGCCGTTTCCGTAAGCTGGATTCGGATAAGGATATCGTTACCTGGTTTGGCCCGGTTCTGGCTGGTGGCCAACTCGTATGCCTGAGCACCCTGCCCGAAAACGGTATGGTGCGTGTTGATCCGGCAACCGGCCGGATTATTTCAGTGGATGCCATGGACAGCCCGGCCTGCATGGCGCCGATTATAGTGGACGGCCAGATGTTGATCGCCACGAATGAAGGATATCTGCGTTCCTATGGCTGATCGCTACAAACCCATGCGCCCGCCCGCGCCGTTGCCCACCGGAGATCTGCCGGTTGTGGTTATTGCCGGGCGGCCGAATGTGGGTAAATCGACCCTTTTCAACCGTCTGGTAGGCCGCAGGCAGGCGCTGGTGGCGGATACCCCCGGCGTGACCCGCGACCGTAAGGAAGGGGTGGCGCTGGTGCGCGGGCGTTATGTGCGCCTGATCGACACCGCCGGGCTGGAAGAAGCCGCACCGGATAGCCTGTTCGGGCGTATGCGCGCGTCTTCTGAAAGTGCCGTGCATGAGGCGGATCTGGTGCTGTTCTGCATTGATGCGCGTGCGGGTATTACCCCGGCAGATGAACACTTCGCCCAATGGATACGCCGTCAGAACCGGCCAGTGCTGCTGCTGGCCAATAAGGCCGAAGGACGACAGGGTACGGCGTCCGCGCTGGAAGCCTATGCCCTTGGTCTGGGTGAGCCGGTCGCTCTGTCCGCCGAGCATGGCGAAGGCGTGACCGACCTGATGTGGGAAATTGCCGAGCGTCTTCCCCAGCTTGCCAGCAGCGGGCGGGATGAAGAAGACGAACAGGAAGACCCGGATGCCGAAGCGGATGCCCGTCCGCCGGGGCCGATGCGCGTGGCGATTGTGGGGCGGCCTAATGCGGGCAAGTCCACGCTGCTTAACACCCTGTTGGGTGAAGAGCGCATGATCACCGGCCCCGAGCCGGGGCTGACGCGCGATTCCATTGCCGTGACCCTGCATGATGGGGATGACACGTTCGAGATCGTTGATACGGCGGGCCTGCGTAAAAAAGCCCGGATTGACGAAGCGCTGGAAAAAATGTCCGTCTCGGCTTCTATCGAAGCGCTGAAAATGGCGGAAGTCGCCATTCTTGTGCTCGATGCGACACTGGGTGTGCAGGAGCAGGATCTTCAGATCGCGCGGTTGATCGAGCGCGAGGGCCGGGCCTGTGTGCTGGCGCTCAATAAATGGGACGCGGTGGAAGACCGGGCGGAAACCCGCAAGGCCATTCTGGACAGGCTGAGCATTTCTCTGGCGCAGATGCGTGGCGTGCCGGTGGTGACGTTCTCGGCCCTGACAGGGGTGGCCGTGCATAAACTGCTACCGGCCGTGCGGGACGCATGGACAGTATGGAATGCGCGCGTACCTACGGGCGAGCTTAACCGCTGGTTCGAAGAGATGCAGGAACGGCACCAGCCGCCGCTCGTTAACGGCAAGAGGCTGAAACTGCGTTACATGACGCAGGTCAAGGCACGGCCGCCGACCTTTGTCGTTTTCGGCACACGGGCCGAGCAGATGCCAGAGGATTACAAGCGGTATCTGGTGAATGGCCTGCGTGAAACCTTTGATCTGCCGGGCGTGCCGATCCGTCTACAGACCCGAGGCACCAAAAACCCTTACGCGGATCGCTAAGTCGTTCTGGCAGGGTCAGGTCTTTCACCCTCCTGACCCTGTTCCGCCCTGATTGGGCTGTGCTGCGCGCAGGCAAAGGCCGGTCTCTGGCGCAAAAGGCGCGGGGCATGCAACGCAGGAGGTGAAATCAGGCATGAATACGCAGGACGTGGCAACGCCCGCGCAACCCGTTGTAGCAGACGGGACGGGGGGGCTGTATGGCACGGCGCGTGGCTGGGCCATGCTGGCCGTGGCCCTGTCGGTTTTCCTTGCTCTGCTGGATTACGCCATTGCCAATGTGGCGCTGCCTGATATTGCCCGAGACCTGCACGCCTCGTCTTCGGCGTCTATCTGGGTGGTTAATGCCTATCAGATGGCCAGTCTGGTCACGCTCCTGCCTTTGGCGGCATTAGGGAGCCGTGTGGGCTTTGCGCGGCTGTGCCGGGCAGGCATTGTGCTGTTCATGGTGGCCTCTCTGCTTTGCGCGGTGGCGACCAGCCTGCCATTTCTGGCCATGGCGCGGGTTTTGCAGGGCGTTGGTGGTGCGTGCATTATGAGCGTGAACATCGCTCTGGTGCGCTTTATCTATCCTCATGCGGAAATCGGGCGCGGGGTTGCCCTTAATGGTGTCGTGGTTGCGCTGGGCGTGGCCATGGGGCCAACGGCTGCGGCGGTTATCCTGACGATGGGTGCATGGCCGTGGCTGTTCTGGATCAACCTGCCTATGGGGGCTCTGGCGCTTGGGGTTGCGGCCTTTGCCCTGCCTGATACGCCCCGAACGGACGCCATGCCCGACAGCACGGGCAGTGTGTTGTGCATGCTGGCATTTGGCCTGTGCATCATGGGGGGCGATTCACTGGCACACCAGCAGGGCGTTGTTCTGTCCTGTTTTTTGCTGGTGGCGGGGCTTGCCACAGGTGTTTTGCTGACCCGGCGCGAACGGCATGTGCCCCATCCGATCCTGCCGGTAGATCTGCTGGGAAAGCCCGCTTTTACACTGGCGTTTATTAGCGGCTTTGCTGGTTTTGTGGCCTCCAATTTCTATATCGTTTCCATGCCGTTCATGCTGCATGACACGTTGGGCCTGTCTTCAGCCCAGACGGGTCTGCTCATTACGCCCTGGCCGATTGGTATCCTGTTATCCGCGCCGGTTATTCGCCGGGTGGCTGACCGTTACGAGGCTGGCGTGCTCTCTTCCATAGGGCTGAGCATTACGGCCTGTGGCTTTCTGCTGCTCTGGCGGCTGCCTGCACATCCGGCGATATGGGATATTGTGTGGCGTACAGCGATAGCGGGCTGGGGGTTTGGTTTTTTCCAGCCGCCGAATAACCGGGCCATGATGGTTGCCGCGCCGGGTATGCGTGCGGGTGGGGCAAGCGGCATGGTGCAGGTGGCGCGGCAGGCAGGGCAGACTGTTGGTGCTATGGGGGTGGCAGCGTTTTTTGGCCTGTTCGCAACCAGAGCCACGCATGATTGTCTGTTTATGGCGGCCTGTGTGGCGCTGGCGGCCGCGTTGATCAGTGTCAGCCGTCTTCTGATGAAAACCGCCTGAAACCTGCGTGCAGGGTGTTTCAGATGTGGGCGGGGATATGCCTGTGAGCAGCGATCCTGTAGGGTGCGGCTTTCTCTTTGGAAAGAAGGCTGATTTTCATCATGGAAATGCACTGCCCACATTGCTCGTCCGAACATCCTTATGAGGATGGGGGGCTGTGGGTCTGCCCCGAATGCGGGCATGAATGGAGCGCGAATGCGCCCGCCGAACAGGCTGAAGATGATGGTCAGCCGGTGGTCAAGGATGCCAATGGCACCGTTCTGGTGGATGGCGATAGCGTGACGGTTATCAAGGATCTCAAGATCAAGGGTGCATCGCAGGTTATCAAGGGCGGCACCAAGGTGCGCGGCATCCGTCTTGTGGATGGTGGCGGCGGCCACAATATCGCCTGCCGGATTACCGGTCTGGGCGATATGAACCTGAAGTCAGAGTTCGTCAAAAAAGCCTGATATTGGCCTCCATGCGGGAAATATTGCCCCGCATGGAGGTTGATCAGGGTTGCCCAGACGCTGGCCGGGCCGGGTGTCAGATTTCGCTTTCGAGGAAAATACGGCTCGTATCGCCCTGCCATGCGCCGTAATAGCGTTCCAGCCAGTGTTCGGCCTGTGTGGGTGCGCCCGCGACCAGCCCTGTCAGGGGGGCGAGGTAAATCCACTCTGTTGCCTGGCTTTCTTCATCCACGATGTCGCGGCTTTGCAGGCCGTCCATAGCGATGGCAATCATCTGGGCGGCGAGGTCACGCACGGTGCCTTCACCCCACGGCGTATCGAGCCCCATCATGGGCACGAGGCTGCGCAGCTTTACAAAATCTTCCCACGGATAGGCGCGCACCAGTTCCCATGCGGATTCAAGGGCGGCATCATCATACAGCAGTCCGGTCCAGAGTGCCGAGAGTGCCTGCATCATGTCGGGGGAGCCCGCATCGGCTCCACGCATTTCAAGGAACTGCTTGAGCCGCACATCGGGGAAGGCGGTGGTCAGGTGGTCTTCAAAATCGCCGATGGTGGGGGTAAAGCCTTCCAGCCCGTCCTGCCTGTCACCATTGAGCCATGCGCGGAAAGAGCGCCCGGCCACATTGTGCATCTTGCCATCGCGCATGATGAAATACATCGGCACGTCCAGCATCCATTCCACATAGCGTTCAAACCCGAAATCGGGCTCAAACACGCAGGTTGGCATGCCGGAGCGGGCATTATCGGTATCGGTCCAGACCTGCGCGCGGTTGGACAGGAAGTTGTTAGGCTTGCCTTCCTTGAAGGGGGAGTTGGCAAACAGGGCGGTTGCAACCGGCTGCAACGCCATGGACACGCGCATCTTGCGGATCATGTCCTGTTCAGAGCCGAAATCGAGATTGACCTGCACCGTACAGGTGCGTTGCATCATATCCAGCCCCATGCTGCCAACCTTGGGCATGTAGTCGCGCATGATTGCGTAGCGCGACTTGGGCATCCACGGCATTTCAGCGCGGGTGGCGGTGGGGTGGAAACCCAGCGGCGAGAACCCAAGTCCGAGCTTGCGCGCCAGCGGGCGCACGCTGTCCAGATGGGCGTTCAGTTCACGCGCGGTTTCGTGCAGGGTACGCAAGGGGGCGCCAGACAGTTCGAACTGCCCTGCCGGTTCAAGCGAGATGGCAGCGCCAGCCAGCTCTCCACGGCCTTTCAGCCCGATAATGTGCGAGCCGTCCAGAACCGAGGTCCAGTCATCCGGTTCGGATTTCTGCAAGGACTTGAGCAGCGCTTCAATGCCTTCGGGGGCATAAGGGGGCGTGGCATAGGCGGGCAGGCCCGGATAGGGAGAGGGTTCGCTGGCCGCTGTTTCAGGGCGGATAAAGCCAAATTTCTCGTGTTCGGTGCCGATACGCCACGCCTCACGCGGCTTGCAGCCCTGCGCGAGCAGTTCGGCCAGAACACTGACTGAGCGGATGGGGGTTTCGTCTGCCGCGCCGGGGTTGGACATGAGAGTTCCCTAAAATTGCCTGCATAAGAAAAAGCCCCGCAGCAGGACGCGCAAGGCATGACTGACACGTTATTGTGACAAAACGGTTCCTGAACGCAAGCCACCCCCCATGAGGGCCAGCCCGGCGGCGACTGCGGTATCGGCCCGCAGCACCAGAGAACCGAGAGAAACCGGAGCAACAAAAGCGCGCTTTGCCAGCATCTGGCACTCGACTTCGCTCCAGCCGCCTTCAGGGCCGATCAGCAGGCCATCGGCCTCGCGGGCTTCAGCCAGAGTGCGGGCAGGGGCATCGCCCATGCGTTCGAGGGCGACAAACAGCGTGCGCTCGGCGGGCCATGCCCCAATGAGCGAGACAAGGGGAGCCGGGGCGCTGATTGCAGGAATATCGAGCCGTTCGCACTGTTCCGCCGCCTCGGTGGCAATGGCGTGCAGCCGTTCCAGATTGACGCGGTGGCTGTTGGTGCGTTCGGTTATGACCGGCACAAAATGGGTTACACCCAGTTCGGTGCCCATGCGCAGCACCAGATCGGTGGCATCGCGCTTGAGCAGGGCAAAGGCGAGTGTCAGGGCAGGTTGCGGGCAGGCCGGGCGCAGAGGGCGCTCAAGGCGGAAATGCCCTTTATCCTTGCGGACATCCGCTATGCTGGCCAGCCACTCGCCCGCCTGAGCGTTGAACAGGCGCACCGCATCCCCCGCTGAGCGGCGTAAAACCGTGCCCAGATAGCGTGCCTGTTCGGCGGTCATAGGGCATAGTGCTTCCTGCCCGCCGGGGGGCAGGGTTTCAGGGGGCGTGTAAAGACGCGGAAGCTGGGTAAAGCCGGTCATGATCCGCATGCTTATGGCATGCCGGGTCTTTATGGCATAGAGGGGGGCAGCATTCACACGCCAGCCGAAAGGGGCTTTCATGCCGTATCAGCCATGAGCCAGCATACCGATATCCGGGCCACTGGGTGGATTTCCCGTCTGCCGCGCGGCATGCGGCCTTATGCGCTGCTGGCGCGGCTGGACAGGCCGGTTGGTACATGGCTGCTATGGCTGCCGGGCATATGGGGCATTCTGCTGCCCCAGAGCGCGGGACTGGCCCCATTGCAGCGCGTCAGGCTGATTGTGCTGTTTGGTATTGGCAGTCTGGTCATGCGGGCGGCGGGTTGCGTGGTCAATGACATGTGGGACCGTGATATTGATCGGCAGGTCAGCCGTACGGCGGGACGGCCGTTGGCCTGTGGTGCGCTGGGCATGAAACAGGCCGTGGCGTTTCTGGCCTTCCTGCTGCTGGCAGGGCTGGCGGTTCTGGTGCAGCTCAATCCGTTAAGCTGGGTGCTGGGGGTGTCCTCTCTGGCGTTGGTGGCGTTTTATCCGCTGGCCAAACGGCTGACATGGTGGCCTCAGCTTGTCATGGGCTTTACCTTCGGGTTTGGCGCGCCCATGGGCTATGCGGCAGCGGCTGGCGCACTTTCATGGGCGCAGGCGGCCCTGTATGGGGCAACCATTCTGTGGCAGCTTGGTTTTGATACGATCTATGGCTTTCAGGATATGGAGGATGACGCCCGCATTGGCGTCAAATCCACATCAAGGCTGATGGCGGGGCATGCCCGCAGTTTTATTGCGACCTGTTATGCGGGCATGGTGGTGTTGTTGGGGGGCGCTGCGGTTCTGGCCGGGTTGGGGTGGCTGTTCTGGCCTGCGCTGCTGTTGCCCGCCTGTCTGCTTGGGTATCAGGCGCTGCGGGTTAACCCGGCAGACCCGGCCTTGTGCCTGCGGCAGTTCCGTGCGAACCGGGAAATCGGTCTGGCGGTCGCCCTCGCACTCCTAGCCGGGCTGTGGCGTGTGTGAGACGGGCTGGTTGGAACGGCTTTAAAGACAGACGGTAAGGAAGCGTATCACGTGGACAAAATTTCTTTTCTTCCCGCCTGTAATTCTGCTGCGCCTATGATGGGGCGGCGTTGGTGCCTGTCTGTCGCTCTGTGTGGTCTGTTGCTTGCCAGCACTGGCCCCGCGCATGCGGCCGGGGCTGATGATGGTATTGTGGTTTCAAGCGTGGATAGCCCCGCCGTGGCAGCGCCATCCGGCCCGGTCAGTGTTGTGCTGTCCCCGCAGGACAGGGTGTTGCTGGGAAAAATCGAGCAGGAACTGAACCGCCAGAGCACGTTTGAGGCCCATATCCGTCAGGTTGATGCGGCAGGCAAGATCGAAACCGGTACGGTATGGATGCAACGGCCGGGCAAGATGCGTCTGGTTTATGATCCGCCATCTCCGCTGCTGCTGGTTGCGGCGGAAGGTAAGGTTGTGTTCCGTGACAACCAGCTTGATCAGACAACGGTTATCCCCATTGATCGCACGCCGCTGGGCCTGCTGCTGCGCGCCCATATCAGCCTGTCGGGCGATGTCACGGTTACGGATTTCGTGCGCGATAGCGGGTTGGTGCAGGTGACGCTGGTGCGGACTTCGGCTCCGGGTGATGGTAGCCTGACGCTCGTTTTCCGTGAAAAGTCGCTGGCGCTTGTGGCGTGGAGCGTCACGGATGCACAGGCCCGCCAGACCCGTGTCACCCTGTCGGATATTCATGCAGGGCAGGCGCTGGCCGATAGCCTGTTCGTGCTGCCCCAGCAGGCTGATTAAGCCAAAACAAGCCGCGGGGGCTGGAAAAACCGGCGGCGCGTTGTGATATTGTGCAAAGCGTTGCCCATGCTGTTTCAGGCAGTATGGGCGCGGGTAGCACTTATTTGATATTTAGAGGCAGCAGGATATTCAGCCATGGCGGCACGGCGTGACACCCCTCTGGCGGGAGAGGATCTTTTTGGCTCCGAGGCTCCGCCGCCGCAAAACAATGCAGGCGGCACCGAGTCTGCCTCCTCCGCCCTGACACAACCGCTGGCCGACAGGCTGCGCCCCGCAACACTGGCAGATGTGGTGGGGCAGGGGCACCTCCTTGGGCCGGAGGGGGCGCTCAGCCGTATGCTGGAGCGCGGCTCATTGGCCAGTCTGATCCTGTGGGGCGGGCCGGGTGTTGGCAAAACCACCATCGCCCGGCTGCTGGCTAAAGCTGCTGGGCTGACGTTTGTGCAGCTTTCCGCCGTATTCTCCGGTGTGGCTGACCTCAAGAAAGCCTTTGAGGTCGCGCGCAGGCGGGCAGAAGGCGGTGGGGCCACGCTTTTGTTCGTGGATGAAATCCATCGTTTCAACCGCGCCCAGCAGGATGGCTTTTTGCCAGTGGTGGAAGATGGCACGGTGGTTCTGGTGGGGGCTACCACCGAAAACCCCTCCTTCGCGCTTAATTCCGCCCTGCTGTCGCGCTGTCAGGTTATGGTGCTGAACCGGCTGGATGATGTCGCAATGGAAGCCTTGCTGGCCCGTGCAGAGCAGGCCGAAAACGTAACCCTGCCCCTGACGGAAGATGCCCGCGCCACCCTGCGCGCCATGGCGGATGGTGATGGCCGTTACCTGCTGAACATGGTCGAGCAGATTCTCAGCCTGAAGGACAGCGGCGTGCTGGATTCCAAGGCGCTGGCCAGACTGCTCGCCCGCCGCGCGATCCTGTATGACCGCGACCGGGAAGAGCATTACAACCTGATTTCCGCCCTGCATAAATCCCTGCGTGGTTCAGACCCCGATGCGGCGCTATACTGGTTTGCCCGTATGCTAGAAGGCGGGGAAGATCCGCGCTATCTGGCCCGCAGGCTGACACGCTTCGCTACTGAAGATGTGGGGATGGCCGACCCGCACGCCCTGCCGCTAGCGGTTTCGGCGTGGGAGACCTATGAGCGGCTTGGCTCGCCAGAGGGAGAGCTGGCGCTGGCGCAGCTTGTGGTACATCTGGCGACAGCCCCCAAATCCAACGCCTCTTACAAGGCCTATAATGCGGCGCGGCGCGCGGCGCGGGCAACCGGCAGTCTGATGCCCCCCGCCCATATTCTGAACGCCCCCACCCGGCTGATGCAGGATATTGGTTACGGCAAGGGGTATGAATACGACCACGATAGCGAAGAAGGCTTTTCAGGTCAGGATTATTTCCCGCAGGGCATGCGGCGGCAGACCTTCTATACCCCCACAGGCCGGGGGTATGAACGTGATGTCCGTCACAGGCTGGAAACATGGTCACGCTTGCGCGAACGGCGCCAGTCGTGAATATCGCAGCATGAGCGTTGTCACTTTGAGCGTAACGGAAGATGAGGCCGGTATCCGCCTTGACCGTTATTTCCGCCGTCATTACCCGCACCTGACACAGGGCGGGTTACAGAAACTGTGCCGCACCGGGCAGATCCGGGTGGATGGTCGTCGGGTTGAGGCGTCCACCCGTCTTGAGCCGGGGCAGGCCGTGCGCGTGCCGCCAATCCCTGTCGCGGCAAAGCCCGCGCGGGATGTGCCGCGCCCGCTGGATGAGCGTCTGGTGCGCGAAATCCGCGGCATGGTCATCTATCAGGATGCCCAGGTTATTGTGCTGAACAAGCCTGCGGGGCTGGCAGTGCAGGGCGGGCCGGGCATTACTAGGCATGTTGATATGATGCTTGATGGTCTGCGCGAGGGTGATGACCCGCGCCCGCGTCTTGTCCACCGGATTGACCGTGACACATCGGGCCTGCTGCTGCTGGCGCGCACGCCCGGCGTTGCGGCCAAGTTGGCGGCGTCTTTCCGGGGGCGGGATGTGCATAAGGTTTACTGGGCCGTGGTGGTAGGCAGGCCTGACCCGCAGTCAGGCGAAATCGACCAGCCGCTGGCGCGCCTTGGTGTCGGGCCGGGAGCGATTACCGTTGCCGCCGACCGCTCGGATAAGGACGCCCAGTCAGCCCGCTCGGCCTATCAGGTTCTGGATTCGGCGGGGCGCCGGTTCTCATGGCTGGAACTGTCCCCCCTGACCGGGCGTACTCACCAATTGCGCGTGCATTGCGAATCCCTTGGCACACCCATTCTGGGCGATCCCAAATACGGAGGGGAGGCGGCGCATCCTTCGGGCTTTACCGATCAGCTTCATTTGCATGCGCGTATGCTCGACATTCCGCACCCCGCAGGTGGCAGGTTGATTGTGGCGGCGGAACTGCCAGCCCATATGCGCGGAACCTTCCGCGATCTGGGCTTTACGCCGGGTAGCACACCTGCCCCCGTGCGGCGGGGCGGCTAAGGGCGGGCAGCAGAAACAGAGAGGCACTTATGGGTCTGAAACGGAAAATCGGCCTGCTGGCCGGAGCAGCGGTGCTGCTGGTGGGCGGTGGCAGTATCGTATCCGCTACACAGGATGCCGACTGGCTGCGTACCCGGCTGGTTGACGCGGTGCAGTTAAAGACCGGGCGCAGCCTCCATATCGGCACCCTGCATGTCTGGATTCTGCCATATCCTTGGGTGGAAGCGCGGGATGTCACGCTTTCCGCCGCCAATGGTCTGGGCGAGGATGTGCTGAGCATTGAGCAGGTGCGGGCCAGACTGTCTCTGCTGCCGCTATTTTCCCATAAGGTCATTTTCCGCTCTGTCAGTATCGTTCAGCCTCATGTGCGGCTGCATCGCCTGCCCGATGGCAGGACGCAGGCCAAAGTTCAGGCTCAGGGCGCAGGCGATGGACAGGCTGATGGTGGGGCACAGGCCAGCCTTGGCCCCGCACAGGGGCAGTTGCACTGGAATGTCGGTCTGTCGGACTGCACGCTCACTCAGGCTGATATCAGCTGGGATAGTGCGCAGACCCACCGCTCCGGTACGCTCCAACTCAGTCAGGCCCGCCTGACTGGGCTGGATGGCGCCATGACCGACTGGCATGTCGAAGGCGAAAAAGGCCGTGGGCATTTCGTGCTGACAGGCCAGACCGGCCCGCTCCTTGCGTGGGGAGCTGCTCCGTTGCCTCTGGCCTTGCGCCTTGCCGTGAAGGTGGATGGTCGTGATGCCGGTATGGCCCATCTTGACGGCGCTTTGCTGCCTGCTCAGCCCTCGTCTTCCGGGGCTGATGGCGGGGCGTTGGGTTACCGCCTGACGGTAGGGGGCTCATTGGCCCAACTGTCCGACCTTAATGTGTTTTTCCCCCATGCCGGGGTGCCCGCCGGGCAAAATGTTTCGCTTGATCTGGCGCTGGATGGCAGGGGGGATCAGCCCGGCATCCAGCGCCTGCATGCGCGCATAGCGGCTCTGGATATCGGGCGCTGGCTCACGGGGGCCTCTCTTGCTGGCCTCAGTGTCGATGCAAACAGCCCGGCAGGCCCGGTGGCGGTGCATCTGGTCGGGCAGGTTGGCGGGCAGCCGGTTTCGGTTGCGGGTTCGGCGGGTGTGCTGGGCGGTTGGAGTGCCAGACCACAGGCTTTGCCGGTTGATCTGTCTTTGGAGCAGGGTGCGGCGCATCTGCATGTCAGCGGCACGGCCGGGGTGGGGCATACCGCTCTGGATATGCAGGGAGCGCTTGAAGAGCTTGCCCCCGATGCCGCTTTGCCTGCCCTGCAAGGGGTGCGGGTCAATGCCCATGTAGAGACCCCCGATACGCTCAAGCTACTGAAAGCGCAGGATGCGGAGCAGGTGCTGGCTGCACTGTCAGGGGTGGGCGATGTCAGTGCCCGCAGCCTGACATGGCAGGGAACGGGCTGGACTGACCTTGTGGCGCATGTTGTGGCGCAGGCCGGGCAACTGAGCCTTGCCCCGCTGACAGCGCAGGGGAGCGGTATCGCGCAGTCGGCACGGGTGGATATAACGCCCGCAGCCGATGGGCCGCATTTTGCCCTTAAGGCCAGCCCGGTCATACTGCCGCTTTCCGCTGTGCAGACATGGCTTGGCCTGCCGCAGGACATGCGGGGCAACCTGCTGGTGGCGGGGGCTGTTTCGGCGCAGGGGCATGATAGCGCTACCCGGCGGCAGACACTGGCCGGGCATCTTGGGTTGTCCGTGGTGGATGGCGGGATTAACGCCACTCTGGTTAAAGCGCTACTGGGGCCGCAGGCGCCGCACCTGAAAGGCTGGATGCCGGTGCGCTGCTTTGGTGCGCATATGCAGCTTGGTGGCGATGTGGCGCATATCGACACGCTGGGCCTGCAAAGCGAATTTGTGCAGCTTGATGGCAGCGGCACCGTTGGTCTGGGTTCGGGGGCGCTTGATCTGCATCTGTCGCCACGCCTTCAGCTTGGCGGCGCTTCGGCGGCTTCGCGCATACGGGTGGGGGGAACGGTCGCGGCACCACGGCCCGCGCTGGATGCGGATACCGGCGGGCGTTATGGTGTCACGATCGGTGGTGATGACAGCAGCGCGGATTCCTGCCCAGCCCTGCTGTCTACTGCGCGCGAAGGGGTTGCGGGGCCAGCGGCCCCTGCGAAAAAAAGCGGTAAGGGAGAAAAGATCATGAACCTTCTGCAGGGTCTGGGGCTGTTCCGATGAGCGCGCCCCAGCAGTCATCCGCACGCAAGCGTTTCTGGAAACAGGTGGATGTTGTGCAGGAGGGGGGTGGTTACGCCGTGCAGCTTGATGGCCGGGGCGTAAGACTGCCGGGTAGAATGCCGCTCTGCGTACCCTCGCGGGCTCTGGCTGAGGCACTGGCGGCGGAATGGCGTGCGGCCGGGCAAACGGCCGATGGCAGCTTTACTCCGGCGGAACTGCCGCTGACGGGCATTGCCGGCTCCATGCTTGAGAGGATTCCGGGGGCGCGTGAAGGTGTGCGGGCCAGTCTGCTGGCGTATGCGGGCAGCGATCTGCTGTGTTACCGCGATGGTGCCAATCCTGCTCTGGGCGACCGGCAGCGTATGGAATGGGACCCCTGGCTGGACTGGCTGGCGCGCGAGACCGGTGCACGGCTTGAGGTGACGCAGGGCGTTATGCCCATACCCCAGCCCGAACAGGCCGTTGAGGCTCTACGGGCTGCGCTGGCCGCCTGTTCAGATGCCGAACTGGCGGTGCTGGGGGTTGCGGCTCCAGCGCTTGGGAGCCTCGTGCTGGGGCTGGCTCTGCTACGCGAGGCAGCGTCTCCAGCAGTGCTGGCAGCCTGTGCCACGCTGGATGAGCGTGCGCAGATGGCGGTCTGGGGGGAAGACCCCGAGGTAACTGACCGTATGGCCGCCATGCAGGATGAGGTGGAACACGCCGCGCGCTTTCTGGTTCTGTTCCGTCAGGGCTAAAGGGGTCGGGCGGGTCGGGGCCTGCCCGCAAAGATCTTGACAGGGGGAAGGTGATGGCCTAACCCCGTCTCACACAAAGAACCGCCACCTCGCGAGTTTTCGCGCAGTGGCGCGTTTTGTTATGGGGTATTGTACTGGTGTTCGAAGCGCTTTCAGGCAGGCTTTCCGGGGTTTTTGACGGGCTCGCAAAACGTGGCGCGCTGTCCGAAGCCGACGTGATGGAGGCAATGCGCGAAGTCCGTCTGGCCATGCTGGATGCGGACGTTGCGCTGCCTGTCGTAAAAGACTTCGTTAACAAGGTGCGTGAGCGTGCCGTCGGGCATGAGGTGCTGGACAGCATCTCTCCCGGTCAGGCAGTTGCCAAAATCGTTAACGATGCCCTGATTGACGCCCTTGGCGGCGCGGGTGCCGTGCCGCTCAACCTCAGCGCGGTGCCGCCGGTGCCGGTGCTGATGGTGGGTTTGCAGGGGTCGGGTAAAACCACGACCTCTGGCAAGATCGCCCTGCGCCTGCATGAGCGTGAGCGCAAGAAAGTGCTACTGGCCTCGCTGGATACCCAGCGCCCGGCGGCGCAGTTGCAGCTTGCCCAGCTTGCCACGCAGGCGGGTGTGGTTTCCCTGCCGATTGTTGCCGGGCAGACCCCGGTCGAGATCGCCCGCCGCGCCATGGAAACAGGCCGGCGCGAAGGGTATGATGTCGTCATTCTGGATACGGCCGGTCGCCTGTCCATTGACGAAGCCCTGATGGACGAAGTCCGCCAGATCCGTGATGTGGTCAACCCGGCGGAAACCCTGCTGGTTGTGGACGCCATGACCGGGCAGGACGCGGTCAACACGGCCAAGCTGTTTAACGAAGCAGTCGGTGTCAGTGGCGTTGTCATGACCCGTATGGATGGCGATGCCCGTGGTGGTGCCGCCCTGTCCATGAAGGCCATTACCGGCGCCCCCATCAAGCTGACGGGTTCGGGCGAAAAGCTCGATGCGCTGGAAGAGTTCCACCCCGAGCGTGTTGCTGGCCGTATTCTCGGTCTGGGTGATATTGCAGGCCTGGTGGAAAAAGCCGCCGATACCCTCGACCATGAGGAAGGTGAGCGTCTTGCCAAGCGTATGATGGCTGGCAAATTCGATCTGGACGACTATGCCTCCCAGATCCGCCAGATCAACAAGCTTGGTTCCATTTCCGGTATTCTGGGCATGCTGCCGGGCATGGGCAAGATCAAGGAAGCGATTGGGGACAAGGATCTCGATCAGTCCATCCTCAAGCGTCACCTTGCCATTATTTCTTCCATGACCAAGGGGGAGCGCCGCGCGCCCTCCATCATCAAGGCGTCACGCAAGAAGCGTATTGCCGCCGGGTCAGGGACAACGGTTCAGGATGTCAACAAGCTGCTCAAGCAGTTTGATATGATGTCCTCCATGATGAAGCGCTTCAACAAACTGGGTGTGAAAGGTCTCATGCGCCAGGGGATGTCCGCGCTCATGCCTAAGGGAATGGGCGGAGGCCCGCCGGGTGGACCCGGTATGCCTCCTTTCCGCTGATGCGGTCTGTTTCCGTCGGTTACGTTTTCGGGTTTTTGTTTTTGGGTCTGGAGTAAGTCCGAATGAGTCTTAAAATTCGTCTCGCCCGTGCGGGTGCAAAGAAGCGCCCCTACTACCACATCGTTGTGGCTGACAGCCGTAGCCCGCGCGATGGCCGTTTCATTGAAAAGGTGGGCGCATACAACCCCATGCTGCCGTCCGACCACGCCGAGCGCGTGCGTCTGGTTGGTGAGCGTATCACGCACTGGCTTTCTCAGGGCGCGCAGCCGACCGATCGTGTTGCCCGCTTCCTGGGTAACGCTGGTCTGGCCGAAAAGCCCGCTTTCCGTGAGCAGCCCAAGAAGTCCGCTCCCAAGAAGCGTGCTCAGGAACGTGCCGCCGCTGCCGCCAAGGCAGCAGAAGCCGCAGCCTGAAACCCGTCTGAACCGCCATGTCTCCTGATCTCATCCTGATCGGTGTTGTGGGGAAACCGCATGGAGTGCGCGGCCTTGTGCGCGTGCGCTCCTATGCGGAAGATCCCGCCTCGCTGGAACAGTATGAGGCGCTGCTTGATGCGCAGGGCCGTCGCTGGTCTTTGCGTTGGCGCGGCGGGGAAGGTGTTGCGGAACTGATGGATGCGCAGGGTCGGCCTGTTGCTGACCGCACGCAGGCGCAGGCTTTGGTGAACATGCGGCTTTATGTGCCGCGTGAGGCCTTGCCCGAGCCAGAGGAAGAAGAATTCTATCATGCCGATCTGATCGGTATGGAAGCGTTCGAAAATGGTCTTTCTCTGGGGCGGGTGGCCATGGTGCATGATTACGGTGCCGGAGCCAGTCTTGAACTGGCAGGCGGCGTGCTTGTGCCATTTACAAAAGCCTGTGTGCCTCAGGTTGACCTGAAGCAACGTACCGTGAGCGTAATCCGCCCGACTGATGTCGCGGGGGAGGAAGGTCGGGGTGTGGGGCGTCAGGTGCAGGCCGGGGTGTCGGCATGACATGGCATGCCACGGTGCTGACGCTGTTTCCGGAAATGTTTCCGGGGCCTCTGGGGCTTTCCCTTGCCGGGAGAGCGCTGGAAGCGGGGGTGTGGTCGTGCCGGACCGAAGATCTGCGCCAGCATGGGCTGGGGCGGCACCGGGCTGTGGACGATACGCCCTTTGGCGGTGGCGCGGGCATGGTCATTCGGCCGGATGTGGCCGATGCCGCCATCAGCGCTGCGGATGTGCCTGCGGGTGTGCCCGTGGTCTATCTGACGCCACGCGGCAGGCCGTTAACCCAGCAGACCGTGCGCCGCTATGCGCAGGGGCCGGGGGTTACGTTGCTGTGCGGGCGGTTTGAAGGGGTGGATGAGCGCGTGTTGCAGGCGCGTGGCGTTGAGGAGGTTTCCATCGGGGATTATGTTCTCTCTGGTGGAGAAACCGCAGCGCTGGTTCTGCTGGATGCGTGCGTGCGCCTGCTGCCCGGCGTGATGGGGAGCGAGGAAAGCGGCGTGGAGGAAAGTTTTTCCGAAGGGCTGCTGGAGTATCCGCACTACACTCGTCCCGCTGAGTGGGAAGGGCGTGCCGTGCCGGAAATCCTGCTATCAGGTAACCATGCCGCCATTGCGGCCTGGCGGCGTGGGCAGGCGGAAGAAACAACGCGGGAAAGAAGGCCGGATCTGTGGTCCGCCTGGCTGGCCCGCAAGGAAACAAACAGGGCTGTAGCTGTGGGCGGGGCCGCACAGACACGCCAGTTAGGGGTTTGAGGAAGGATACCGAGATGAATATCATTCAGCAGTACGAAGCTGCGGAAATCGCGCGGCTGACAGCGGAACGCCCTGTTCCGGAATTCGAAGCAGGCGACACCGTGCGCGTGTCCGTGCAGGTTAAGGAAGGCGAGCGCGTGCGTCTGCAGGCGTTTGAAGGCGTTGTGATTGCCCGTTCCAACAAGGGCCTGAACAGCAACTTCACCGTGCGCAAGATTTCCAACGGTGAAGGTGTCGAGCGCGTATTCCCGCTCTATGCCCCGACCGTGGCCGAAATCAAGGTCGTGCGTCGTGGTAAGGTGCGTCGCGCGAAGCTGTATTACCTGCGTGGCCGTAGCGGCAAGTCCGCTCGTATTGCCGAGCGCCCGCGTGAAGTGGTTGCTCCGGTCGCCGGTTGATCCGGTAACGGGCTGATTAGTCATGGTGGCTTTCGGGCCATCATGACTCGCGCGCGAACAGGCTCTTTGTGGCCTGCTGGCCCGGTTGGCGCAAAAGGCTGGCCGGGTTTTCGTGTGCATGCGGGTATCATGACAACCTGCGTTAATTTCGGGTCTTAGGCTTGGGCTTTGTGGCTCTTGCTCACCATATATAAAGCACACCGCCCCGCTGTTTTGACCCACGGCATAAACAGGGCAGGATAAGAAGGAGAGGTGGCCATGGCGCCGCGCACGTTGTTCGACAAGATCTGGGATGATCATGTCGTGGAAACTCTGCCCGATGGCACCTCCATTCTTTATATAGACCGTCATCTTGTGCATGAGGTCACCAGTCCTCAGGCGTTCGAAGGGCTGCGTCTGGCCGGGCGGCGCCTGCGTCATCCCGAGCGGACGATTGCCGTGGTGGATCATAATGTCCCGACCTCGGATCGCACCCAGCCGATCGAGGAACCCGAAAGCCGCAATCAGATTGAAACGCTGGAACGCAACGTAAAGGAATTCGGGGTTCCGTATTTCCCGCTGCTTTCAGCCAATCAGGGGATCGTGCATGTAGTCGGGCCAGAGCAGGGTATTTCCCTGCCGGGCATGACCATTGTGTGTGGGGACTCCCATACCTCCACACATGGCGCCATGGGCTCTCTGGCATTCGGTATCGGCACCTCCGAAGTCGAGCATGTGATGGCCACGCAGACCATTCTGCAAAGACCGGCCAAGAACATGCGCGTGACCGTTGAGGGCGTGCCGGGCCATGGTGTTTCCGCCAAGGACATTATGCTGGCGATCATCGGGCATATCGGCACGGCGGGTGGCACGGGTCATGTGATTGAATTCGCGGGTTCGGCCATACGCGGTCTGGACATGGCGGGCCGCATGACGCTGTGCAACATGTCGATCGAGGCCGGTGCACGCGCAGGGCTTGTCGCCCCGGATGACACGACCTTCGAGTATGTGCGTGGCCGCCCCTTTGCCCCCAAGGGCGAGGATTTCGACCGTGCTGTTGCGTACTGGAAAACGCTTTCGACCGACGAAGGCGCACATTTCGATAAAGAAGTGACCCTGCGGGCAGAAGATATCAGCCCAACCCTGACATGGGGCACCAGCCCCGAAACGGTGTTGCCGATCAGTGGTGCTGTGCCCGACCCGGCGCAGGAGCCTGATGAGGCCCGCCGGGTTCAGATGCAGCGCATGCTTGACTATATGGGCCTGCAGGCGGGGCAGGCCATTGCCGGGACACCGGTTGATGTTGTCTTTATCGGCTCGTGCACCAACAGCCGTATTGAAGACCTGCGGGCCGCAGCCCTCGTGGCCGAAGGGCGTAAGGTGGCGCAGGGTGTCCGCGCCATGATCGTGCCTGGTTCGGGCAATGTGAAGCGTCAGGCCGAGGAAGAAGGTCTGGACAAGATCTTTCTCGATGCCGGGTTTGAATGGCGCGAGGCAGGTTGCTCGATGTGTCTGGGCATGAACCCCGACCGCCTGACACCGGGGCAGCGCTGTGCGTCCACCTCCAACCGTAATTTTGAAGGACGGCAGGGGCCGGGTGGTCGTACCCACCTGCTTTCGCCTGCTATGGCTGCGGCTGCGGCGGTTACAGGGTGCCTGACGGATGTGAGGGAGCTGGTCTGATGGAAAAATTTACCACACTGTCCGCCATTGCGGCCGCCCTGCCGGAAGCCAATATCGATACGGACAAGATCATTCCGGCGCGCTTTCTTAAAACCACGCAGCGTACGGGGCTTGGGCGGCATGCTTTCGACGCCATGCGCTACCGCGAGGATGGGGCGGAAAATCCTGACTTCGTTCTCAACCGCGAGCCGTGGCGTAAAGCGCAAATCCTGATTACCTTCGACAACCTTGGGTGTGGCTCGTCCCGCGAGCATGCGCCTTGGGCTCTGCTGGATTTTGGCATACGGTGCGTGATTGCACCGTCTTTTGCCGATATCTTTTTCAACAACTGCTTCAAAAACGGCATTCTGCCCATCAACCTGCCGCGTGCGATCTGTGAGCGCCTGATGGATGATGCCTCCATGGGTGAGAATGCCCGCCTGACGGTCGATCTGGCCCGGCAGGTGGTGATCCGCCCCGATGGTGAGGAAGTGCCGTTTGAAATCGATCCTTTCCGCAAGCACCTGCTGCTTGAGGGGCTGGACGATATTGGCCAGACCCTCAAGCATGAGCAGGGCATCACCCGCTATGAAAATCGTGAGCATCAGGAAAAGCCCTGGATGCCTTCCATTCATATCGACTGATTTTTTCTTTTTTCGGAGCGCGTCATGAGCGAGCAGAAGACCCCCATTAAACTTCTTGTCCTGCCGGGCGATGGTGTCGGCCCCGAGATCATGCAGGAAGCGAACCGGGTTCTTGCCTGGCTGGAAAAGAACCGCGGCGTTACGTTTGACCTGACCTATGATCTGGTGGGCGGTGCCTCTCTGGCTGAATATGGCGTGCCGATCCGTGACGAGGTGATTGAAAAAGCCTGGGCGTCCGATGCGGTGCTGTTCGGCTCCGTTGGTGACCCGAAATGGACGCATGTCGGTTTTGACAAGCGGCCTGAAATTGCCATTCTCAAGCTGCGTCAGGAACTGGGGCTGTTTGCCAACCTGCGCCCTGCCAAGGTGTTCGATGCGCTGGTGGATGCCAGCACGCTGCGTCCCGAAGTGGTGCGTGGCCTCGATATCATGATCGTGCGTGAGACTGTCGGTGGCATCTATTTCGGCGAACCGCGCGGCATCGAAACGCTGGCCGATGGCAGCCGCCGCGGTATCAACACCGAGGTGTATACCACGGGTGAAATCGAGCGCGTGGCGCGCGTGGCCTTCGATCTGGCCCGCAAGCGTTCCAACCGGGTCTGCTCGGTCGAGAAGTGCAATGTCATGGAAAGTGGGCTTCTGTGGAAGGAAGTTGTCACCGATGTGCATGGGCGTGAGTTCAAGGATGTGGAACTGAGCCATATGCTGGCGGATAATTGCGCCATGCAGCTCGTCCGCAACCCGCGCCAGTTCGACGTGCTGGTGACCGGCAACCTGTTCGGGGATCTGCTGTCCGATCTGGCCTCCATGCTGACTGGTAGCCTTGGCATGCTGCCTTCCGCAACGCTGGGTGCGGTGCAGGACAATGGCAAGCGCCCGGCGCTGTACGAGCCGATTCATGGTAGCGCGCCTGATATTGCAGGGCAGGGTGTTGCCAACCCGATTGCACAGATCCTGTCTCTGGCCATGCTGCTGCGTTACTCGCTGGATATGCAGGCCGAGGCAGACCTGATCGAGCAGGCGGTTGCCAATGTGCTGGCCAGCGGCCTGCGCACGGCGGATATCATGTCTGAAGGCATGGCGCGCGTTGGCACGGCTGTTATGGGCGAGGCCATTGTGCGCGAACTGGACAAACTGCAGAAATAAAAAACTGATCCTGCTCTTTCGTTTTTTGCGAAAGGGCAGGGCGGCAGAAAAGGGGCGCTCCGGTTGGGCGCCCTTTTTTTATGCCTGCCCTGTAGCGTGGGGCAGGAGGTAGGCATAAAAAAAGGCCGATCCGAGCGGGATCGACCTTTTTTCGCGTCCTGATAGGGCGGAAGGCTTAGAAGCCTTCGCGTTCCAGGCGCTTGCGTTCCATCTTGCGGGCGCGACGTACGGCTTCCGCACCTTCACGCGCTTTGCGCTCAGACGGCTTTTCGTAATGCCGACGGAGTTTCATTTCACGGAAAATGCCTTCGCGCTGCATTTTTTTCTTGAGCGCTTTAAGAGCCTGATCGACATTGTTGTCACGGACGAGAACGTGCACTTGGTCACTAACCCCTGTTCAGAAAAATCCGGTCGCCCGGCTTTTTGGAAGCCAAATTGGAATAGGCACCGCCTCGCCACGAGGGCGAACCGATTCCCCTGTTGGCGGGTTCTATAACACTGTTTGAATGGAAGATACAATTTGTTCTTGCGTTTCCGGTGGGCACGGAAACGTGTTTTAAGCAAAAAAAATGCCGCCTGACGCATGAAGGAACAATAAAAGCGATGGCAGTTCTTGCGATAGCCCGTATGGGCCACCCTGTTTTGCTGGCTGAGGCGCAGACGGTTGACGATGTGCAGGCTCCTGAAATCCGCCGTCTGATCAGCGATATGCGCGAAACACTGGAGCAGAGCGGGGGCGTGGGGCTGGCGGCGCCGCAGGTGCATGTCTCACGCAGGCTTTTTCTGTATTCCGTGCCGCCAACCCGTAGCGAAGGCCCGGATGATCCGGCCCTGCCGGTGCAGGTGATCATCAACCCCGAACTGGAACCGCTGGGCGAGGAAACGCTGCTGCGTATGGAAGGCTGTCTGTCCCTGCCGGGACTACGGGGCGAGGTGCCGCGTTACAGGGCGGTGCGTTATCGGGGGCTGGATGAAAACGGACAGCAGATTGAAGGGGTTGCGACCGGTTTTCGTGCGCATGTCATGCAGCATGAAATGGATCATCTTGATGGAATCCTCTATCCCATGCGCATGACGGATATGAGCCGTATGGGCTTTGATGTCGAAATGGCGCGGTATGGGGGAAAAGCATGAGCATGCGGCCAGATAATCTGAAGCAGGCGGTTTCACTGGCGGCTACGGCGCTGGCGACTGGCGTTATGCCGCAGGCTATGCCCCGTCATTCTGAGCGGGATTCTGCCCTGCGTGCGCTGGCCGCTGTGGCGGGTGAGCGGGGCTGGGGGGTGTCTGTCCTGCGGGATGTAGCGGGCAGCGAAGCGGAACTGCTGTTCCCCGGCGGAGAGATGGAACTGGTGGAAGCGTGGTCAGACCTATGCGACCGCGACATGCTGGCCCGTATGCAGGAGACATCTGAGCCGCGGCTGAGCCTGCGTGTGCGCGAAGCGCTGCTTTGCCGCCTGCCCATGGATGAAGCGGTGCGGCGCGCGGCAGCCCGTGGTGTATCGGCGCAGCTTGTCGGGGGGGGGCAGGCGGCATTTCGGCGCGGGTGGATGCGTACGGTCAATGCAATCTGGATGGCTGCGCGGGATGAGTCATCGGGAGCCACCTACCTGACCAAGCGGCTGACCCTGGCGCAGGTATATGGAGCCAGTTTTTTGTTCTGGCTGGCAGGTGCGTCGGATGAGGCTGCGCTGGCGGCGTTTGTGGACAGGCGTCTGGCCTGTGTGCAGCGGCTGGGGAAGGCGCGTGAGCGTGTCATGGCTCTGATCGGGTTTGCCCGGCCACAGGCGGCGGCCTAGGCGGCCCCGCGCACATGGCGGCCTTGCCTTCGCGTGCCGCTGCGGGTGCGGACCTGCTCTTCCTGCGCGAAGAGCGGTTGCGGTTTGCACAAGCCCTGATGTTTCTGGCGCAAAGAGACATGGCCGAAGCCGTGGCCTCTATGCTGGAGGAAGACGGCTTGGGTCGTGCACAGTATCGTGTCATGCAGGTTCTGGCCTTCAGCCCCGGCATGCCGGTCAGTCGGGTGCAGGATATTCTGGGTGTGACCAAGCAAAGCCTTGGCCGCACCCTGCACGAGCTGGAAGAGCGTGCGTATCTGGAAATTCGGCGGGGCAGGGAAGACAGACGCCAGCGCCTGCTGTTTCTGACAGCCGCCGGGCAGGATGCCGAAGCCCGGCTGTTTGCCGTGGTGCGTCAGCGGCTTATGGAGGCCTACCGAGAGGCGGGGGGCGCTGCGGTGGAAGGATTTGGGCGGGTTATGCTTGGCATGCTGTCCGAACATAGCCGGAGCGTTCTGGCGAATGAAGGCAAGGTAGAGGCCGGGCGCCAGCATGGCGGTTAAGGCGACAGGAGTACAGCCGGTGGAAGAAGAAGCCGTATCGCATGTTCTGGTGGTGGATGATGACCCGAGGCTGCGTCGCCTTTTGCATCGCTATCTATTTGAAAATGGGTTTCGTATCAGCGTTGCGGCTCATGCGGAGGAAGCGCGGCAGACGCTCAATGGTATCCAGCCGGATGCCATTGTGCTGGACGTGAACATGCCCGGACAGGACGGGCTGGACTTTACCCGCACCCTGCGGGCGGATGGTCTGGACATGCCCATTATCCTGCTGACCGCCCGAGGCGAACCGGAAGACCGGATTACAGGGCTGGAAGCCGGGGCGGATGATTATCTTGCCAAACCGTTCGAGCCACGGGAACTGCTGCTCAGGCTCAAGGCGCATCTGCGGCGACACCAGCCCGCGCCAACACCGGGCACGCCACGCATCGTGCGTCTTGGCGATAAGGAGTTTGATCTGGAGCGCCTGCTTTTGCAGGGGCCAGATGGCAATATTCACCTGACCGGGGGCGAGGCTGCGCTACTGGCCGTGCTCTCGCGCAGGCCGGGCGAAATCTTCTCGCGCGAGGAAATTGCTACGGCACTGGATATGCTGGAAATAGGCGAGCGCGCAGTGGATGTGCAGGTTACGCGCTTGCGCCGTTGTATTGAAACAGACCCGAGGGAGCCGCGCTTCCTGCAAACGGTCAGAGGGCGCGGTTATGTCCTGAAGCCGGGCCTGTAGGCGCGATGGGCCGGGGAGCGCGTCTGTGGCAGTTTATGGTGGAGCAGGGAGGACGCAGGATGGAAAGAATTCTGCGGCGCTTTTTGCCCCGTTCGTTTCTCGGGCGTTCGTTGCTGATTGTGCTGTTTCCGCTGCTGGCCACGCAGGGGATCGCGCTTGAGCTGTTTTACGGTAATTTTCTCAAGGTCGTCTCGCGCAGGTTGACGGACAGCGTGGCCTCTGAGGTCGTGCTGTCGCTCAATGCGCTGGAGCGGCTTAAAAGCCCGGCTGACAAGGCGTGGTTTGTATCACAGGCGTGGTCACATCTGCACCTGCGGGAGCAGTGGCGGCCGGGCATGAAGCTGGATCACTTTGGTTCCACCCATGTGCTGGGGCCGATGGATGATGATCTGGTGCGCGATCTGGCCTCGTCCATCTCCTATCCATTTTATATTTCATGGAATCGCGATCCAAGAAAAGTCAGTATTTTCATACAGTTGCCTGATGGTGTGTTGATGGTGGACGCCCCGCGCAAGCGGCTGGATATGGGGCAGATCTGGCTGTTTGTTGCTTGGACTGTGGGTAGTACGCTGCTGTTGTTCATGCTGGCCAGCCTGTTCATGAGCAGGCAGGTCAGGGCTATTCGCATGCTTGGCCATGCGGCGGAACAGTTCGGGCTGGGGCGTGATGTGGGCATGATACGGCCTACAGGCGCGCAGGAGGTGCGTCGGGTTGCTGTGGCGTTCAATCGCATGCAGGCACGCATACACCGCTTTGTAGCGCAAAGGACGCGGGTTCTGGCCGGGGTCTCTCATGACCTGCGTACTCCTTTGACCCGTCTGCGGCTTTCTCTGGTCATGCTCCCGCAAACCGGCGTCGTGCGTGCGGAGGATCTGCGGCAGGATATCGACGACATGGTGGGCGACGTGGTGGAGATGGAAAACCTGATCGGTACCTATCTCGCCTTCGTGCGCGGCGAGGGGATGGAAAAGGTCGAAGATGTCGCGCTGCGGCCATTCCTGAAAGAAATTGTTGCGGCGGCAGCGCGGGCAGGCGGGCGTGAGGTGCGGCTGGAAGTCTCGCCAGAGCTTGTGGTGCCCATGCGGCCTGACGCCATGCGTAGAACTCTGACCAATCTGATCGACAATGCCCGCCGCCATGGGGCGTGTGTCAGCCTGACAGTTCGGGTTACGCCCGAGCGGGTAGTATTTTTGGTGGATGATAACGGGCCGGGTATCGAGCCGGATCGGCGCGAGCGGGTTCTGACTGCTTTTGAAAGCGGTCAGATCAATGGCACAGGGCTTGGGCTGACGATCTCACGCGATATCGTGCGCGCCCATGGCGGTGAACTGACGCTGGAGGATTCGCCCCAAGGTGGGCTGCGCGTCAGGATTACCCTGCCGCGCTAGGCGCTCAGAGAGAGTTGCCAGAGCCGAAGTGGCCGGGGCCCTGGTTGTTGTAGCCACCCATCATGCCGCCAGCCGAGCCGGAGCCCATCATGTTCTGCATGGGGTTGTAGCGACCGACATTGCCCAAAATCTGCTGGAGAACATTGACTTTGGTGCCGGGGGTCGGGGTGATCTTGGAAACCATGGCCACATGTATCGCATCCTTGCGGTCAAGGGCGCGTACGCTTTGCAGGGTGCCTGTCGGGGTGAATTTCAGAACCACCACATCCTGCTTGAGCACGGCTGGATAATCCATGGGTACCAGCCGCGTGGTCATGGAAATATAAATCCACGTATTGTCGTCAAAGGCCCCTTTGGTGGTGGGGGTGCCCATCAGATCAAGCGCATCGGCACGGGTGCTGGAGCCGGGAATGAGCTGGTTGTAATCATCCGCCTCGACCAGAGAGCCGCGCGGGATGGGCGTGGGGGAGAAAACCGCGCAGCCCGAAAGCGCCAGAACCGCCGCAAGGGCTGTGCAGGCACCATGCAGGCGCGTCATCCGGTTGCGGCGTGGCAGTGTCATGCGTTTCAGGCTTTCCCTGCGTTTCTGTCCCCCGTGGTTTCAAGCCATAGGGTCTGGCTTGCTCCGGCCGGGCTTATTTCTCTTGTTTCGGATGCCCGAACCATTGCGGTGCGTCAATTCCTGAATGGAGCTTGGAGCGTATTTCCCCTTTGCTGCACGGCATTACTCCCCTGTTGCGGGGCGATATGATAGAACGATCCGTGTGCCATGTGCGGGCGTGGCCCGCAGGCACGCGACTTTTGAAAGAGCCATTGTGCCACCTGTGGAGGTTTCCATGAAAGACAGGCCTGAATTTTCTCGCCCTCTGGCCGTGCGCCGAATCGGTGTGAACGGCACGGAAATCACGGTGGAGGCAACAGAAGCGGAATGCCGCGCCGTTGCGGCCCGGCTCAAGTTGCCGCGCATTGATATGCTGCGCTGCCGTTACCACCTGCGTGATCAGAAGCGCGGCGTGGTGGAGGCTCAGGGAGCGCTGGCGGCACGCTTCATGCAGACCTGCGTTGTCAGTCTTGAAACTTTTGAGGATATGATTGCAGGCTCTTTTGTGGTTCGTTTCGTCCCGGCCGAACATTTTGTGGAGTCTGATCTGCCCGACATGGATGCGGCGGATGAAATTCCCTATGATGGTCAGGAGATTGATCTGGGGGAGGCCGTGGTTGAGCAGTTTGCGCTTGATCTCGATCCCTATCCCCATGCGCCGGATATTGATCTGCCGCCCGGCCTCGTCAGGGATGAGGACGATGCGGAAGAGCCCGTAGCGCTGGATAAGAGCGAGCAGCGACCCCACCCGTTTGCGGCGCTGTCGCGCTGGAATGGTGGAAAAGCCTGAGCGGGCGTTAAAGAAAGACGCGGGTTTTCTTTTTGCATTACTTGCGAAAAAACCCTCCGTCTGCTAGAGGCCCCGGCTCAGTCTGGTGATGAACCGAATGGTGTTGTCTGGTAGGGCGCAGGAACGCGAGCCGGGCATTTATTAACTTGTCTTTGCAGGAAGGGGCTCAGGCTCATGGCTGTACCCAAAAGAAAAACTTCGCCTTCTCGTCGTGGTATGCGTCGCAGCCACCAGGCGCTCAGCGCCGAGGCTTTTGCTGAATGCTCCAACTGCGGTGAGCTGAAGCGCCCGCACCATGTGTGCAGCCATTGCGGCCATTACGATGGGCGTGAAGTGGTTGCCGCTGGCAAGGCGCTGAAGGTAGCTGTGCGCGCCTGATTTTTCAGGCGGGTATTGAGCGTGCGCTCAGGCGTGCGGATACGGGAGCAAGGCATCTGCGGCATGGCAGAGAAGCAGGCATGAACAAGACCGAGATTCCAGACAGTTTTCCTTCCGATCCCTCCGGGGCGTTCAGCCTTGCGGTGGATGGAATGGGAGGCGATGGGGCTCCCGAGGTCGTTGTTGCCGGGCTTTCCATTGCCGCGGAACGCCACCGTGATCTGCGCGTCCTGCTGATCGGGGATGAGGCCAGACTGCAACCGCTGCTGGCTAAATATCCCCGTGCGGCAGCGGTGTGCACGGTGTGGCATACCGATGTGTCCATTCCCATGGACATGAAGCCCACGCAGGCTCTGCGCCAGCGGCAGTCCTCCATGCGTCTGTCCATGGATGCCGTGGCCAGTGGGCGTGCTCAGGGCGTGGTGTCCGCTGGCAACAGCGGGGCCATGCTGGCTCTGGCCAAGATCGTGATCAAAACCCTGCCGGGTATTTCCCGTCCCGCCATGGCGGCTATCAGCCCGACCGTGAAAGGTGACGTGGTCATGCTCGATCTGGGCGCCAATGTCGTATGCGACTGGCGCAATCTGGTTGAGTTCGCGGTCATGGGTGAAGCCTTTGCCAAGTCGGTGCTGGGTCTCCCGGCTCCGACCATCGGCCTGCTCAATATCGGTTCGGAAGAACTCAAGGGCGATGAAAAGCTGCGGGTTGCTGCGGAAACGCTGCGCGAAAGCCCGCTGGCTGCCCAGTTCCACGGTTTTGTGGAAGGGCATGATATTACCGCAGGCACGACCGATGTGGTTGTGACGGACGGCTTTACCGGCAATGTTGCGCTCAAAACGGGCGAGGGTGTGCTGAAAATGGCCACCACCCTGCTGCGCCGGGTGTTCCAGAGCAGCGTGCTGGCAAAAATCGGTTATCTGCTTGTCCGCCCCGGTCTGGAGCGGATGAAGGAATGGCTGGACCCCCGGCGCTACAATGGCGCGGTGTTTGTTGGCCTGAACGGCGTGGTGGTTAAGTCTCATGGCGGCACTGACGCCGAAGGGTTTGCCGCAGCCGTTGATGTAGCCATGGACATGGTTACGCATGGTTTCAATGACAGTATCCGTGACCGTCTCAGCCATATGGGGGCATTGCTCTCCGGGCAGAAGGTAGCCGAAGAACGCGAGGTTGCGGTTCCGGTTTCCTGAATAGACGCATAGACATGAACTGGCCTGTCGTGGTGAGCAGCGATGTATGTCCGTTGCGGCGGTGGATAATGAAAGAATGGCGATGACGAAGCATGCGCTTCTGATCGGGTCTGGCAGCTACCTGCCAGACAGGGTTGTGACCAATGACGAGCTTGCTGCCCAGCTGGACACGTCGGATGAGTGGATCAGAACCCGCACCGGCATTACCCGTCGCCATAAGGTCGGGCCAGATGATACAGCCGCCAGTATGGGAGCGCGGGCTGCGCAGGCAGCGCTCGATTATGCCGGACTGGTTGCCGACGATATTGATGCGATTTTTCTCGCAACGGCCACCCCCGATCAGGCTTTCCCGTCAACTGCGGTGCGCGTGCAGGCTCTGCTTGGTATGACGCGAGGCTTCGGCTTCGATCTTTCTGCGGCCTGTTCAGGGTTCATTTTTGCGCTGGCTACGGCTGATGCCTATATCCGCGCGGGCATGGCCCGCAAGGTGCTGGTGATTGGCAGCGAGGTTTATTCGCGCATTCTGGATTGGTCGGATCGCGGCACCTGCGTCCTGTTCGGTGATGGTGCGGGCGCTGTGGTGCTGTCCGCCTCGGATGAGGATGACGGGCGCGGGCTACTGTCCACCCACCTGCATTCCGATGGCACGCTGGGCGATCTGCTCTATGTCGATGGTGCCGTGGGGCAGCCCGACAAAAGCGGTCATCTGGTCATGAGCGGGCGCGATGTCTTCCGTCATGCTGTCTCCAAGCTGTCTTCTGCGGTGGATGAGGCGCTGGCGGCTCAGGGGCTGTCCTATGCCGACGTAGACTGGCTTGTGCCGCATCAGGCCAATATCCGCATTATCGAAGGTGTGGGCAAAAAACTTGGCCTGCCACCCGAGCGGGTGGTGGTGACCGTTGACCGACACGCGAATACCTCAGCAGCCTCCATTCCGCTGGCGCTGGATGAGGCCATACGTGACGGGCGTATCCGCAAGGGTGATCTGGTGCTGCTTGAGGCGCTGGGCGGCGGGTTGACATGGGGTTCGGCGCTAGTTCGGATGTAACCGGCGGCGACTGCGCTCTCTATAAAAATGCGACGTTTGTGCGAATGAATTGACGCGCCCTGCGGGCGTGGTTACGCTCCGATTCATGGAAACTGTGACGCGTGCATCCTTGATAGAGCAGGTCTATCAGCAGGTAGGTCTGTCTCGTAAAGAGTCGTCTGTGCTCCTGGAAGATGTTCTGGAGACAGTCATGGAAGCGCTTGAACGCGGAGAAAGCGTCAAGATCAGTGGATTTGGCACCTTTGCCGTTCGCAAGAAAGGCAAACGAGCGGGACGCAACCCGAAAACGGGTGAGGAAGTTCCGATCATGCCACGCTCCGTGCTGGTTTTCAGGTCCAGTCAGCTTTTGAAAGCTGAGGTCAATCATGAACCCCCGGAAGGGTATGAAGGCTATGACGATGACTGATTCTTCGGAATACGGCAGCGCCGGGCAGGTGCGTATCGGTCTGTTGGAAGCGCTGGATTCCGAGGAAGAGGGCATGGGATTGGACGAATTGGAAAAAGCACCGGACGCTTTCAGAACCATTAGTGAAGTTGCCGACGAACTGCATGTGCCTCAGCACACGCTGAGACTATGGGAATCCCAGTTCCAGCAGGTGCAGCCGGTCAAGCGTGCTGGGGGGCGGCGTTATTATCGGCAGGATGATATTGCCCTTTTGCGGCATATTTCCGATCTGCTTTATACGCAGGGTTATACAGTCAAGGGTGTTCAGCGCCTGCTCGATAGCGGCATGGTTGTTCCCATGCCTGCGCGTGTGGTCGATGATACCGCGGCGGAATCGGTGGATGTTGCCGAAGCTCTTCAGCATGAAAACCCTGAGGTGCAGGATATTATTGCGGAGTCTGAAGCTCAGTCTGTAACCGCCAGCGTACAGGAAGAGGCGGCTCCTGTTGCCGTGCCTGTTTATGACGCGCATCTGCGGGCTGAACTGGAAGGTATTCTGGTGGAGCTGCTGGCCATTCGCCAGAAACTTGTTGTTTAAGCAAAAAATTATCTCACACGGGCTTGTGCCGTGTGGGATCGCCTGCTAAACACCGCTTCACACTTAACGGGCAGTAGCGCAGTCTGGTAGCGCATCAGTCTGGGGGACTGGGGGTCGTGGGTTCGAATCCCGCCTGCCCGATATTTTTCCGAAAAGTTGGTATGGCGAGGCGCCCCTGTTTATGGGGCTGCCTCGCTATTGCCGTATGTCCAGCGCCGCCACAGCAGGTTGAGTGCTGCCATAATGGCCGGGCCGATAAACAGGCCAATCAGGCCCCATGTTTCGGCTCCTCCCAGAATGCCCAGAAGCACCCACAGGAATGGCAGTTTTGTGCTGCCGCCGATCAGGGCAGGGCGTACGAAATGGTCGGCAATGAAAATGACTGTGGCGCCCAGCGCAAAAATAATCACACAGGCTGCTGAGGCCCCCTGTGCGAGAATCAGCAGCGAAACCAGTCCCACAGCTACAAGCGCGCAGAACGGGATCATGGCCGCCACAGCGGTAATAACACCAAAAAGCGCAGGATGAGGCGCTCCGGCCACCATATAGGCGATGCCCAGAATAATGCCTTCGCCTATGCCCACCAGAACAAGCCCCTGCACCGTGCCATGCACCGAGGCCACTATCTGGCGGCCGATGGTTTCCCCCCGTTTGCCAAAGGCACGGCAGGAGGCCACGCGGCATTGGCGGATAACGGAAGGCCCATCCTTATAAAGAAAAAATAGGGTCAGGATGGAAAAGCAGAACAGGGTTCCACGATGGGCGATCTGCGCACCGAGTGCTTTGGTGATAGCCATGCCACGATTATCCAGAGCACCCAGCATGCCTGAAATATTGCGTGGGTCCGTCAGGTGGCTTTGCCACCACTGTGTAATGGCAGCCTGACCGAAGGGGAGATGGCCCAAGGCTTCGGGCACAGGCACGCCATGGGCGCGCGCGCCATCAAGCCAGCGCAGCACACTCTGGGCTTCGCCGATGGCTTCGAGCGTCAGAAGTGTTAGGGGAATGACGAATATCAGCGCCATTACCGCCGTAAACAGGGCGGGCAGCACTGTGCCTCCCGCAGCATCGGGCCAGGCTTTGCAGGCCCGGGTATAAAGCGGCCATGTGGCAATGGCAAAAACCCCGCCCCATGCAAGGGCAGGTAAAAAGCCATGCACAGTGTAAAGCGCCATACCCGCGATAAAGGTGGCCAGAGTTGCACGCGCGATTTCCTGCCCCCGTTTTGAGCGCTGGCTGGCTTTCAGCCCCAGACAGCGGGTGATGGGGGCCGGGTGTTGGGCGGGCGGGGCTGGCATATGCGTGTATTCTTTCCAGGCTTCTGGGGCGGGCGGCAGGCTGTGCAAGCTGCCGCCTTTGACATGGGATAATAGAGCGAGGTAAGCGGCATGCCTATGCCGTATCTGTTAAGACTGTTCATGAGTCGTGCAGCCGGTATGCTCTGACAGGCGGCGCCGTGGGGCTACCGCCACGGCCTTGACGGATCGCACGGGACATCATGCTGAAAAATTTTCTGACAGTTGGCGGCTGGACCATGCTCAGCCGCATTCTTGGTCTTGTGCGCGATCAGCTTCTGGCTGCGTTTCTTGGGGCTGGCCCATTACAGGATGCCTATCAGGTTGCCTGCCGTCTGCCTAACATGTTTCGGCGGCTGTTTGGTGAAGGGGCGTTCAACGCGGCATTTGTGCCACTTTTTTCGTCTGTGCTGGTCGAGGATGGGGCGGATGAGGCGCGCCACTTCGCGCGGCGTACGCTTGGCGTCATGCTGGCGTGGCTGGTGTTTTTATGCCTGCTGGGCGAGTTGTTCATGCCTGCGGTGCTGCGGGCGATTGCGCCGGGCTTTGTGCAAAGCGGCGAACGCTATGCGCTGGCGGTAACGCTTAGCCGGATTACCTTTCCCTATCTGGTCATGATCTGTGCCGCAGCGCTGCTGGCGGGGGTGCTGAACGGGCTGCATCGTTTTGGTATGGCATCGGCTGCGTATCTGGCGTTCAATATTGTTGGCATCGCGGCCATTCTTGGGGGGGCGTGCCTGAGCGCCAATGTAGCAATTGTTGCGGCATGGGGGGTTACCCTGTCGGGCGTGGTGCAGCTTGGGCTACTCATGTGGGCCTGTGAGCGGGCACGCTTTGGCCTTATGCCACTTTGGCCGCGCCTGACGCCGCGCATCAGGCTGCTGCTCAGGCGCATGGTGCCGGGGTTGATAGGGAGTGGAGTCGGGCAGATCAACCTGACAATCGACACCATTATCGGCACGCTACTGCCTGCGGGGAGTGTGTCGCTCATGTATTTTGCAGATCGGATTAACCAGTTGCCACTGGGCGTACTGGGTGCGGCCGCAGGTACAACGCTACTGCCTGTTCTGACCCGTCATGTCGCGGCGGGTGATCATGAAGGGGCGCATACGGCGCAGAATCGGTCGATCGAGTATGTACTGTTGCTAACGCTGCCTGCGGTGGCCGGTATTCTGGTGCTGGCTGATCCCATTATGGTGGTTCTGTTCGGCCACGGCTCCTTTACCGAGCATGATGCCGTTCTGTCGGCTCAGTCATTACGGGCTTATGCCATTGGTCTGCCTGCGTTTGTGCTGGTCAAGGTGCTGTCGCCTGCCTTTTTCGCGCGGGGGGATACCCGTACGCCGGTCATGATCGGCATTGGTGTACTGGTGGCTAACCTGCTGCTTAACCTTGTGTTTATGAAGCCGCTTGCTCATGTGGGGCCACCTTTGGCCAGTAGTCTGGCAGCGGTGCTCAATGTTGCCAGTCTGGCAATTATACTGCGCCTGCGCGCGGTGCTGCATGTGCCACAGGCGTTGCTTATGCGTATGGGGTTTGTGGGGCTTGCTGCATTAGGCATGGCGCTAGGCGTTGGTTTGGGGGCTTGGGGGCTGCCGTTTCCTGCCCATATCGTGCTGCGTCTGTGCTGGCTTGGATTTATGGTGGTGGGTGGTGGTGCTCTGTATCTGCTTCTGCTGTGCCTGACGGGAATCGTGCGCTGGCAGCAGGTTGCAGCCATGCCCGGCCGCTTAAAGCGTGGCAGGCGCAGCGGGGGGGCTTGAGTCGCTTGGCAGAGAGTGTTCTTGCGCATCAGGTTGATTTTTCAGCATGGCGGCAGGCGGTCAGGTGGCATATCGCGCGGGAGACACCGCCAGAATCCCTGCATTGGCGGGTGGCTGGCTTTGGTGAAGCGTTGCCGGAGCAGGATAGCGGGAAGGAGTCTGCGCCATCGGGGCTGCGTGTTACGCTTTCACGGGCTTTGCTGGCGCTGTTGGAAGACGCCATTCAGGCGCGTGATGAAACCCGCTTCAGCCTTGGTTACACAATCCTCTATCGGTTGGCCCGGCGCGAATTATCGCTGGGCAATGGGCACGACCCGGATCTGATGGCACTGCGTGCGCTAGCTGAAAGCGTGCGAAGGGAAACGAGGGCCTTCCGACAGCGTTTTTCCACCTTTGCGGCAAACCGCTCCACGGCCTGCCTGCATGACGCACCTGCCCACTATATTCTGGAGGCCAATGCCGCTTTCTGTCAGGCGCGCATGCCACGTTTGTGGGAGATTTGCAGCCCCTATCGACGTGTGTTGTGGAATGGCCAGAGACTATTTTTCGGGCCGGGCGAGACTGAGGCCACCCATGTGCAGGCCAGCACATGGCAACCCTCCGGGCAGGGATGCTGGCAGGGTTACCCGAACACGGTTCAGCCGCCATCGCTGGAGGAAACCCGGCAGGCGGATAGTCTGGCGGCTCTTGGTGCGCTCGCTATGGATTGCCGGGCTTGCCCCTCATGGGAAAAGGCGACGCGCACCGTGTTCGGGAGCGGGCAGGGGCGTCTTCGGCTGATGCTGGTGGGTGAACAGCCGGGAGATCAGGAAGATCTGGCCGGAGTGCCATTTGTCGGGCCTGCAGGGCAGGTTCTGGACAGGGCGCTGGCGGAGGCAGGTTTAAACCGTGAGCAGATTTACGTGACCAATGCCGTCAAGCATTTTGGTTTTACCTGGCGTAATGGCAGGCGGTTGCACCAGAAGCCTGACGAGGGAGCTATTAACGCCTGTCATGTCTGGCTGGAGGCTGAAAGGCGTATTCTTGATCCCGTGTTGGTGGTCATGCTCGGGGCAACGGCGGCGCGAAGCGTGCTGAAACGACCCATTACAATTTCACGTGAGAGATCACGTATTCTGCCGCTGGATGAAACAACCAGTGGGCTGGTGACGGTGCATCCATCCTATCTATTACGGTTGCCCGACGAATCTACGCGCCAGAAAGAATATGAAAGATTCGTCGCGGATATAAAGCTTGCCCGCGACTATCTGTGCAGCAAGGGTCTGCTGTAGGCAGGTTATTCTTTTTTGCGTGGAGTGTTCAGGCGCTGATGCAGCTCTTTGCCTGTTTTAAAGAACGGCACATATTTGCGGCTGACTTGCACCTGTTCCCCGGTTTTGGGGTTGCGGCCTAGTCGGGGGTCGCGTTCCTTGACGGAAAAAGCCCCAAATCCGCGTAGTTCCACGCGTTGTCCATTGGCAAGGCTGCGGGCGATGCCACCAAACACAGTGTTGACGAGACGCGTTGCCTCCCTGACCTGCAGGTGAGGATGTTTCTGCAAAAGAACAGCAATAAGCTCAGATCTGGTCATGGTAGTGCATTTCCATCTGATCATATGGCCAGATAGCAGGGCCACTCGCTTTTAACACTCCTGCGTATAGGGTTCTTGCGTCAAGACATAAATAAAGCCCGGTGGGGCGTGACAGACGCTCCACCGGGCTTCGGGCCTCGTTGATCTGAGGGATGTATTACGCGTTGGTCGGCGCGTTTTTCTTGGAGCGACGGCCGCGGCCACCCACTTCATCTTCATCCCCAGCAGCGTGAATCTTGCGGCCCAGACCGATTTCACGTGCGAGTGTGGAGCGGCGTTCAGCATAGTTGGGGGCAACCATGGGGTAGTCTGCGGGCAGGCCCCAGCGCTCACGGTACTGCTCAGGCGTCATGTTGTAGGCGCTCTGGAGATGGCGCTTGAGCATTTTCAGCTTTTTGCCGTCTTCAAGGCACACGATGTAGTCAGGGAAAACAGAACGCTTGACGGGCACGGCAGGCTGAAGCTTTTCCGGCTCACTCTGCGGCAGTTCGGCGGTTTTCAGTGCCTGATAAACATCCTTGATCAGAACGGGAATGGCGGTGGCTTCCACCTGGTTGTTGGAAACATATGCCGCCACAATCTCTGATACAAGTTCTAGAACGGGGGAGTAGTCTGCAGTGTCTGTCATGGCTGGCCCAATTAAAAGTAAGAATTTACTTTTCCAAATATAGGGAATGGTTTCTTGTTTGTGAATGGAGAAGATACGTTTTTTTTGAACCTTTTCCCGGTTTTTCTTGGTTATCTGATCTTCTCTGGCAGTAGAGATATGCAGAAGTGTAAAGGATATGAAACAGGTGGGTTCTGAAATTTAAAGAACAGACATAGAAAGAGTGCTATTCAGCCACATTATTATGCGATTTTATGTATGAACTGCTGTGCATATGAAAAAGGGCAGAACGATTCGCCTTTAAACAGTACGAAACGGTCTGCCCTTGATCTGTAAAGCGGGTGCTATTTTAGCGGATACCCAGCTCGCTCATCAGGAAGTCACGGAATACTGACACGCGCTTGGAGCTGCGCAGTTCTTCCGGGTAGACAAAATAGGCATCAACAGTCGGCGTGGCGACATCGGGCAGGATCTGCACCAGATCTGGGAATGCCGCTGCGGCATAGGTTGGGATCGAACCGATACCCAACCCACCGGCAATGGCATAAGCCATGGCGGCCATGCTGTTGACTTCCAGCCGGGTATTATGCAGCCCGGCATGACCCGTATTCTGCAGAGCCTGCGCCAGCCAGTTTACATGCGTAACGGGTGGGTGGTGCTCGCCGAACAGAACCAGATGATGGTTCTTGATTTCTTCAAGGCTCTGCGGCGTGCCATGTTTTTCAAGATAGAGGGGGGCTGCGAAAATGGGCAGATGGAAATCTGCCAGATGCCGCTGGATCAGATCGGGCTGGCGCGGTGCGTGCATGCGCACGGCCACATCAGCTTCGCGCATGCCCAGATCCAGATCGTTATCTTCCAGAATAAGGCAGATATCGATTTCAGGATTGGCCTGCATGAACTTGTGCAGGCGTGGCATAAGCCAGCAATTGCCAAAACCGGTTGTTGTTGTGACACGCAGCCGACCTGCGGCTTTTTCCTTGCTTTCAGTCAGCAGGGTCTGTGTCATTTCGAGTTTGGAAAATACTTCCCGCACCGTTTTATGCAGGGTTTCACCCTGTTCGGTCAGGATCAGACCTCTTGCATGACGGTGGAAAAGAGGAACCTGAAGAACGTCTTCGAGCGCGGAAATCTGCCGGGATACAGCAGACTGGCTCAGGTTAAGAACGTCTCCCGCGTGGGTAAAGGAACCGGCTTCCGCCACAGCATGGAAAACCCTGAGTTTGTCCCAGTCCACGCACGCCTCCTACTAAATATTGAATGATACTCATGTAAAGCATGAAATTATGCTTTATGGTTTATACATACGTGCAGTAATTGCCCCCCATGGTCAAGAGACCATGGGGAAGTAATTATTAATTTAGGCCAGCCAGAAAACGTTCCGCATCCAGTGCGGCCATGCAGCCTGTGCCTGCTGCGGTGACAGCCTGACGGTAGATTTTGTCCTGAACATCGCCCGCGGCGAAGACTCCATCGACCGATGTGCGTGTGCCGCCTGCAACCGTAACAATATAGCCTTCGGAATCCAGCTCGAGCTGGCCTTTGAAAATATCGGTTGTAGGCGAATGGCCGATGGCAATGAACACGCCATCAGTCGGCAGGGTGGTGAGCGTGTTGTCCTGCGTGTTGCGCAGGGCGATGGCGTTAACGGTTGGGGGCGTGCCGTCAGCCAGAATGTCTTCGACAACGCTGTTCCACACAACGCTGACCTTCGGGTTTGCGAACAGCCGATCCTGCAGGATTTTTTCAGCGCGCAGCGTGTCGCGGCGGTGGATCAGGGTGACATGGTCGGCGTGGTGGGTGAGGTAGAGCGCCTCTTCCACGGCCGTGTTGCCACCCCCGACAACGGCAACCCTGCGCCCACGGTAGAAAAAGCCATCGCAGGTGGCGCAGGCGGAAACACCGGCCCCTTGCAGGCGTTTTTCGTTGGGCAGACCAAGCCAGCGGGCCTGTGCGCCCGTTGCGACAATAACGGAACGCGCAATGTAGACCGTGCCGGAATCGCCCACCAGCCGGAAGGGCGAACCCCCATCGAGTTTCACATCTGTAATAATGTCGTATTCAATACGCGTGCCGACATTCAGCGCCTGTTCGGCCATCTGCTCCATCAGCCATGGGCCCTGAATGGCCGTGGCAAAGCCGGGGTAGTTTTCCACTTCGGTGGTAATGGTCAGCTGCCCGCCGGGCTGCAGCCCCGCCACCAGCACGGGAGACAGGTTGGCGCGCGCGGCGTAAATGGCGGCCGTATAGCCCGCGGGGCCAGCGCCGATGACAAGCAGGTCGGTCGTGATTGTTTCGGTCATGGTTTTTTACATCATCCCCAGCGGGTAAGGCCAAGCCCGGCCGCGCCACTGCTGTCGGCGCGTTCCGGGCGATATGGGGCCAGATATGACCGCACGGCCCCTGTAGGGCAAGGGGTGCGACAGTGTAAGGATGCGGTTTGCCGAGGGAAGGCGGGCGTGTCATATACGGTGCCAGTTGCCGGTATGGCGTGCTCTGCAGGGATTTTATCCTGCACGGGGGGATCGGAGTTTGAAGGTGGTGGATCTGGACGCAGTTGATCTTCGCATCGTGGCAGAGTTGCAGGACGATGGGCGTATCACCAATGTCGAACTGGCCCGGCGCGTGGGTATATCGGCACCGCCCTGCCTGCGCCGTGTCCGGCGTCTGGAGGATGACGGTGTGGTACGCGGCTATCATGCCGACCCGGACGCAGCGGCTCTTGGCTGGCCAATTACGTTTTTTGCGTTGATTGGGCTGGAAAGCCAGAAGGAAACCGTGTTGTGCGCCTTTGAGAATTATCTGGCCCAGTGGCCGGAAGTGCGCGAGTGCCACATGATCCGTGGTGGCGGTGATTTTCTCGTGAGGCTGATTGCGCGTGATGCCGCCCACGAAAACCTGCTCACCCGCCAGTTGACTGAAGCCACGCATGTTATCCGTGTGCAGACCCTGCAGACCATCCGCACAAGTCTGGAGCGGTGGGGCGTGCCGTTGAAAAATGAGAACGAGGGGCCAGCCGCATGAGTGAGCGTGCGGATAGGCCGGTAGTGGATGATATGACTAGTGATGTGGTGCAGGGAGCCAGAGTGGCGGACGTGACAGGTGGGCCCGATGTCAGCATCATCGTGCCCTGTTATAATGAAAGCGCAAATGTTCGGCCGCTGGTGGACATGCTGCGCAAGGTTCTGGATGGCCGGAACTGGGAGGTCATTTTTGTTGATGACAACTCCCCCGATGGCACAAGTGATGTCGTGCGGGCTCTCGCGCAGGAAGACAGCCGCGTGCGCGGCCTGTGCCGTATTGGTCGCCGGGGTCTGTCCTCGGCTGTGATAGAAGGGGCGCTGTCGTCTTCCGCACAGATTGTGGCGGTTATGGATGGTGATCTCCAGCATGATGAAAGCCGCCTGCCTGCTTTGATTGATGCCGTTGCGGGCGGTGGGTGCGATCTCGCCGTTGGCAGCCGCCATGTTGAAGGTGGCAGCAATCAGGGGCTGGCCAACGCCTGGCGGCATGCCCTGTCCGATGGTGGTATCTGGCTTGCACAGCGGTTTATGCCGGTGCGGCTGACAGACCCCATGAGCGGATTTTTCGCTATCAGGCAGGACAGGTTCCAGCAGATCGCGCCGTTTTTGGCTGCGACTGGCTTCAAAATCCTGCTTGATCTGGTTCTGTCCTCGCCCAAACCACTGAAAGTGCAGGAAGTGCCCTGCGGTTTCCGCGCGCGCGTTGCGGGGGAGAGCAAGCTGGATGTGCTGGTCATGCTCCAGTTTGGTGCCCTGCTGGTGGATAAGCTCTGCCACGGCCTGGTGCCGCTGCGCTTTATTGCATTCTGCGGGGTGGGGCTTGCGGGTGTGCTCACCAATCTGGTGATCATGCGGCTGGCTCTGCTGGGCGGTGCCGATTTCGGGCTTGCACAGGGTATCGGCACCGTTGTGGCCATGATTGTTAATTTCTTCCTCGACAACACCGTCACCTATCGTGACCGGCGGCTCAAGGGTGCGCGGATTGCGCGGGGCCTGCTGCTGTTCATGCTTGTGTGCTCGGTGGGTGCCATTGCCAATATCGGCATTGCCCGCATGCTTTATGATCAGGGGCATATGATTACGGAGGCCAGCGTGGCCGGGGCCATTATGGCGGCGGTGTGGAATTACGCCATGTCTTCCACAATCGTCTGGAGACCGTAACCTGTTGGGGGCGGGGGAGCGTATGGGCCGCGGTGGATGGTTGACCGTACTGGCGCTCCTGACGCTCTTCCGGCTGGCGGTTGCGGCCAGTGTGCCGCTTACACCTGACGAAGCGTATTACAGGCTCTGGGCGCTCGCCCCTGCCGCCGGGTATTTTGATCACCCCCCCATGGTGGCGCTGTGGATCAGGTTCGGCCTGCTGGTGGTGGGGGATACCCCCCTTGGCCTGCGGGTAATGGGGCCACTTTCGGCCGCTCTTGGTTCCGTTCTGCTTGCCCATGTTGGTGCGCTATGGCTGCGCCGCCCAGATGGCCAGCCAGACTGGCGGGCCGGAACCCGCGTGGCGCTGCTGCTCAATGCTACGCTCGCAATCGGGCTTGGTGCGATTATCATGACGCCCGATACGCCACTGATTTTTTTTGTAGCCCTGCTGCTCTGGAGTCTGGGTGGGCTTTGCATGGGCGGTGCGTCATGGCTCTGGCTGGTGGCCGGGCTGGCGGCGGGGCTTGGTTTTGACAGCAAATATTCCATGGTGCTGCCCGTTGCCGGCGTGGGGTTGTGGCTGGTCGGCAGCCCGGCAGGTCGGGTCTGGCTGCGCAAGCCGTGGCCGTGGCTGGGGGCGATTGTCGGGTGCGTGTGTGTGCTCCCTGTCATCTGGTGGAACGCGCAGCACGCATGGGGTGGTTTAACCCGACAGGGCGGGCGGGTGCTGGACTGGCAACCAGCGCGGGCGCCGGTGTTTCTGTCCGAGTTGCTGGGCGGGCAGGTGGGGCTGGCCTCGGGGCTGGTGTTTGTCCTGTTTGTGGGGGGCTGCGTGCATTTGTGGCGCCGGCGCGATGGTTTTTCCGCGCTGCTGCTGTGCATGATCCTGTGTCCGCTGGCTGTGTTTTTCCAGCATGCGCTTGGTGCGCGGGTGCAGGCCAACTGGCCCGTGCTGGTGTATCCCGCTTGTGCATTGGCGGCGGGGGTGTGGTGCCCCCGGTGGTGGAAAGGAGCTGTCTGGCTTGGTGGTGTCCTTACTGTCGTGGTCATGGTGCAGGCAACCTTCGCGCCCCTACGCCTGCCCGTGCGTACGGATGTAACTCTGAGGCAGATGGGGGGATGGAGCACACTGGCTCAGGCCATGCAGGCGCATATGGCCAGTGAGGCTGCGGGCGTGGCTCCCGTTCTGATAACCGAAAACTATGGTCTGGCGGGTGAGCTAGCGTTTTACACGCGTGATATTGAGGTTGTGGCGGTCGAACCGCGCTGGCGTCTGTTTGATTTTCCGCGTCCGGCCTGTGGCCTGCGGGGTATGCTGCTGCGTTCTGCGCAGGATAAAGGTGCCCCCAATCCAAGTGTGTTTGAGGTTCTGGGAGACCCCGGCCAGCCCGTGGCGCGTGCGCGCCGGGGTATGGTGGCGGAATGGTATGTCCTGCAACCGGTAAGCCTGCGCTGTAAGCCCGGCGCTGCCTCTCTGGGAGAAGCGGCCAGCCTGCCGGTTCGTCGTTCATGAGGCGTGATCAGACCGGGGGAATAGGCATGCAGGCCGGGTGTGTTTGCGTGTTGGTGGTAAAACGGGCAGAATGTTGCCATATTTCGCGGCATCAGAAGAAACGGGAAGTGTAAGGATATGGGCTCGCATCGGCTTGTGGCGGTTCAGATGGATCCGCTGGAGCATATCAATATCGAGGGCGATTCCACATTCGCCCTGATGCTGGAGGCCCAGGCACGGGGGCACTCCCTGTTTGTCTATGATGTTAACAGCCTTGCTCTGGGTGAGGGCGTGGCGCAGCCGGGGCAGCACAGGCCCGCGCGGGTTAGCGCGCTTATGCGCCCTGTTACCGTCCGGCGCGAAAAGGGTAACCACGCAACCTTTGGCGAAGCCGTGCGGCGCTCTCTGGGTGAGGTGGATGTGGTGCTGATGCGTCAGGACCCCCCGTTCGACATGGCCTATATTACCGCAACCCATATGCTTGACCATGTGCATGGCACCGGGCCGGGGCAGGCGCTGGTGGTCAATGACCCGCGTTGGGTACGCGACTGCCCGGAAAAAATTCTGGTCACGCATTTCCCGGATCTGATGCCCCCTACGCTGGTGACATGGGATGTGGCGGAGATTCGCGCCTTCCGCGCTAAATGGCGCGACATCATTGTCAAACCTCTGTTCGGCAACGGTGGCAGCGGCGTGTTCCGTATCCGTGAGGATGACGGCAACCTTAACGCCCTGCTGGAAATGCACTTTGCCCGCTCGCGCGAACCGCTGATGATCCAGCGCTACGAACCAGCCGTTACTGCCGGTGACAAGCGTATCATTCTGGTGGATGGCGAGCCTGTTGGTGCGATCAACCGCGTGCCTTCGGGGGATGACCATCGCTCGAACATGCACGTAGGTGGGGTGGCGCGTCAGGTCGGGCTGACCGAGCGTGATCAGGAAATCTGCAAGGCCATCGGACCGTTCCTGAAAGAACATGGTCTGATTTTTGTGGGCATTGACGTTATCGGGCAGTATCTGACCGAAATCAACGTGACTTCCCCCACTGGTTTGCAGGAACTTGAGCGCTTTGATGGCGTGAATGGTGCAGCCCTTGTATGGGAGGCCATCGAGGGGCGTCTGGGCGGCAGTTGAGGGCATGCGTGGATGTTTTGCCCGTTCTGCTGGCAAAATATTTGGCGGAATGTCGAAAACCGGCGATAGTCCGGCTCAGGTAATGATACAAAGGCCCACGCCTTGAGCCAGAGCATGGTGCGGGCAGTAGTGCGGGGCGCAGGCCAGAGGCCGCGAACCGCAACGGGGAAGGAAGAGGCAGAGTGGCTCTTGAAGAAATAGTGGCGAACAGGCAGGCAGGGGAAGTACACGACATGCTGAACGGGTATCCCTCTGACGGGGAAGGCGCACCTGTTCCTCCTCCCTCGCGCTCAGCGCTTGATGCGGAAGCCGTCAAACTCGCCTATCGTCGCTGGGCCAATGTGTATGACGTGGCTTTCGGTGGCATTTCGCGCTTTGGCCGCCTGCGTGCGGTCGAAGCCGTAAACGGCCTGCCCGGCACGGATGTGCTTGAAGTGGGTGTGGGTACCGGTCTGGCTCTGCCGCATTATAAGGCCGACAAGGCCATTACCGGCATTGATCTTTCAAGCGACATGCTGGCCAAGGCGCGCGAACGCGTGCAGCGCGATAATCTTGCAACCGTGCGCGACCTGCTGGAAATGGATGCTGAAGCTACGCGCTTTGCAGATAATTCCTTCGATATTGCGGTGGCAATGTTCGTGGCCTCTGTTGTGCCGCATCCGCGCAAGCTGCTGTGCGAACTGAAAAGGGTTGTCCGTCCGGGCGGCTATATCCTGTTCGTAAACCACTTTCTGGCACCGGGTGGTGTGCGCGGTGCAGTTGAGCACGCCATGGCCCGTGCCTCGCGCTCGCTCGGCTGGCATCCTGATTTTGCTATGGAATCGCTGCTGCCTCCGAATGATCTCGCGCGCGCCTATATCCAGCCTGTCCCGCCAATGGGGCTGTTTACGCTGGTTACGCTCGAAAACCTGCCGGGCTGATACCCGCCCCCCCCCCCCCCCGGCTTGCGCCCTGTCTCGTTCCTTTTGCACACGCATATGTGCGTGTGCGGCGTGGCAGGGGCGTGATGGGCGCGGGGCTGAATGGCTCGTTCCATGCGGCGGAACACGCTAGAAAGAGCCGGATTGAAGGTTTCTCGTTTTTGAAACCGTAACGCGCCATCCTGCCATGCGCGTATGAAATGATGGAAACAGGAAGACCATGACCGTTGTCCATGCTCAGAACCCGCATGCCCAAGCCTACGGCTCCACCCGTTTTCTAACAGGTGTCGAGGCCGGACTTGGAGCTGGATGGCTGGCTCTGGCTGTGATTGCAGCACTGGTCGGCGGAGGGATTTCCGCTTTCGCGGGTATGGGTACGCTGGCTTCGGGGTCTGTCTGGGCAGGGCTGGAGCAGGCCCACCCGATCTTGATGCTGCTCTATGTCGTTGTGCCTGCCATGGTGTGCGGATTCGGTACCCTGTGGTTGCCCGGTGCGCTACAGCGGGCAGGTATGCTGGCCAATGGCCTGAACCTGTCCGGTCTGGGGCTGGTGACGGCGGGCATGGTGCTGACAGTGGGCGCGGCCCTGTCAGGTTCGGGTCTGCATGGAACCGGGGCGACTATCGCCACCCTGTTGTGGTGCGTAGGGACGCTGCTGGCGTGCATGGCGCTTCTGGTAACGATTTTTGACAGCCGGGCCGATAGCGCCGGGCGTTCCAGTTTTTCGCCTTTCGTGTGGGGGGAAATGCTGTCGGCTGCTGTGCTGCTGCTGGCGGTTCCGGTTTTTGCAGCCCATCTGGTACGGCAGGTGCTGACCTCTTTCGGTTTGTTCCCCGTTGCGACAACCGCAGGCGTGGAAACCTTTGCCGGGCCGATCGGGCTGGTGGTGCTGCTGGCCGGTTTTGGTGTCGTGTTTGAAATGAGTGCGCGTATCGGCCGCTTTTCCGAAAAACCGGTGGCTCTTGTCATGGCGGCTACGGCTGGTACTGGCCTTGTTGCGTGGGCCAAGGCTGATCTGGCATCCGGGGCTGAACAGGCCAGTGCGCTGCGGATCGGGGCTATTCTGCTCGCAGTCTGCACGTTTTCGGCTGTCAGCCTTGCCGGGCTATGGCTGGCCGGTACGTGGCGCAGCCGGGTATCGCCGCGTGTGCCGCTTTTGTGGGGCATGGGATTTCTGGTCGTGGTCTCGGCTGGCTGGGTGGCCCAGCTTGTGCAGGGGGCTGGCCTGCATTCCGCCCTCCAGCTTGGTGCGCTCTACGCTGTTTGTGGTGGCTTTTACCTGTGGCGTGGCCAGACCGGCGGGTTCTGGTACCCAAGGCGTCTGGCGCGGCTGCATTTTGTACTGACGGTTGTGGCCACGGCCCTCGTTTTTGTGCCCGGCCAGCAGGCGCTGGGCAGCGCGCTGTTCGGTCTGTCGGCGCTGTGTTTCCTTCTGGCCGCGGGGCTTGGCCTGCGTTACGGCTCTGTGGAGCAGATGGGTGCTACCATGCTGGTTCCGGTTCAGTCCGGTGAGACCAGCAAGGGAGAGCGGGCATGAGCGAAGCAGCACTGACGGATAAACCCGCCCGCCGGGTGCGTTTTGAAACGGCGCGTGTTGGCACGCAGGCGCGTGACTGGCTGATGCTGCTTAAGCCCCGCGTTATCTCTCTCGTGGTATTTACGGGTGCCGCGGGCATGATCATGGCACCGGGCCATCTCAACCCGTTTGTCGCGGCAGTGAGCATTTTCTGCATCTGTCTGGCCTCGGGGGCGGCAGGGGCCATCAATATGTGGTTTGACCGCGATATTGATGCCATCATGCAGCGCACCATTACCCGCCCTATTCCGGGGGGGCGCATTCCGCAGGACGAAGCTCTGGCCTATGGTATCGGGCTGTCCTGCCTGTCTGTCTGCCTGATGTGGATTGCCACCAACACTCTGGCGGCGGGCATTCTGGCGTTTTCCATCTTTTTCTATGCCGTCATCTATACGATGTGGCTCAAGCGTTCGACACCGCAGAACATCGTGATTGGTGGGGCTGCGGGAGCTTTCCCCCCCATGATCGGCTGGGCTGCGGCTACGGGCCATATGGCGGTTATGCCGGTGGTCATGTTCGGGATCGTGTTTTTCTGGACACCGCCGCATTTCTGGTCGCTGTCGCTTTATGCCTGCAAGGACTACGGGCGCGCAGGGATTCCCATGCTGCCGGTTGTGCGGGGAGGGCGGCATACGCGCTGGCAGATTTTTGGCTACACGCTGGTATTGCTGGCGGTTTCTCTTGTGCCATCGGTGCTTGGGCTGAGCGGCTGGCTTTATACGGTTACGGCGCTTGTGCTGGGGCTGGGCTTTATCGCCTGTGCCGTGCGGGTGCTGCTGGAACCGCAGGATGCCACGGGTGTCAGCCTTGCGGGCGACAAGGCTGCACGGATTTCGTTCCGGTTTTCACTCGCATATCTTTTCTTCCTGTTTTGCGGCCTGCTGGCGGATCATATCCTGCGCGGCTGGAACTGGATTGGGTAAGGGAGCAGCACCATGAGCGATACCGATGCGACAACGGCTGTGAGCGCACAGGCTGAGCTGGCGGAAACACAACGCAGGCAGACACAGCGCGTGAGAAGCATGCTGGCTTTCATGCTGGTTCTGGCAAGCGTGATGTTTGGGCTAGGCCTGCTCCACGCCTGATAGGAGACGCGCTGTGCGCTGTTTATAGGCCAGCGGTGAGCGGGTACATAAAAAAGGCCGGAGAGCAGTGTGCTCCCCGGCCTTTTCTGTTGGTTGACCGCCTTAGCGGGTTTGCTGAATAGCGGAAAGCAGCCAGCGGCCCCCCCGTGCGGGGCGGACAAAAGTCCAGAGTTCCGTAATGGTGACAGGATCGGTCGAACTGCCGTCTATCACTTGCCCCATAGCATTCGTGGTCAGGTCGATCAGGCTGTAGCGCATGGCGACCGTGGCGTAGTTCATACCGTTTTCAGACCATGCCTCGGACAGATCCCCCTGAAGAAAGCGAACATCAGAGACAACGTTCCGCGCACCCTGGCTGGCGAGTGTGGCCAGCTGTTCGTTGAAGTAGGAGACCATCTCTGGTGTGGCCATCTGCTGCATGGCCGAGATGTTCTGCTGGTTCCATGCGGTCTGGATATCCAGCAGGGTCTGCTGGAAGGCCTGATAATCCGCAGGCATGATCTGCACCGGTGTGCTGGCGGGCTGAGGCTGTGCGCCAAAGGGAGGTGATGCCGGGCCAGACGCCCCTTGCGCGCCCATACCCATACGGTTGCCTGCGCCGGAAAAGCGGCGCACAAGCCACATAACCACCATCACAACCAGCCCGATCTGGATCAGCAGCCCAAGGAAGCTGAACAGACCGCCCACCCCGCCCATGAAGCCATGGCCAGAGAGCAGGCCAAAAAGCCCGGCTCCAAGGAAACCACCAGCAAACCCGGTCAGGAACGGATGGCGGTTCTGGTAAGGCATGCCCTGCCGTGCGAAGGGCGCTGCACCCATGGCACCGTAACCGGGGGTAGAGGGCGCCATGCGCGGCGCGATGGAGCGTTCCATCGGCGCAGCCTCATAGGGGGATGTGCTGGTTCTGGGCGGTGCGCTCCATGTCCGGCTGCCCCGGCTCCCCATGGAGCCACCGCTGCCTGCCCGTGCATCGGCATGGGAGGCAAGGGGACCGATGGCAAGGCTCGCGGTCATGACCATGGCCAGTGCGGAGGATAAAAAACGAACGCTCACAGATCAGATACTCTCAGGCAAAAAAGGTCAGGCCCCTGCGGTATTCAGGGTCTCGACCCTTAATGTGGGGGCGTCGGTGCCAAAACGGAAGGCCAGATCGTTCGCCAGTGTCATGGAGGCAAAGATTTCCAGCAGATTACCGGCAAGGGTGAACTCAGCCACAGGCTCGGCAATCTGTCCGTCCCGGATCATGAAGCCTGATGCACCCCGGCTGTAATCGCCTGTCAGGCCATTGATGGAAGACCCCATCATTTCGGTGATGTACAGCCCTTCCTTGATGTCGGCCATGAGTTCGGTCGGGCTGAGGGTGCCGGGTTCGAAAAACAGGTTGGTGGCCCCCGGTGAGGGTGGGCCGGAGGTGCCACGGCCTGCACGCGCGTTGGTTTCCAGCCCGAGCTGGCGTGCGCTGCGGCTGTCCAGCAACCATGAAGACAGCACACCATCGCGCACAAGACTGAGCGGGGCCATGCGCAGGCCCTCCCCATCGAAGGGGCGCGAGCGCAGGCCCTTGATGCGGGTAGGGTCGTCCGTAATGCTGATTTCGCTGGAGAATAGCGCCTGATCCATCCTGTCCTTGAGGAAGGATGTGCCGCGTGCAATGGCCGTGCCGTTAATCGCCCCGGCAAAATGGTTGAGAAAACTGCCCGCCACCCGGGGGTGGAATACAACGGGCGTGCGGCCTGTGCGCGGGCGGGTCGGGTTCAGGCGCGCGACAGCTTTCTGCCCTGCATTGCGGCCGAGTTCGGCGGCATCTGTCAGATCGTGCAGCCAGAGCGTGGCGTGATGATCGTAATCGCGCTGCATGCTCTCGCCGCTGCCCGCCAGAACGCAAACAGAGTTGGCGTGGCTGCTGCGGGCATACTGGCCGGAAAACCCACCTGTTGTCGCAAAACTGACCTGCGTGCGCCCGCATGAAGCGCTGGCGCCAGCGCTGTTCGTTACCCCGGTAATGGCCAAGGCTGCATCCTCGCCCAGACGGGCGCGTTCCAGCAGGGTGGCGGTATCCGGTTCGGCGGGGTCGTTCAGCTGCAGGGCATTATCAGTGCAGGGGGTTGTCATGGCCTGAGAGGCCAGCCCTGCGTAGCGGTCATCAGGCAGAACACGGGCCATAGCCATGGCCTGCGCCGCCAGTTGTCCGAAACGGGCAGGCTCTACGGTGGAGGTAGAGACAATGGCGCTCTTGCAGCCGATAAAAACCCTGAGCCCCATATCCGTGGTTTCGGAGCGTTCGAGTTCTTCGGTCACACCGTTTCGTACGCCAGCGCCTACGGAAAGGCTGCTGACATGCACGGCCTCGGCCGCATCCGCCCCGGCCTGTCTGGCATGGCGCAGCAGGTCGGAAAGCAGGGACAGGGTCTGGGCCGTCATGCTGCCAGATTCTCCGTAATGCTCTGGAGGGAAGGAATGTGACCAATGGGGCCAAGGGCTGCCAGTGTGGGTGTTCCGGCAAAAATCCGGGCTGCCGCAGCGCGGATGTCATCCGTGGTGACAGCTTCGATCCGGCGCACGGTTTCCTGTGTGGGGATGATGCGTCCAAAAATCTGGAGCTGGCGGGCAATCTGTTCACACCGGCTGCCTGTGCTTTCGAGCGACATCAGCAGCGAGGCTTTGAGCTGAGCACGTGCGCGGGCCAGTTCATCATCCTGCACGTTCAGTTGCACCTTGCGCAGCTCGTCCAGTGTTACAGGAATGAGTTCCGCACATTCCTTTTCTCCGGTTCCGGCATAGATGCCAAACAGACCACCGTCGAGGAAAGGCGCGCTGAAGGAATAGACCGAATAGACCAGCCCGCGTTTTTCGCGGATTTCCTGAAACAGCCGTGAGGACATGCCCCCACCCAGCAGAGTGGAAAGCAGCATGGTGGCGTAGTAGTCCGCCCCCTGATACCCCGCGCAGGGGAAGCCCAGAAGCACATGTGCCTGATCCAGCTCACGGCTTTCGCGGTACTCACCCCCCAGATAGCGAGCGGGCGACACACTGGGGCGGGTGGCGTTTGGCAGGTCTGCAAAGTGCCGCTGCACCTGCTCCACCACCGCCTCGTGCTCCAGATTGCCAGCCGCGGCAACGATCACGTTATCGGGCGTGTAATGTGTGGCCATGTAGGACATGAGCGTTTCGCGGCTCATGTTACGGATCAGCTCTTCCGTGCCGAGGGTGGGGCGCCCCATAGGCTGACCGGGAAAGGCGGTTTCCTGAAAATGATCAAACACGATATCGTCGGGCGTATCGTTGGCCTGACCGATTTCCTGCAAGATCACACCGCGCTCACGTTCGAGTTCAGCCGCATCGAAGGTGGAGTGGGTCAGGATATCGCCAATGATGTCGATACCCAGATTCAGGTTTTCGCGGAGCAGCTTGACATAGAACACCGTCTGCTCGCGGGCGGTATAGGCATTGATATGCCCCCCCACGTTTTCGATTTCCTCGGCAATGCGCAGGGCGGAGCGGTTATGCGTGCCCTTGAAGGCCATATGCTCGAGAAAATGGGAGACACCGTTTTCCTCGGCGGTTTCGTTGCGTGTGCCAGCGGAAACATACGCACCGAAAGATACCGTTTCCACGTGCGCCATGCGCTCGGTGATAACGGTCAGGCCGGAGGGCAGGCGGGTCTGTCTGATGGGGTCTGTCATTCTCGTCCTGAAAAAAGGAAAGGCTGCCGGGCAGGCAGCCTGATGGGGTGGAGCGTTTGTTTTTAGTCGGTGTTGCCGCCAGCAAGGGCGGCGCGGACAGCGTCCTTGATGGCGTCCTGAGTGGCAGGCACGGTGCGGTAGCGCTCGCGGCGCTCGAACAGGTCGGCCATATGGGGCGGCAGGGCCGGGTGGATACCGGTTGCGGCCACCATGGCATCGGGGAACTTGGCCGGGTGCGCCGTGGCTTCCGCCACCATGGGAATGCCGGGCTGGCGGAAGCGCCTGCCCGCCTCAATGCCGATCACGCTATGCGGGTCTGCCAGATAGCCTGAACGCTGGTGAACGGAGCGGATCGCGGCTTCGGTCTGGGCATCATCCAGTGCCAGCCCGGAGAACAGGTCACGCGCACGCTCCCATGTTTCAGCCGGAATATCCATGTGTCCGCTGGCGCGGAAACCGGTCATGAGTTCGGCACAACGCTTTGCATCGCGGCCCAGCAGTTCGAACAGCAGGCGTTCGAAGTTGGAGGAGACCTGAATGTCCATGGAGGGCGAGAGGCTTGGCACCACACCCTTGATGGTCATGTCATTGGCGTTGAGGAAGCGCGTGAGAATATCGTTACGGTTCGAACCCACGCAGAGCTGGCGAATGGGCAGGCCCATGCGGCGTGCGGCCCATGCGGCCAGAATATTGCCGAAATTGCCGGTGGGCACAGCAAAAGAGACTTCGCGTTCGGGAGCGCCAAGGGCGAGGGCGGCATGCACGTAATAGGGAATCTGGGCAGCAATACGCGCCCAGTTGATGGAGTTGACGGCGGACAGGTTCATTTCCCGGCGGAAGGACATATCCGCGAACAGGGCTTTTACCAGATCCTGACAGTCATCAAACGTGCCTTCCACCGCAAGGTTGGTCACGTTGGGTTCCAGCACCGTGGTCATTTGCCGGCGCTGCACTTCGGAGGTGCGGCCCTTGGGGTGCAGAATGACAACGGACAGGCGTTCGCGCCCACGGCAGGCCTCGATAGCGGCCGAGCCCGTATCGCCCGAGGTCGCGGCCACAATGGTTACGCGCTCGTTGCGCTGGGTCAGCACATGCTCGAACAGGTGGCCCAGCACCTGCATGGCCATGTCTTTGAAGGCCAGCGTGGGGCCGTGGAACAGTTCCTGCACAAACAGCCCGTCATCCACCTGTGTCAGCGGCACCGTGGCGGGGTGGCTGAAACCGGCATAGGCGCGCTCGCACAGGGTTTTGAGCGTCTCGAAGCTGATGTCCGGCGCCGTAAAGGGGGCCATGACACGGGCTGCCAGTTCAGGGTAGGGCAGTCCGCGCAGGGCCTGCCAGTCGGAAAGGGAGAATTCCGGCCATGTTTCGGGCAGGTAAAGCCCGCCATCCTCGGCCAGGCCGGTGAGCAGCACATCGGAGAAGGAAAGGGCGGGGGCGTTCCCGCGGGTCGAAATGTAACGCATGGACGACAGTATATCCTGAATGGCGTGTGCCGCGAAGTGGCCTTGTGGAACATTCGTCCCGCACGCGCCGGTGCCGGGCGGGTGCAGGACGTATAAAAAAGGATCAGGGGTTAACGGGCGGGAGCCGTCGTGGGCAGGGTGAGCTGGTAGAGTGTTACGGGCCAGTTCATGGACGGTGCCCCGCCAAACGCGCCGCTGTGGTCAACCTGACTGGCCGTGACATAGAGGTGGCCTTTGCCATCAAGCCCCGGTGTGGTGGGCCAGCGCAGGCGTTCATCGGTTATCAGCCTGCGCGGAATGCGCCCGGTGGTGTAGCTCTGTATGCTGCCGGTGGTGAGGTCAGACCAGTAGAGCGTGCCATCGGCATCAATCACCAATCCGCCGAGGCTGGGTGTCTTGAACCACTGGGTAACGCTTTCTTCAAACGCCGCGGGGGTAATGTGCGGGTCGTTAAAAATGGCGGTATCAATGCGGGAGAGATACCCGCCCGGTGCCTGCACCACAATCCAGCTTCCATCCGGGCTGACCGCGATCATGCTGGAATCCACGGCTACCAGCCCGCCATCCGGGTGGTGTAGCGGGCCTTGCGGCGTCATGATGGGGCGTGTGGCGACCAGTGCGGGGTGCCGATCCAGAAAGCGGCGGGTTACACCCGTTTCCAGATCCACGACCAGAATGGCCCCCACGCCGGAATCCGGCACGTAGGCGGTATTGTCGTGTACGGCTACGCCTGAGAGAATGCTGCCCGGCTGAAGGGCATCGGCCTGAATGCGCACACTGCGCACCACCGCATTGCGGGCGGGGTCGATCTCGATCAGTCTGGGTGCGGCTTTGGCTGGTTGTTCGCGCTGGGGCACGCCGCTGTCCAGCACCCACAGGCTGCCTTGCGCGGTGCGCGTCAGACCTGCTGCGGCTATGAGCGGGCCGGTGCTATCAGGCTGAACACCCGTATCCTGCGTGGTGTCTGAGAGCGCCGCAGGCCAAGGCACTGTAGCCCCATCAGGTGTGTGGATATAGAGTTGCGGCCCGTGATTGCCGAGCCATGCCGGGGCTTCAAGCACCATCCGGCCATCGGGCAGGGGTAGCACGGTATCCCAGATATGGTCGGGCGATTGCAGGAAGGGCGTGAGCGCCTGTGGCCCCAGCTCAGAGTCCTTTGGCATGTGCAGTGCCCAAGCCTGCGGGCTGAGGACAAGGCATGCCAGCGCCGTGGCAAGAACGCCCAGCCGCCGGGGGGCGGGGCGTTTGAAAAAGCGGCGACAGGGGGCTGTATCAGGCATTGGGGGCACGATCCACGTAACGGGTGCGAAGGTGGGTGAGATAGGCATCCGCATCCAGCGGCGCACCTGTGGCTTCCAGCACGATCTGTCTGAGCGGTGCGCTGCTGCCGCGTCCATGCACATGCGTGCGCAGCCATTCGAGAAGGGGTGCGAAGTCACCCTGTTCAATAGCGGGCAGGATGGCAGGCTCCTGCGTGCAGGCGGCCTGACGGAGCTGGGCCGCAGTCATGGCCCCCAATGCGTAGCAGGGGAAATAGCCAAATAGCCCGGCGGGCCAGTGAATATCCTGTAGGCAACCCTGCCGGTCATCAGGCACGCGCAGGCCCAGCAGGGTGTGTATGCGCTCGTTGAAGGCGGCTGGCAGGTCTTTCAGCGCCAGATCGCCCGAAACCAGTGCTTTTTCCAGCTCATAGCGCGCCAGAATATGAGCCGGGTAGGTGACTTCATCAGCATCGACACGGATAAAGCCCGGCTCCACATGTGTGAGCTGGCGGTGCAGCGCCTGTGCATCCCATCCCGGTGCGTTGTCCGCTACGCCGAAGGCCGCACGCAGGCGCGGGGCCAGCCAGCGGGTAAAGGGGGCTGAACGGCAGAACTGCATCTCCATGATAAGCGACTGGCTTTCATGGAGTGTCATGCCGCCGGACTGCCCTACTGGCTGCGAAATCCACGCATCGGGCAGGCCCATTTCATACAGGGCGTGGCCTGTTTCATGCAGGATTCCCATCATGGCGGGAATGAAATCATCCTCGCGGTAGCGGGTGGTCAGGCGCACATCATGTGTGGCCCCCCCGCAGAACGGGTGCAGGCTGACATCCAGCCGTCCGCGCGTGGTGTCAAAGCCCATGCGCTGCATCAGTTCGCGACCAAGTGCTTCCTGCCGGGGCAGGGAGAAGGGGCCTTGTGGCGCTCTGGTGGTGGGCAGGGCGGCCTGTGTTTCCAGTGCGGCGGCGGTCAGGGCGGGCAGTTCGGCCCGCAGGCGGGTAAAGAGCGGGTCTATGTCCGCCTGACGCGTGCCGGGGTCGAAGGAATCGAGCAGCGCATCATAAGGGCTGAGACCGCAGGCCTCACCTGTGGCGGCAGCGATGGCGCGTGTCAGGTTCAGCACTTCGGTCAGGGCGGGTAGCAGGGCTTTGAAGTCGCTGTTCTGGCGGGCATCGCGCCATGCGATTTCGCACAGGGTTGTGGCCTGCGCGTGGGCTTCCACCAGATCCTGCGGCAGGGCGGTGGCGCGCGTGTGCTGGCGGCGCATGGCTGTCAGGTTGGCGCGCTGCCAGTCCGTTTCGGCTGATGCCGCGCGTGCTGGCGCGGCCTCGGCCTGATCCAGCAGGTCAGCCATGATGGGGGCGGTCAGGATTTCATGGCGCAGCCCTTCGAGCATGGCCAGATTTTCCGACCGGCGCTCCGCAGCGCCCGAAGGCATCATGACTTCCTTGTCCCACCCCAGAAGGCCAATGGCGTCCTGTAGGGAGGCAATACGGGCGAAATGGCGCTCAAGCGCGAGATAGGCCGTGTTCATGGCACGCATGGTACAGCATCCGCCGCCCGGACGGAATGTCCTGCGTGGCGGAATTTTCCCGCGTGCGCTGCGTTGCGGCAATGAGCGTGCGGCATGGGCGCGTTGGGCGTGGGCGTAAAAGGCAGGGTGTCGCGTATAATGCGGGGTAGAGGCCGTAAAGCCGGTTGCCCCGTCCGGCGGCTCTTCTATGATACGGGTATGACACGACTTTCCTCCGAAGGGGCCACGCCCGCTATGGCGCAGTGGTTCACGCTCAAGGCCGAAAACCCCGAAGCCCTGCTGTTTTTCCGCATGGGTGATTTTTACGAACTGTTTTTTGATGATGCGGTTACCGCCGCGTCAGCCCTTGATATTGCCCTGACAGCGCGCGGCACCCATGGCGGAGAGCCCATTTCCATGTGTGGGGTGCCGGTTGCGGCGGCTCCGGCCTATCTTGCGCGGCTGATCCGGCGCGGCTTTCGCGTGGCCGTGGCCGAGCAGACGGAAACGCCCGTTAAAGGTCGCCCATCCAAAGGCCCCTTGGCGCGTGCGGTGGTGCGGCTGGTCACGCCCGGCACCCTGACCGAGGACGAGTTGCTGGAGCCGGGGCGTTCGAATCTGTTGTTGGTGCTGACAGCCGGAGCCGGACGGAGCCGCAAGGCGAAAGAGCATGAAACACTGGGGGCTGCGTGGATTGATGTTTCTACTGGCGTGTTCGAAACGGCCAGCCTGAATATCAGCGGATTGCCCGCTCTGTTGGGGCGGCTTGATGCCGCTGAAATTCTTGCGCCTGCAACACTTGATCTGGCGGATTTCAATAGCCGCCGCGCACCCGATATGGTCGCGCCATCAGCCGAGGCCGCGCGGGAGCGCCTGGCGTCGGCTTTTGGCGTGGCCAGCATGGATGCGTTCGGCACGTTCTCGGACGAGGAAAGTACGGCGGCCGCTACGGCGGTCGAGTATGTGCGCCGCACGCAGGCGGGGCGCCTGCCGCGTCTGGCCCGCCCGGTCACGCAGAATGAAAGCGGTATTCTGGGCATAGACCCCGCCACCCGTGCGAGTCTCGACCTGCTGCGCGCGCGTGATGGCGGTACCGATCACACGCTGTTTGCCGCGATTAACCGCACTGCCAGCGCCGCAGGTGCGCGATTGCTGGCCGAATGGCTGGCAGCCCCCCTGACGCAGCCTGCCCGGATTGCCGCGCGGCAGGAGGCATGGGGCTGGCTGCGTGAACAGCCCATCAGCCGCGAAGGACTGCGCGCAGCCCTGAAAAAAGCCCCTGACATTGCACGTGCGCTTGGGCGTCTGTCGGTTGGGCGGGGCCAGCCACGCGATCTGGCGGCGGTGCGCGATGGTATTCAGGCCGCACGCGAGGCCGGTGGTGCGCTGCATCGGATAGGCGACCTGCCGCGCGAGTTGGCGCGTGTCTGTGCGTTTCTGTCGGTCGCCGGAGGGCTGGAGGCGCAGTTGGGGCGCGCGCTGGCCGAAAACCTGCCCGCCAGACTGGATGATGGCGGGGTGATCGCGCCGGGTTACGATGCGGAACTGGATGAACACCGCACCCTGCGCGATGATTCGCGCCGCCTGATTGCCGCCATGCAGGCTGAATATGCGACCCGTTACGGTGTTACGACCCTCAAGATCCGCCATCACGCCCAGCTTGGTTACGTCATGGAAGTGCCAGTGGCGGCCAGTGCGCGCCTCAAGGACAGGGCTGAACTGGTGTTGCGGCAGGGTACGGCCAGTAATGCGCGTTTTGTTACGGAAGAGCTGGCTACTCTCAATACACGGATAACCGAAGCCGCCGAGCAGGCCGCCCGCCGTGAGCGTGCGGTGTTTGGTGCACTGGTGGACGTTATTCTGGCAGAGGCCGATCTGCCGCCGCTGGCGCAGGCGTTGGCGGAGCTGGATGTGTTTCAGTCCTGTGCAACGCTGGCGGCGGGTGGGGCGTGGTGTACGCCGCAGGTTACGGACGATACGGCTTTTGTCCTTGAGGGAGGCCGACACCCTGTGGTGGAGGCCGCCTTGCCCGCAGGCACACGCTTTACGCCTAATGACTGCCGCCTGCCGCCCGAGCAGCGCGTCATGTTGCTGACAGGCCCTAATATGGCCGGTAAATCTACGTTCCTGCGCCAGACGGCGCTGGCGGTTATTCTGGCGCAGGCGGGTTTTCCCGTTGCCGCGGAGCGGGCCTGTCTGGGGGTGGTGGACCAGCTCTTCTCGCGTGTGGGGGCTTCGGACGATCTGGCACGGGGCCGCTCGACCTTTATGGTGGAAATGACCGAAACCGCCGCCATTCTCAATCAGGCCGGACCACGCTCTTTGGTGGTGGTGGATGAAATCGGCCGTGGCACCGCAACGCTGGACGGCCTGGCCATTGCATGGGGTGTGCTGGAGGCGCTGCACTCAACCGTGCGCTGCCGAACCATTTTTGCAACGCATTTCCATGAGCTGGCGCGGCTGGTTGATACCCTGCCGCGTCTGAGCCTGCACACCATGGGCGTGCGGGAGTGGCGTGGGCAGATTGTGTTCCTGCATGAGGTGCTGCCGGGCACAGCCAAAAAAAGCTGGGGTGTGCATGTTGCGCGTCTGGCAGGGGTGCCTGTTCCGGTTGTGGAACGGGCGGCACGGTTGCTCAAAGAACTGGAGCGTGCTGAAAATACAATACCCGAGCCGCTTCCCCTTTTCGACACGCAGAAGACATTACCCCATCCGCCTGAAAATACGTTAAGAAAACGAATAATGGATACCGACCCCGACAGCCTGACCCCGCGCGATGCTCTGGAGCTTGTGTATGACCTGCGCAGGGAAGCCGAGCGGACGCACTCTCAGGCCATGGGCGATCATGGACAGTCCAGCCCTGAAACCGACAGTTTCTAGACCCCTACAGGAACCGAACCCGAAGCCCGATGTCCACTTCTTCCGCACACGCTGCCTCTGGGCAGCAGCCTGACATGGCCGTACTGGCGGCCTTGACGCCAGAAGCCCTTGCCGCGTGTCTGACCCGTGAGCTCAGAGACGCCGCGCGAGAAGAAGCGGTCATTCCCGAGCGGGAAGAGGCCGTGGCGATTTTCCGCCGCTATCTGGGCCGCTATCAGGCCGATATCCGCAACCGTTTTGAGCGGTATGAACTCAAGGGCGCCGCAGCAGCCAAAATGATTGCATCCTTCACGGATGTCATGCTGCGCGCCATTGTGGATCTGGCCATGCGCGCGACTGAACTGGTGGGGCCAGCAAGCCCCGCGGGTGGGCTGTCGGGCTTTTCCATGGCGGCTACGGGCGGTTACGGGCGCGGTCTGCTGGCGCCGTTCAGCGATATTGATCTGCTATTCCTGATTGCGGATGATGCTGGCGAGCGCGTGCATCCGCTGATCGAATACATACTGTATTTCCTGTGGGATCTAGGGGTTAAGGTCGGCCACGCAACCCGCACGGTCAATGAGTGCATTACCGAGGCTGCGGCGGATACCACCGTGCGCACAGCCCTGCTTGATGCCCGCCTGCTGGCCGGGGATACGGCGCTGTTCGCCATGTTCGAGGCCCGCTATATCCTTGCCTGTGTTGAGGCCGGTGTCGGTGGCTTCATTCAGGACAAGCGGCGCGAGCGGCTGGAACGGCACCGCCGTTTTGGCGACAGCCCCTATCTGGTGGAGCCCAACATCAAGGAAGGGCGTGGCGGGCTGCGTGACCTGCAAACCCTGTACTGGATGTGCCGCAACACCTTTGGCACGCGTCATGTCAAGGATCTGCTGGCCCCAGAGTTTATCTGGATGGGCCTGCTGACAGAACAGGAAGCCGCCCGCGCCCGCCGGTCGTGGGACTTCCTGTGGACGGTGCGCCTGCACCTGCACTACGTGGCGGGCCGCGCGGAAGAACGTCTGACCTTTGATACCCAGCCCGTTATCGGGGCGCGGATGGGCTATACCCGTCATGGTCGCCAGAATGGTGTCGAGCGCTTCATGCGGCACTACTTCCTGACCGCGCGTGAAGTCATGCGTCTGACCCATGTGCTGGAACCCGCCGTGCTGCGGCAGGCACAGGGGCCGGTGGCTCATGCCGCCAAGCCTGATGAGGCCATGCGTGAAGCCGGGTTTACCCTGCTTGACGGCCAGATCCTGCCTGATAGGGGCGTGTCGTTCGACCGTGAACCTATCAAGATGATGCAGATTCTGGATTGGGCGCGCCTGCGCCGCCGGGCGCTGCATCCTCTGGCCCGGCATGAGCTGATCCGCTGGGAACGCCGGGCGACCACCCTGCGCGACAACCCTGAAGCCGCGCGGATTTTCCTAGACCTCCTCTGTGGCGAAATCCCAGCTGAGGAGCAGCGGCCCCGCCGCCGCCTGCTGGCCGCGCCGCCGCCGCCTTCTGCCGCGGAAGAGGCCGGGTATGCTGTCTCCTATGGCAATCATCCGCCATCCGGGCATTCACACTGGCTGCATATTCTCAACGAAACCGGTATCTTCGGGCGGCTTATCCCCGACTGGGCGCGCATTGTCGGGCAGATGCAGTTCGATACCTATCATGTCTTTACGGTGGACGAGCACACGATCGAGGCTGTCCGCATTATGGACGAGGTTGTGGCCGGGCGCATGGCGGACGAAATCCCCATTGCCTACGAGCTGGTCAAGGGGCTGAACTCGCGCCGGGCCCTGTATATGTCCGTGCTGCTGCACGATGTGGCCAAGGGTCGGGGTGGGGATCATTCTGAAATCGGGGCGGAAATCGCCGCTGATCTCTGCCCGCGTCTTGGCATGTCGGGGGAGGAGACGGAAACGGTCTCGTGGTTGGTGCTACACCACCTCCTGCTCAGCCATACGGCTTTCCAGCGCGATATAGACGACCCCAAGACCATTCTGGATGTGGCCGATATCGTGCAGTCGCCCGAACGCCTGCGCCTGCTGCTGCTGCTGACCATTGTGGATATGCGTGCGGTCAGCAACAAGGTGTGGAACGCTTGGAAGGCCACCCTGCTGCGCGAGTTGTATGTGCGCGTGGCCGAAGTGCTGGCGGGCGGTCTGTCCACCACCGAACGCGATGTGCGTGTGCGCCACGCCAAAGACATTGCGGCGGAAGTGCTGACCGAGGATGGTCTTTCCCGTCAGGAAATTGATCGCTTTCTGGGGCTGGGTTACGCGGGCTACTGGCTGTCGTTCGATTACGAGACGCATCGCCGCCATGCCCGTCTGGTGCGCGAGGCCGATGCCGCCGATGCCCCGCTGACGGTCGATGTGCTGCCGCTGCCCGCGCGTGGGGTGACGGAAGTAACCGTCTATACCGTGGACGTGCCGGGCCTGTTCTCCAAAATTGCCGGAGCACTGGCGCTTGCCGGAGCCTCCATTGTCGATGCCCGTATTCATACCATGACGCACGGCATGGCGCTCGATACGTTCTGGATTCAGGATACATCCGGGCAGGCCTATGAGGAGGCGCATCGTCTGGCGCGTCTTTCAGCGCTGATCCATCAGGGGCTGAGTGGCGAGCTGGATATCGAGGCTGAAATTGCGCGTGCGGGCTTTGGCCACATGCCGCTGCGTATGCGGGCCATCCATGTGCCGCCGCGCGTGGTGGTCGATAACGGTGCGTCCAATACCTATACTGTTATTGAGGTCAACGGACGCGACCGGCCCGGCCTGCTGCATGATGTGACAGAGGCCATGAACAAGGAAAGCCTTCAGATCGCCTCGGCGCACATCACCACGTACGGCGTGCGGGCGGTGGACGTGTTCTACGTCAAGGATCTGTTCGGCCTCAAGATTACCGACAAGAAGCGGCTTGAGGAAATCCGTGAGCGTCTGCTCGCCGGGTTGAAGGAAGCCGAGGCCGAAGCCTCGGCGCAGGCAGCGGCGCGTTACTCTGCCTGATTCTCGGTGCCGGTCCGGGCTGCATGGCCCGGGCTGGCGCTGGACAGGCCGTATTTCAGCCCAGCACGGAGCTGGCGGCCTTCGCTGCTGTCAGGGTCGATCAGTCCGTGGCGCAGGAACAGGTCAATCAGCACCAGATTGACGTTAAACTTGAACTCATCCGTATCGCGCACGATGCGGAAGGCTTCCTCAACCGGCATGAGCGTGAAGGATTCAACCTCTCCATCCGCTGCGATGGGGGTGAAATCAGTCGGCAGATACAGATCATAACAATACAGAACGTCACGCCGCAGTCCTTCGGGGCGGTCGAGTGCGTAAACGATCCTGCCGGTTTTCTGTGCGGTTGCGATCAGGGCTGAGGGGATGCTGGCTTCTTCCGCCGCTTCCTTGGTCAGGGCTTCGTCCGGGGTGTGTCCGGCGGGGATTCCGCCTGCCACCAGATGGTCGAGCTTGGCCGGGTCAAGCCGTTTGTTCGCGGCACGCCGCCCTGTCCACAGGTGCAGGCCGGAGGGCATGTGGACAAGGCCATTCATATGCACACCGGCAGCAACCAGACCAAAAAGCGGCAGGGCGCCACGGTCTATGCGGGCAATGGTGGGGCAATCCACATTGGTTGCGACATCAAACAGCTCATGATGGGAGGTGTAAAACCCCTCAGATGCAAGCTGCTCGCCCAGTTGTTCGAGTGTGGCAGGTTCAGGCAGGTTGAAGCCATCCTGTGCGGAACCAAGGCCCGCCTGTGTCAGGCGTTCGAACAGGGCAGGGGTAATCCACCCTGCAGCCACGCCCGCAAGACTGAACGGCGCACGTGTGGCGGCGGGGTTGGCTGTGTTGCATTCTTGCAGATGTCTTAAAAAGGGAGAGGGATTGGAAAACATGAAAAATCCTGTTGTCCCGCATGGTGGCCGGGTGTGGCGGATAGGCAGGGTGGTGCGCCGGAGCGGCGTACAGGGTGCTGAAAGACCCTGTTATCCGGTGTGACGCGCGATGTGGCAAGGCTTTGGGGGCTTGCAAAAAAGCGCTGGCATGTCACATCCACAGAATGTCTCGTTCGCGTCGTGCGGTGTCCGGGCCGCTTCAGAAACCCGCCTCCCTTACCTATGCCCGCCTTCTGCCCTATCTGTGGCCGAGAGGTGATCTTGCCCTGCGCGGGCGGGTTGTGCTTGTGCTGCTTGTCATGCTGGCGGGAGAACTGGTCACGTTATGCGTGCCACTGGTTTACAGCCGTGTGGTGGATCGCTTCGTGCATCCGGCCAATCTTGCTATGGCGCCAGCAGCCCTTATTGTCGGGTATGGTCTTGTCCGGCTGTTATCAGCGGCGCTGACCAACCTGCGTGATGCCCTGTTTGCTCCTGTGCGGTTCCGTGTGGCGCGGCAGGCGGCGTATCGCAGTTTCCAGCATATGCATGCCCTGTCGCTACGGTTCCATCTGGACAGGCGCACAGGCGTTGTGACCCGCGCCATAGAGCGCGGCACCGAGGCGGTGGAAACGCTGCTGCGCATGCTCATGTCCATCTCCCCCACCATTTTGCAGTCTGTTCTGGTGCTGGCGGTTATCGGGCACCTGTTCAGCGGGTGGTATGTGGTGCTGGTGGCGGTCATGATTGTTGCCTACATCCTGTTTACGGTGCGGTTTACAACGTGGCGTCTGGGTGTGCGCCGCAAGATGAACGAAACCAATAGCGAAGCCACCGGCAAGGCGCTGGACAGCCTGCTGAACTATGAAACGGTCAAGTATTTTGGCAACGAACTGCATGAGGCCCGGCGTTATGACAGTGCGCAGGCGCGGTATGAAAAGGCCGCGCTGACAACGCAGTATTCGCTCGGCCTGCTCAATTTCGGGCAGGCGGCCATTGTGGCTATTTCACTGGCCGCCATCATGCTGCTGGGCGGGCGTGATGTGCAGGCGGGGCAGATTACGGTGGGTGAGTTTGTCATGCTCAACACCTATCTGCTCCAACTTTACGGGCCGCTGAATTTTCTGGGGTCGGTTTATTCGGGCATTCGCACCGCGCTGGTCGATCTGGAACACATGATGGGGCTGGTGGACGAAACCGTGGAGGTTGCAGACCCCGCCCAGCCGCTGCCTATGGCCACGCGCCTGTCGGATGCTGGCCCGGCGGAGGTGGAGTTCCGCGCTGTGCGTTTTGGCTACAGGCCCGAGCGGGAAATCCTGCATGGGGTCAGTTTTGTGGCGGCGCCGGGCAGCAAGCTGGCCATTGTGGGAACCACGGGGGCAGGCAAGTCCACCATCAGCCGGCTGCTGTTCCGCTTTTACGATGTGTCATCGGGCAGTGTGCGGCTGGATGGGCATGATGTGCGGGATTACCGGCAGGCTGACCTCAGAGCCGCTATAGGGGTGGTGCCTCAGGATACGGTGCTGTTCAACGATACCATAGGCTACAACATCGCCTACGGGCGTCTGGGGGCCACACAGGAGGAGGTCGAGCAGGCGGCGCGGCTTGCCCAGATCCACGATTTCATCCTCTCCCTGCCCGAAGGCTATGCCACGGCGGTGGGAGAGCGCGGGCTTAAGCTATCGGGGGGTGAAAAGCAGCGTGTGGCCATTGCCCGGACGATTTTGAAAGACCCACGCGTTCTTGTGCTTGACGAGGCTACAAGCGCGTTGGACACACATACCGAGCAGGAAATTCAGGCTGCCCTGAAAACCGTCTCTGCCCGCCGTACCACGCTCGTCATTGCCCATCGTCTGTCCACCATTGTGGACGCGGATGAAATTCTGGTGATGGAACATGGCCGCGTGGTGGAGCGTGGCACGCATGAGGCGCTGCTCGCTGCGCAGGGGCGTTACGCAGGGATGTGGGCCGCCCAGGCTGGCGAAGCAGTCGCGGAAGGCTGAAAGAAGAAGCCCGCCCCGAATCCGGGTGGGGTAGAGGAGTGAAAAAATATGGCGGATACTTCATCGCAGGATACGGCAGCACCTCCCCATCAGGCGGATGTTCCCGAAGATCTGGCGCGTTGCGCCATGGTGATCGAGCATGCCATCGACCATCTGAAGCAGGAAAAATATCCGCCACTGGCGGTGGCCTCGGCCCTTCTGGGCGGTGCGCTGGGTGTTCTGGCACGCAGTGTGGACAAAGAGACCGTCCTGCGTATCCTCGACTCTGCCGCCAGCAGCGTGCGCTCGGGCGATGTTCATGCTTCCGTAAAGGCGGAAGATGGCCACGAAAGCGAGAAAGCCTGAGGTAAACCCTTGACTGGAAGCGATGGCTAAGTCATAAGCCGCGCCAATCCCGAATGTGGTCGCCGGGTTCTGTCTCGGCCCTCTGTTCCTTTATTTTTGTTAAGACAAGGATGAGACAATGTCCCGTCGTTGCCAGATCACCGGCAAGGGCGTGCTGACCGGAAACAACGTCAGTCATGCCAACAACAAGACCCGCCGCCGCTTCCTGCCCAACCTGCAGGATGCCTCCCTCATGTCCGAAACGCTCGGTTCTTCCGTGCGTATGCGCGTGACGGCACGTGGCCTGCGTACCATCGAGCACAATGGTGGGCTTGATGCCTTCCTGCTCGGCACGGCCAACCGCAAGCTGCCGACCGAAGCTCTGGTGATCAAGCGTCGCCTGCAGCGCGCTCAGGCCAAGAAACAGGCCGCTGCTGGCGCCTGATTTCAGGGGTTTTGCCGTGTTCGGGCCGGGCTGCGCCCCTGATTGGGGTGCGTCCGGCCCGTGCGGTTCAGGTGCCTGGCGTCATGTCAGGTGTTTTCATGTTTCTCGGCCGGTGTCCGTCAGCCGGAATGCCTGAAGGCTTGGCCTAGGGCGATATCCGCGGTGTTCGGCGGCCACAGGCGCGAAGGGCTCTCCCGTCGCGCCTCGCCTGTTTTCTGGAGGTTTTCGTGTCCGCCACAACAGATCTGTCCAAGATCCGCAATATCGGCATTACCGCGCATATCGACGCTGGTAAGACCACCACGACCGAGCGCATTCTGTATTACACCGGCGTGTCTCACAAAATCGGTGAAGTGCACGAAGGTAACACCACCACAGACTACATGGCCCAGGAACGTGAGCGTGGTATTACCATCACCTCCGCCGCCGTGACCTGTGACTGGAACGATCACCGTATCAACATCATCGATACGCCCGGACACATCGACTTCAACATCGAAGTGAACCGCTCCCTGCGCGTGCTCGATGGCGCTGTCTTCATCATCGAAGGCGTGGCCGGTGTGCAGCCCCAGTCCGAAACCAACTGGCGTCTGGCTGACCGCTACAACGTGCCGCGTATCATCTTCATCAACAAGCTGGATCGTACCGGCGCCGATTTCTATCGCGCGTTCGACACGCTGAAGGAAAAGCTCGACATCGTAGCGATTCCGCTGCAGCTCCCCATCGGTGCTGAAGATCAGTTCCTGGGCGTTGTCGATCTGGTCGAGATGAAGGCCATCGTCTGGGAAGGCGGTGAACTGGGTGCGAAGTTCCACGATGAGGAAATTCCGGCCGACCTGAAGGAAAAGGCTGCCGAAGCCCGCCAGAACCTGCTCGACACCGCTCTGGCGGTCGACGAAAAGGCAATGGAAGAATACTTCGAGAACGGCGACGTCACGGTCGAGACGCTCAAGCGCTGCATCAAGAAGGGCGCGATCTCCGGCGAGTTCCGTCCCGTCCTGTGCGGCACGGCCTTCAAGAACAAGGGCGTGCAGCCCCTGCTCGACGGGATCATCGACTATCTGCCCGCTCCTAACGACGTGGCAGGCATTCGTTGCGCCCCGCCCGAAGGCGAAGAGGCAGACGAAAACAACCAGCCGATCATCCCGGTTGACCCCGATGGCAAGTTCGCTGGTCTGGCGTTCAAGATCATCAACGATAAATACGGCACGCTCACCTTCGTGCGCGTCTATCGTGGCGTGCTCAAGACCGGTGATACGGTTCTGAACACCACGAAAGGCCACAAGGAGCGTATCGGCCGTATCTATCAGATGCATGCCGACAAGCGCGAAGAACTGAGCGAAGTGCATGCGGGTGATATCGCGGCGTTCGTGGGCCTGAAGGACACCCAGACGGGTGACACGCTGGCTGACGGCACCGATCCGGTTGTGCTGGAACGTATGTCCTTCCCCGTGCCGGTGATCGACATCTCCGTTGAGCCGAAGACCAAGGACGCGGTCGAGAAGATGACTCTCGCCCTGCAGAAGCTGGCTGGCGAAGATCCCTCCCTGCAGCTCAAGACCGATCAGGAAACCGGCCAGATCATCCTGTCCGGCATGGGCGAGCTGCATCTGGACATCATCATTGACCGTCTGCGTCGTGAATACGGCGTGGAAGCCAATGTGGGTGCGCCTCAGGTTGCTTATCGCGAAACCATTTCGCAGCCGCATACCGAAACCTACACCCACAAGAAGCAGTCCGGTGGGTCGGGTCAGTTCGCTGAAGTGAAGATCGAGTTCCAGCCGCTGGAGCGTAACGACGGCATCCTGTTCGAGAACAAGGTTGTCGGCGGTACGGTGCCGAAGGAATACATCCCGGCAGTGGAAAAGGGCATTCGCGTCCAGTCTTCTACGGGTGTTCTGGCTGGCTTCCAGACCGTGGACTTCAAGTTCACGCTGCTCGACGGTAAGTACCATGATGTTGACTCGTCCGCTCTGGCGTTCGAAATCGCCGCTAAGGCCTGCTTCCGCGAAGGCATGAAGAAGGCTGGCCCGGTCATTCTTGAACCGATCATGGACGTGGAAGTGACCACGCCGAACGATCACGTTGGTGACGTGGTGGGCGATCTTAACCGTCGTCGTGGCATGATCCAGAATCAGGAAACGTCTGGTTCCACCGTTATGGTGCGTGCGTTCGTGCCGCTGAAGGAAATGTTCGGCTACATTTCTCAGCTGCGTTCCATGACCAAGGGTCGTGCATCCTTCACGATGCAGTTCCATCACTACGATCCCGTGCCGCGTAACGTGGCCGATGAAATCATGGCTCAGTCCCGCTGATTTTACGGTCTGTTAGCTGACCGGGTATAAGGGCCGCCCCCGAAAGGGGGCGGCCTTTGTGTTTTTAAGCTCTTGGTCACGTGTATTTTTTACATTATGAGTGAATATCTGCTGTGATTTAACAAAGTTTTTTAAGGTGCTGAAATGTCCATGAACTTACCTGATAATTTTGATGGGTTTTATAATATAGTTCTTGGAATGAGTTTGAATTCTTTGAAATTCAACAATTTTTCAGATAATTTTGATGCCGAACGCTTTAATTTTGATGGGCAGGATCGTTCCAGAGACTTCGATCTGAATGCCAGAATGTTTTTCTTCTCGTGGTTTTTCGCGCGGCGGGAGAGGCTGTTTGAAGCCTATTCCAGCCTGTCCAATGATCAGTCCAAACTGCTTTATATCTGCCTGATTACCTACCGGCTTGCCGGGCATCTGGCGTTCAAAATTCCGGTCGATTTTCTTTCGCGCCAAAAGGAGCTGGAAGCATTCCGTGCTGCGGAAAAATCTACGGAAAGTCAGTATCCGGTTACAGGGATGTTTGGAAAACTCCAGCATTTTGATTTTGAGTTCGAGGGGCATCGCTATGTAGCGGATTGTCTTGGGCTTGAGGCCTGTCTGCATCGGCGGCAGTATTTTTACGAAGTGGGTGATGTCCGGGTTATGCCCGAACCCGGCGATGTCGTGATTGATGGTGGGGCCTGCACAGGGGATACGGCGCTTGTATTCTCCAATGCGGTTGGCCCGGCGGGTAAGGTTTATTCCTTTGACCCCGTGAAAGATCATATTGATATTCTACGTTATAATATCGCTCAGTTTCCGTACCAGAATGTTGTGGCAATGCCCTATGGTCTTTCAGATCATGAAGTGGATGCGCCCTTAATGGTTACGGATCACTATGCACCGGGCTTTTCTGTCGAGGCTAAGCCTGTGCCGCTTACCTCGCTGGATAGTCTTGTCGAGCGGGGTGAAATTGACAGGATTGATTATATCAAACTCGATGTTGAAGGTGCAGAACTGGAAACATTAAAAGGAGCGATACAGAGTATTCGCAAGTTCCGTCCTAAAATGGCGATTTCTCTCTATCACAAGCCGGACGATATTTTTTCGTTGCTGTTGTATGTGAAAGAGCATTTTGATTTCTATAAGTTTTATATCGGGCACTACACCATTCATCAGGAAGAAACGGTTCTTTACTGTGCGCCGATCAGCCGCTGAGCTGTTCCATAGCAGATAGATCAAAAAGAAAGGGCCACGCCGGAGAACGGCGTGGCCCTTTTGCATGAGAGGGACGAAAAGGTTTAGCCAAATGCGCCAATATCGTGCATCAGCGCCACGCTGATTTCGCGGATCAGTTCGAAAATCTGCTGCATGGGGGCGAAGATGTCGCGATGTTCACGGACATAGATCCCTTCTTCACGCGGGCCGCGCGGTTCAAAGAAATCAAGGTCGGACGGGCCGGAACCCGTGGGGAAAATATGGTTCATGTTCTGCAGCACCGTCGGGATGTCCAGACACAGGATCTGCTGCATCATGGCATCGTGGCTGAACCCGCCACGCGGCATGAAGAATGGAATGCGGCAGGCCAGAAGCCAGATGCGTTCAATCAGCATGATGCGGATGGCATGCAGCAGACGGATGCGTGGTTCCGTGCGGGGGGCATGCTGCCAGGCTTCGCGCAGGGCCAGATGGTCGGCCTGAATGCGGCGGAACAGGGTTTGCAGCTCGGCTGACAGGTTCAGTTTTTCCAGATCCCGCATGATGGTCAGGAAGAATCCACGGCGCTTGCTGTCCTGTTCTTCGGTTGCGCGGTCGAGCCAGAAGCCCGGATCGAGCAGGCAGACAACGCTTTTCAGTACTTTGTCATCCGAACAGGCCAGCGCATGGCGGGCAAAGTCCAGTGCGCGATGAAAGCGCGGGCTGGATGTATTGAGGGTTTCAAAGGTTTCGGGGTGACGGCGTGCTGCGGCCCCAAGGCCCTGCAAGGTATTGGCGCACCAGCCAAGCTGCTGGAGGATGGCGTTATTGAGAATGGCGCGGAGCTGGCTGGGGTGGGTAATGCGTGTGCGTGTAGCAGATTCGCTGCTTTGCCGGGCCGGGGGGCGCGAACCTGAGCGGTCGATCAGCGAAGGGCCAAATGCCCCGAGCAGTGCCGCGTAGCCGGGGTCTTCCACCAGTCCGGTCATATCTTCGATAACGCTGGAGAAGAAGTCTGCCGAAAAATCAGGATGATCGTAAATGGGGTCTTCATCCTGCCCGAAGGGCATGTAGATGTTCTCGGCAATGGTTGCTAGCGTGGCGCAGGCCAGCTCTGGCGTGCCAAACAGGGTGTAGCCATCGCCCCCCTGAAAAGCGGCTTCTTCCCGATAGGCCAGACCGCTGGACTGGAAGCGCGCGCGCACATGAGCGGGGGACAGATAGGCCAGACGGTCGGACATGCGGAAAGGATGTGCGCCTCGGCCGATGCTTTCGCCATGCGTATCGAAAAACACCACGGTGACATCGGTCAGTTTCCAGCGGGCCAGCAGATCGTAAATCCGCAGGCGCAGGCGCTCGATCTGGTAGGAGGCGGCAAGCTGGCCAATATAACGCCCTGAGTCAGAATAGCCGAACTGGAAGCAGATACGCCCCATGCGGCGCACATAATCACGCCATGCGGAAGAACGCAGGGCTTCCTCGACGATGTGATCTCCGTTGACGAGCGCTTCCTCTGTTTCAAACAGCGGCGAAATTTCGATCTTGTCGGCTACGCCAAAATAGGTGGCGGCCCACAGGGCGGATAGCAGGGTATAGCCGGTTTCGGTTTCTGCGATCAGGAAGCGCACCGGCGTTTGCGTATCCACGTATTTGGTGATCTGGGCGATGGTCATCATCAACCGCCCGGCTGTCGAGGGGTCGTTGAGGAGCGCACCAAAGTCCACGGCTACCGGCTCGACCGTATCAAGGGCCTCGTTCACGCGGTTGAGCAGAGCCCGACGATGGGCCGGATTGCTCGGGTCATCCAGCAGGTTCAGTTTCTGGCGGACAAAGTTGTGAACCTGCACCGAGTTGAGGCGGACATGCGTATGCGCCAGCCCCAGCCCATGAGAGAGAAAGCCTGCGCGGGCCACTGCCAGCGGCAGGCGGGCAGAGGGCGGGGCGGAATCGATGGCGTTCTGGAGCAGCTTGCCCAGTTCGGAGGCGCTGCACAGCGCCCGGTCGCGGCCCTGCACCATCAGGCGGGCGAAATGGGCCACGGCCTGCGTGTCGCTCGGGCTGGTGGGGGCGGCGCTGATCTGCTCTTTCACGCAGGCAATGGCATTTTGCAGGCGTTCGCTGAGTTCAGGGGCAAGCACGCCTTCATGCGCGATCTGCTGCTCAAGGCGCATGAGTTGGAACAGCTTCATGCGCAGGCGCAGGCGCAGCGTGTCCCACCAGCCAATATCGGTGCGGCCGTCTGTATCGTAACCCACCCAGCTTGTGGCAATCACCGGACAGGGCACAAGGGTGCGCCACTGTTCGGGCCAGTTGGCTTCGGCTGTTTCCAGCAGGGCGGCGCAGAGCAGGTCGATCGCGTCACGTGCGCGGGTAATGGCCTGTGCCGCAAGGGTAAATTCTTCTTCCAGCGTGGGTGGTGCAAGCCGCCGGTGCGTTTCAAAGAAAGGGGCCTTTTCGGGAGGCATTTCGGTGGAGGCGCACTGGGCCAGTGCTGCGTAAACCGGGTTGCTCAGCGCAAAGGTCGGGTGTGCGGTAAAGACGGCGGCAAAGCGGATGCTGTCCGTGGCGCTGCTATAGGCGGAAAAGCTGTGTTCAGGCAGGTTTTCCAGCACCTGTGCGGCAACCGCTTTCAGCTTCTTGCGTGAGGCATCCAGCGTAGCGCCGCCGACATAGCGGTGCAGACGGCGCGCACGGCTGACAAAGGCATCGTCACGCAGGGTGCTGATCAGGGTTTTGATGTCGTCGTAGGTGAGTTCGCCCTGATCGAGGGATTCGCCCAGCCTGAGGGCCGTGGCCATGACCGGGTTTGTGCCTTCGGCCAGAGTGCCGACACCTGAGGGTTCCGAAGCTTCGGCCATGCTGTCCAGTATGGCGCCCAGACGAGGAGGAAGGGAGGAAAGGTCAGGGAGCATGGCGAACGTCTTGTCCTTGATAGGGCTGCGCAAAGAGACTGAATGTTCTTGCGCAAAAGTTACGTTAATTTTTCACGTCTGCTCCGCGGGCGCAACAGCCTGACAGAGACGTGAGGCCGCAGCGCTCATTTTTCTCGTGCGGCTTGGGATAAGACGGTCATGGTGCTATCCAGCATGGCATGACAGTGCATGGGAACAACGATGCAGATCTGGCCGCACGCCGGACCTTGCGACGTTACAAGTTGGCCGCGACAGGGCTGCTTGCCGGTATGGGCGGGCTGACGATAGCGGGCTACGCGGCTCCGGCTTTTGGCTGGGTGCGTGATGGCTTCTGGCTGGAAATGTTTCGCGCGGGGGCGCGGGCCGGGGTTGTAGGCGGTATTGCCGATTGGTTTGCTGTTGTGGCGCTTTTCAGGCGCCCGATGGGCCTGCCCATTCCCCACACGGCTATTCTGCCCGCCCAGAAAGACCGGCTTGGCCGGGCTTTGGGGCGTTTTGTCGCCGGGCAGGTTTTTACCGAAAAAGAAGTAGAGCGCGTGCTGGCGCAGGTGGACGTGCCAGCCTTTCTGGCGGATGCGCTGGAAGATCCCGCAACGCAGGAAGCTGTGGTGCGTGGGGTCGTGCGCTCCGCGCCACAGATTCTCGACCGGCTTGAGGATGGGCGGGCCAGTAACGCGTTCTCCCGCGTGATGCCGCGCCTTTTAGGCGGGAGCGATCTGGCCCCCGTCATTGCCAAGGCTTTGCGTAGTCTGGTGGATGATGACCGCCATCAGGAGGTGCTGTCTTACCTGCTGGGGCAGATCAAGGACGGATTGCAGGCGAAGGAAAGCGCTCTGCGCGCCATGATCGAGGATCGGGTGCGTGAGCAGGGGGGGCGCTTACTGGGCTGGGCCATTGGTGGCTCTATCGCCACCAAGGTGCTGCTGGCGGCCGGTAAGGAGCTGGATCGAATCGATCCTGAAAATTCCAGCCTGCGGGAAGGCTTCACGGCGTGGGTGCGCACCCAGATCGACCGGATAGAAACAGACCCCGAGCATGGGCGGGAGTTCACGCAGGCTGTTACCGGGGTGCTGTCACACGAAAGTGTCGTGGGGTGGTGGGGAGATATCTGGCAGCGCTTTCGCCGCATGGTGGAGGCGGATGTGGAAGACCCCGAGGGCCGTGTTGCGACACTGGTGCGCGAAGGCTTGGTGCGTCTGGCCTGTCAGGCGCGGGATGATGAAACGCTGCGGCGGCGCATTATGGATAACGTGAACCGCACTACCCTGCGTATGCTGCCGTTCATTCGTGAGCGCATGGTGGAGTTTATTACCCGGGTGGTCTCGGGGTGGAATGCGGTGGAAATGGCCGACAAGCTGGAGCTGCGCGTAGGCAAAGATCTTCAGTTCATTCGCTTTAACGGAACCCTTGTGGGGTTTGGCGTTGGAGCGCTGCTCTTTGCGGTTCTGCGTCTGGCGTTCGGAATTAACGCCCAGTAGTCAGGTTGTGTTTCGTGCAGGGAGCGCATGGCAGCTCGGGCGCATACGCACTGCTGGTATGGCGGGCGCGGGTTTTTGGCCTGCGTCACGAATGCGTGGGACTGGCCAGACGTGTAGATTCGGGTTGACGGAGGGGCGGCGAGCCTCCATGTATCCGAAACAGGACCGCACAGGTCTTTAATTGGGTGAAGGCCAGACAATGCTGAAACTTTCCCGGCTGGCAGACTATGCAATCGTGATTCTGGTACGACTGGGTGAGCAGGAAGGGGTTGTGACCTCGCCTTCTCTCGCGGCTGATACCGGTGTGCCGGAACCAACCGTGGCCAAGGTGCTTAAACTGCTGTCCACGCATGGTTTTGTGCTGTCCCAGCGGGGGGCGAAGGGGGGCTACCGCCTCGCGCGCCCTCTGGCCGAGATATCTGTTGCCAGCGTGATTACAACCGTGGATGGGCGCATTGCGCTGACAGCCTGTGTTGATGGCGGTGGGTGTGATAACGGCGTCACCTGCGGGCTGTGCGGAAGCTGGGACACGATCAACCAGGCTATCCGCGCAACACTGGAGAGCATATCGCTTGAAGATATGCGCCTGAACCGCACCGCCCGGTCTTCTGCCCAGTTTCTGGCGAAAAAGCCGGAGGAAATGCACGCTGGCGGCAAGCCCGTCAGCCGAGAGATACGTGAAGGGGCCTGATCCATGCCGGCAGCGACAGAGACGAGAGAAGCCGTCGAGAAACTCGGCCAGTCCACTTACAAGTGGGGCTTCGAAACGGATATCGAGATGGATCTGGCCCCCAAAGGGCTGAACGAAGAGATTATCCGCCTGATTTCCAGCCGTAAGGAAGAGCCGGAATGGATGCTGGAATGGCGTCTGGCCGCTTTCCGTACATGGCAGTCGATGGAAGACCCCAAATGGGCCAAGGTCTCTTATCCGCCGATCGATTATCAGGATGTCCATTACTACGCAGCACCCCGCACCAAGCCGGGGCCGAAGTCGCTCGACGAGGTTGATCCGGCGCTGCTGAAAACCTACGAAAAGCTCGGTATCCCTCTGCATGAGCAGGCCCTGCTGGCCGGTGTGGAACCGGCTGAGGGCGAGCGCCTGCCTGTTGCGGTCGATGCGGTGTTTGACAGTGTTTCCGTTGCCACCACTTTCCGCAAGACGCTGGCGGAAGCAGGGGTCATTTTCTGCCCCATTTCCGAAGCCGTGCGCGAACACCCTGAGCTGGTGCGGCGCTACCTTGGCACCGTGGTGCCAGCGGGCGATAATTTTTTCGCGGCCCTAAACTCGGCCGTGTTTACCGATGGTTCCTTTGTTTACGTACCCAAAGGGGTGCGGTGTCCGATGGAGCTGTCCACCTATTTCCGTATCAATGCGCGCAATACCGGGCAGTTCGAGCGGACGCTGATTGTGGTGGAAGAAGGGGCTTCGGTTTCTTATCTGGAAGGCTGCACCGCTCCCATGCGCGATGAAAACCAGCTCCACGCCGCTGTGGTGGAACTGGTGGCGATGGACGATGCCTCCATCAAGTATTCCACCGTCCAGAATTGGTATCCGGGCGATGAGGAAGGCCGCGGTGGCATTTACAACTTTGTCACCAAGCGCGGTGCATGCCGGGGTGCGCGTTCCAAGATTTCATGGACGCAGGTTGAAACAGGCTCCGCCATTACATGGAAATACCCTTCCTGCATCCTCCAGGGTGAAGGTTCGGTGGGTGAGTTCTATTCCGTGGCGGTCACCAACAACTGCCAGCAGGCGGATACCGGCACCAAGATGATCCATCTGGGCCGCAACACCCGCTCGACCATTATTGCCAAGACTATCAGCGCAGGGCGTTCGGACAGCACCTATCGTGGTCTGGTGCGTGTGCAGCCCAAGGCATCTGGCGCGCGTAATTTCACCCAGTGCGACAGCCTGCTGATAGGGGACCGGTGCGGCGCGCATACCGTACCCTATATCGAATGCCGTAACATGGCGGCCCGTGTTGAACACGAGGCTACTACGTCCAAAATATCAGAAGACCAGCTTTTTTATTGCCGCCAGCGCGGCCTGTCTGAGGAAGATGCCGTGGGGCTGATCGTGAACGGTTTTTGCCGCGACGTGCTCAAGGAGCTTCCCATGGAGTTTGCGGTCGAGGCCCAGAAACTCCTGCAGATCAGTCTTGAAGGTAGCGTCGGTTAAGGGAGCCCCGCATATGAGCCAGTTTTTGGAAATTTCCGGCCTGAACGCCAGAATTGATGCTGACGGACAGGAAAAGCAGATTCTGCGTGGCGTGGATCTGAGCATCCCCCCCGGCGAAGTGCATGTTATCATGGGGCCGAATGGCTCTGGTAAATCCACCCTGTCCTATGTGCTGGCCGGGCGTGAGGATTACGAGGTTACGTCAGGCAGCGTTCTGTTTCAGGGGCAGGACCTGCTGGCCATGGAGCCGGAAGAACGTGCGGCCGCGGGCCTGTTCCTTGCCTTTCAATCTCCGGTGGAACTGCCGGGCGTAAACAACGCCAACTTCCTGCGCACGGCGGTTAATGCCGTGCGGCGTGCGCGCGGTCAGGAAGAGCTGGACGCAGTGGCGTTCCTCAAGCTTGCGCGGGAAGCGGCCAAGACCCTCTCCATGGCGCCGGACATGCTCAAGCGTAACGTCAATGTCGGTTTTTCCGGTGGGGAAAAGAAGCGCAACGAAGTGTTGCAGATGACGCTGCTCCAGCCGACCTTCGCTATTCTGGATGAAACCGATAGCGGGCTGGATGTGGATGCACTGCGGGTTGTGGCTGAAGGCGTGAACCGTCTACGCGCCCCAACTTTTTCCGCACTGGTGATCACGCACCATCAGAAGCTGCTGGACTATCTGGTGCCGGATCGCATCCATGTCATGGCCAAAGGGCGGATCATCCTGTCCGGTGGGCCGGAACTGGCGCGCCAGATTGATCAGGAAGGCTACACCAAGTTCCTGTCGGAGGCCGCGTGAACACCATCAGCCCGGACAGGGGCGGCCCTCTGGCCCTGTTCTCGCAGCGGCTTGAGGGACTGGCGGGGGCGGAACGCCAGCAGGCCGTAGCAGCGCTACAGCATGCTGGCCTGCCAACCCGCCGGGTAGAAGCCTGGAAATATACGGCCCTGCGTGTGCTGGGGCAGACCAGCCTTTCAGCGCCAGCCGCAACGTATGATGCAGCGGCGGCGCGTGCAGCGCTCGATCATGTGCTGGCTGCACAGGATGGGCTGGCGGACCAGCCTCGACTGGTGTTCGTCAATGGTCGTCACGCACCGGATCTGAGCGTTGCCCCAAAGGGCGTAAAGGTTACGTTTTTTGCCGACGCGCCGCGTTTTGGAAATGCAGCATCCCCCGACCGCGATCCGCTGGTAGCGCTTAACACGGCGCTGGCCGAGGATGGCGCAAACATTCAGGTGGAAGCCGGTGTGGATGGCGGCACCCTTCTGCTGGTCTCGATCGGTCTGGGTGGGCAGGCGCTTACCTTCTCCTTCCATCCGCGCCATGCGGTGGTTCTGGAAGCCGGAGCCCGTCTGACACTGGTGTGCGTGCAGGCCGGGCAGGGGGCGTATTTCCATAACCCGGTCACGGATATTCATGTCGGTGCTGCTGCGGCACTGGAACACGTCACCCTTCAGCTTGAAGGGGCTGAGGCGGTCGGTCTGGGCACGGTTTATGCGGATGTTGACCGCGAGGGCGTGTATGACAGCTTTGCCCTCGGGGTTGATGGCCTGCTGCTGCGGCATGAAGTGCATGCTCGTCTTGGTGCCTCACGTGCGGCGGTTCACGTCAACGGCGTGCAGCGTCTTGGCGGTGCGCAGGTGGGTGATATGACGAGTGTCATCACCCATGCCGCTCCTGACTGTATTTCTCGTCAGACCGTGCGCAATGTTCTGGATGGCCACGCACGGGGTGTTTTTCAGGGCAAGGTGCTGGTTGAGCAGATCGCCCAGAAAACAGACGGCTATCAGATGAATCAGGCCTTGCTGCTTTCACCTGATGCGGAAATCGATGCCAAGCCCGAGCTTGAAATCTACGCGGATGATGTGCGGTGCAGTCATGGTGCCACGGTTGGCGCGCTGGATGACGAGCAACTGTTCTATCTGCGTAGTCGTGGGGTGCCAGATGCACAGGCCCGGCAGATACTGATCGAAGCTTTTGTGGACGAAACGCTGGGCCTGATCGCTCATGAAGGCGCGCAGGCGCTCTGCCGGGCTATGCTGGCCCGCAAGGGTGGTGCGGGAGAAAGCGCATGAATACGGATAAAACCCTGAAAACCACACCAGCCGCCACGCTGGATGTGCAGGCCGTGCGGGCGCAGTTTCCTATCCTGTCTGAAACGGTGCATGGCCGCCCGTTCGTCTTTCTGGATAGCGGTGCCTCCGCGCAGAAACCGGCTGTCGTGATCGATAGCATGGCCGATGCCATGCGCCACCAGTATGCCAACATCCATCGTGGCCTGTACTGGATGAGCGAACGCACCAGCGATGCGTATGAGGCGGTGCGCGGTCAGGTCGCGGCGTTTTTGAACGCGCCCTCGCATGAAGAAATCATTTTCACCCGCAACAGCACCGAAGCCATCAATCTTGTCGCGCATTCGCTCGGCAGTCTGATGAAGCCGGGGCAGGCGGTGCTGATTTCGGAAATGGAGCACCATGCCAATCTGATTCCGTGGCAGATGCTGCGGGATCGCTCGGGTGTGGAACTCAGAGTGGCTCCCATTACCGATGCGGGCGATCTGGACATGGAGGCCTATGGCCGCCAGCTTGAGGATGGCAAGGTGGCGCTGGTCGCCATGACCCATATGTCCAACGTGCTGGGCACCATTACGCCCGCGCGCCAGATTGCCGATATGGCGCATGCAGCCGGTGCGCTGGTGCTGTTTGATGGCAGTCAGGCTGCCGTGCACCATAGAACCGATGTGCAGGTGCTGGGGGCGGATTTTTATACGTTCACTGGCCACAAGCTGTATGGCCCGACCGGTATTGGCGTTCTGTGGGGCCGTAGAGCCCTGCTGGAAGAAATGCCCCCCTTCCTTGGTGGCGGGGATATGATCTCCTCTGTCACATTTGAAAAATCCACATGGGCCAATGTTCCTCACAAGTTTGAGGCGGGAACGCCTGCGATTGTGGAAACACTTGGGCTGGGCGCTGCCATTCGCTGGGTTGAGGTTATTGGTTTCGACGCGATCGAAGCGCATGAACAGGCACTAACCGCCTACGCGCTTGAAAAACTGGCCGATGTGCCGGGGCTTCAGGTCGTGGGAGCGCCAAAGCAGCGCGGCGGGGTTATTTCCTTTACTATGGCCGATGTGCACCCCCATGACATTGCCACCCTGCTTGACCGGAACGGGATTGCGGTGCGGGCTGGGCAGCATTGTGCGGAACCGCTTATGCGCCGGCTGGGCCTGCATGCCACAACGCGGGCCAGCTTCGGGGTCTATACCAGCACGCAGGATATTGATGCGCTGGCTGAAACTCTGGTGCGGATCAGGGATTTCTTTGTGTGAGTGACGCGGCGCAGGATCTGTATGACCTGCAGATTGTGGAACGGGCGCGTAACCCCCGCTATGCCGGCGATCTGCCTGAAGCAAATCTGAGTGGCGAGGGGCGTAACCCCCTGTGTGGTGATCGGACGCGGCTCGACATTGCCCTGCAGGGGTACCATATCAGCCAGATCAGGCATCGCACCCGAGGCTGTGCGTTATGCACCGCCGCAGCCGATATGCTGGCCGAACGGTTGAGCGGGTGCAGCGTGGAAGAAGCGCAGGCGGTAGGGGTACGTTTTTCAGCCGCACTGGTTACGCAGGATGCGATTGAACAGGTAGAGAGCCCGCCGGAGGGCACGCCGTCACTGGGGGTTATGCAACCCCTTACTGCGGTGCGTTTTCACAAGGCGCGGATACGTTGTGTAGAATTGCCATGGGTCGCGCTTAAGGAGGCATTAACTCATGTCCGTGTCTGAAGACATACGGGTTTCGGATCAGGCCGAACCGCAGCATGCGGAGCATATCCATAAGGATGTGCTTGAAGATAACGATGCCGCGGGTGAGCCCAAGGCACAGGTGGAAAGCTGGCGCCCCGAAGGCGAGGTCGCCGAGAGCAGTGATGCGCCACACTCTGGTGCCGTTTCGGAAGATGCGGTCATCGAGGCGATCGCCAAGGTGCATGACCCGGAAATTCCGGTGAACATCTACGAGTTAGGTCTGATTTACGCGATTGATCTGTATGATGATGGCCGCGTGCATGTGGATATGACCCTGACAGCCCCCAACTGCCCGAGCGCGCAGGAACTGCCTGCTCAGGTCAAGGAAGAAGTCGAGCGGGTGCCGGGGGTGACATCGGCTGATGTCGATGTTGTGTGGGATCCGCCGTGGGATATGTCGCGTATGAGCGACGAGGCCCGGCTGGCCCTGAACATGTTCTGAATACGAAAAAAGTAAGGGAGGGAGAAATGGCCCAAGTTTCCAGCACAGCGCCTGCCATTCGGAGCCTGCCGCCCCTGATCAGCCTGACAGATGCCGCCACCGCCCGGTTGCAGCACCTGTACGCTACGGCGCATGAGGGGCAGTTACTGCGGGTTTCGGTTTCCACGCGCGGTTGTTCCGGTCAGGCTTACGATATGAGCTTTGTCAGCCAGCCCGGCGATGGCGATGAGGTCGTGAAAAGTCACGATGTAACCGTTCTGGTAGACAGAAAAGCTACTCTGTTCCTGATCGGGTCACAGATGGATTATCGTGAGAGCGACCTTGAGGCCGGGTTTGTGTTTACAAACCCGAACGAGAAGGGCCGCTGCGGCTGCGGCGAGAGCTTTCACGTCTGAAATCGCATACGGTTTCAGTCTCGGCTGACCACAGGAACTGGTCAATGACCGTTACAGCATGGAGACGGTAACCTGCTTTAGCCAGCAGGGCCGTGTCCTTGGACAGGGCGGTCGGATTACAGCTTACATAAATAACCTGTGTCGGCAGGCCTCGGGCAATCTGTTCCATCTGGTTTTTTGCCCCGGCATGGGGTGGATCCAGAATAACAGCTGCCGCCTGCGCGAACTCCTTGGCCATAAGTGGCTGTCGGGTCAGGTCGCGGTGGTGTGTGGTAATCCGCGCCGTGCCTGTGCCCGCTTTCAGCGCGTTACAGGCTGGGCCGTGCCCTTCGTAAGCACTGACCTGACAGCGCTGGGCCAGTGCGAATGTCAGTGTGCCACACCCGGCATAGAGTTCTACTACACTGGCGCGGCGGGTCATTTTTTCTGGCAGGGCTGCGAGCACGGCGGCCTGAATAGCCTGTTCACTGGCGGCGCTGGTTTGCAGGAAACCACCCGGAGGGGGCGTGACTTCATGCCCCGCGATGCTCTGGGTAACCGGGGCGCGCTGTGTTGCGGTTTCCGTGGCTTCCGGGTTTGAGGCAGATGCCCAGCTTATGCGCGGGATAGCATGGTCTTCCGCCATCTGAGTTAGGCGGATGCGATCCGCCGTTGTCAGGGGGGCATCTGTTACCAGTAGGATATCCGCTCCAGTGTCCAGCAGGTTGATATGCAGGCTGGCTTCGCGCCGGATAGCCTGCAGACTGTGAAGCACAGTTCTGAACGCGGGGAGCAGGGACAGAATATGCGGATCAAGCACCAGACAGGTGCTCATATCGACAATGGTTTTTGTGTTCCGTCCATGCAGGCCGATAAGCATGGATGAAGCGCCGCGCTTAACGGCCAGATCTGCCCGCCGTCGGCTATGGGGAGCAACCTGAAATGTTGCGGCCTGCGGCACGGTCTCAAAACCTGCATTATGCAGGGCGCGAATAACGCGCTCGGTTTTCCATGCCAGAAGGGCTTCGGGCCGGATATGCTGCAAGGAGCAGCCGCCGCAGCTTTCGGCCAGAGGACAAGGGGGGGAGACGCGCTCGGGAGAGGATTCAATAACGTCCTGTAGCTGCCATGTACCCTTGCGGGTTTCTTCAATACGGACTGTCTCGCCGGGTAGCGCTCCTGCCACATGGGCAATCTGGCCATCAGCCAGACGCACCGTGCCATCGCCCAACCCGGCTAGATACAGAACGTTAACCACTTCCTGCTGGGCAGGCGTGGCTTTACCCGGGTGAGACTCCGCCATTGTTCCGATCACTTCCGGTATGTGCGCCCAGGCCTGTAATCAGGCATCAGAGCGGGGCGCGTTCTGCTCCCCGTCTGTGTCATGAGCGGCAATGCCCGGCGTGTTGGGCCGCACAGAGGCGCGGCGGGGCAGTTGCATGAACGCGGGTTGCAGATCGCCAAACCCAATGGTTTCGCCGCCGGGAACGGGGGCGATTTCATCACGCTGGTGGCGTGTCTGCTTGCCATGCGGTTTGTTGTCGTGGCGGGGACGTTCATGCTGTTCAGGACGGGGCTCCGGCGTCGAGTCGGGCCGGGCATTGCGGGGGCGTTCACGCTCCTTGTCGCGGCTCTTGTCCTTGTCCCGCGACTTGTCTTTTTCGCGGTGCCTGTCCTTGTCTTTGTCCTTGCGGCCACGATCACCCGCAGGGCGCTTGCCTTCCGCCCATTCAAGCTGTTCCACCCCGTCCACAGTCATGCGGGGGATGGGCTTTTTGGTCAGTTCCTCGATTGCTTCGGCCAGTGTCCGGTCATACGGGCAGGCGAGGCTATAGGCGTGACCTTCGCGGCCAGCACGGCCGGTACGGCCAATGCGATGCACGTAGTCTTCGGCATGGAAAGGCAGGTCGAAGTTGAACACATGCGACAGGCCGCCAATGTCGATGCCACGGGCAGCCACATCGGAGCAGACCAGCACTTTCAGATCACCAGCCTTAAAGCGTTCCAGCGTGGAAAAGCGGACAGACTGCGGCAGATCGCCATGTAAGGCGCCAGCAGAGAAGCCGTGCTTGATGAGCGATTTTGTCAGCACATCCACATCGCGCTTGCGATTGCAGAAAACAATGGCGTTCTGCAGCTTGGGGTCACGCAGCAGCAGGCGCAGGGTGCGGCGCTTGTCGTGCTCGTCCACCACCAGCAGGCCGGTGGTGATGGTGGTTGCAACCGAGGAAGGCCGCGCAACCGTGATTTCCTTGGGAGAATGCAGGAACGCATCTGCCAGCTTGCGAATGGCCGGAGCCATGGTCGCGGAAAAGAACAGGGTTTGGCGCATGGGGGGCAGCAGCCCGACAATTTTTTCAATGTCGGGAATGAAGCCCATGTCGAGCATACGGTCTGCTTCGTCGATCACCAGAATTTTGGTGTGGGTCAGCAGCAGGCCACCGCGCGAGAACAGGTCCAGAAGGCGGCCGGGCGTTGCGATGAGAACATCCACACCCCGGTTAAGCACTTCTTTTTGTTCAGCCATGCTTTCCCCACCGATCAGCAGGGCGTGGTTGAGCTTGAGGTGCTTGCCGTAATTGACGAAGTTTTCCGCTACCTGCAGGGCCAGTTCGCGCGTTGGCTCCAGAATGAGGGAGCGTGGCATGCGGGCACGGGCGCGTGAATCGCTGAGGATTTCGAGCATAGGCAGCGTGAAGGACGCTGTCTTGCCGGTGCCGGTCTGGGCCACGCCCAGAACATCGCGTGCCATCAGCACGGCGGGGATAGCCTGCGCCTGAATGGGGGTGGGGTGTATATAACCCATTTCCGTCACGGCGCGCAGCAGCGGTTCGGACAGGCCGAGATCCGCAAACGTAACCTTTTCCTCGGCAGCAGGTGCCGGGGTTTCGGGCGCGGGGGCAACCGGTTCAGGGGCCGTGATAACGGGGGCGGATTCCGCAACGGGCTCAGGCACAATTTCAACGGCGACAGGTGCGCTGTCTTCGGTCTTTTTGGCCCGGGGTGTTGTTTTGCGTGTGGCCGTGCGGGTGGTTTTGCTGGCTGCCGTGGTGCCACGCGCGGTTTTGGTTGCCTTGGCTGCAGGTTGTTCCACCACATCCTCTGCCACGCCGGGAGCAGGCTCGGTTACGGTTTCAGCTTTTTCCGCGGTTTTGGCTGTGCGGCGACGCGGCGCTGCTTTTGTGGCGGCTTTAACAGCCGTTTTTTTCGCAGGCTTGGGCGCTGTTTCAGGAGCAGGAGGCAACTCGGGTGCCGTTACATCCGTTTCGGCAGGAGCCGCTGCGGCTGCCTTGGTACGGCGCGTGCGGGCCGGAGCGCTGACAGGCTTTGTCGCCTTTGCGCGTTTTGCAGCGGGGGGCTGCACATCGGCGGTTTCCGCCACGTCAGGCGCCTCCGTTGGGGCGGCCTTGCGGCTCCGGGAGGGGGCGGTCTTGCGGGTGCGGGCGGGCGTTTTAGCTGTCAATATGCTCTCGGAACAAAGGTTCGGTCAGTCTTACCCCTGGCTGAGCGGGTCTGCCGTATGGTTTGCCGTCATCAGGTCAAAGGGCAGCCGAGCCGGATTTCGCAGCCTGTCAGGTGCTAGCCCGGATAAAGCTCTTTCCGCCCAAAATCAAGTTTTTGGGCGGAAAGACAGAATTTTTTCACATAAAGGGATGGCCAAGGCAGGCTGACAGGATCGCCAGAAAACCCAGCGCCATGATTGCAAGCATTTGCATGCGGATCGAGTCGAAGGCGCTGGCCTGCGGGCGGATGGAGCGGCGCACCTTCTGGTAGGGGCCAAAATACAGGCGGACGAACAGCAGGGCCATGAGAATACCGAAGCCCTGCATGGCGTTGACTGTCCATGGTACGTTGGCAAAGCCGCCTTCATGCAGGATCAGCAGCCAGCCCGAAACCAGCGCTGTCGGAATGGCGTGTGTCAGCCCTTTGAAAAAGCGCGCCAGCGTTTGCAGCATGATGGAGTTGCGTTGAGTGGCGTCCAGCAGACCAAGGCTGGGGCGCAGAATCGCAACGGCGTAAAAGATGCCGCCGATCCACAGGGCAATGCTGATGATATGCAGCGCGAGCACCAGGCTCCAGAGGGGGGAATGAGGCATGAGGACTCCGCGAGAACAGGGCTGGCAGATTAAGGCCGGGGGCTGTGGGTCATGTGCCGGGCTTGAGTAAAGCTGCAATCAGGCGGGCCCGGCCACTCTATGGTGCCTGATTTGCCAAGCCATGCGCGTGGGTGCAAGGGGTATGTTCCATCCGGGCCACAGGCCCATGTCGTGCCGGAGGTGTGCTGTGCGGTCTTTTTCCCTGAGTGATCTGGGTGTTTACACGCCGGTTGAAATGGGCGCGGTGGACAGGCTGGCGGCGCAGCAGATCCCAGTTGCCACACTAATGGAGAATGCAGGGCGTGCTGTGGCCCGGGCCATGCAGGCCAGCATGCGGCCCGCGCGTGTGCTGGTGTTGTGTGGGCCGGGCAATAACGGGGGCGATGGCTATGCCGCCGCCCGTTTTCTGCTCGAAGCGGGCTGGCCCGTGGCTGTGGCGGCGTTGGCAGAGCCAAAGCCGGGTAGTGCTGCGGCCGAGGTGGCCGGTCGCTTTGTGGGGCCGCGTGTGCCTTTTGTCGCTGCTGAAGCCGCACGGGTGGATGTGGTGCTTGATGCCGTTTTTGGTGCGGGGCTTGCCCGTGATGTGGAGCCTGCGGTGGCGGATGTGCTGCGGGCCGCGCGCCGCGTGGTGGCGGTGGATGTGCCTTCGGGGGTGGATGGTGGCTCCGGGCAGGTGCGTGGCTATGCTCCTGGAGCGGAGCTGACGGTAACATTCTGTCGCTACAAGCCTGCGCATCTGCTCTACCCGGTACGGGAGTCGATGGGGCGGATCGTGCTGGCGGATATCGGTATGCCGTCTGATGCGTTGGAGGCTCATCCCCCGTTGGCGTGGCTGAACGCGCCGGGGCTGTGGCGTGTGCCGGAACTGACGCCTGAAAGCCATAAATACACGCGTGGTGTGGTTAGTCTGTGTGCGGGGGAGAATATGCCCGGTGCCGCGCGGCTCTGCGCTTCGGGGGCGCGGGCGGCTGGGGCGGGGCTTGTCAGGCTGGCAGCGGGGGATAATGCCCCCGCGTTCCGTCTAGGTGACCCCGGCCTGATTGTCGATGATGCGCCGCTGGAGGTTTTGCTGGGTGATGCGCGGCGACATGTGTGGGTGTGTGGGCCGGGCCTGACGGAAGCGGAGGTGGAGCGCACGTTGCCGGTGCTGGTTGAGGCGGGGCGGTGTGTGCTGGCGGATGCCGGTGCGCTGAGTGCCGCTGCCGGGCGGCCGGATGCCCTGAGGGGTGTTGCCGTCATGACACCTCATGCCGGAGAGTTCGCGCGTGTTTTTGGCGCGGTGGGTGATGACCCACCAGCCCGCGTGCGTCAGGCGGCACGGCAGACCGGGGCCGTGGTCGTGCTTAAGGGTGCTTCCACCCTCATTGCCGCACCGGACGGGCGGCTGGCGATCAATATTCATGCCACGCCTGCACTGGGTACAGCCGGGTCTGGCGATACGCTTTCAGGCGTGATTGCCGCCATGCTGGCTGCGGGTATGCCGGTATGGGAGGCTGCCTGCGCCGGAGTCTGGCTGCATGGAGAGGCAGGGAGACGTGCCGGGGCATGGCCCGTGGCGGAGGAACTGGACCGCCATCTGGGTAGTGCGCGGGTGGAGGCTGAACGCCTACAGGGGCTGTCAGCACGGGAGCAGGGACTTTTATGAGGTGTGTTGGCTCGGTTGTGTGGCGTGGCTCTCTTGCCGTCTGTCCCGCTTTGGGCTAAACGCACGCATCTTGCGACGGCGAGTAATGCGCGGGCGTGGTGGAATTGGTAGACACGCCAGATTTAGGTTCTGGTGACGCAAGTCGTGGGGGTTCAAGTCCCTCCGCCCGTACCACATAGTTTCTTGCTCCCGTCCCGTTCCGTGGCAGCCGGTGGCTGATCTTGCGGGATGTCCGAAGTCTATATGTACCAAGAGGAAGGCCTGGCCGATGCAGGTAACCGAGACCCTTTCCGAAGGGCTGAAGCGTGGTTTCACCGTGACAGTTCCGGCTGCAGAACTTGAAGGCAAGCGCGATGCGCGCCTCAAGGAAGTGGCCGCCAACCTGAACCTGCCGGGTTTCCGTCCGGGTAAGGTGCCTGTGTCTCTGGCGCGCCAGCGTTATGGTGCGGCCATCTGGGGCGAAGTGATCGAACAGATCGTGTCCGATTCTATTCGCGCTGTTTTTGAAGAGCGTGGCCTGCGCCCTGCCGGTCAGCCTCAGGTTGATCTGGTTTCCGGTCAGGAAGACGATGGCAAGGGTCTCGAATTCAAGGTCGAGAGTGAAATCCTGCCTGAAATCGCAGTCCCCGATCTGTCCGGTCTGGCTCTGACGCGCCTGAAGGCGACTGTCAGCGACGAAGCGGTAGACAAGGCTCTGACCGACATTGCCCAGCGTGGCCGTAACTTCGAGGTGATCGAAGAAGTGCGTCCCGCCGCCAAGGGTGACGTTGTGGCAATCGACTTCGTGGGCAAGCGCGACGGCGTGCCGTTCGATGGCGGTACGGCTGAAGATGTGAACGTTGAAATCGGTGGCGAAGGCTTTATCCCCGGTTTTGCCGAGCAGATCGAAGGCATGAAGCCCGGTGAGGAAAAGGTCATTACCGTGACGTTCCCGGTCGATTACGGCGCAGCGGAACTGGCTGGTAAGGAAGCGACCTTCGACATCAAGGCGAAGCAGCTCAAGAAGGCTGTTGACGCCGAGATCAACGATGATCTGGCCAAGACGATCGGCTTCGAAAACCTCGATCAGCTCAAGGATCTCATCCGCAAGCAGATCAGTGGCGAGTATGACCAGCTTTCCCGTCTGCGCATCAAGCGCGACCTGCTGGACGCGCTGGCTGGCAAGGCTGACTTCGAAGCGCCGGCAGGTATGGTGGAAAGCGAATTCCAGCAGATCTGGGCGCGGGTTGAATCCGACCGTCAGGCCGGTCAGCTCGATGACGAAGATAAGGAAAAAGACGAAGACACCCTGCGTGCGGACTATCGCAAGATTGCCGAACGCCGCGTGAAGCTGGGCCTGCTGTTGGCGGAAATTGGCCGTAAGAACGGTATCACTGTCAGCCCGGAAGAGCTGGGCCGCGCCGTGCGTGCGGAAGCCATGCGCTACCCCGGTCAGGAACAGCAGGTGTTCGAGTTCTTCCAGAAGAACCCGCAGGCTGCTGAAGGTCTGCGCGGGCCGATCTTCGAGAACAAGGTGGTTGATTACCTGATCGAACTCGCCACGGTGACGGATAAAGAAGTCACCCCGGACGAGCTTTCCGATATTCCGTCAGCGGATATCTGAGAAAACGGCTCTGTCCCGCCAGTGTGAACTGGCGGGACATTCTTTTTGAGCCTGTTTTTCTTTTCCGGGGTGGCATCTTGCCACTTTATCTCTATCTTGAAGGAATGAGCCTGCAACCGGTCGCATCCGAAGGGCGCGGTGGGTAAGGGACGTTTCAGTTTTTTATACGGGAATGAGTGGCATGAGGGATCGTGATCCCGTTGAAATTTTCAGCAACGCACTGGTTCCGATGGTGGTCGAGCAGACCTCCAGGGGCGAGCGGGCTTTTGATATCTATTCCCGTCTGCTGCAGGAACGTATCATTTTTTTGACCGGGCCCGTTTACGATCAGGTGTCCTCGCTGATTTCGGCGCAGCTTCTGTATCTGGAAAGCGTGAACCCGAACAAGGAAATCTCTTTCTATATCAATAGCCCCGGTGGGGTGGTGTCGGCTGGTCTGGCTATTTACGACACCATGCAGTACATCCGCAGCCCCGTCAGCACCGTGTGTATCGGTCAGGCGGCGTCCATGGGTTCGCTCCTGCTGGCCGGTGGTGAGAAAGGGCGTCGTTTTGCTCTGCCGAATGCCCGTGTCATGGTGCACCAGCCTTCTGGTGGCGCGCAGGGTCAGGCCAGTGATATTGAAATTCAGGCCCGCGAAATTCTGATCATCCGTCAGCGCCTGAACGAGATCTATCGCGAGCATACCGGCCGCACGCTTGAGGAAATCGAGCAGAAGCTTGAGCGCGATACCTATATGTCGGCGGAAGAAGCGCAGTCTTTCGGGATTGTCGATGAAGTGATCACTCGCCATAGTGCAACGCAGGCAGACAGGAAGGATAAAGATCATCCCTGATCTGGCATACTTTGAACTTCCTGTTACATTAAGGGAGTGTTCCGCTGACTTTTGGGCGGAAAAAGACCGGAACGCGGTTCCCGGTGTTGTGGAACCCTGGATGATCGAGGGAGGAGACCGATGAACGCGAAGTCCGGTGATTCCAAAAATACGCTGTATTGCTCGTTCTGCGGCAAGTCCCAGCACGAGGTGCGGAAGCTGATTGCCGGCCCGACCGTGTTCATCTGTGATGAATGCGTGGAACTCTGCATGGATATCATCCGTGAAGAGAACAAGACCTCTCTGGTAAAATCGCGCGAGGGTGTACCTACCCCGCGGGAAATCTGCAAGGTGCTGGATGATTATGTCATCGGGCAGATGCAGGCCAAGAAGGTTCTGTCCGTTGCGGTGCATAACCACTACAAGCGTCTGACGCAGGTGGCCAAGGCTGGCGAAGTCGAAATTGCCAAGTCCAACATCCTGCTGGTCGGGCCTACGGGTTCGGGCAAGACGCTGCTGGCCCAGACGCTGGCTCGTATTCTGGATGTGCCTTTCACCATGGCGGACGCGACAACGCTGACCGAGGCCGGGTATGTGGGTGAGGATGTCGAAAACATCATCCTCAAGCTGCTGCAGGCGTCTGACTACAATGTGGAACGGGCGCAGCGCGGCATTGTCTATATCGACGAAATCGACAAGATTTCGAAGAAGTCTGACAACCCCTCCATTACCCGTGATGTCAGCGGTGAAGGTGTGCAGCAGGCGTTGCTCAAGCTGATGGAAGGCACGGTTGCTTCCGTGCCGCCGCAGGGTGGGCGCAAGCATCCCCAGCAGGAGTTCCTGCAGGTGGATACCACCAACATGCTGTTTATCTGCGGTGGGGCTTTCGCTGGTCTGGACAAGATCATTTCCGCGCGCGGTAAGGGTACCAGCATTGGTTTTGGGGCGGATGTCCGTTCCCCCGACGAGCGTCGTACAGGTGAAATCCTGCATGATGTGGAACCTGAAGACCTGATGAAGTTCGGGCTTATTCCTGAGTTCATCGGACGTCTGCCGGTTCTTGCCACGCTGGGTGATCTGGACGAAGCCGCACTGATCAAGATCCTGACCGAGCCAAAGAACGCTCTGGTCAAGCAGTATCAGCGCCTGTTCCAGATGGAAGACGTACAGCTTACCTTTACGGATGATGCGCTCAAGGCCATTGCTGACCGCGCAATCGTGCGTAAGACCGGTGCCCGCGGCCTGCGTTCCATTATGGAAAGCATCCTCATGTCCACCATGTTCGACCTGCCGGGTCTGGACAATGTGGAGGAGGTGGTGGTCAACCGCGAGGTGGCGGATGGCAAGACCAGTCCTGTCTATGTGTATGGACAAAAAAAGGAACTGCCAACGGAGCAGTCGGCCTGAAAAGGTCACGGCCCGGGAACCGTGTCAGCCCTATGAGTTGGCACGGTTTTCTTCTGGCCCCCTATTGCGCCGGGGTTATGGCGTTGCAACATACAAGAAAACATAGCCCTTTCCCGTAGGCGGAGAGGGCGGACAGGCTTCTGGCGTGCCGCCTCGCGGGCGTTGGGAGTTCGATCGTCCTTGTCAGGAGGTCTTGATAATGTCTGAAAACGAAAAACCCGTCACACGCCGTCGTCGCAAGACCGCGACACCTGATATGTCCGGTACCGAGGCCGTGCGGCCGCAGGCTGGCAAGAAGGCGGGTGGCCGTAAAGCAGCGGAAACCACGCATGTGGCGGTGCTGCCCCTGCGCGATATTGTGGTGTTCCCACATATGATCGTGCCGCTCTTTGTCGGGCGGGAAAAATCGGTCAAGGCGCTCGAATCCGTCACGCAGGATGATCATCATATTCTGCTGGTGGCGCAGAGAGATGCGGCGCAGGACGATCCGGGTGTGGACGACATCTATACGGTCGGCACCCTTTCCACCATTCTGCAACTGCTCAAGCTGCCCGATGGCACCGTCAAGGTGCTGATGGAAGGCGTTAAGCGTGTGCGTGTGAAAGCCATGCACGATCAGCAGGGGTATTTCGAGGCGGATGTCGAAGACATGCCCGAACATCCGGCGGAAGGTGCGGAGGCAGAGGCGCTGGGCCGGTCTATCGTTTCGCAGTTTGAGCAGTATATGAAGCTCAACAAGAAAATCGCGCCTGAAGTGCTGGTTTCACTGAACCAGATCAGCGATCTGTCAAAACTGGCCGATACGGTTACCAGTCATCTCAATCTCAAGATTGCGGAAAAGCAGGAAATCCTTGAGCTGCCGACAGTGGCGGCCCAGCTTGAGAAAATTTTCGGCCATATCGAAGCTGAGATTGACGTGTTGCAGGTTGAGAAAAAGATCCGCAACCGCGTCAAACGGCAGATGGAAAAAACCCAGCGCGAGTACTATCTGAACGAGCAGCTTAAAGCCATTCAGAAGGAACTGGGCGAGGGCGAAGACGGCCGCGACGAAACCGCCGAGATCGAAGAAAAGATCGCCAAGGCGCGTCTGCCGCGTGAGGCGCGTGAAAAAGCTGTCAGCGAATTGAAGAAGCTGCGTGGCATGAGCGCCATGTCTGCCGAATCCACTGTGGTGCGGAACTACCTCGACTGGATCGTGAGCATTCCGTGGAAGAAGCGCACAAAAGTGCGTCATGACCTGCATGAGGCCGAGACGATTCTCGATGCCGATCACTACGGTCTGGAGAAGGTCAAGGAGCGTATCCTTGAGTATCTGGCGGTACAGAGCCGTTCGCAGAAGCTCAAGGGGCCGATTCTGTGCCTTGTGGGGCCGCCGGGTGTGGGTAAGACGTCTCTTGCGCGCTCCATCGCCAAAGCGACCGGCCGTCATTACGTCCGCATGTCTTTGGGCGGCGTGCGGGATGAGGCCGAAATCCGTGGGCATAGGCGCACCTATATTGGTTCCATGCCGGGCAAAATCATTCAGGGCATGAAAAAAGCCAAGGTTTCCAACCCGCTGTTCCTGCTTGATGAAATTGACAAGCTGGGGGCCGATTGGCGTGGAGACCCGGCCTCCGCTCTGCTGGAAGTGCTGGACCCGGAGCAGAACGCGACCTTTGCGGATCATTATCTGGAAGTGGATTACGATCTGTCCGATGTCATGTTTGTTACGACGGCAAACAGCCTCGATATGCCCCAGCCGCTGCTGGATCGCATGGAGATTATCCGCCTGTCCGGTTACACGGAGGACGAAAAGCTTCAGATCGCGCGTAAGCACCTGATTTCAAAGCAGATTGAGGCGCATAACCTGAAGGCTGGTGAGTGGTCGATCACGGATGACGCCCTGCGCGATGTGATCCGCTACTACACGCGTGAGGCCGGTGTACGCAGCCTTGAGCGTGAGCTTGCACGGCTGGCGCGCAAGGCGGTCAAGGAGATCGTGACCGGTAAGGCAGAGAGCGTGACGGTTACGCCGGAAAACCTTGAAACCTATGCCGGGGTGCGTCGCTTCCGTTATGGCGAGACCGAAGCGGAAGACATGGTGGGCGTGGTAACGGGGCTGGCTTGGACAGAGGTGGGGGGAGAAATCCTGACCATCGAAAGTGTCATGGTGCCCGGCAAGGGCGGCGTGGTGGAAACAGGCAAGCTGGGCGATGTGATGAAGGAGAGTATTTCTGCGGCTTACTCCTTCGTGCGGAGTCGGGCGACAAGCTTTGGAATCGTTCCTACCGTATTCGAAAAGCGCAGTTTTCATGTGCATGTGCCGGAAGGGGCGACTCCTAAGGATGGCCCTTCTGCTGGCGTTGCGATGGTGACATCGCTTGTGAGTGTGCTCACGGGTATTCCGGTGCGGCGAGATGTCGCCATGACAGGCGAAATCACGCTCCGGGGTAGGGTGCTGGCCATTGGCGGGCTGAAGGAAAAGCTTCTGGCCGCGCTGCGCTCAGGCATCCGCACGGTTTTCATCCCGCAGGAAAACGAGAAAGATCTTGTTGAAATTCCTGATAATGTGAAAGACGGCCTTGAGATTGTGCCGGTTTCGCATGTGGATGAAGTGCTGGCGCGTGCGCTCACACGTCAGCCTCAGCCGATTGTGTGGGATGAGGTCGCTGATCTTGTGCCGACAGGGGGTGATGCGGCGGCCTCAAGGGTGCTGCCGCACTAAGCAAAATGCACGGCAAAGAGCAAAGTTACGATTGCTCGGTTGACGTAGGAAAAAACGGCTGCATAGTGCGGCAGGTAGCGGGCAGCCCCGGTAACATGGGCTGTCGCACCAGAAAATAAAGAAAGCGAAAGGCGTAACATGGAGAAGCCGCTCAACAAGCAGGAACTGGTCTCAGCCGTGGCTGAGGCGGTTGATCTGCCCAAGGCAAAGGCCGGAGAAGTGGTCGACGCCGTATTCGGTGCCATCGAGAAGGCCCTTGCCAAAAAGCAGGAAGTGCGTCTGGTCGGCTTTGGTACGTTCGTAACTGCCACGCGTAAGGCGGCCAAGGGCCGCAACCCGCGCACGGGTGAGGAAATCGATATTCCGGCTTCCACCTCTGTGCGCTTCAAGCCTGGCAAGGCTCTGAAGGACGCCGTCAGCAACTAAAGTCTGACAGCGTTTTTTTTAACGGCCGGCATCTCCTTGTAAAAAAAAGGGGTTGTCGGCCGTTTCTATTTGTGACACATAGGGCGCGGGCGATTAGCTTAGCGGTAGAGCATCTCGTTTACACCGAGAGGGTCGGCGGTTCGATCCCGTCATCGCCCACCATTTTTCCTAAAAATTTATTTCTTTTGCACATGGCTCAGCCAGTGCCCTTTTGGGCAATTTATGAGCCGTTTAGCGAAGTAGTATAGCTTTCATACGCGCGGCGTTATTCACACGAAAGTGGCCGTAGTTTGGTAAGAACGGGCATGGTCGTATGCCCCTGTCGGGTCTAGGGTGAACTCACTTGAGGGAAGCGGTTTAGCTTCCAACGTAGTGGGAGCCCCTGATGCAGTCTGTTCTAAGCGACTATGCTCCGGTTCTTGTTTTTGGCGGCATTTCTGTCGTCATTGCGGCCGCCATGCTCGGTATGGCCCTTCTGTGCGGCCACCAGAAACCCAATCCTGAAAAACTGACAGCCTACGAATGCGGCTTTGGCGCATTTGACGATGCGCGGCGTCGTTTCGATGTCCGTTTTTACCTCGTCGCCATTCTCTTTATCATTTTTGATCTGGAGGTGGCCTTCCTGTTCCCTTGGGCAATCAGTCTGGGGCGGATCGGGCTGTTCGGGTTTTTGTCCATGCTGGGCTTCCTGAGCGTTTTGGGTATCGGGTTCCTGTACGAATGGCGCAAAGGCGCCCTGGATTGGGATTGAGGGAGGGCATGGCCGTGAACGCAGGGCAGAATCAGGACGCCATTTTGTGGAACCGGGAGGCTCTGCCTCCGGGGCCGGAGCAGGATGCGGTGGTGCGCGGCATTACCGGTGTGCTGGCGGAAAAAGGCTTTGTTGTCGCCAGTCTGGACAAACTGGTGAACTGGGGCCGCACCGGCAGCTTATGGCCGATGTCTTTCGGGCTGGCCTGCTGCGCGGTGGAGATGATTCATGCCTACATGCCCCGTTACGATCTTGATCGGATGGGCATTATTCCGCGCGGCTCACCACGTCAGTCGGATGTAATGATTGTGGCGGGTACCCTTACCAATAAAATGGCTCCGGTTCTGCGTCGCCTGTATGAGCAGATGGCGGAACCGCGCTGGGTTATTTCCATGGGATCCTGCGCCAATGGGGGTGGGTATTACCATTACTCCTATTCCGTGGTGCGCGGCTGTGACCGGATCGTGCCGGTTGATGTCTATGTGCCGGGCTGTCCGCCTACGGCCGAGGCGCTGATTTACGGCATTATGTTGCTTCAGAAAAAAATCCGCCGGACAGGAACCATCATCCGTGGCTGATCTAAGCATCAATCCGCATCAGGGGCGCCTTGAAGGGCAGCTTGGTGCGCTGGCTTTTACCTTCATGACATCATGGCCGCATGTGTCTGCTGCGGCTGTGGAAAAAGGTGAGCTGGTTGTCAGAATCGGGCGCGCACACCTGCTGGAGTTTCTCAGCGTTCTGCGCGATGACCCACGCTACCGTTTCGAGCAGCTTATGGATCTGTGTGGGGTGGACTGGCCCCAACGGGCAGAGCGGTTTGATGTGGTCTATAACCTGTTATCCGTGACCTATAACCGGCGCATACGGGTGATTGTCACAACCAGTGAACGCGAGCCGGTACCTTCGGTACATCACCTGTGGCCCTGTGCGACATGGTGGGAACGTGAATGTTACGACCTGTTTGGTGTCATGTTCTCGGGTCAGCCGGATTTGCGGCGTATCCTCACTGATAACGGTTTTGAGGGGCATCCGCTGCGAAAGGACTTCCCGCTCACCGGGTATGAGGAAGTCCGTTACGATGTTGAGCGTAGACAGGTTGTGAAAGAACCTGTGTCGCTCACGCAGGATTTCCGTGATTTCGACTTTGTCTCTCCGTGGGAAGGTATGCTGACGCTGCCGGGCGACGAAAAGGCGCATGAAGTCCGTCAGGGCATGAAGAGGGGAATCTGATGGTAGACTCTCATGACAAGGCCTTTCGTGAAGATGCTCAGGCTCTGGTGCGGGACGATATCCCCCAAAGTCTGCTGCCAGAAAATGTGGCAGATGCGCAGGAACACCGGGTGGTGGAGATTGACTCCCACGCCCTGAACTTTGGCCCCCAGCATCCTTCGGCCCACGGTGTGCTGCGTCTGGTGCTGGAAATGGAAGGCGAGGTTGTTGCCCGTGCGGTGCCGCATATCGGCTTGCTACACCGTGGCACGGAAAAGCTGATCGAATACAAGACCTACCAGAAAGCTCTGCCGTATTTTGATCGGCTCGATTACGTCTCCCCCATGTGCGAGGAGCAGGCGTTCGCGCTGGCGACGGAAAAACTGCTGGGGATCGACATTCCCGAACGGGCCAAGTGGCTTCGGGTTCTGTTTGCGGAAATTACCCGTATTCTCAACCATATTCTCAACCTGACTGCCATGGGGCTGGACTGCGGCGCAGTCACCCCGGCTCTGTGGGGGTATGAGGAGCGCGAAAAGCTTCTGGAGTTTTACGAGGCCGCATCGGGTGCGCGCTTTCATGCCAACTACTTCCGCCCCGGCGGTGTCGCGCGTGATGTGCCTGCCGGGTTGGAAGACCGCATAGGCCAATGGGCGCGTGAGTTTCCTAAATGGATTGATGATCTGGAAGGTCTGCTGACCGAAAACCGGATATGGAAACAGCGCACGGTCGGTATTGGGGTGTTTACCAGCGAGCAGGCGCTTGCATGGGGGTTTAGCGGGCCATGCCTGCGTGCTTCCGGCGTCCCATGGGATCTGCGGCGTAACCAGCCTTACGATAACTACCACAAGGTAGAGTTTAACGTGCCGGTGGCGCGGCAGGGCGACTGTTATGACCGCTACCTCGTAAGGGTGGCCGAAATGCGCGAGAGCCTGCGTATTATCGACCAATGTCTGGATCAGATCCGTCCGGGGCCGGTCAAGGTGCAGGATCCCAAGTTCAGCCCCCCACCCAGAGCTGAAATGAAGCGTTCGATGGAAGCGCTGATCCATCATTTCAAGCTATTCAGTGAAGGCTATCACGTGCCGCCGGGGGCTACCTACACGGCTGTTGAAAGCCCGAAAGGGGAGTTTGGTGTCTATCTGGTGGCAGATGGCAGCAACCGACCGTATCGCTGCAAAATCCGCCCGACAGGTTTTTCGCATCTGCAGGCGGTTGATGAGTTGTCGCGCCGCGGCATGCTGGCGGACATGGTGGCCATTATCGGATCGCTTGATCTTGTGTTTGGGGAAGTAGATCGATGAATTCTGTCTGGACCCCGCCCCAACAGCCCGAGAGCTTTGTGTTCGATGCGGACTCGGAGGCGGAAATCAAGATCGTGCTGGGCAAATATCCGGCGGAGCGCAAGGCCAGCGCGGTTATGCCGCTGCTGTATATTGCGCAGCGGCAGATGGGCCGCCAGACCGGCAGCGCCTGGGTGCCTCTGCCAGCTATGGACGAAATTGCCAGCAGGCTGGAGATGGCGCCCATCCGGGTTTATGAGGTCGCATCCTTTTACACCATGTACAATACGCGGCCCGTGGGGCGGTATCACCTGCAGGTCTGCACCACAACGCCGTGCTGGCTGCGTGGGTCGGATGACGTGGTGAGCGCCTGCCAGAAGGCCACAGGTATCAGTACGTTTGGTCAGACCAGTGACGATGGGCTGTTTACCCTTACGGAAGTTGAATGTCTGGGGGCCTGCGCCAATGCGCCCATTCTTCAGGTAGATGATGATTTTTATGAAGATATGGACGGCCCCAGCACGGAAAAGCTGATTGCGTCCCTGCGTGCGGGGGTAAAGCCTCCACCGGGGCCAGTAGTAGACCGCGAGGTTTCAGCGCCGCAGGGCGGGCGCAAGACCTTGCTGGCAGCGGATTCCGCTGCCGGGCCGCAATAGGGGAGACGGGGTATGCTTGAAGACAAGAACCGGATCTTCACCAATCTTTACGGCCAGGATGATTGGCGCCTTGCCGGTGCGCGCCGCCGTGGAGATTGGGATAATACCGCCGCTATCATCGCCCGTGGGCGTGACGCCATCATTGCGGAAATGAAAGCCTCCGGCCTGCGCGGGCGGGGCGGGGCGGGTTTTCCCACCGGGCTGAAATGGTCATTCATGCCCAAAGGTTCTGACGGTAGGCCGCATTATCTCGTTATTAATGGAGATGAATCCGAGCCGGGTACCTGCAAGGATCGTGAAGTGCTGCGTCATGAGCCGCACAAGCTGATCGAAAGTGCCCTGATCGCGTCTTTCGCCATGGGGGCGCATGCGTCCTATATCTATATTCGTGGCGAGTTCTGCCGTGAGGCGGAACGCCTTCAGGTTGCGATTGACGAAGCCTACGCGGCAGGGCTGCTCGGGCCAAATGCAGCAGGATCAGGCTGGGACTTCGATTTTCGTATTCATCGTGGTGCCGGGGCTTACATCTGTGGCGAGGAAACCGCCCTGCTTGAAAGCCTCGAAGGCAAAAAAGGCCAGCCCCGTATGAAGCCGCCTTTCCCTGCCGGGGTCGGGCTGTACGGTTGCCCTACCACGGTCAATAATGTGGAAAGCATTGCTGTGGCCTCCACCATCATGCGCCGTGGAGGGGCATGGTTTGCGGGGCTGGGGCGGCAGAATAATACAGGCACAAAACTTATGGCCATTTCAGGTCATGTGAATACGCCCTGTGTCTTTGAAGAGGAACTGGGTGTTCCGCTCAAAGACATTATCGAAAAACACGGTGGCGGTGTGCGGGGCGGGTGGGACAACCTGCTGGCGGTTATTCCGGGTGGCTGCTCGGTGCCGCTCCTGCCCAAAGAAATCTGTGAAACCGTTCTGATGGATTATGACAGCCTGAGAGCCGAACGTTCTGGTTTGGGTACGGCGTGTATGATCGTTATGGACAGATCAACTGACATTATTAAAGCCATTGCTCGTTTCTCAAAGTTTTTCAAACATGAGAGCTGCGGTCAATGCACGCCCTGCCGAGAAGGCACGGGCTGGATGATGCGGATGATGGAGCGCATGGTCGAAGGCCGTGCGGATATTGAGGAAATTGATCTGCTTGAACAGGTTACGCGGCAGGTGGAAGGGCATACCATCTGCGCTCTGGGTGATGCCGCAGCCTGGCCCATACAGGGGTTAATCAGGCATTTCCGGCCGGAAATGGAAGCGCGCATCCGGCAGTACAAGGCGGCTCATGGCGGCACAGGGTTGATCGCCGTACCCGCTGGCGTGCCGGTAGCGGCGGAGTAACGAACCATGGTGAGGGTAATTGTTGACGGTATTCCGGTGGATGTCGCCCCCGGCTCCAGCGCGTTACAGGCCTGCGAGGCTGCGGGTAAGGAAATCCCGCGTTTTTGCTACCATGAGCGGCTGTCTGTCGCAGGTAACTGCCGCATGTGTCTGGTGGAAGTGGCGCGAGCGCCCAAGCCGGTGGCATCGTGTGGTTTCCCTGTTGGTGAAGGGATGGAAATCTTTACCGATACGCAGGTGGTGCGCCGCGCCCGCCGGGCTGTCATGGAGTTTCTGCTGATCAACCACCCACTGGATTGCCCTATATGCGATCAGGGTGGTGAGTGCGACCTGCAGGATCAGGCTTATGGGTATGGTTCCGGCGTTTCGCGCTACCATGAGGACAAGCGCGCGGTAACAGACAAGGAACTGGGGCCGCTGGTTAAGACGGTCATGACACGCTGCATCCAGTGTACGCGGTGTGTGCGCTTCAGTACCGAAGTGGCAGGCACACCAGAGCTGGGGCTGGTGTCGCGTGGTGAAAACGCGGAAATTACCACCTACGTTGAAAAAGCACTGACTTCGGAACTTTCTGGCAATCTTATTGATGTTTGTCCGGTTGGCGCATTGACAGCCAAACCATCGGCTTTTCATGCCCGTTCGTGGGAATACAAAAAAACCGATAGTATTGATGTCATGGATGCGCTGGGCACCAACATTCAGGTTCAGGCGCGTGGTGGCGAAGTCATGCGTATTGTCCCGCGCGTGAATGACGAAGTGAATGAAGAATGGCTTTCAGATAAAGGTCGTTTCTCTATTGATGGTCTGAAGCGGCGCAGGCTGGATCGTCCGTGGGTGCGGGTTAATGGCAAACTGATTGCTGTGCCATGGAAAGATGCGCTCGTGGCGCTGGCGCGCAGGCTCGATGGCGTTTCGGGTGACAGGATCGGTGCCATCGCCGGTGATCTGTGTGATGCGGAAAGCTTGTGCGCGCTCAAGGATCTTATGGCAGCACTGGGTTCAGCCAATCTTGACTGTCGGCAGGATGGTGCATGGTATGATACCACCCAGCGTAGTGGCTATCTGTTCAATAGCGATCTGACCGGGATTGATCAGGCAGATGCCCTGCTGATTGTCGGCTCAACCCCAAGGCATGAAGCCCCGGTGCTGAACGCACGGATACGCAAACGCTTTGTTGAGGCCGGGCGCGGTGGTTTTCCCGTGGGGATTATTGGCGAACCGCCGTGTGACCTGACATATGATGTCTCGGTGCTGGGAGAGGGGCCAGAGGCACTGGCGGCTTTGCTCAAGGGAGAGCACCCTTTTGCGGCTGTTCTGAAAAATGCCCGCCATCCCATGATTATTATCGGCCATGCGGCTCTCACGCGGCGTGATTCACCTGCGGTTTACGCGGCCTGCCGGACACTGGCTGAGGCGAGCGGCGTTGTGACAGAAGGCTGGAACGGTTTCAACGTTCTGCACACAGCCGCTTCACGCGTGGGGGCGCTTGATCTTGGCTTCCTGCCGGGGGCACATGGCCGTGCGGCCAGTTCCATGGTGCGTGGCGGTGTGGATGTGCTGTGGCTGCTTGGTGCGGATGATGTGCCGATCGAGCGCATTCCAGCCGATACGTTCGTTGTCTATCAGGGCCATCATGGTGATGCGGCTGCGGCGCGGGCGGATATTATCCTGCCCGGTGCGGCCTATACTGAAAAACCCGGCACCTATGTCAATACAGCCGGGCGCGTGCAGCGGGCTTTCCGCGCGGTGTTCGCGCCCGGCGAGGCACGGGAAGACTGGCGGATTATCCGAGCGTTTTCCGAAGTGGTGGCCCACACCTTGCCATACGATACGCTCGAGCAGCTTCGGGAGCGCATGGCGCAGGTCAATCCTGTTTTCGCCCTGACGGATGTGAGGGCAGAGCAGGGGCCGGGTCTTGCATTGGTGGATGAGGCAGCCGATGTGGCGGCTTTTGATGAATCCCCCTTCCGTCCGGTGATCCGTGATTATTACCAGACCAACGTCATCAGCCGGGCGAGCCAGACCATGGCGGAATGTTCCGCGGTGTATGGCGTGGCGGCGGCGGAGTAACGGGCATGGCGCAGTTTTTCTACCACACGCTTGTTGGCCAGATCTGCCTGATGCTGCTGGAAACGCTGGCGGTTCTGGTGCCGCTGCTGATTGGCGTTGCCTATCTGACGCTGATGGAGCGCAAGGTTATGGCGGCCATGCAGCGCCGCCGTGGGCCGAATGTGAACGGGCCTTTTGGTTTGTTGCAGGCCTTTGCCGATGCGATCAAGATGATCGTAAAGGAAACGGTCATTCCCGCAGGGGCCAACAGGGGACTGTTTCTGTTTGCACCGTTTCTGACGTTTTCTCTGGCTATGGTGGCTTGGGCCGTTATTCCTACAGGTAACGGGCTGGCTGTTGCCAACATCAATGTTGGTATTCTCTACCTGCTGGCGATTTCTTCGCTGGGGGTTTACGGCATCCTGATTGCAGGGTGGGCGTCCAACTCCAAATACGCTTTCCTCGGCGGGTTACGCTCGGCGGCGCAGATGGTGTCTTACGAGGTATCCATCGGGCTTGTTATTGTCTCGGTTCTGCTCGCGGTTGGGAGCCTGAACCTGAACGACATTGTGCTGGCGCAGCGACATGTCTGGTTCTGCCTGCCCATGTTTCCGATGTTCATTGTCTTTTTCATCTCGGCTCTGGCTGAAACCAACCGCGCGCCTTTCGATCTGCCAGAAGGGGAAAGCGAACTGGTGGCGGGATTTTTTGTCGAATATTCGTCCCTTGCTTTCGGGCTGTTTTTTCTGGGCGAATACGCAAACATGATCCTGATGTCGTCCATGGTCAGCATCCTCTTTCTGGGGGGATGGTTGCCGCCGCTCGGTATTGCACCGCTGACATGGATACCCGGTCCGCTTTGGCTGATTTTTAAAATTCTTTTCTGCCTGTTTGTCTTTATCTGGGTGCGCGCGACATTCCCTCGCTACCGCTACGATCAGCTTATGCGGCTGGGCTGGAAGGTTTTTCTACCTTTCTCGCTGCTGTGGATGATTGGAACCGCCGGTTTTCTGATGGCGACTGGTCTGCTCCCGCATAGTGGAGGTGTGAACTGATGAGCACCCTGTCCAACACGCTGCGTTCTTTCCTGCTCAAGGAAATTGTATCGGGCATGGCATCGACATTTCGGATGATGTTCCAGCCTAAGGTAACGCTTAACTACCCGTATGAAAAAGGGCCGCTGTCGCATCGCTTCCGGGGTGAGCATGCCCTGCGGCGCTACCCGAACGGGGAAGAGCGCTGCATTGCCTGCAAACTGTGCGAGGCAACCTGCCCGGCAGAGGCCATTACCATCGAAGCGCAGGAGCGTGATGATGGGTCTCGGCGGACAACGCGCTACGATATTGACATGACCAAATGCATCTATTGCGGCCTGTGCGAGGAAGCCTGCCCGGTGGATGCGATCGTTGAAGGCCCGAACTATGAATTTGCCACGGAAACCCGTGAAGAACTCATGTACGACAAGAACCGCCTTCTTGCGAATGGTGACCGTTGGGAAAGCCTGCTGGCCCGTCGGCTCGAACTTGATGCGCCATACCGGTGAACAGAGACAACGACGCGTGACGCGGCAGGAGGTCAGTCCATGATGGCGCAGCTTGTTTTTTATATCTTTACAGCGGTGCTGCTGTTTTCGGCTTGTATGGTTATTACGGCCCGCAATCCGGTGCATTCGGTGCTGTTTCTTATTCTGACGTTTTTTAATGCATCCGGGCTGTTCCTTGTGGCTGGGGCTGAGTTTCTCGCCATGCTGCTTGTAATTGTCTATGTGGGTGCCGTGGCGGTGCTGTTCCTGTTTGTGGTGATGATGCTCGATGTTGATTTCGGGCAGCTTCGCGAAGGGTTTCAGAAATATGCGCCTCTGGGTGGCTGTGTCGGCGGTATCCTGTTTGCGGAACTGGTGCTGGCTTTCAGCCACTGGGAAATGGCGCCCAGTCGCGCAGCGCCTATCGCCGCACCAGAGCTGACGAATACGGCAGCTTTGGGCGGGCTGATCTATACTCATTATGTGCTGTTGTTTCAGGCCTGCGGGCTGGTTCTGCTGGTTGCCATGATCGGGGCCATTACCCTGACCCTGCGGGAAAAAGCGACAGGACGGCGGCAGAACATTACCCGCCAGCATGCCCGCACCCGGGCCGATACGCTGGAGATGCTGGAACTCGATCTGGGAGAGAGCGTGGCGGACCGTGGTGGCTTCCTGCGCCCCAAAAGCTCTTACAACGAGATAGCCGTGCCGGGTTCCTTTGGCCTTGTGCCTGAAACCCCCACGAACGAGGTGGCCAGCAACAAGGAGAAGGGCGCATGAACGCCGCGATCAACGCCATTGGGCTGGGGCCTTACCTCTTTGTCAGCGCTGCGCTGCTGGTGCTGGGGGTGTTCGGTATTTTTCTCAACCGCAAGAATATCATCGTCATGCTGATGGCGATGGAGCTGATCCTGCTTTCGGCCAATCTCAATCTGGTGGCGTTTTCATCCGCGCTGGGGGATTTGTCCGGGCAGGTCATGGTTCTGTTCGTATTGACGATCGCTGCCGCTGAAGCGGCAATCGGCCTGGCCATTGTAACGGTCTATTTCCGTAACCGTGGGTCTATCCAGGTTGAAGATGTTACGATGATGAAGGGCTGAGCGGCCATGCACACTGATCTCAACCTGTTTTCCGTGGCTGTTCTGGCGCCGTTGGCCGGGGCAGTTGTGGCGGGGCTTGGCGGGCGGCTGATGGGCGATGCCCTGGCCAAAGCCGTAACCCTTCTGTGTATGGGCGTTGCAACGCTGTGTGGCGTAAGCGCTTTGTGTGGCGCATGGGGGCAGGGGTTTCCGCATCTGAGCGTGCCGCTGGCAGAGTGGGTGCATGCAGGCGGTTTCGAGGCAACATGGACGCTGCGGTTTGATACGCTATCTGTCACCATGGTAGCCATGGTGCTTTCGGTGTCGCTGCTCGTGCATGTGTATAGCGTGGGGTATATGAGCCACGAAACCATGCCTGCGTATCGTTTCTTTGCTTATCTGTCGCTTTTTACTTTCGCCATGCTTATGCTGGTGTCCTCGAATGATCTGGTGCAGCTTTTCTTTGGCTGGGAAGGCGTTGGTCTGGCGAGTTACCTGCTGATTGGCTACTGGTACGATCGCCCGGCGGCGACCGCTGCGGCCATCAAGGCTTTTGTGGTCAACAGGGTGGCGGATCTGTTCTTCATCGTCGGGATCGGGCTGATTTATGTCGTGTTCCACTCGGTGCAGTACGATGTTGTGTTTGCGGCTGTGCCGCAGGCCTTAATGGCCACCTACACGCTGTGTGGCGTGCCGGTGCGGGTGCTGGAAATCATCTGCTTCCTGCTTTTTGTGGGGGCTATGGGTAAATCGGCCCAGTTGTTCCTGCACACATGGCTGCCTGATGCGATGGAAGGCCCCACGCCTGTTTCCGCTCTTATTCATGCCGCGACGATGGTGACAGCTGGTGTGTTTCTGATGGCACGTATGTCTCCGCTGCTGGAGTTTGCACCTGCTACACGGGGGCTTGTGGTGCTGATTGGTGCCAGCACCTGTTTTTTTGCGGCCACGGTTGGCATGGTGCAGCCTGATATCAAACGCACCATTGCGTATTCTACCTGCTCGCAGCTTGGCTACATGTTTGCAGCCATTGGGGTCGGGGCGTATCAGGCTGCGGTTTTCCACCTGACCACGCATGCGTTTTTCAAAGCACTTCTGTTCCTTGCCGCGGGGTCGGTCATTCATGCCATGCACGATGAGCAGAACATGTTCCGTATGGGCGGGCTGTGGAAAAAGCTGCCTCTGACCTATGCCGTGGTGTGGATCGGTAGCCTTGCGCTGGCGGGCGTATTCCCCTTCGCAGGGTATTGGTCCAAGGACGCCATCCTGAATGCTCTATGGGTTTCGGGTGATGCGTGGAGCCACTACGCATGGGTGCTGGGTACGCTGACAGCGTTTCTCACAGCTTTTTATAGCTGGCGCCTTATCCTTCTGGTGTTTCATGGTCAGGCAGCGGATAGCCATGCTCTCGAAGCCGCGCATGAAAGTCCGGCTGTCATGACTGTGCCGCTGCTGTGCCTGTCGGTTGGGGCCGTTTTTGCGGGCCTATTGCTGGCGCCGTTTTATATCGGCACGCATCAGGTAGCTTTCTGGAATGGGGCTATCTTTAATGCGCCGGGCAATTTCATCATGGAACGACTTGAGCAGGCACCTAGCCTGATTGCCCTGCTGCCGTCGCTGGCGGGCATAGCGGGTATTGCACTTGCGTTTGTGTTCTACAAACTTGCCCCAACACTGCCTGCGCGGTTGGCTCAGGCGTTCTGGCCGGTTTACCGCTTCCTGCTCAACAAATGGTATTTTGATGAGTTGTACGACTTCCTTTTCGTGCGCCCCTATGCGGTGCTGGCCCGTGCGTTGTGGAAAGGGGCGGATAGAGGCGTGGTGGAAGGTATGCCCCGTGATGCGGTGCGTGCCACGCAGGAAAGTGCGGTGCAGGCGGTGCGGTTGCAAACCGGTTCGCTTGCTCTTTACGCCTTTACCATGCTCGGTGGCCTGGTTGTGCTGCTGACTGTGGCCCTGTGCGGATGAATGCCATGTCTGCTCATGATCTGATTTGTGTTTTCTCCTTTCATCTGCGGAGTGCTGCGTGATGGGTGTGTCTTCCTTCAACTGGGCGATCGCCCTCCCGGAAATCGCGCTGGCGCTCGCGGGTGTTGTCATTCTGGCCGGGGTTGTTCTGCAACCCAAGGGAGAAGGCTTTCTGCCGGCTACGGTGCTGAGTGGTGCAGCCCTGCTGGGGTGTATGGTTCTGGTTCTGGTGGCGCCGCAGGGGCATGGTTATGCGGGCACATTTGTGAATGATGGCTTTGCCCGCTTCATGAAAATTCTGGTGCTGGCCGGGGCTTTGGTTGCAGTCGTGCTAGGGGCCAGTTATCGCACGCGCGAACAGCGGACCCTGCCGTTTGAAGCACCGGTGCTGATCCTGTTTTCCACGCTGGGGGCGATGATCATGGCATCATCCGCCAACCTCATGACGCTTTTTGTGGGGCTGGAGCTGTCATCGCTGTCCATTTATATCCTGTGTGCGCTGGAGCGGGACAATGTTCTGTCGTCCGAAGCCGGGCTGAAATATTTCATTCTCGGGTCTCTGGCTTCCGGCCTGCTGCTTTATGGCATTTCGCTGGTTTATGGCTTTGCAGGGACTATGGAATATACGGGGCTGATCGAGGCCGTGCGGTCTGCTGCCATCCCGCCCATGGGGCTTGTTGTCGGGATTGTTTTTGTGCTGGTCGGGCTGAGTTTCAAGCTGTCGGTAGTGCCGTTTCATATGTGGACCCCTGATGTCTATCAGGGTGCGCCCACACCGGTTACGGCTTACATGGCCGGAGCGCCCAAATTTGCGGCTTTTGCGCTGTTCCTGCGTGTAATGGCCGGGCCGTTTGGAGCCGTAGCTCCGCGCTGGCAGATCCTGATTGAAACAGTGTCGGTTCTGTCCATGGTGTATGGGGCATTTGCCGCCATTCCGCAGACCAATATCAAGCGGCTGATGGCGTATTCTTCCATTGGGCACATGGGTTATGCACTCATGGGGCTAGCGGCGGCCTCTATGGCCGGGTTGCAGGCTACGCTGGTTTACTTGAGCGCGTATCTGATCATGAATGCCGGAACATTCGGTTGTATTGCGGCCATGCGGCGCAATGGCCGCGAGGTGAATGGCATTGCCGATCTTGCCGGGCTGGGCAAGACAGATCCCGGCATGGCGCTCGCACTGGCTATTTTCATGTTCAGCATGGTAGGCGCTCCGCCGCTGGCTGGTTTTTTTGGAAAATTTCTGGTTTTTGCCGCCGCCTGGCAGGCGGGGCTGTACCCGCTGGTGGCTGTGGGGGCGGCAGCGAGTATCGTCGGTGCTTATTATTACCTGCGGATCGTTAAGGTGATGTATTTTGATGCCCCCGATCAGGCGCTGGATCGGCCCGCGCCGGGTCTGCTGCTTGTCTCTGGCGGGATGGGGCTGGCTACGGTGCTGTTTATTGCCGTGCTGGGGCCGATTCTGTCCTTTGCTCATCAGGCTGCGATTGCGCTGGTCGGATGAGCGGTCAAGCATGGCCATGGCGGCTGGAATGTCATGCAGAACTGACCTCGACCTCTGATTATTGCATGGAGCGCCTGAAGGCGGGCGAGGCCAGTGGCCTCGCCGTTCTGGCCAGACGGCAGAGCAAGGGCCGTGGCAGCCGGGGCCGACAATGGCTGGACTCCGGGCAAAGTCTGGCCCTGTCCGTTCTGCTGGATGCCGGGGTTACACAACAGGATGCACTTGGGGGGTGGCCTTTTGCCGCCTCTCTTGCGTTTTATGATGGTCTGGTGGACTGCGTGCCTGCGGCGCGTGTGCGACTGAGCATAAAATGGCCTAACGATATTCTGCTTGATGGTCGAAAACTCGGCGGTATCCTGATTGAACGCGAGGGAGAGCGGCTGATTATCGGCATGGGGGCCAACCTTCAGGCCGCGCCTGATCAGGCTTTGACGGGGCAGGGCACGGCTTGCCTGGCCCAGTGTGGCCCGGTGGGCGATGTGGAGGATGTGGCGCGCGCGGTGCTGGCGCGCTTGGGCCAGTGGTGTGATATATGGCGCAGGGAAGGCTTTGAATCTTTGCGTCTCGCATGGCTTGAAAGGGCGCACCCGCCGGGAACGCCTCTTGTCGTCAAGGGCGTGAGTACTTATGAGGAAGGGCGTTTCGCCGGGCTGACGGCGGATGGACGCCTGTTGCTGGACACAGTTGCGGGCATGAAAGTGATTGCAACGGGTGATATTCTGCTCGCGGAAGGGAGAGGCTAGGGTTGCTGCTCGTCATTGATGCCGGGAACACCAATGTCGTGTTTGCCGTGCATGACGCGGAAAAATGGCGGGGCGTGTGGCGCATTACCATGCAGGCGCAGCGTACGTCTGATGAGTATGCCGTGTGGCTGCTGGCTCTCCTGCGTACACAGGGCCTGACCCCGGATGATGTTGAGGGTGCTGTAATCGGCACCGTGGTGCCAGCGGCCCTCTATCACCTGAGAACCTTATGCCGTCAGTGGTTTGCCGTTGAGCCGCTTCTGGCTTCGGCCCGGTTGGACTGGGGCTTTTCCATTCTGGTTGACAACCCTGATGAGGTCGGGGTGGATCGTTTGCTTAACGGTCTGGCAGCACATCATGACTATGGTGGGCCATTGACCGTTATTGATTTTGGAACAGCCACGACCTTTGATGTGGTGGACCGCGAAGGCAGCTATTGCGGCGGGGTGATCGCGCCGGGTATCAATCTTTCGGTTGAGGCGCTGCATCAGGCGGCAGCGCGGCTGCCCCGGATCGGGATTGGCCGCCCGGTGGGTGATTCCGCCATAGGTCGCAATACGGTTTCGGCCATGCGGTCGGGTGTGTTCTGGGGGTATGTGGGTTTGATCGAGGGGATCGTCGAGAGGATCAGGCGGGAAGTGGGGCCGATGAAGGTACTCGCAACCGGTGGTCTGGCTCCGCTCTTCTCGGAGGGAACGACTGTTTTTGATCATGTGGATTCAATGTTGACCCTCAACGGGCTGCGCTTGCTGGCGGGACGCAATCCCCTGCCAAAACTGACTGTAGAACGAGATTTTCTGACCGAAGGATAAAACAACATTATGACAGGACAAAACGGCGATCTGGCCTTTCTACCCCTAGGTGGAACGGGCGAGATCGGCATGAATCTGAACCTGTATCGTCTGGGCGATACATGGCTTGCCATCGACTGCGGTATTGGTTTCAGCGGGAACGACACCCCGGAAGCTGAAATTCTGGTGCCCGATCCGGCTTTTATTGTGGAACGCAAGAACAGCCTCGCAGGGCTGGTCATCACCCACGCGCATGAAGACCATATCGGGGCTGTTGCCCATATGTGGCCCATGCTGGAATGCCCGGTTTATGTCACACCGTTCGCGGCGGCGGTGCTGCGGCGCAAGCTGGCGGAAGCCCGCCTGAATGATGTGCCGATCAAGGTTGTCATGCCCGGCAGCCGCTTCAATGTCGGCCCGTTTGACATCGAGTTCGTGCCTGTAACGCATTCCGTGCCTGAAGCGCAGTCCATGGTGATGCGCACACCTGCGGGTATCGTTGTGCATACGGGGGACTGGAAGTTCGATCCCGACCCGCTGGTTGGCCCTGCCACTGATCTGGAACGTCTGGCTGAAATCGGGCGTGAAGGCGTTCTGGCCCTTGTGTGCGACAGCACCAATGTCATGAAGCCCGGCCCCTCGCAGTCCGAATCTGAAGTGCGCCGCAGCATGACGGAACTGGTGGCGGAGCTGAAGGGGCGCATTGCGGTAACCTGCTTCGCCTCCAACGTGGCGCGTGTCGAAACCATCGCCATGGCGGCACAGGCGGCGGGCCGTCAGGTGGTGCTGGTTGGGCGTTCGCTGCGCAACCTCGATACTGCGGCGCGTGAATGCGGCTATCTGTCCGGTGTGCTGCCGTTCCTGAGCGAGCAGGACGTGAACGATGTGCCGGATGACCGGCTGCTGATGATCATTACCGGCAGTCAGGGCGAGCCCCGCTCGGCTCTTTCACGGATCTCGATTGACGAACATCCGAACATTTCGCTCGGTGAAGGCGATACGGTCATTTATTCCAGCCGTATGATTCCGGGCAACGAGCGCGCCATTATGGCCGTGCAGGACAACCTTGCACGCCGGGGTGTTACGGTCATTACCGATCGTGAGCGCTTTGTGCATGTATCTGGCCACGCGACGGGCGGCGATGTGCGCAAGATGTATGATCTGCTGCGCCCGCAGCATGTTGTTCCGGTGCATGGGGAATGGCGTCACCTCACGGCGCAGGCCGCGCTGGCGCAGGAAGCGGGCATTACGCCAGTTCTGCTTGAGGATGGTGATATTCTCCAGCTTGCTCCGGGTCGGGTCGAGGTGGTGGACACAGCACCGACTGGCCGTCTGGCGCTGGATGCCGGGCGTCTGCTGTCCATGAATGGTGGTGTGCTGGCAGCGCGGCGCAAGATGCTGTTCAATGGTATGGTGATCGGCAGCTTTGCTGTGGATGACGAAGGCTTTGTCATTGGTGAGCCCAAGGTGAGCGCACCGGGTCTGCTCGACCCGGATGATCTGGAAAGCGTGCGCGTGCGCGAGGAATTCGCCAACGCGCTGGATATTATTCCAGATGAACTGCGCAATGATGACGGTGCTTTCCGTGATGCAGCCAAGACCGCCCTGCGGCGGGCACTGGGCCGCAAGCTGCAAAAACGCCCGCTGGTGGACGTGCATCTGCTGCGCGTCTGAGGGGGGTGAGACAGTCCTTGCCCGGAGGGAGCCGGCATTGCGGGTTTCCTTCGGGCGAAGGCTGTTCTAGAGCAGAAAACAGGATCAATCATTCCGGCACGTCTCCACTCAGGGAGGCGTTTATTGTACAGGGCATAACCGACCATGCGTCTTTCGCGCAGCTTCATTCCCACGCTTAAGGAAAATCCTGCTGAGGCGCAGATCGTCTCGCACCGGCTCATGCTGCGCGCGGGGCTCATCCGCCAGACGGCCTCTGGTATCTATGCCTGGTTGCCTGCGGGCCTGCGCGTGCTGCGCAACATCAGCCAGATCGTGCGCGAAGAACAGAACCGTATCGACGCGCAGGAAGTGCTGATGCCAACCCTGCAGTCGGCTGATCTGTGGCGGCGCTCAGGCCGGTATGATGCCTATGGCCCGGAAATGCTGCGTATTCAGGATCGCCATAAGCGCGAACTGCTGTACGGCCCGACCAACGAGGAAATGATTACCGACCTGTTTGGCCAGTCCGTCAAATCCTACAAGGAACTGCCGCAGGTCCTGTACCACATCCAGTGGAAATTCCGTGACGAGGTGCGCCCCCGTTTTGGGGTCATGCGCGGGCGTGAGTTCCTGATGAAAGACGCCTATAGTTTCGATGTGGATTTCGACGGGGCACTCACAACTTATTATCGCATGCTGTTGTCTTATCTACGTACGTTCCAGCGTCTGGGTGTACGGGCGGTGCCTATGCGCGCCGATACTGGCCCGATTGGCGGGAAGCTCAGCCACGAATTCCTGATTCTCGCATCCACGGGCGAAAGCGGTGTTTATTACGATGCAGAGCTGGCAGACCAAGACTGGTTAGATAAACCGGTTGATGTGAATGACCCGAAGGATATGCAATTATTTTTCAACCGGGTTATGGTGCCTTATGCTGCAACCGATGAGATGCATGACGTCGCAGCGTGGGAGACCGTGCCGGTTGAGCGGCGGCGTGAAGGCCGTGGTGTGGAAGTCGGCCATATTTTCTATTTCGGCACAAAATACACCGAGGCAATGGATATCAGCATCGCCGGGCCGGATGGCAACAAGCTGTATCCCGAAATGGGGTCTTACGGGATTGGCGTCTCGCGTCTGGCAGGGGCCATTATCGAGGCCAGCCATGACGAAAACGGCATTATTTGGCCAGATTCCATTGCTCCGTTCAAGGCGGCTATCCTGAACCTGAAATCAGGCGATGAGCTGTGTGACGCGCTGTGTGAGCGGATTTATGCCGCATCCCCCGATACGTTCCTGTATGATGACAGGCCGGAGCGTGCTGGTGTGAAGTTCGCAGATGCCGACCTGATGGGCCATCCGTGGCAGATTGTTATCGGGCCGCGCGGGGCCAAGGCTGGCATGGTGGAACTTAAGCGCCGTGCCACGGGCGAGCGGCAGGAGCTGGCGGTGGATGACGCGCTGGCTCTGGTTCTGGCTGGTTAAGCGGCATGTTCGGCCCCTTTGAGCGCGCGGTGGCGGGCCGTTACCTCCGTGCTCGGCGGGGCGAACGCTTTGTTTCGATCATCGCCATTTTTTCGCTGGTCGGTATTGCCCTTGGTGTGGCGACGCTGATTATCGTTATGGCGGTCATGAACGGTTTTCAGGCCGATCTGATGGGCCGCATACTGGGGCTGAATGGAGACCTGACCGTTTATGGATCGGGCCACACCATCAGTGCTTATGAAACGGCAGCGGAAAAAGTGCGTAAGGTCCCCGGCGTTGTCGGGGCCACTCCCATGATTGAGGGGCAGGTGCTCCTGAGTGTGGGCGGCTATAATACCGGGGCGGTTGTCCATGGCATGACGCCGCAGGGGCTACAGGGGCTGAAGGCGGTCAGTTCCTCGCTGATTGCCGGGTCGTTAGCCGATTTTGGTGGTGATGACGCCATTGTGGTCGGGGTGACGCTGGCCGAGCGTGCCGGGTTGATGGTGGGCTCAGGGGTCACGCTTGTTTCGCCCGATGGGGCGGCGACAGCTTTTGGCACTGTGCCGCGTGTCAAAACCTATCATGTCGTGGCGATTTTTGATGCCGGTGTGAACGACTACAATTCCAGCGTTGTCTTTCTGCCCATGCAGGCCGCGCAGGTTTATTTTCAGATGCCTGCTCAGGTCACGCAGATCATGGTCATGACAGATGACCCCGAGCATGTGCGGCCAGTGACCTTGGCCATCAGCCGTGCATTGGCTGATCCGGGCCTGCGGGTCATGGACTGGACAAATGCCAATAATGCCCTGTTTGGTGCGGTGCAGGTGGAACAGAATGTTATGTTCCTGATCCTGACCCTCATTATCCTTGTGGCGGCGTTCAATGTCATTTCCTCCCTGATCATGATGGTCAAGGATAAGACAGCCGATATCGCGGTGCTGCGCACATTGGGGGCCAGCCGGGGCGCAATCATGCGGATTTTCCTGATGTGCGGCGCTTTTGTCGGGGTTAGCGGTACGGTGGCGGGCACACTTTTGGGTGTGGTTTTCTGCGTGAATATCGAGCGGATCAGGCAGGCTTTGCAGAAACTGACGGGTACGAACCTGTTCAACCCAGAAGTGTATTACCTTGAACACCTGCCAGCCAGGCTGGTGTGGGGGCAGGTGGCGGAAGTGATTGTGATGGCGCTTGGTCTTTCCCTGCTGGCGACGCTGTACCCATCGTGGAGAGCCGCAAAAACCGATCCGGTGGAGGCCCTTCGTCATGAATGAGTCTGCTGTGTTGGCGCTGCGAGGCGTAGAAAAAAACTATCGTAGTGGCGATAACGCTGTGTTGCCGGTGCTGCGTGGTGCCGAACTGACCCTGCATGCGGGGGAAATTGTAGCCCTTGTCGCACCGTCCGGTACAGGCAAGTCCACCCTGCTGCATCTGGCGGGCCTGCTGGATACGCCAGATAATGGTGATATCGTGATCTGTGGCCAGTCTACCCGAGGTATGGCAGAGGCCGGACGCACGGCCCTGCGGCGGGACAGGATCGGGTTTGTTTACCAGTTCCATCATCTGTTGGGGGAGTTCAGCGCCCGTGAGAACGTGATGCTACCCCAGATGATTGCCGGTAAGTCCAAAGCCCAAGCCCGCGCGGAAGCGGAGCGTCTGCTGGGCATGTTTGGCCTGTCGCACCGGGTGGGGCATCTGCCGGGCAAGCTTTCGGGGGGAGAGCAGCAGCGGGTAGCTATTGCCCGTGCGCTGGCCAATGCGCCTGCTTTGCTGCTGGCAGATGAACCAACCGGCAATCTGGACGTGCGCACGGCAGATGCCGTTTTTACGGAACTGTTGGATGCCGTGCGGCAAAAAGGGCTGGCGGCCCTTGTCGCAACCCATAATGAAGAGCTGCTGCCGCGCATGGACCGTGTGGTAACCCTGCGCGACGGCATGCTGGTGCCGCGTTAAGCGCTTTTTAAAGACTGCTCCACAGCCTTGCGTACCCGCCAGGCTGTCGGTGGGGTAAGACTGCTGAACCAGGCTGTGGGCAGTCCGTGACGGTCTGTCAGATATTTATAGAAATTCCAGCGAGGTCTGGCCAGAAAACCCAGTTCGCTGTCCAGCCACTTGAACAGGGGAATAGCGTCTGGCCCACGCACAACGCTGCGTGCCGCCATAGGAAAAGCAACACCGTAGTTGCGCTGGCAAAAGCCTGCGATTTCTTCGGAAGTGCCGGGTTCCTGACGCCCGAAATCATTGCTGGGAATACCAATGATCACCAGTCCCGCTTGGTGATACTGCGTCCAGAGCGCCTGTAAGCCCTCATATTGGGGGGTAAAGCCACAGAGTGATGCCGTATTGGCTAGCAGAACCGGGCGCGTGCGATAGGCGCTCAGATCAATGGTTCCGCCTTCTAAAGAGGGCAGAATGAAATCATACACACAAGTCAAGAGGCTGTCCTTTTGCTACATTTGTGGCAGAGGGAAATTCCATGTAGCCCAATAGCGGACAGGGAGCGAGAGGATGATGAAGATGCGTAACCAGAGGGTGGAAGCCTGCTGCCCTGTTGCGGGTTCTTGTCTCAGGCTTCCACCATGCCTCTGCGCGGCAAGATCGTGTTCCGATTTTTGTTGTTCATTATATTGAACTTGATCCTGTATTCTGAATATGAAGAGACGAGCCTCTCCTGTCAACAAGGAAAATAAGAAAAGCATGTCCACTCCACAGGATACGGTTCCCGCCTTACGCCGAGCCGTTCGCATTCTTGATCTCGTGCGCGGTACCAGTAGGCCGCCGCTGGCGGCGGACATAGCGCGTCAGCTTGATTTACCGCGCAGTACAGCCCACGGCTTGCTGGCCGTGATGGTGGAACTGGGGCTGCTCGATAAGAACGCGGCACAGGGCTACCGGTTGGGTACACGTCTGCTTGATTGGGCGGGAGATGTGACGGAAAAGCGCGATCTGGTGGCTGAATTCTACCATGCGCTCGAATCACGTCCTGATCTGGATTCGTTTACCATCACCCTCACCATGTTGGATGGGGCGGATGTCGTGTATCTGGCCTGCCGTAACAGTGCGACGGTTCTGGGCGCCTCGTTCCGGGTGGGCATGCGTTTACCTGCTATTTTTACGGCTACAGGCAACGCCATGCTGGCTGGTATGGATGATGCGGCGTTTGATGAGTGGCTGGCGCAGAATCCGGTTTCAGGCTGGCCCAAACCCCTGACACCCAATGCCATACGCTCTGTCGCAACGCTGGTGCGTGAAATGAGCGAAATTCGCGATCGAGGCTACGCAGTGGATGATGAGCAGATCCATGATGGGCTGTGGTGCTTCGGCTCCGCCGTCAAGGATCACTCTGGTCAGGCTGTGGCAGGGGTCGGCATCAGCCTTCCTCAGGCGGAACTGGGGCGATACGACATGGAAAAACTGGGCGAGCGCGCAGTTGGTCTGGCGCGCGCTGTCTCTTTCAGGCTCGGCTACCGGGGGGCGTAAGGTTTTACACCTTGGGGCGGGCTGTCAGGCTTGGTGCTTTCCGTAACGCGCCCCATCGGCGCAAGGCGCGGAGGCATAACAGCCTGTCGAGAGGTACTGCCAGCCAGAAACAGACTGGAAGACAAGGTGCCCGGGTATTGTGCCGCAGCCTCCTGCGTTGGCCATATCGCTAGCCAGACTGACCTAAGGCCGCAGCGTCCCTTTCAGCACTCTTGATAGGTATTGGTGCGCGAGAACATGCGTGTTCCCGCGCATGAGGGTGGCTATTATTCCACCGTTACAGATTTGGCGAGGTTGCGGGGCTGATCAACATCCGTCCCTTTGAGCACGGCCACTTCGTAAGCCAGCATCTGCACGGGTATGACCTGCAGGATGGGGGTTACGAAATCATGCACATGGGGCAGAACAACCATCTGCTCGGCAATGGCCGAAACGCGCTCAGCCCCTTTGGTGTCGGTAAAGACCAGCAGGCGGCCACCGCGTGCCTTGGCTTCTTGCAGGTTGGAGAGTGTTTTATCGAACAGGGGCGTGTGGGGTGCGCTTGCGACGATTGGCACGGAACTGTCGATCAATGAAATCGGGCCATGCTTCATCTCGCCTGCGGCATAGGCTTCAGCGTGGATGTAGGAAATTTCCTTGAGCTTGAGAGCACCTTCCATGGCAACGGGAAAAAGGCTGCCACGGCCCAGATAGAGCACATCCCGGGCCTCAGCCACCACGCGGGCCATGGCACGCACGGCGTCATGCTGGGCGAGTGCATCGGCGGCGCGGGTTGGCAGGTCGAGCAGGGCGGAAACCAGCTCCTCCTCTCGCAACGGGTCAAGGTGGCCACGTGCGCGTGCCGTGGCAATGCTCAGGCAGGCCAGAACGGTCAGTTGTGCGGTAAAGGCCTTTGTAGAGGCTACGGAAATTTCAGGCCCGGCTACGGTGCCCAGCACGGCATCGCTTTCACGCGCCATGCTGCTGTGTTCGACATTCAGTACTGACAGGATATGCACAGCAGTCTGACGCAGCGCTCGCAGGGCGGCGAGGGTATCGGCTGTTTCTCCCGACTGGGAAATCAGTAAGCCGAGCGAGTGCCTGTCCAGCGGTGGGTTACGGTAACGCAGCTCGCTGGCGACATCGATATCGACCGGCAGGCGGGCGATTTCTTCCAGCCAGTAGCGGCCGATCATGCCTGCATAAAAAGCCGAGCCGCAGGCCGTAATGACAGCACGTGGCACGTCCGCCAGACTGAAAGGCAGTTCGGGCAGTACAACCTTGCGCGTGGCGGGGTCTACCATGCGTTGCAGGGTCTGGCCGATAACAAGCGGGTGCTCGTGCAGCTCCTTTTCCATATAATGGCGGTAGCCGTCCTTGCCGATAGCGCCAGCCGTCAGGGTTGTAACCTGCTGGATACGGTGTACGGGCGTGCCATCAAAACGGATGAACTCGGCCCCCGTGGGGGTCAGGATCGCACAATCACCATTTTCCATGTAGGTGATCCGGCGGGTCAGGGGGGCGAGGGCCAGTGAGTCCGAGCCGAGGAACATTTCCTCCTCGCCATAGCCGATCGCCAGCGGGGCATTGTGGCATGCCCCGATCATCAGCCCTTCATGACCGGCAAACACCATGGCGATGGCGTAAGCGCCTTCCAGCCGTTGCAGCGTGGCCAAGGCCGCCTCTTTGGGCGGGAGACCGTGCTGGAGATGGTAGTCTACAAGCAGGGCAATGGTTTCGCTGTCGGTTTCGGTTTCGAACACCTGCCCGGCGGCTTCGAGCTCACGCCGTAGGGTTTCGAAGTTTTCGATGATACCGTTATGCACGATCGCGACGCGCGCCGTGCCGTGCGGGTGGGCGTTGCCTGTGGTAGGCGCACCATGAGTGGCCCAGCGTGTGTGGCCGATACCGGTTGTACCACCCAGCGGCTCATGCTCTAGCAGAGTGGCCAGGTTATCCAGCTTACCCGCTGCCCGGCGGCGCTCGATCTGCCCATTGGACAGGGTGGCGATTCCAGCGGAATCATAACCACGATATTCAAGACGACGCAGCCCCTCGAACACGATCGGTGTCGCGTGGCGCAGCCCTGTGGCGCCGCAGATACCACACATCAGCCGTTTTCCTTCTTTGCTTGGAGCATGTCCTTGAACCGCTTGCCCTGTTCGGCCTTATTGGTCTGCCGCGCACGGCCCAGTGCGAGCGCATCGGGCGGCACGTCCGTGGTAATGACACTGCCAGCCCCGATCAGCGCATTGTCACCAATGTTGACCGGCGCGACCAGAACCGAGTCCGACCCGACGAAGACATCATGCCCGATCAGCGTGCTGTGTTTGAAGGTGCCATCGTAATTGCAGGTAATCGTACCCGCGCCAATATTGGTGCGATTGCCCACGCGTGAATCGCCCAGATAGGACAGGTGGTTGACCTTTACACCGGTACCCATGGTCGTGGCCTTGATTTCCACAAAATTACCGACGCGTGATCCTGCACCAATGCTGCTGCCGGGGCGGATACGGGCATAAGGGCCAATGACCGTCTCTGCATGGATTTCGCAGCCTTCCAGATGGCTGAAAGAGCGGATGGTCGCCCCCTCATGCACGATAACGCCGGGGCCGAACACCACATGGGGTTCTATCAGCACATCGGGGGCCAGGCAGGTATCGGCGCACAGGAAAACGGTGTCCGGGGCAACCAGCGTTACCCCTTCGGCCATAGCGGTTTCACGCAGGCGGGTTTGCATGGCGGCTTCCGCCTGAGCGAGTTCCGCGCGCGAGTTTACGCCACGCAGTTCTGCCTCAGGTGCTTCGACAGCGCGTACGCGCACCTGCTCGCTCACGGCCAGCCCGACAACGTCCGTCAGATAGAACTCGCCCTTGGTGTTGTCATTACGCACGGCGTGCAGCCAGCGGCGGAAGTCGGCAGCATCCGCGCATAAGACACCGGCATTGCACAGGTCTACAGCGCGTTCTTCCGGGGTGGCGTCCGCCCACTCGACAATGCGGCTAACGTCGCCCTCATGGGCGAGAACGCGGCCATAACGTGCGGGGTCTTGCGGGCGCATGGACAAAAGCGCCAGTCCCACGCCCGGCTTGCGGCGTTCTTCCAGCAAGGTGGTGAGGGTATGGGCTGAAATCAGGGGGTTGTCAGCATAGAGAACCGCCACATCCCCATCGCCAAAACAGGCTTCAGCCTGAAGGGCCGCGTGTGCTGTGCCGAGGCGCTCGTGCTGGATAATGACCGGGTAGGGGGCCACAAGCTCCGCTACGTCCTCCATGCCGGGGCCAATCACGACAACCAGCCGGTCAAAAACGGCGGATGCACTGGCCAGAAGATGGGCAAGCATTGGCAAGCCCGCGATCTGCTGCATGGCTTTGGCGCGGGACGATTTCATACGCGTGCCAAGGCCGGCTGCCAGAAGCACGGCTGTGGCTGGGCGGGAGGAGGAAAAAGAGGTCATGAACCATGCGGTAAGACAAGCCTCTGCCTGTGTCAAACCTCTCGCACCGGTGTTTGGACCATGTAAGGATAAGGCTGTTTTTCAGGTTTTTGAAAGCGGAAGAGGCGACAAGGCGATGACAGTGCGCAGACTGGCGGTTTTTGACATGGATGGAACCTTGCTGGATTCCCTGCCTGATCTGGCAGAGAGCTGCCGGGAGCTACTGGTTTTTTATGGTTTGCCAGCCCTTTCGGATACCGTGGTCAGAACCATGATCGGGCGTGGTGTGGCGGTTCTGGTCTCTAAAGCGCTTGCCGCAGCTACAAGTCTGGTAGGAGAGGGAGCGCCGGTCATTGATGAAACCGAGGCAGCGGCCCGTTTCATGACGTTGTACACACCGCGGCTAACCCGTCTGTCGCGCCTGTTCCCCGGAGCGGAGGCGGCCTTGCATACCTTGCGGGATGCAGGGTGGACACTGGCGGTTTGTACGAACAAGCCTGAAGCGGCAGCGCGTGAAATCCTGCGGGCTCTGGAGGTGGCGCCCCTGTTTGCTGCAGTTGGCGGCGGGGATAGCTTTGCGGTGAAAAAACCCGATCCGGCGCATCTGCTCGGCACCATTGCTTGGGCGCATGGCCAGCCTGCCCGTAGTGTCATGGTAGGGGATATGCCGCCAGACTGGCTGGCAGCGGAAGGCGCTGGCTGCCCGTTCCTGTTCGCGGCATGGGGATATGGCCAGCAGGCACCAGAAGGGCAAGCGTGGCAGGCGGCGTGCATGGCGGATGTTCCCGCCCGATTGGAAACCATACTGCCGGTATAAGCCCATGCTGGTGGTGCCGTATGGTGCCACCAGGTATTCAGGCGTGAACCGCGGGGAGTGAGGCGGCAAGCTGTTCGGCCACGACCACATCATCTGGTTTGTCTACGTCCACGGCGGCGCGCCCATCTGACAGGGCGACCAGTTCAGCCTGTGCTCCGGTTAATTTTGCAATGCGCCGGTAAAGGGCTGTGCGGGTCAGGTGGCCGGTCAGAGCGCGCAGCAGAATAAGGGGGCCAAGGGCGCTGGCGATGCGGAGCGGGTTTTTACGGTTTTGCTCTACACGTTGCCACAGATCAGCCACTCTGGCCGAGACAGAGGTGCGGAACAGGAACATGTTGCACCCTGAAAACGTCATATCTGCAAGCCGGATATATGTGCGGCGGGTATTGGGTACGGCCCGCTGAACGGCATCCTGTGTGGCAACGCAGGCCGCCATGTCGCTCTCAGGGTGAATGGAGGCCAGAAATTCCTCCACCCACTTGGGTTGCAGCAGCGCATTATCAGCCGTTGTGACCAGCAGCGGTGTGCCAAAACGTGCGAGCCCCGCCAGTACGCTGGCGCTGGGGCCACCCGGTCGCGCGGGAAGCAGCAGAATATCTGAGGGCAGGCGGTCTGCCAGCACATGCGGTGAGTCCACACAGACGACTATGCGCGATATGGCTGGCACAGCCCGCAGGGCGGCAATAACCCTGAGTACCATCGGCACGCCACCGATGGGCAGAAGGGCTTTGTGTGAAACACCGGCCATCTGGGCCAGTGGGTCTGGCCGTCCGGGCCGGGTGCCTGCCAGCACAAGCGCTGTAACAGGCGGAGGGGCCGGGACGCTGGCCATGGCTGCGTTCATTATGCGCGCTTGGCCTCGGGGCGGGCGCCATCGGGCCGGTCACGCGGGGGGGCGCCCGTCAGGTGCATGACCCACGGATAAACAGCCGCCTGTTTCAGATCGTAACCAAGATTGAACACGGTCGGGCTACGGGGGCGTGCTTTGGCATCGACATAGTAGGAGCCGAACATGCGGTCGATCACAAAACTGGTGATGCCGAAATTGCCGTCTTCATCATGGAAGTGATGCAGGACGTGGCGGGCTTTCATGCGCTGGATCCAGGCTGAACGGGGCTTGTAGTTCAGATGCTGGATGCAGTGAAAAAATTCGTAAATACAAGTGATCGTAATACCCGTGCCAACAGCGGTTGCAGAGGCCCCGATTCCACCAATCAGATAGCCGATGGGCGCCGTAATGAGGATGATGGTGGGCAGAGTCGTGACCGGTGCGCCAAAGAGTACATCCAGCAGGTGGGGGTCCTGATGATGGTCAAAATGGATGCGCTTCCACAGGCTGGCGGTCCAGCGGTTCTTGTAGAGCAGGTGGCCGTGTAGCACGTAGCGGTGCAGGAGGTACCAAGCCAGCGGATAGACCGCAATCACGGCCAGAACGGCGATAAGTGTCGGGCCAAGACCCGCAAAATATCGCGCGGCAATACCGAAGCTGACGACAATGAGAGCGAAATACAGCAGAATCGTCGGATAGGTCAGGTAAGCTACCCAGAGCTGCCGCAGGTTCATCTTGCCAAGATCGAAGCTGCGCCCCGTCTTGAGTGATGCGTTATTGAGTGTTTCGCTCATAGTGTTTCGTTCCTCAGGAGCGCGCTTAGCGCGCCCAGCGTGAAGATGATCAGTCCCGGCAGTACGGCCATGAATGGCGGAATAAGCCCCGCATTACCCATGGCGCGAAACAGTCCCTGTATGACAATGAACAGAAGGCCGCTGCCCAGACACCATACAGGCAACCAGCTTCGGCTGCCTGTTCGTGGAGGGATATAGAGTACCGGCATGGCAATCAACAATAGCACAAGAAGTGAAACGGGGCGCATCAGCCGTTCCAGCAAACCGGCCTTGAGATAGGCGGGGGTGTCGTTTGAGGGTACACGGCCCAGAAGGCGGGCGAGCATGAGCCGGGCGGAAATAGGCGGCCTGTCCGCCGCCAGCCGGATAAACTCCGTGGGGGACAGGGTCATGGCCCATGGTATTGAGGCCTGTGGAGCATGTTCTTGCGCGACAAGGCTCTGTACCGAAAGACTGCTGACATCATGCAGACTCCAGCCTGCCGCGGATGTGTGCTCGGCATAGGCGGCATGCAGGGTTCCTGTCAGACTGCCCTGCGCATCCCGGGTGTAGATGTCCACTGCTCCCAGACGTGTACCGCCATTGGCCACGTAACCGACATGGATGATGCGCCCGGTATCACGGAACCAGAAAGCATGGCCGTTTTCAGGCGTGGGGTCGGTACGATTCCACCATGTAGCCAGAGCCAGTTCCGAGCGTGGAGCAATCTGATCATCCAGAATAACCCCCATGAAGCCGAGCATGAGTGTGATGGGGGCCAGACGTAAGTAAAATCCCAGAGTGGAAAGTCCGGCTGCGCGCAGGGTGGCGGTTTCGCTAGAGAGAGTCATCTGCGTGAGCATGACGAGCGCGCCGATCAGCACGGCAAAAGGCAGGGTATTGGAAAGCAGAAAAGGCAGGCGTAGCCCCACATAGAGCATCAGCCCCCGCGCGCCTAAATGCCGTTGCAGAATGGGGGTTGTCTGTTCCAGTAGCGCCAGCACCTCAAGCAGGCTCACCAGAACTGCGCAGCAGATCATGATGCGCCCGAACAGCGAGACAGAGAGATAGCTGATCAGAACATGCCTTGGCCTGTGTGCCTGTGCGTGGAGCCTGTTTATGAACGCGTTGGTCATCAGGCCCCTCCTGCGGGCGTATGTCTGTTGTGCAGGCGGGCTTCAATATGCGCGCGCAGGAGAGAAAACGTGCCGGAGTGATAGAGCAGCGGCACAACACACAAAGCCATGAAAACAAAGGCAGCCAGCCAGATGGACAGCACGGATGCGCTTCCGGTTGCCGCTATGCTATGGGCCATTTGCATGAGATGATCGAACCCGACCATGATCACGAAAGCCGCAGGCAACCCGATAACATCGCGTTGTCGCTTGCGGGTAATGGCGAATGCTGTTGCCAGAAGCGGGATGAAGGGTACGGTCAGGCAACGGGCCAGCCGGAAATGCAGCTCGGATAAAAGATGCGGGCGCGAAATGCTCGTATCGTTGCGCACAAGGCGGGACACGAGTTCTGGCGATGTCAGTTCCCGTTCATCTTCTCCGCGTTGGCGGAAGGGTACAACCCGCGCCGCATGGGCAAGATAACGGGTTGAGTGCGCGAAAACAGCGACGGTAGGCGGCTCGTCGGCGCTGGTGGTCAGGATCATGCCATCTTCAAGCTCGATCTGCACCGCGTTGCCATCATCCGCAATACGGATATGGCCACGCTGCGCCGTAATATCATGCTCCGCTCCGTCTTTAATGTCGCGGATAAAGACATGCTGTAGCTCCGAGCCGCTCTGGGTCACCTTGTCGGCCGTAAAGGTCATGGCGGCGGAGGGGGAAGCAAACAGGCGTGACTGCATGCGCGGTGTCCAGCCTGCATGACTGGCGAAATAGAAAGCCGAGCGAAAGTCATACCGTGCGTGCGGCTGAATGAAGCCATACAGAAGGAAAGACACAATCCCCAGAAAGGCACCAAGCTGGAGATAGGGGCGGATCATGCGCAGCAGGGAGCGCCCGCTGCTGTTGACCACGTCTATTTCTTCGTTCTGGCTCATGCGCCGGATGATGGAAAAAACCGATACACATAGCGCCGCAGGCAGGGCTTGCCCCAGATAGTGCGGCAGCAATGTAACCAGCAGGTCAATAAAAGTTACCAGATGGCTGTTGCCGGTGGTCAGCAGATTAAACAGAACCAGCAGGCGCTCAAGCAGCAGGGCGGACATGACAACCGACAGAGCTACAAGAAAAGGCGGCATTAACTGCGCCAGCAGGTAGCGATCCAGTGTGCCAAGTCTCAGCAGGGCAGAAATCCGTTGGGTAAACGATGGTCTGTGGGCAGAGGGTATCATGGGCTCGGTAACGGAACGGGGCGGTTCAGGGAGTAATGTTGCAGATGCGGGCTGTCGCACATTGCCCCTGCAGGAGTAAGAAACCGCCGGCGCACCGTAATGTTCCAACCTGTTGTGGTTTTCTTGATTCCAATATGGTTCCAGCCAGCAGCACTGTCATCCTGTCCCGGCGCATGGGAGGCGGAAGACGAACTGATAACCGGAATATCCGTGCCTGCGATATGGCATGATGTGGCATGGTGCGAATGGCCATGCAGAACCAGTTCAGCCCCCTCTCGTTGCAGCAGGTTTTCAAGAGCGTGCAGGTCTTCAAGGCGTTTGCGCCAGACGACAAGACCATGCCCTGCCGGATGGTGTAGCAGCACGACCCGGCACAGCCCTTTGGCTCTGGCATCCCGCAGGCACTGCTTCAGTTGTTCAAGCTGTGCTGGGCCGATCGCGCCTGTTGCCATAAAGGGTGGTGAAGGTCTGGCCGTATTGACGCCTATCAGCAGGACGTTGTCAGCATTCAGGCAGGACAGGCCCGGATACTGGCTGGCAGGGTGGAGCCACGGTGCCCACAATGCCTGTTTGGGGGGATGTGTTTCATGCACCAACGCTTCATGATTGCCTGCTACGATCAGGGTCGGGGGGAGTTTCTGCGCTTCCAGCCAGTGTTGGGCATCGCGGAACTCTTCCAGTGTTCCCAGATTGGTCAGGTCACCTGTTATGGCTAGTAGATCCGGGTTGGTGGAAAGCGCATCGCGCATAACATCATTAAGCCAGTTCAGCTTATGTATATGCTGCCTGCGGGTCAGCCATGATAGCATGCTCAATATGCGTTTGAGCCGTATTTCCCGAAGCCGCAGCCTGCCAGTTATGGGAAGGTGCAGGTCCGACAGGTGAGCGATCCAGACACTGGCCAAAACAGTCACGGCTTTCATGATGGTTGTCGTATGAGGGTACGACATGTGACAATTCTATGATGTCGCAGTATATCACCGAGGCAGGGTTGGGGCAAAAAGTCCTGACCAGCAAGGTCATTACAGCAAGAGAGACCGGGTGCAGAATTGTTTCGCGCTTATTTATAATCCGCAGAGCCGCCGAAATATCGAAGCGGATCCGCAGTATCTGGAACAGGCGCGCGCCCTGACACATGGACGCGTCTATGCGCCAAAGTCTCATGATGAACTGCGTCTGCTTATTGAGCGCATGGCCACGAACCCCGTGGCATGCCTTGTGATCGACGGGGGCGATGGTACGGTTGGTAGTGTGCTGAGTGCGCTGTATGCTTCGTCATGGCCACGTGCCTCGTGGCCGGTCATTGCAGTTCTGGCATCGGGTAATACCAATCTGATTGCGGCGGATGTTGGGTTTGGCCTGCGCGGGGTGCAGGCTCTGCATGCGCTGCAAGACAGGGTGCAGGGCGGTATCAGCTCAGCCGGTCTGACATGGCGCAGGCCATTGGTAGTGCAGCGGGCCGGGCATGAAGGTCAGGATGTTCTCGGCTTTTTTGGCGGTATTGGCGCGTTTGCGCGTGGCATAGATATTGCACATCATCCCGGCATTCTCAGGAATATCGCACATGATGCCGCCGTGGCGCTTACCCTCATGCTGTCTCTGACCAAACTGTTTTCTCCCTTGCAGAGAAAACGCTGGCTGGAGGGAGTCCCGTGCAGCCTCGTTTGTGACGGCAGCGCGGATTCATTCCAGCGTCATTTTCTTCTGCTCTGCACCAGCCTGCAACGCCTGCCACACGGGACATGGCCCTTCTGGACAGAACCGGGTTCGCTTGGTGATGGTTTTACCTATCTTGATGTTGCAGCAAGGCCGAAAAGGCTGCTTACGGCCATATGGCATCTGCTGCGTGGGCGTGCTCCCGCGTGGATGCGGCGCTCTCCACAATATCGCAGCGGCATGGCGGAAAGCCTGCACCTGACAATGCGGCATGCTTTCGTATTGGATGGTGAGATACTTGAGCCGGGAACAGACGGCTGCCTGACCATTACCGCAGGGCCGCAAATCAGCTTCTTATGCATATGAAAAATCGGGAGTCCGGTGCGCTTGAGCAGGCCCGGCAGGCTCTTGGCGTAGAACTGGCGCGTGAGCTTATAACCCCCGTGCAGGATTGTGTTGGGCAGTTTGTTGTTCAGATGCTGGGGGATAGCCGGCCGCTGGGTGTGCTGTTTTACGGGTCAGGCCTGCGTGGCGGAGTGGGGGAAGACACTCTGCTGGATTTTTACGTGATCGTAGAAAAACAGGCAGACTGGCCCCGCTCTTTTTTCGCACGGCAATGCAACGCCATCTTGCCCCCTAATGTGGAATATCATGAACAGGTGGTAAACGGGCAGAGCATGCGGGCCAAGGTCGCAATCCTGACGCTGGCACAGTTCAGGCAGCGAACGGGTTTTGCTTCATACGATACCACGTTGTGGGCACGTTTTTCGCAACCCTCCCGTCTGGTCTGGGTGAGGGATGAAGAAGCCGCTGGGCGGATTGGTGCGTGCATCATGCAGGCTCATGTAACAGCGTCTTGCTGGGCAGCTCTGCTTGGTCCGGAAGAAGGCACTCCCTCGGAGTTCTGGGATGCTCTTTACGCGGGAACCTATGGCGCAGAACTCAGAGTAGAAAAAAACAACCGCTCCGGCAGCATTGTGGAGGCATGGCCTCATCGCTACGAGGTCCTGCTTCAGCCCTGCTGGGCTCTGGCGGGAATCAAGGTGGAGAGGGCAGGGGGGAGAGTAAGGCCTACTCTACCGGATCAGGAAAGAAAGGTGGGTATACAGGCATGGGCCTTGCGGGTTGCTCTAGGGCGACCACTCAACATCCTGCGGCTTGTAAAGGCCGCCTTTACGTTCGCCGGAGGGGCTCGGTATGTGGCCTGGAAAATTCGTCGGCACAGTGGGGTCAGCATTGAGGTTTCCCCCTTTGCTGAAAAACACCCGTTGCTGGCCGCGCCTCCGGTGCTGTTCAGGCTCTGGCGGCGCGGCGTTTTCCGTCGTCGCTGATCAGACGGCCGTTTCTTTTGCGGACAGCGGAACGTTGCAGTCTTCAGCCGCCTGACGGAAGATTTCAAGCGCCTGATCAATCTGTGCAGCCGTATGGGTCGCCATAACCGAGCAGCGTAGCAGCGGGCGTGAGTCAGGTGTTGCAGGCGGCAGGCTCAGGTTGACATATACGCCGAGTTCCAGAAGCCGGTTCCACATGGGGATAGCCTGCTCCACTGTTTCCAGCGTTACGGCAATAACCGGGCTGACTCGCTGGCTGGCATTCAGCCCGAGGCGCACAAAGCCCGCATGCAGGCGTGCGGCATTCTCCATAAGCCGGGTACGTAGCTCAGGGTGAGCCTGCATTTCGTCCAGTGCAGCAGATGTAGCGGCGATCACTTCCGGCGGGAGTGAGGCTGTGAACATGTAGGGGCGGCAGTTCAGGCGCACCAGTTCCAGTTCTGGGTGGTCAGAGACACAGTAGCCACCAACCGTGCCGAGGCTCTTGGAAAATGTGCCGACAATGAAATCGACATCCGCTTCAACGCCTTCAGCTTCAGCGCTGCCACGGCCATGTTCGCCCAGCACACCGAAGGAGTGGGCTTCATCCACCAGTAGGTATGCGCCGGTTTCTTTCTTGACGGCCGCGAACTCCGCAACAGGCGCCACATTGCCGGTCATGGAATAGATGCCTTCCACGACTACCAGCTTGGCGGCATCCGGGGCATCCAGCCGTTTGATACGCTTGTACAGATCATCCGGGTCGTTATGGCGGAAACGGATAACCTGTGCCGCACTCAGGCGGCTGCCATCGTAAATACTGGCATGGCTGTCCGCATCCAGAAGCAGATAGTCGTCTTTACCGGCTAGGGCGGAAATCATGCCAAGGTTAGCCTGATAGCCGGTAGAAAAGACCATGGCATCACGACGGCGGAAAAAATCGGCAATTTTACGTTCGAGCTGACGATGGAGCGACTGCGTGCCGTTGGCGATGCGTGAGCCGGTCGTGCCCACACCGCAGGCGGCCGCAGCTGCCTGTGCCGCCTTGATGGCGTGCTCGGACTGGCTCAGGCCCAGATAGTTGTTTGTTCCGAAAAGAAGGGTTTCCCGGCCTTCAATCACCCCTACCGTGGAAGACAGGGGTTTTTCAATCACCACAGCGAAGGGGTTGCGGCCACCAGCCGCCACTACGGCACTGAGAGAGCCGGCAAGGCCTTCATATTTGGAAAACAGCGATGCCATTCAGGCTTACCCCTTGCTCTTCAGATCAACGACGCAGGCAGCCAGATCGTTGATTGTGCGGATATCCGCCAGCTTGTCGAGCGGAACCGATACATCGAGGCTATCTTCCACTTCCATGACAAAGTTCATGACAGCAAGGGAATCAAAGGCAAGATCTTCCATGATCTTGCAGTCGCCATTGATGTCACGTGGCACTTTCGGGTTGGAAAGCAGCTTCTGGATGATCAGCGCGGAAACGCCTTCAACGGTCTCGCTCATGTCAGATCCTTTGTCCTTTTCAGGCAATCAGTACAATCGGGGTTGCGCCCGCTGCGCCGCCTTATGCGAGAAAAAAGCGGGCTTGGCCAGTGCCAGCCCGCAAACACACATCCGCCGCTCCTGCATGGGCGGGAGCGGCGGAGGGGGTCAGGCCATTTCCGGCTGTGGTTCAAACGCCCCGTTCAGGTACATGGTGCGGGCTTTCGCACGGGTCAGCTTGCCAGAAGATGTCTGGGGCAGGGTGCGCGGCGGCACCAGCACCACGGAAACATCAACTCCGTGCAGGCGGCGGAACAGGCTAGAGGCCTCGCTACGCAGGCCTTCGCGCGTATCCGGGTCAGAAGCGCGGCACTGGATCAGGGCCACGATTTCTTCATGATCACCTTTTTCCAGTGAGAAAACCGCAACATCGCGGCTGCGGAGTGCCGCCAGATGTGTTTCCGCCGACCATTCCAGATCCTGCGGCCAGATATTGCGACCGTTGATAATGATCAGATCCTTTGCACGACCTGTCACCACAATCTGCCCGTTGAGCATGTATCCCAGATCGCCGGTGTTCAGCCAGCCATCGGCATCCAGTGTCTTGTGCGTTTCTTCTTCCATGCGGAAGTAGCCGCTCATCAGGCTCGGGCCGCGGACATAGATCGTGCCCACTTCGCGATCGGCCAGCACATGACCGTTAGGGTCACGGACTTCCATCTGGTGGCCAGGCAGAACCTTGCCGCAGACAACGAATGTACGGGAGGGCGTATCGCTCTCAACAGGCGGACGGGCCACACCGTCGTTTTCGAGGCGGGGCAGATCAACCGTATCGGTTTTGATGCCTGAACCCAGCGGCACGAAGCTGATGGCCAGAGTGGCTTCCGCCATACCGTAGCTGGCGACAAAGGCTTCTGCCTTGAAACCGGCAGAAGCAAAGCGGTCAGCAAATTCCTGCAGGATATGAGGGCGGATCATATCACCGCCGATCCCTGCTACCCGCCAGCAGGACAGATCAAGGTCTTCCGCCGCCGGACGACGCGCGCACAGTTCATATCCGAACGAGGGGCTGTAAGCGATCGTGCCACGGTTGCGGCTGATCAGGTCGAGCCAGACATGTGGCCGCCGGGCGAACTCACGCGTGGGCAGCAGGTCAACCGTCAACTGGCATGTCATGGGCGTGAGGAAAAAGCCCACAAGGCCCATGTCATGATACAGAGGCAGCCACGACACGCAGCGATCTCCGGTTTCCTGAACGCACAGACCATCATGGGCAATGGCCGCGACATTCGCCATGCCGGATTGCTGGGTTACGCACACCCCCATGGGGAAGCGCGTGCTGCCGGAGGAAAATTGCAGGTAGGACAGGGCTTCCGGCCGGATTTCCGGAAGAGCCATATCAGGCACGGTACGTTCCATGAGTTCAGCAGGAGAACCAGCAAAAACCAGCCCCAACCCGCTAACGATCTCGTCCGTCCAGCCTTCAATGATATTGGGGATAATGACAGCACTGGCCTGAGCACTGCGGATCATACCACGTAGTGTGCTCAGATAGGCTTCCTTACCGCCAAAGGCCACAGGCAGGGGCAGGGGAGCCGTGACAAGTCCGGCATACTGGCAACCAAAGAAAATACGGGCGAAGTCCCCATCGCTTTCAGCGACAATCGCCACACGGTCTCCAGGTTGCAGCCCCATACCAAGAAGCCGGAGGCCTGTTTCAATGGCCTGCTGGCGCAACACACTATAGGGCAGAGCTTCGAGAAGCTCTCCTTTGCCAGAATAGATGTTAAACCCGGCGGTGCCCTGTGCAGCATAATCCAGCGCGGCCGGGAAAGTCGGAAAATCTCCGTAACGGCGCGGCTGTCCAGACGCGGTGGGCACTGGTTGGAGCGCCGCTTTCGACGAGTGCATGGAAACAGGATTCATCGTGTTCATCAGCAGGCCATTCGAAGAAAATCAGTAAACGCGTCAGCAGAGCCGACACGGCAGCCGCCCACCTTTGCATCATGTGTGGGCGTGAGGCGTATATAATGTTTTTGAGGATTTATGAAAGTGTCATACGGCCCGCAAGGCAAGCAAACGCGTCTGAAGCTGCGTGATATGGGCAGATTTAGCGAAACGCGTCTTAATTATGAAAAGATGGGGAACCTCTACGCGTTCCATGCGTCCAGCTTCCAGAACTTCGTTTAAAAACCGGTGCTTCCAACGCAATACCTCCAGATCAACCAACGTCAGATGGCGGGCAAGACAGTGGATGCGCAGCACCGGCCGCGCTGAAACGTAGAGAAATAATTCTTGTTACGCGCAGGGCTGCCATAAGTAGCCGTATTAATGTGGAGGTGAGGGCGCGATGAGAAGACGACTCTCCGGGCCTTGGCGCTCCCTAATATAGTAGAGCCTGCGCACCCTCTCTGCGGATCATCAATGAGGGCTATCATGCTCTAACGGCACTATAATGTCATGGCTTCGGGATCAATCCGCCCGTTAAGCGCTAAAGACTGCCAAAAATGTAAAAAAAATGAAAAAAATCGA
>NZ_JAFVMG010000019.1 GCF_017377745.1 Acetobacter suratthaniensis | reverse complement strand
CCTAGGACTTTATTGGCTTTCAAAGGAACTGTTTGACGATCAACTCAAGCAGATAACGTCCGCAGATGCCCGAGAACTCCATGCGATCCGCAACGCTCTTGAACACACTTATCTGCGTGTAAGCATGGGTTGGGCCAAGCCGTTCACGATCGGACCCTCCAACACCAGTAGTTTCGGGATTGCCATTGGGAGCGACGAGCTGGAATCGAAGGCGATCCGGGTAATGCAGATTGCGCGATCGGCCTTATTTCATGTGTCATTCGCGATTAGGCAGTAAGAGCGCAAGAAATTTCATGATAATCCAGAGTCTATGGTTGGATCAATGCCACTTTACTGGTTCGAAGATCAGTGGAAGCGTCGTGATCCGAATTAAAAAGCTCCCCAGTCAATTCTGATCTGATTGAATGGCAAGGTAATTTAAATTGTGATCCAGAAGCTGACATTCTGCTTCCCCCCGATAGTGTTGAAAAAGTCGCGCTTGCTTTGAGAGTGAAGCACTGATTCACTCTTCGCAGGAGGAACCTGCAAATGATGGGTGATCGAACGAAAATACAGGAGGCACTGTTCTACGAGTTCCGTCTTGAAGATCATGTGCCAGCTGGCCACCTTTTGCGTTCAATTGATCGCTTTGTCGATCTGGATGGCCTGCGTGAGCATCTTCGCCCATTTTACAGCGGCACGGGGCGGCCTTCGATCGATCCCGAACTGATCATCAGGATGTTAATCGTTGGCTACGTGATGGGTATTCGATCCGAGCGAAGGCTATGTGAAGAAGTCCATCTTAACCTGGCCTACCGATGGTTCTGTGGCCTTGGTCTCGACGGCCCTGTGCCTGATCATTCGACATTCTCGAAAAACCGGCACGGACGCTTTCGGGAAAGTGATCTGCTTCGCCAGATGTTCGAAATGACCGTCCGGCAGTGCATCGTCGAGGGGCTGGTAGGCAGTGAAGGCTTTGCGATCGATGCCAGCACGATCAAGGCCGATGCTAACCGGCAGCGTAGTGTTCCGAGCCCGGATAAGTTGCCAATCGAGGCAGCCCATCGTGCTGTGCGGGAGTATTTCTCGGTGCTGGACGATGCTGCATTTGGGTCTGCTACGCCCGTACAACCAAAATATATCTCTCCGGTCGATCCTGCTGCACGTTGGAACGCTGCAAGCGGTGGCCTTGCTTATTATGCCTACTGCACAAATTACCTCATCGACCTTAAATCGGCTGTCATCATGGATGTAGAAACCACGACTGCCATTCGGCAGGCCGAGGTTACGGCGCAACGCAGAATGATAGAGCATACGCAGGAAACGTTTGGAATTTGGCCCGAAAGGCTTGCTGCGGATACAGCTTATGGATCCGCTGAAAATCTTGCGTGGCTGGTTCATGAGCGTGGCATCGAACCTCACATTCCGGTCTTCGACAAATCTGCCCGGCAGGACGGGACTTTCGAACGCCGAGATTTCACATATGACCACGTGCACGATTTTTACGTCTGTCCTGGTGGACAGGAACTGAAGCAGCAGTGGCGCAAGATCAACTCGGATCGACCAAACACCTCTCCCGACAACCTACTTCGATACCGTTCGTCGAAACTGGCGTGCGACGTATGCACTCTCAAACAAAAATGCTGCCCCAATCAGCCCAATCGTAAGGTTCTGCGCTCTGTTCATGAAGGTGCTCGTGATCTGGCCCGCGACATTGCCTTAACCGACGCCTATATTGTCTCCAGACGAGAACGAAAGAAGGTCGAAATGCTGTTTGCTCACCTCAAGCGCATTTTGAAGATCGATCGGTTGAGGCTCAGAGGGCCAAACGGTGCCCGTGATGAGTTCCATCTCGCCGCAACTGCCCAAAATCTCCGCAAAATGGCGAAACTGATACCTGCCGGAGCGCCTGCCTTATCCACATGAGGCAAGAAAGCTGCACTTATGTCGAAGTGGCTTGGCAACACTTTCACTCTTCACCATGAGTTTTTCAACACTATCGGGGGGGAGCGGAAAGTCTGCTTCTGGAACATCAACACATGAAAGCAGACATTCTGTATTTTGGTGTTGGTAAATGCCTCTCTCCTACACGTTGGGGTCAATCTCTCTTCCTGCCTGCACTTCGGGGTCGTTTTCAAAGGCATGTAGAACAGCTGCCCAGAATGCCCGCAGGTTAGAAAAACTGCCTCAATTCGGTGGTTCCTCAGGGGCAACGGTTGGAATTATGCCAAGGACAGCCTCACTGATGCACTCGATATCTGCATCACTGCCAGCTAATAAAGTTCTTAATTCGCTAATTGTTTGCCATTTGAATGACAAAACCCGCGTTTGTGGTTCATCCTGTATAACTTCACGTAACGTATCGCCAAAGGTATCGGCATCTTCGCCGAATGCGCCGCAGCCGAGGTCAGCCAGACGAGGAAACAGGTCGAGAATATCATTAGTGGTATAGTTTAACAGTTTGGACATAGTAAATCATTCCATTGTGTTCTTTTTTGATAATTGTCACGCGGATACGTCGAGCAGTTTTGCGCAAACGATCACTGTTTTTGATAATGACAGCTCCGCTGCTCGAGATATATCCTTCAACCTCTGTCTTGGTTCCGATTCTGGCCTTCGTGAGCCACTCATCAATCTTGGAGGCGTTATCCCTGAGTACTTTGTGAATAGCACGTCGTGGGTTCGAAGAACCGTTGATTGAAGACCTTTCTGCCTGATTTTGGGCTCGCAGGCTGGTATTGAAGGCTCTGGATGTGATTTTCGTTCTGCGTTTTGAGCAGAGAGAGGTTTGCATGCTCTGGATTGCTACGCGGCGGCGTTAATCCGCTCCAGGAGGAGAAGGCGGCGGATATTATAGACGATATTGGCCAGCCCGATCCTCATGGTGGCTCGAGCGATGCCTACAGTCCGGACGAACAGCCCCGTCTGTGATTTCTGATCGGCAAAGATATGCTCGACACGCGACCGGATAACGGATTTTCCGGCGTTGGATCTCTGGATATGCCGGGGCAGTTCACTTTCAATCACGTCCGCTTGGGTCAGGTGTTCACGAAACAACCAGAGTTTTTTTCGAGTCTTCCAGATTAAACTGAAGTCTCAGGCATGGTGCTGGATCAACATGATCCAGACAGCGGCCATCACGATACACACGATTGAGACTGGGGCTCCCACACGTGCAAAGGCACCAAACGAGATTTTAACACCATGTCTCGCGGCCTGTTCGACAACGATAATCCCAGCCAGACTACCAAAAACAATCAGATTGCTGAAAAAGCCGGTACCCAACGCTAGTGCTGCTCCCAGCATATCGGCATGACTGCCAGTATCCAGAAAAGGCACCAGCAGCATAACAGTCGGGTTGTTGCCGATGATGTTGCTGAGTATCGAACTGGCAAACAGAAGGGACAGCGGATCATTCAGATTGATGCCCCATGCCCGCATGTCATGCAGCAGGTGTTGTGGCAGATCCGTGCTGGTCATGGCGGCGTTGACCACAAACAGACCGGCAATTAGCAGCAGTAGGTTGCCGTCCACCTGCTTGAGCACATCGCTGGAGGCAATTTTACGATTGATCAGCAAAAAGCTGGCTGCTGTCAGGGCAACCAGTTCGCGCGGCCATGCATCCAGCACAAAGGCGATGACAACGGCAATGGTGACAAAGGTTGCCTTGCAGGTTTCCACCACATCAAATTGCGTAGGGGGAGGGGCTGCCGGAGCAGGGGTGGTTGTGGCGGGGGCGGCAGGGAGTGTCCAGTGGCCACGGTACATCCATGCAATAATGCCCCACACGATGACCAGTGACAACAGGGCAGGCAACCCGGCGACGGACAGAAAGCCCATAAAGGAAATGCCCAGTTCCTGTGCGGCAATCATGTTCTGCGGGCTGCCAATTAATGTTCCGGCAGAGCCCGTGTTGGCGGCAAAACAGAAGGCCAACAAAAAGGGTACAGGATTAAGGCCCCGCGCTAGGGTAATGGAAATAAGCAGCGGGGTCATGGCCACAACCACGACATCGTTGGTCAGAATGGATGATAAAAACGCCCCGACAACAACCAGAACCCCCAGCAGGGCCACAGGCCCGACCGACAGTGTTGCCACGCGCTGGGCTGTCCAGGCATAAAAACCGGACTCAGCAAAGGCACCGGATACGACCATAAGCCCGAACAGCATGCCAATGGTGCGGTAATCTATAGCCATCCAGGCGGCTTTGGCGCTTATACTGCCTGCGGCCATCATAGCCAGAGCACCGACAATGGCTGCCCCTGTGCGATCGACCTTGAAGCCGGGCAGCTTGCCAAGGCCCATGGTGATGTAAACCATCAGGAAAAAGAAAAGGGTTGTATCCATGGGTCTCGCCAAACGGTGTTGTGGTTAAAAAAGGCGGGTGTGATAGCCCGCCCTCGACCGCGCCTTTTATACAGGGTCCGTCTTGGCGCTGTGATATTGCTGACGGATTTTTTCAAGGTCAACCATCGGTGCTGGCAGATGCATGTTCATATCTTCCAGCGTTTTTCTGATGATGTTTGAAACAGCCAGATTACGGAACCATTTGTGGTTGGAAGGAATGACATACCAGGGGGCATCCTTGGTGGAGCATTTTTTCAGCATGTCCTCAAAAGCTTCAAGATACTGATCCCACAGGGCTCGTTCCTTATAGTCGGACTCACTGATTTTCCACTGTCGGGCCGGGTCATCCAACCGCTGGCGGAAGCGTTCAAGCTGCTCCTCGGGGGAAATGTAGAGGAAGAATTTCAGGACGGTCACGTTATGGTCTTTCAACATTTTCTCATAATCGTTGATCAGGTCATAACGTTTTGACCATACTTTCTTCGGTACAAGGTCGTGCACGCGCACGACCAGCACATCCTCGTAGTGCGAGCGGTTGAAAACACCGATCTGCCCAAGCCCCGGCGTGTGGGGGTGGATACGCCACAGGAAGTCATGCAGTTTTTCTTCTTCCGTGGGCTGTTTAAAGCCATGAACATACGTGCCCTGTGGGTTCATGGCCTGCATAACATGCCAGCAGATGCCATCCTTGCCTGCAGCATCTATCCCTTGCAGAACAATCAGCAGGGCATGTTTTTTCTCGCCGTAGAGTTTCTGCTGGAGTTCGCCGAGGTGAATTCTGTTCTTGGCGGTTTCCTGCTCTGCTTCAGTGGAGGACTTGCATGTGCCGGTTGAGGCCGCATCAAGGTGCTTCAGTTTGATACGGCTGCCGGGTTTGACAACCAGAGAATTGCGAAGGTCCATGAGTTTTTCCTTTGTCGGCAATCAGAAGTATCAGGCTGTCAGCTCTGGGCGATGGGGCGTGTCAGGGCGGTACTGTTTTTCTCACGCCGGGTCATGGCTGCGTTGTAGAGCAGTTTCACACCGTCCATGACCACCATCCATACCAGCGCATAGGCCCAGACCATGCCAATCAGCGGCCAGGACAGGGCAGGAACCAGGATGCCGTAGGCACACAGCAGCACAGCCACAATCTGCGTGCCAAGTACCGCCAGCAGCAGTGGCAGGCTGGGGAAGGGGGGGCGGAACAGGGTTGTGCGGGTGCGTACCACAAACAGTAGCAGGTGGCCCCCGGCGGCAAGCTGTAGGAACAGCATGGTTTGCAGGTGGTGCGGGTTGAGGGGAATAATCTGTATAAGGTCTGGGCTATGCATCCAGTAAATGCCCAGCAGGATGAGCCCGAAGCTCTGCGCCAGAGCAGCAAGCCCCATGATGGAGGAGAAGGAGATAATCCGGTGCATGTTCCAGCGTACCGGTGTAGCTGCGGTGCGTACGTTGTCGTACGCAATGGTCATGATCGGGATGTCATCCAGCAGGGCCAGCACCACAATCATGATGGCGGTTAAGGGTTGGAAGCCAAACACAAGGTAGGACAGAACCACCACGAACATGATGTCGATCGTCATGGCGATACGATAATACACGTAGGAGGTAATCCGCTCGAAAATGGCGCGGGCTTCGGTAATGGCGTTAACAATGGTGGACAGGCCCGGAGCGGTCAGCACCAAAGCTGCCGCCGAGCGCGCTGCATCGGTCGCCCCGCTGACAGCAACGCCGCAATCAGCCTGTTTAAGGGCGGGGGCGTCATTCACACCATCGCCTGTCATGGCGACGATATGGCCGAGTTCCTGAAGGGCTTTGACAATTTCAAACTTATGCTCGGGGAACACACGGCCAAACCCGTCGGAGGCTTCCACCGCGCGGGCAGTATCAAGCGGAATGTGGTTGGGGTCGGTGTTTTTGGTAAAGATATCGCTGGCTTTACGCAGGTGTTCACCCAAGCCGAGCTGATGGGCAATTTCCGAGCCAATGGCCACATCGTCCCCGGTCACCATCTTGACCGACAGGCCCAGTTTGGTGGCTTCAGCAATGGTCTGCTTGGCGTCCGGGCGGGGTGGGTCTAGCAGGGCCAGCAGGCCCAGCAATGTCCATGTCTTGCCGCTATCGGCTGACTTGGCCACACCAAGAGCACGGGTGCCATGGCTGGCCAGTTCATCCACCTTGCCAAAAAATGCAGTGGCTTCGTCAGTATGATGGGGGCCGGAGGCATATTCCCCCATGCCACAGAGTGTCGCAATAACCTGCGGAGCGCCCTTGGCAAAGCGCAGTTCCTGCCCGTTGGCAGCTTGCACAATACCAACGGTTTTTTTGTTCACAGGGTCAAAGGGCACAAAGTCGAGCGGCTTGTAGCTGTCCAGCATCGTGGTGTTTGGCAGGGCTTTCAGTACGGCAATATCAATGGCATCCGTGCTTTGCTTCTGGGTTGCCAGAGCTGCGCCCGTTACCAGATCATCTGCCGTGGTGGTGCCAAAGGGAATGGGAGCCTGCAGGGTCAGCTTGTTCTGGGTAAGCGTGCCTGTTTTGTCGGAGCACAGGATATCGACGCCAGCCAGTTCCTCAATTGCAGACAGGCGCGAGACAATGGCTTTCTGGCGTGATAGCGCCAAAGCCCCCAGCGCCATGGTGACGGACATGACAGCAGGCATGGCAACCGGGACAGAGGCCACCAGTAGAACAAGCACGAACTGGGCAATGGCCCCGGCTTCGCTCCAATGCCAGCCAGCGCCGGACGCCAGATCACGCCAGAGCTGCGCGCCAATCAGCACCACGGCCAGGGCAGCCGCAAGAATGATCAGGAAGTCACCAATACGCAGAACGGCCTGCTCGGCATGGGACTTGCTGCCAGCAGAGGCAACCAGCCTGGCTGTACGACCGAAGAAAGTATTATTGCCCGTAGCGACAACAAGCCCGGTCATGGAGCCTTGGCGTGCGATGGAGCCAGAGTAGGCACCATCCCCAATACGTTTGGAAACAGGCAGGGATTCTCCTGTCAAAGCAGCCTGATCCACCGAAAGATATTTGCCAGAAACCAGCAGCAGATCCGCAGGAACAATCTCCCCTGCTGCAACGGTGACGACATCACCCGCAACAAGGGTTGCGGCATCCACCGACACCCAGTGGCCATCACGGCAGACAGAGGCTTTGAGGGCTAGCCCTTTCTTTAGCGCTGCCAAAGCGTTGGCGGCCTTGTTGTCCTGCCAGAAGCCTACAGCTGCATTGTAGAGCAACAGCCCGGAAATAACGATAAAGTCTGGCCAGTCCTGCCGTAGGAAGGAAATGAGCGCAGCCAGTTCAATCATCCAAGGGATTGGCCCCCAGAAATATCCCAGTAGTTTTTTCCACCGGCTTTCTTCATGGGCCTGGATGGCATTGGGGCCGTCGTGCGCAAGGCGGGCTTTGGCGTCGGCTGAGGTCAGTCCTGAGGGGGAGCTTTTTAGATCAGCAATTTTTTTTTCTATCGCGGCACTGTCTAGCGTTGTGGAGGTTGCTTTTGCTGGTGCGGTGTTGGCCGCGGGGGGCGAAGTAGCGGCAGAAGCCGCCGGTGCGACAGGGGAAGCTGGCATTATGCACTCCGTTCTGGGCACGAAAAACCGAAATCCGTGCTAAAAATGGCTTTCGCGTTCATAAGTTTTAAATAAATTGAAAGTATTACTTAAGAAATTGAACGCGTCTTCAGCATGAAAAGAGATGGAAGTGCTGGAAGTTCCCTGAATATTTAATGTGTGTAAAATACTGTGACCGTTACCCCACACATGACCAGAGGTAGCTGGAGGGCTCGAAAACCCCCTCTGGTTTCGAGACCCGCTCTATGATTCCATATCTTCTGCTTTGATCGGAGGGGTAGATGATGAAGTAGCCCGGTTTGTTTGACGTTGAGGAGCGGTTGTCCCGGTTGAGTGATCCGGGTGATCAACTTGAAGTGTTTTCCCGGACTGTGGATTTTGAAGTCTTCCGCCCTGATCTGGAGCAGGCTGTGGCCTATTCAGACGGTAGCAAGGTGGTCGTCCCTCGTTTGATCCGGTGCTGATGTTCAAAATCCTGGTGACCCAGACGTTGAACAATCTGTCCGATGAACGGACGGAGTATCTGATCAACGACCGTCTGCCCCAGACAGGCGCGATCGAGAGACTGTTTGACCGGTTTGACGCGACCCTGCGTAACACTGGTTATCTGCCGATGTCGGGCCAGATATTGGATGCCACACGCGTGGCCGCGCCAAAGCACGCAATCCAGCGCATGAAATCGTCACTCTGCTCAAAACGCAGAGCGCAAATGACTACCCAAAACACTCAATGCCAGCCGACGCCCCCAAAAATCAGACAGAGAAATCTGTAACTCATTGTTCTTCGAACGCTCCAGATCGCCGAAGTTCACACTCGGATGGCCGTCCTCGATCGCGTCATAGCACCTGGGACACCACTCACATACGCGGTCGTGTAATAAAAAACATAAAAGCGTTCAGCACGACCAATCAGTAAATTGTGCAACAAAGCCAGCTTTCAGGAGTGCCAGAGTAACTCTCTTGCAAAGAAAGGGTCTTCTATATTACGGGTTGCACCGTTTGAAATCGAAAGGACTGTTGGCTTTGAAGGGCTGTAAGATAACCAATGTGGGTTGCGCTGCAGGACTGGCCAGGTATCGGCAATAAAGCTACGCCATATTTCATGCACCTGTCGGGCAGAAATTGGGTCCAACCCGTGATAGCGCTGGGGAAGATCCTGAACATCTAGGCCTTGTCGCCACCAGACTTCTGCCAGTTCAGCTCCGTGCGCGGCGCCTGTTTCATCAGGCAGAATGTCTCCGTACAGATATTTGTAGACGGGCTGCGTCTGGCTGAGCAAAGACGCATAGTGTGTTGTGGGGTTTTGGAATACCAGATCGCCTGCGATGGCACGCCACAGGCCTATGGGGCTGTGATGGGGTAATGCCTGTCGGTAGCGTTCGACTATGGTTTTCCCACGTGTTCCTAGAGGCCGCACACGGGGGTCTAGCAAAGTGGGTAGATCATGATGGGTCAGGTTCGGGTGCATACGCGAATGCGTAAGATATTCAGCCGATGTCGTTCCGATCATGACCGGCACGGGTGCTACGCTCCCTTGTGCGGCTGCCTGCTCGGGGTGGCATGGTAGGGTATGCGGGTCGATAACCGGCTGGAAGGGAATACCAACGACCGTGACTGAGCCATCGCGCAGCCAGTTATGGTTGTTATAGGATTCATCGCATATCTGCTTTTGGGCATTCAGGATATGCGTGATGTCTACCGTCTCCAACTCGGAGGCCGTGATTCCTAACCGGGACAGAAACCGTTCTGTTGTTCGTTGGGCGCAATGCTTGGGCAGCACGGCGGGTGTCGCGCCGGATTGTATCAGGGCGCGGGAAAAAAGCCCCTGCGCTTCGGGCATGGCCATCAGGGTCGCTACGGCAAAGCCACCAGCTGACCGGCCTGCAAGCGTGATACGGGCAGGATCGCCCCCGAAACTGGTTATGTTGTCGCGGACCCACTGTAATGCACGGATAATATCGAGCAGTCCGCGATTGTCCGGTGCATCGTCCAGATGCAGAAATCCCAAAGCCCCTAATCGGTAATTCAGTGTAACTTCTACAATTCCGCTAGCTGCGAAAGCGCCGCTCTGCAGAACTGCCTCGTTTGCTGAGCCGACCGCATATCCCCCCCCATGCACCCACACCAGCACAGGCGCTTTGCCATGAGGGGTTGGCGTGCGGATGTTTAGTGTGAGGCAGTCTTCTCCCGCGTTCAGTGCGGATGTAGCGCCATGCCCCACAGGCCCATAGGTAGGAACCTGGGGGCAGACAGGCCCATGCGTGAAGGCTGGGCGAATACCCTCCCACGCATCCGGTTCCTGCGGTTTGGCAAAACGCCTGCCAGGGCGCAAGGAGCCAGCATAGGGAACGCCTAGAAAAGTATGAATGCTGTTGACTACACGGCCTTCCAGTCTGCCATATTGCGTGCGCACATACGTTGCATTTGACATATGTCTAGAATCGCTCATGTTCTATCCTGTCAGAGCACGACGGATGTTTATGCCGCGCTCGATTATGACCACCGGGATCATGCTGGCCAGTACGACCAGAACAGACAGGGCCGCAACCTGTGGATCTGTCTTGAACTGGATATAGTGGTAGATTGCAAGCGGTAGAGTGGTGGCTCGGTGCCCTGCGATGAACAGAACGATAACCGCCTCGTCAAACGAAAATAGAAAGGCGATCAGCCCGGCGGCAACCAGTGTCGTGCGTAATCCGGGCAGTGTTACACGCCAGAATGCCTGCCATGGTGTGGCGCCATGCAGGCGTGCGGCTTCCTCGCATGCAGGATCTAGGTTTTTCAGGCCGGATAGAACTATGCGGACGACATAGGGCAGCGTAATGCCTACGTGCGCGATAACCAGACCACTGAGGGTATCCAGTAGGCCAAGCGGTTGCAATGTCATCATCAGCCCGACTGCGAGTACGATGTGGGGCACCACCATGGGGGAAAAAAACATGGCCTGTATGGCAGTCCGTCCGGGAAAAGCCTTGTCAGCCAGAGCAAAGGCAGCCCCGGTACCCACAGCAAGCGATACCGCCGCCGCAGCCCCCCCGACGAGAATGCTAAACAGCCCCGCATGCAGGAATGCAGTATTGTGTAGAACCGCAGTGTAAGACCCTAAAGACAGGTGCTCGGGCGGGAAACGCAGGTAGGGTCTGGTGTCAAACGAGACAACCAGCACGACCACGAGTGGGGCCAGTAGAAATGCGTAAAGGGCGGCAATCAGCCCCCTCCAGCACAGCAGGCCGAGAGAGCGTTTCAAAACTGTTCTTCCATACGACTGAGAATGCGCTGGTAGACGGAAATGACTCCCCCGAACAGAAGTAGCAGCAAAATGGAGAGTGCTCCGGCTATCTGCCAGTTCAGGCTGACTGTTGTTTCGTTGAAAATTTCAGTGGCTAGCACAAATACCCGTCCTCCTCCCATGAGCTGAGGAGTGACAAGGGAGCTGACAGCAAGCACAAAAACCAGCAATGCAGCAGTCATCAATCCGGGCAGAAGCAGAGGCAGGATGACGCGCCGGAACACCTGCAATGGCGTTGCTCCAAGTAATGCCGCGGCCTGTTCGATTTCTATATTCAACCGCCCCAGATTGCTCAGGATTGAGATAATGGCATAAGGCATCAGAATTTCGGTCAGTGCGATAACCGTTGCCAGCGTGCCGTTATCAAGCCTGACAGGCATTGTCAGTAGTCCAGACCACAGCAGCATGTCGTTAATCATGCCATGTCGTCCTAGAATGACCATCCACCCATAGGTACGAATAACAGTGGATGTCAGCAGTGGTGCTATTGCCAGGGCGGCCAGAACTCCACGCCAGCGCGTTGTCGTGCGGGCGAGAAAGAGCGCGATGGGAAAAGCCATGGGCACAGCAAGGGCCGCCGTCAGGATCCCAAGCCATACAGTTTTCCAAAGCACCCACCAGTAGAACCCATCACCAAGCACGTGTTGGTAGGCTTGTAGCGTAAAGCCGGGAAGGCTCACACCGTCTCCGCTTCTGGGCAGAACCGATACCCGGCCCAGCCATATGAGCGGTAGTATGAAGGTTACAGCCAGTGCCAGCAGGCCCGGTGCAAGCAGGAGCCCGCGTAACCAGCGGGGATGCGCCTGCATGCTCTCGCTCATGTTCCGTCCTCCCACACAAACCGCGTGTCCCTTGGCAACCATGAAAGAGGTATGTCCTGTCCGATGCTTATCCCGGCGGGCAGGGGGGCCGGTTGTTCTACGCACAAACGCTGCTGGCCAGCCTGTGTGGTGATAATGTAGCGATCTCCTGCATAGACAATATCCTCCACTCTTGCGGTGCATGAGTAGGCACCGGCCTGAGGTGCGCCAAGGTGGATATGGTGTGGGCGTACAAACAAGGTGCCCGTGCCATTCCATGGCCTGATATTGTCTGGAAGGGGCATGCGGCCCAAACCGTCAACATCAGCACAGAGAGGGGCGAAGTAGCGTGCGGACAGAAAATTACCGCGTCCGATAAAAGATGCGACAAAACGGCAGGAAGGGCGGTCGTAAATCTCGACAGGTGTGCCGATCTGGCGGATATGACCGCCAGACATGACGGCTACGACATCTGCGATCGAAAGTGCTTCTTCCTGATCGTGGGTGACGAATACCGAGGTAATGCCAAGACGGCGTTGCAGGGTGCGGATTTCATCGCGCATGATGCCCCGCAGCTTGATATCCAGATTAGCCAGAGGCTCGTCCAGCAAGAGAATGTCAGGCTCGATGGCGAGGGCGCGGGCCAGAGCGACACGCTGCCTTTGCCCGCCTGAAAGATCGGAAACCCGCCTGTGTTCCAATCCGCCCAGATGCATGAGGTCTATCATGTCGCCTACGCGCCTGCGGCGGGCAGTATCGCTCAGGCCCCGCACCTCCAGCCCGAAGGCGATATTGCGTACAACATTTAAATGAGGAAACAGAGCATAGGACTGAAACACCATGCCCATGTTGCGTTTGTGCAGCGGAACGCCGACCATGGAACGGCCACCGATCAGAACCAGTCCTGAGTCCGGTATTGTCAGGCCGGCGAGCATCCGTAGCAATGTGGTCTTGCCACAGCCCGATGGCCCCAGCAGTGTGAGCATGCGCCCGCGTTCCAGCATAAGTGTGGCGTCCGCTACTGCGGGCACTGCAGAACCGGGATAGGTTTTGCGCAGGTTCCTGATGCTCAGGTAGGATGCAGCATCAACCACTGATGACCTCCCGCTGGATACGACGTACCCATTCACTGTAATGTGCGCTGACAAAACGCCAGTCGAGTTGCATGGCTTTGGCCGCGACGTCTGGCGGGCCGGATATAGCCAGTTTCAGGGCATCCGGTAGTATGACCTGAGAGTTCACCGGGCCATAATATGCCTTGGCTGCAAAGGCCGCCTGAACGTCCGCTGAAAGAGCATGGTCGATAAACGCCTGTGCCAGATCGCCCGCAGGGGCCCGTGCTGTCAGGTTGAGTGTATTGATCTGTGCTACACTGCCTTCGCGCGGGATTACTGCGGAGAGAGTGCCCGGATTGGCCTGGGCGATCATGCGCCCCCGTCCGTTCCAGCCGACACCTAGCGCCACGGTTCCTGCCAGCAAAAGAGTATAGAGATCAGGCTGAGCATTCCATGTCGCGACAAGAGGGGCGAACCGGCGCATGAGCGCTAGACCGGGTTCTATGTTCTGTCGGTAATCTCCTCCTTGCATACGTGTCAGCAATGGCAGGAGCACAACACCTCTTGTGTCTTCCACGGGTAGGCAGATCTGATCCGCCAAATCTGGGTTTGCCAGATCAAGCCAGCTTTGCGGTGGTGTTTTCAGCCCCCGCGTATCGTATAAAAGGGCCAGACTATCGGTGGAAAACGCAACGCCTCGCATACCCTCAGGCTGCGCCCATTTGGGCAGAACAGCAAGGTTCGGTATGGCTGCCGGAGCCAATGGAGCCAGAAGATTTTCAGCCGTCGCCAGAAAAGAGATTGAAATATCGGTAATGGCCACATCAATCTGCGGCGCTTGACGTTCCAGCCGCAGCATAGCCAGCATCTGGGCGGAATTCATGGCCGGTCTGTAAACGACCCGGACATCCGGCCGCTTGCGTTCGAACGTCTCCATAACAACCGAGCGGAAAATACTCTGAAATGGCCCTGCAAAACCAGCGACCGTCAATACGGTCATGTTTTCTGCGCGAGCACCTGCGGCAAGCGTGATGCCTGCCGCAGAGCCCCCAAGTAGAAAGCCGCGTCGGTTTAGGAGCCGCTGCGTGGTCATGTTTCTGCCGACCATGTTGCGCGGAAAACACGGAGCCAGTTTTCGCCAAGAATTTTTGTAATTCGTGTTTCCGACCAGCCGCGGCGGAGCATGGCTGGAACAAGGTTGGGTGTTTCGGTGATTGTTGCGATACCGAGCGGTTTGCGGATAACGGTCTGGGCAAAGTTGGTCAGTTGCCGGGCGTAACCCTTGTCGCGGTTTGCCCATACCTGCCACGGGCCAGGCCGGGGATGTCCCGTACTGAAATCCGTCCCGATAGCAACATGGTTTTCCCCAACAATGTCTAGAACATAGGCCATGGCGTCCAGATAATCTTCTATCGTGGCATCGTTGCCAGCCTTCAGGCCGGGGGCGAACAGGCTGAGACCGATCACACCGCCCGTGGCTGCGCATGCCTTGAACAGGTCATCAGGTTTGTTGCGTTTGACATCGTGCAGGGCACGGGGCAGCACGTGGGAAATGCAAACCGGCTTACGCGAGTGTTCAATGACCTCGGCTGCTGTCAGGTCGCCTACGTGACTAAGGTCGCATAACACGCCCTGGCGATTCATTTCGGCAATGACTTCACGCCCGAAACCAGTCAGTCCGCTGTCGCGCAGTTCCAGATATCCGGCACCAGAATAGTTCTGGGTGTTATAGGTCAACTGCATGATGTTGACGCCAAGCAGCTTGAACAGGCGGATATAATCCAGCCTGTCTTCCAGCGGAGACGTATTCTGCCAGCCAATACTGATACCCGTCCGGCCGGTGTGTTTGGCCGTTTCAATATCGTCCACAGTGCGGATCGGCATGATCAGGTCTGCATTGTCCGCGAAAAGCTGCTCCCATGTGCGGATATACGCCATGCCTTCGCTGAAATTTTCCCACAGGAGGGACGCTGCATTGACCATTGTCAGGCCAGCGGCGCGCATTTCCTCAAAAACAGGTCGGCTCCACGCGCAGGTTTGCAGGCCATCTATCACCAGGCTATTGCGGTAAAGCGTTTGAGCGTCGTGTGTCATGGGGTTGTCTCTTTTGTGTGGGCGGTTTTTACAACCTGTTCTGGTGACCATTCGTCTCCCATCAGTTCAGAACGACTATAATTCTCGAACTGCTGCAGAATGGATTTTGCATCGTCCCGCAATAGGGATGAGACAATGCCACGAGCCAGACGCTGGGCAGCTTCGGTCAATCCGGGAGCGCCGCTTGTCAGCTTACCGTGGCTCAGTGTTGCGTCAAAACTGAAGGCATAAACACGGGAAAGCTCGTTAGCATGTTCGGGGTTTTTAGCCCTGAATGAAAAGTCGTCAGCGAGGTCGGGCAGGGCAGCAAGCCCTGCACATTCTTCTCCCGCTGCGGGAGTAAAACTGTCCTGCCACAGACGCACCAGCGGAGCAAGGCGGCGCAGTTCAGGCCGTTTGTCTAATGCGCAAGCAAAGCCGGTTGCAAAAATAAGGTAATCCAGTTCCACCTCATCATGGGGGGTGCGTACGGTCAGCCCATCGCTATTCTCGCGTGCATCCACAATCGGGCTATCCAGATGCATATAAGCATTGGCATGCCGGAAGACACGCAGAACACTGTCACGTGGGGCCGGAACAGGAAACTCATAACCAGAACGCATGATTTTCCATTTTATTTCGTCCGGCAGGGTTACGTACCCCACAATCAGCCCTTCGTGACTAATGCCACTGAACTTGTCGATATCGGGCAGGCTCGCCCGCCTGACAAACAGATCAACCCTGCTCGCCCCAGATTCCAGCGCAGTTGCTGCGTTGTCCATGGCGGAGGCTCCAGCTCCTACCACGCCGACCCGCTTGCCCCGTAGCGCTTGAAAATCCACCCTGTCAGACGAGTGCGCATAAAACTGGCGTGAAATTTTGTCGGTTACCGGCGGCAGAGCGGGTTGGCCCAGCCCGTCAATTCCGGTGGCGATCACGACACGGCGTGCGGTCAGCGGTGCAGCATGTCCCATGATCGAGACTGCGAGCAGTCCATTGTCGCAAAAGGCTATGTCCGTCACGTTTGTCTGATTACGCACTGGCAATTCCAGAACCTTGCGGTACCAGCAAAGATACGCCATCCACATTGGTGTTGGAATTTTATCCAGTTCGTTCCAGGCATCGGCGCCATATTGCGCATCGAACCACGCGCGGAATGTCAGGGCAGGCACACCGAGCGCAGGCCCCACGGCGGTTTTAGGGGTTCGGAGGGTGGGCATGCGGGCGTAATTCAACCACGGCCCTTCGCGCCCTTGTTCAGCGCGGTCGAGGCAGAGCACGGATGTTACGCCCTGAAACAGCAATGCCGCCGTGGCAGACAGCCCCAGCATGCCGCCACCAATGACAATCACATCGTAATCTGGCTTGTTTTCGTGGCTTGCTTGGGTAACCCATGAACGAGCAGGAAGATTCAGATCTTCCATTTCGCGTTTCAGTCGCTCCTCCAGTTTGGTCAGGCCATTACCGTGTGCCAAGAGCTTTGTCCTCCGCGCCTGCTCTGAACAGTCGCTTTTGAAGTTTTTCCAGATCTTCGGGCGGATGCCGGTGAAAGCCCGGGATCAAGTCTTCCGCAAGGCAGCTGATACTTTCTATCAGGCGCTCGACCTCGGTATTCAACGGTCTGAAAACTGGTGTCAGCACACTCCAGACCCAGGGTATGATTTCGGCCAGTGGTCGCACCACGGTGCCCTGCACGGGAATACCGTAAGCTGTAACCGGCTCGACCAGAGCAATACCTAGATTTTCCCGTGCGGCTAAAACTGCCGTCAGGGATGTGTTGGTTTCAAACTTGGCATGGGTGCTGATACCGCTGGCTTTCAGCGCCACGTCAACCACGCCCCGGAGGCGGAAAGGGTTGGCAACGGTCAGTATTTGCCGGTTAGAGAGGTGTTTGAGCGAGATTACGGCGTTTTCCGCCAGCGGGTCATGCTCTGACAGAACCGCCACACACGGTGCCTCTCCAATCCAGTGCAGGTGTACGTTTTCATGCTCCAGGGGGAGCGTAACCAAACCGAGATCAATCCCGCCATCAGCTACGGCATGGCATACGCTTTCCGATGTCATGGCTGTCAGGGTGGTTGTGCTCTCATCACTCATGCGGGCTATTGCTCGCGGCACGATGCCGCCTGCAAGGGCTGGCGTGGCTCCGACATTAATCCGTTTACGGCCTATGCCGCTCGCAATTTCGCGCACTTTGTCTTCGATGGAGCGTAGGCCGATAAACGAACGGCGAACTTCCTCGTAAAGCAGCATGGCATCTTCCGATGCGCGGAGCCGTGTGCCGGAGCGCTGGAACAGGGTCAGACCTGTAGCCTGTTCCAGTTCCAGTATGAGGCGGCTTACAGCGGACTGTGTTCGCCCCAGATATTTTGCAGCTCCTGTCATGCTGCCAATAGATATGACAGCATGGAATGCCTCAATTTGCCGCATTGTTATCATGAAAAATCAAAAGCCTGTGCTAATTCCAACGACAGTCGCAAAACCACCGCCAAGGTAATAGGTGGGTGAACTCCCAGCTATTGATGTACCATAGATGCCTCGGGTTGTCTTGGCATTGGTCTTTGCTGAGTAAATACCTGAAAGGTAGTTACTGTCTCCAATATTGATCAGATTGACCATAATCTGCGGACTATGTAGGAAACCGAAGGACTTCATGCGGTAACCCAGAGTGGCGTTGGCAGTCTTGTAGGCAGGAATGCTTTCGTCGTTCATGAATGTCGAATACTGGGAATCGACGTAGTTGAAATAGAGATTTCCGAAAAACTGTCCGTCATCGTAAGATATGCCGATCGATGCCGTGAACTTCGGGCTCATGATCGCTGTCTTACCTTTTGTCGGCAGATAATCGTTCCCGACTGCGAGATTGTTGTCGAGAGTGGCATGCAGATACTGCCCTGACACATAAGGGCTGAAATGATGCCACGGCCGTAACGCGACTTCAGCCTGAGCACCACGTGTTGTCTGTCCGCCTGCGTTGATGAAGTTGGTGGTCAAGGCTCCATCGACGTAAACTGAACTGGAAACCTGACGGTTCGTGAAATTATAGTTAAACAGACCGACGGAAACGTTAACCAGCCCGGTATGCCTGAATCCCAACTCCTCGCTGATTGCGTATTCATTTTTCAGGTCTGTGCGGCCACGGGTGGAAAGCTTGCCGGTAGACATGTTGAACGCATCGTAATAGGGCACGTCGGACGCAGGTGCATGAAAACCGGTGGATGCGTTGAAGAACACCGTATCCTGTGGCGTGATTTTGTAACTGACAGACATGCGCGGCAAGGGCGTAGCTGTGTTGGTAGACCAGCTATACGTGGCTCCGGGAATATTGTTCGTGCCGGATCGGGACATCAGGACTTCCTTGAAGCCAGCCGTAATATCAAGACGGTGGTCAAGCAGGGAGAGTGTATCTTCGATATAAAAACCGTTGACCTGTTGCATCAGGTGGAAATTTTTTGTCGCCAGCACAGCGCCAGACTGGGTGCGGATAGTATCATCCATAATGTTGCCGCTACTGCTGACTGGGGCATAATCGTACAGGGAGTTCTTGTTCAGGTTGCCATACCAGTAGCCAACACGCAGGGTATTGATACCCGTGTGCAATGCAAGATTACCCGTGAAACCCGTATTATAGCTGTTAGAGCCAGCGATGGCCGCAACGGCAGCCTTGCCGTTGTAAACTGTCGGAAAATCAATCGTTCCGGCAGATTCATTGCCATAATAGATCTTGCCTGGGGTGAGCGTTGTAGCACTGGGAACTGAACCGCTCATCCACTGATAATATGGGGTGACATCGGCGCTCAGGTTGTTGGTCAGCCGGAAATGTGTTGGCGCGCTGATCATGACCGATGTGCGGTCGTACTGGAACTGCCGGTAATAATCCGTGGAGCCGGGGGTGTACTGGCCTGCGTAATTATACGAGCGACCGTATCGCTGCCACTGCGACAGAGAAAGGTAGCGTGTGGGAGATTCATCCACAGTGTTCCATGTAAACACGGCGGCTGTATGACTTCCTTCACCCCAGCTCTTAGTCAGTTTGGCATCCACATGATAGCGACGGTTCGTGCCGGGACCACGCCAGTTGTCGTTTTGGGTATAAGACCCAGAGACAAACGCATAAACGCCCGAGCGCCCGAGTTCGCCCGTGTCAAAACGCAGGAAATCCTTATTCGTGGCATGCGTGCCACCGCTCAATTCCAGAAAGCCACCGCGCCTTTTTGATGGATTCCGAAGCTGTGCCGAAATCTGCCCGCCGACCGCACTATAGGATGGGGTTGCGATATCACTGCTGCCCTGCGTCAGATCAATACGGGAGATGTTTTCTGTATCGGCCCACTCAGCAGTATCGGCAATGCCATAAATTGGATCGCCTGCGGGCATACCTTCAAAAACCAGACCGAGTTCGCTGACATCCATCCCGCGGACGCTGATACCGGCATGATCTGATAGACCCAAAGGATCGGCACTACCGACAACGGCCCCAGGTGACATCTGAAGAAGGCTTAGTGCATTGGATGTCTGCGCTTGTTTGGCAATATAATCCCGCGTTACGCCGCTTTGCAGGCGCGGTGCGGTCTGTATGGGCAAAAGGCCACCGCCCGGCGTGGTATTGCTGACACCATTCGGCGCACGGCTGCTTGATACGACAAGCAGTTCCTCTCGGCGGGCGTTAACCGACTTGGAATGTGCGTTTCCGGCATCTGGTGCCGTGCGAGCTGCCGGATGGCTGATTTTGTCTGTTCCGGATTTTTTCGTGGGGGCCGTGGTCGCCAGCGCTACCGAGCTTACGCAGGTAAGGGCGAACGCTACCGGTATGAAATTCACTTTCGCGGTAACAAAGACCATGGCAGGGGCTCCACAAAACACATTCACTGACAGTGAATTCATAAAACAACAATTTACCGTAGTCATACGTATATGATGTTTACGAATGACATAGCAACATAAATTCAATAACCTCATGAAATGGGGGCTAGTATGTCGCGAAACCCGATTGAGAATCAAAAAAGAGATAGGTCTATTTTTTAAATAAATTAAGGAATAACAAATTGTTATGGGATTTTAATACTAAAATAAATCGTGGAAATGTGTTGCAATGAATCTATATTCCAAAATTATTTTGTATGAAAATTAGGCACTATAAGGCCTTGCGAAACCATGACCCGAACGCTTTAGAGCAAATGATTCGAACGCAAGAAGGACGGCAGCAGATGAATATAGGAACGTTTTTTCGTTGCGGGCGGAGGGGTGGCAGAAAGTGGTCATGCCCGCAAAGGTTTGCTCAACAACTCAACAATGCTTCCCGTAATGATAAGGATATCAATCATGAACAGAACCGGTAAACAGCCTGTGGTAGAGGCATTTTATGGCATCTCTTCCCCGTGGGCATATTTGGGCTTTCCCAGATTAAGACAGATTGTCGCCCAAGAGGGGGCTCGTCTCATTCTGCGGCCTATCCGTATTATTCAGGCCAATGGGGGTATTCCTCTTCGTACGAGGCCTGTTGCGCGTCAGGAATATCATCGTGTGGAATTGCGTCGGTGGCGTGATTTCCTGAACCTGCCCCTGAACCTGGACCCGAAGTTTTATCCGTGCCGCACCATAGAGCCCGCTGCACGTCTGGTTATTGCGGCTGATCAGCAAGGTTTGAATGGAGCCGCGCTTTCCTGGGGAATTCAGTCAGCATTGTGGGCGCAGGACCGCGATATAGCAGACCCTGAAACACTGAGTACCCTAGTGGAGGAAACAACGGGTGCGGATGGAAAAAGCCTTATAGCAACCTCAGATACGCCCGAAGTTATGGCAGCATGGCAGAGTAACCTTGAAGACGCTGAACATCTGGGTGTTTTTGGTACGCCAACTTACGTCTTTGATAATGAACTGTTCTGGGGACAGGATCGTTTGGACTTTTTACAACGTAAATTACAAAGCATGAAATTGCGTAGTCATTCAGATATGGAAATAGAAAAGACTATTTAAAACGTGTTTCAAAACTATGTTTTGAATGAACGGATTCCTATAAGTGAGCATGCATTGTGATGAATGTGAGATAGATGTTGGCCCCTCGTTCGTAGCAGGCGGGGAGGCGTCTGAAACCTGCGATCTGATGAATGCGCGTTCGACAATAAATAGGGAGAGTGACCATAATGCGGGAGAGGCGCGCAGGCAGGGGGCCGGGTAGGGTTGGAATAGGCCTGACCCGGTTGGGTTTGTTCCCATTCCGCTGACGGTGTCCTGACGTAACCGGAAATGTGAGCGGTTATCACTTTATAAGGTGGAATGCAGGATCGCGGCGGGTAAGTGCGACAACCTGCAAACATAGCGCACAAGCGCATGACGAAGTGTAAAGCCACGTTTGGCTTTGGGTGATTTGACGAGCTCAAGGGCGATGCCGTCAGCCCGCGCTGCCCCGGCCAGCTTCTTGCCTGTGTAGCCCTGATCGACATAGGCCAGTTCGCGCTTTTCGTCTGTCACCTCCTGAATGGCGGTGACGAGATGTCCGACTTGGCGCGATTATCCCAGTTGGCTGGTGTGACGTGCAAGGCCAGTAGATGGCCAAACGTGTCCATGGCCATATGCAGCATGCCCTGCAGGTCAGGCACCAATGCTTCGAAGCCTCCATCCGGTGGTGTGATTGCTTATAGACCACGGATCAGGGAGGCAGGCCGTTCAGCATAACGCACCAGACTATCCCGTGGCCGATCACGTAACGCAACCTGTTGAACAGTTCGGGCGAATCATGTCGCTACGGTGCCTCGCCCTCTCGCAGCAGGGCAGCCAACGACCCTTCTTCGTCTGATGCGTCAGAGGAACACGGCTTCCGAACTCGCGTCATTCAGTATTACTGAACCGCTCACGCATTAAAGTGCATAACATTCTCTAGGCGGATTTAAGAATTCTACATGTCGAAAAAACACATATCGTAAATATGAGGAGATCGAAGAGCTGTTATGGCCAGAATGAAGGTATAATTTCTTTCATCAGCGGCTCTTTGAAACATCCACACTACGGCGTGTCGTCAGTTAAGCAGGATGATGATTGAGG
>NZ_JAFVMG010000018.1 GCF_017377745.1 Acetobacter suratthaniensis | reverse complement strand
AGTTAGTTCTGGTTTCGGGCGGGGATACGCAGGGGCGTCAGATCACACCATGCCTGTCCGCTTTCTGTCACGTAACTATGTCCCTCACAGTAGCGTGCGCGTTCAAGCGTATGCGACACCAGCGCATAATGCGCGAGCAGCCCCCCGCAGAAAAGCAGGGCACCGGCCAGTGCCAGGCGTGAGATCGCTTTCCAGCGTGTCGCAAGATAGAACCCCTGTTCATGGTGGGGCATCTGCTGTTTGAGCCGGTCGTACAGCTCCGTTTTCAGCCCGCCCATGATCGAGGCGATCATTTTGTCGATCGTGACCTGCTGGTGCTGTTTGAGACGTTCCTCCTCCACTTTGACCCGAAGTTCTGCGGAGGCGCTGATGGCTCGCACGGTTTCCACCCCGCTCGCCAGGTCTCTGCGCAGGGTGCTAAGCTCTTTATCTGCGCTGGCGAGTATGATCTTCAACTGCCTTTCCAGATCCTCCGTTCTCACGGCGCTTGCCTCTGCTACAGCCGCAAGGGCGTCCATGCTGCTGCGCAGAGCAATGATCCAGCGGCCGAGCGGGCTGAATTCGTCAATGCCTTCAAGCCGGGCTGCGCGCTCCAGCTCGCGCCCGGCTTCCCGCAGAACGTCTTCGTGGCGGGTTTCTCCGTTTTGTGGAGTTTCCGTTACGGCAGCCATGAGTCGATCCCTTCGGCCACAATGTTGGTCTGAATTTTTTCCAACCAGTGACCAACCTGCCAGCGGCGCATGGGGTCTAGGGGTTTACCTGATAGACCTGCCTTGCCAGCCGCAGCATCATGAAACGACAGGCCGCTGCTAATTACTTCTGCCATACACGTCAGCTTAGGAATGCGGAGAAAGGCGACATCCATATCGGGAGTGCCGGTTAGACGCGAATCAAGGTAGATTGGCCTGAATACCGTATCGGGCTTATGACCAGCGGGCACGGTCCACTCATTCAGGACAATGACCCCGCGCGTTGGCTTGAAAAGACCCGAACTCCAGAGCTTGAGCAGGTAATCAATATCTCCGGGCTGAGGGCCGCACATAAACAGGCCGGTTATGGGCAGCCCCATTGCGTCTGCGGCATCCACAAGGCTGTCCTCGGAGGCCCATTCTTCCAGTGTCCTGTCCCCGCCGCCAATATCGACAGCGAGGGATGCCTTGCGCAAAAGAGCTTCACTGAACGCGTCTGTATACCAGCGTTTCAGCTCGCCGCTTTCTTCACTCTCAGGGCGTGGAAGACCATGCTTGTCGTAAAGGGCCTTGAAGAGCGAAATGCCGGGGTTGCGCACATCCCCATCCGCCAGGACAAGGGGGCGCCCGGCCTCAATCGCAATTTCACTGAGAACCATCAGCGCACAGGTGCCGCCAAGATTGCCGCGCCCCGCTTTGATCAATGCCCTCGGTTTCTCGTGGGCCGTTGCCGCTGAAGTGGGCGTAGATTTCTGAGACATAAAATATCCTCACAGTGATTCGAGGCCGCCGGTTAGCGGCCCCTCTCACATTGTGAGGCATTTGGTTGTGACGCCTCGCACATCGTGTCTGTGCTGTGCGACTATCCCCGGTATGAAGGGCCGAGGCGCGTTGCAAGCCAAGGCCCCATGGCTCTCAGCGCTGGCGGTCGCTCAGCAGGTGGAATGGCTTTGATCAAGGCCATGCAGTCCATCATCCACACCCGTTCGTTGTCATAGAAGGACCGACGCGGCATCCCCGGAAGCTGTTTGAAGTCATACATTCCTTTGTCGTCGATCCCCGGGGCATCAAGGGGCATGAGCGCTTCCAGCGGCAGGTCTTCGGGCATCCCGGCGGGTCTGGGACCCACATAAGGCGGCGGTAAGGGAATATCGCGGTCCCGGCCATAGCGTGGCGCTTGCGTGCGCATACGCACGACCCGTGCGACTTCACCAATCCGCACCCGTGCCTGCTCGTGGGGGACGTTTTCCTGACTGGCGGCATCTGAACTGGCAGGCTGTTCGTGTTCTGTGACACGCGCGATGGTTTGGGTTTCTGTCTGTGCCTGAACGCGTCGCGCGACATCCCGGCTTACCTGCTCCATCTTGTCGCGCAGGGCGGCCTTCTCGGCGGCTTCCGCCTCGCGGCGCTGGCGGATTTCCGCCTGAATGGCTGCTTTTTCGCTCTCGCGTGCGGCTTCGAGACGCAGGGCTTCAAGGTGGGCGGCTTCCCGTTCCGCTTTTTCGCGCAAGACCGCTTTCCTGACCCGATACCATGTCTGGCGGGCCGTTTCTCGGGTCGGTGTTTTGCCATGTCTGTCCGTTAGCCCGAATTGGCCCAGCCAGATGCACATACGGTTCCACGAGATACGCTTCTTGCCCAGCGCCTGCGCCAGCGTGTCGTGATTGCTCTTCATCCATATGAAAACATCAGAATGAAACCAGCCATCAGCCATTTCTGTGAGCAATGCATTTGGCACGACAAGCGTCGACATGGGTCGTCTCCTTCGCTTTTGCCTTTACCACCCCCAATTCCGTGACACAAGCGTTTCTAGTTCGAGACGTCAACGCTTCGGCTCCGCGACCTGACCGTGACAGTATCGTGACGTCAAAAAGATTCCTCCATATACAAATGCACCCTTTCGGGTGCGCCCCCTTCGGGGGGCTTTACGGATGGCGCGACTGCTCGCGCAGCTTTTCGGTGAGCATCTGTCGTCCAAGCGCGTTGCTAACCGATGGCAGCGGTGTCGCGGGGTGCCGTCAGGTGGGGCGGGACGGTCTTATGGGCGTTTCTTGATCTGCCATGATAGGTAGAGAGACGTGTTGAAGGAGATGTCCAATGGCCAGACTGCAGCGTGCGACGTTCGCAACGCAGGTCGATCCGAAAGTGCTGGAAGCGGTGCGCGATCTGGCACGTCAGGAAGGGCGACAGCTTCAGGCGCTGGTTGAGGAGGTGCTGTCGGGCCTGATCGAAAAACGTCGGCAGGCACGCCCCGGCCTTCCGTCATGGCGCTTTACCAGGCGAGCCACGAGACCTTTGCCTCGCTGTACCGGAAACTGGCTGAGTGACAGATTACCTGACGTTCGTCGAGGTTCTGGCTATCTACGAGGATCAGATCGGTCGCCAAGGCGGTTCTGCCGGAAGCTACACTTTTTCGGCCCCTTATGGGTTACTATCCTGATCTGCTCACCGAGGTCGCGGCCTTATGGGAGAGCCTGTCGCGGCACCACCGAAAGCGAATCATGGGGCTGGCACCTAATCAGTATGGCCCTTACTCAATAACCCTTTACCACGCTATGTGGTATGCAAATCGTATAGACAATATTCTTTGCGCTCTCATAATTTATTGTATATACGATAAACCATGAGATACGAGTGGGACGAGACAAAGCGGCAAAGTAATATCGTCAAGCACGCTGTCGATTTTGCCGTTGCAGAAGGCTTCGAATGGGATGTTGCTCTCATCATGACGAGCATGAGTTCAAACGAGCCCCGTCTTGTTGCTGTCGCCCCAATCAATTTGCGGCTTCATGTTCTGGTATTCAGCATTGAAACTCGCGTCATTCGTATAATCAGCCAGCGCAAGGCCAACAAGCGGGAGGCAAAGCTCTATGTCGCGCAAATCTGAATTTATCATGCCCACAGATGATGAGGATACCCGCATCAATCAGGGCATTGCTCTGGACCCGGATAGCCCGGAACTTACCGAAACAGACTTCCTGCGCGCGCAGGAAGCTCGGCAGGCCGTTCCTTCCCTCGCCAATGTACGTCGGGTGCGCGGACCGCAGAAAGCTCCCACTAAGACACTCGTCTCAATGCGGCTTGACCCTGATCTTCTGGCCCGTCTCAAGTCAGATGGTCCCGGCTGGCAGTCGCGCGCGAATGACATATTGCGGCAGGCGGTGGGCCTGTAGCCGCATTCTTTGGTGGAATCAGAAGGCGTTGCGGTGGAGCGGTGATATGCGTCTACGACGAGAGAACCGTCATTTATGGTCGATCTGTTGGGACCAGCCCGAACTACTCGCAGGTGTTGCATCTCTTGGGGATAGCCCTCACTTTCTGCTCATGATCAAAAGCCGTCTCAACAGGAAGTGCCAGACGACCATCCCCATGGCTGTGTGCGTTGCGCTGGGTCTGGAGCCCGGTGATGAACTTCGCTACGTCATAGAGAATGGGCGCGTACGTCTGGGCCGGGTTCGGGCGGCGTCAGGCGACGATGATCTGTTTGCGACATTCCCCGAATGGGGCTCCGAAGCAGACCAACAGGCCTATGCCGCATTGTGAGATCTGGTAGCGTGCTTTTGTTGTTCTGGCGGCGGGAAGGACGTCTGTTGGGACGACCTTCCCGCTCCTGACTGGCGTCACAACCATCTGTGTCAGGCTCTCCATGCACATTCCGTGCTGGAGAGAGAGAATGTCTACCACTCACGCGACGACAGATAACAGAGACCTTTTTAGGGCTCTGGCTCAGCTTATGGCCGGGCAGGCACAGGGCCACGAAATGCTCGGGGTCATTATCAAACTGCTGACGCCCGACGAAAAGGGCGACAACCGGGCGGCGGTGCTGCTGCAGGAGCTGGTTGATCTGGTTGCTGCCCAGACTGAGGCCATTCAAGCCAACACTGAGCAAAGCCGTGCGACACAAGCTGCTGTCGAGGCCCTGACGCGGAGTGCGACAGCACGGGTCGCGCCATGATCACCTATCGCAAACTATCGGCCGATGGTGCCGGCAAGCTGATTGTCGCCTATCTGCGTGAGCATCAGCTGGCCCCTGAAACCGATGTCCGTACGGAGCCTGATGCGGCGCGTGATGTCGAGACAGGCGACAGGCTGAACAACTACTACACAGGCAAGGACGGCAGAGGGGCGTGGGGACCGAATATTCCCGCGCGGATCGCAGCGGCTCTGGGGATTGATGTGACCCGGCCTCCCACGGATGAGGAATTGGCCAGACTGTTCGAGTGTCGCCGGGCGTCTGATGGCGAAAAATGGGACGGCAAGCACGCCAACCGGACGATCTCGGCCATCGACTTCACGGCTTCCCCCGACAAGTCGGTGACGCTCGCCGCCGAGTTCGCGGCGACAAAGGCCGAGCAGGCTCTGATCTGGCATATCATTCAGCGCGCCAATGATCAGGCGATGCACTTCATCGCCGATGAAATCGGGCAGGCCCGGCGTGGCAAGGGTGGGCTGGGTGAACTGCAGAAAGGTGAGGTGGCCTGGGTGTCGTTCCGGCACTATACGGCGCGTCCGGCCATGCACATTCAGGATGGGGCCGGTGGGGCAACAGCCTCGGTCGAAATACCGGTGCCCGGTGATCCGCAGGCACATATCCATAATCCTGTGTTCAATGCCGTCGCGACGGAAGACGGTCATCTGGGATCATTGGATTCAGCCCGGATCACGCGGGTGACGTCCCACCTGTTCGGGGCCTATTTTCAGGCGGTGCTGGCGGAGCTGCTGCGTGAGAGCGGGATCAGGGTGCGCCCAGACGAGCGTGGGAAAGCGATTGTCATTGAGGCCATTCCCCGATCGGTCTGTGAGGCATTTTCCAAACGCAGCAAACAGGCTGAGAAACAGGCGAAGGCGTTTGTCGCGCGACAGGGGGGTAACTGGAACACCATGTCGGCCGACCAGAAGTTCAAGGTTCTCCATCAGGCCAACCTTGCGTATCGCTCGAAGAAGTATAACGGCACCAATGATCGCGAGATCTGGCGCGAAGAGGCTGAGGCGCTGGGCTGGCGTCATGAGACGGTGCTGACGGATGAGCCTTCGCACGCGCTGGACGACGCGGAGCGCTACGAACGGGCCTACCAGATTGCAGCCCAGCTGCTTGAAGAGGAGTTTCGTACGGCTGCCGTTCTCGATCGCGATGTTTTTCGGCTGCATGCTGCCCATGGTCTGATTGAGACGGGGATTAAAAGCGTCGATGACGTACGGATTGTCGCGGAGATGATTGCCGAACGGGGCATTACGGTGGATGGCGCGCCAACCATGTTCATCGAACAGGTCCGTGACGGGCGGATGCGGGTTGCTACACAGGCCCACCTGGCCGTCGAAAAGGAAATGGGCGAACTGGCAGGTTTCGCGGCCCGTAATCCCGAGGGGGCGCTCAGTGCAGAGGCCATTGCCAAAGCCGTTCGTGAGTCCGGTCTGGATTTTACTCGTGACGCGGAGCATGGCCGCACACAGCTTGCCGCCATTTATGCGCTGGGGCAGGCGGGCGGCCTTGGGTTTCTGGTGGGTGTCGCCGGGGCAGGGAAGACAGCGGCGCTGTCGCCTCTGGTAACGGCCTGGAAGGAAGATGGCCGTCAGGTGGTTGGTACGGCCCTGGCCTGGCGACAGGCAGACGCCCTCAAAGATGCCGGCGCCGACAGAACGGTCGCTCTCTCTCCGCTTTTGCGTGAGATGGAGGCGGGACGGCTTACGCTGGCGCGCGGGTCTGTTCTGGTTGTGGATGAAGTCAGCCAGATCGCGCCGGGGCAGCTGTTACGTCTTTTGCGTTTCCAGAAGGAGATGGGGTTTTCGATGCGGCTGCTGGGCGACCGGGAACAGGCGCAGGCGATTGAGGCGGGCGACAGCGTGGAAATCCTGTTGCGGGTTCTGCCGCGCGAGGCCCGGCCTGAGATTCTCACGACAATTCGGCAGAAGACTGAACGGGCCCGTCAGATTGCCGGGATGTTTCGGAGCAACGGCCGGGATCTGACGCTGAATGAACAGGAGCAGCGTGACAAGGACACGGCCCGTGTCCGTCAGGCGATTGATATGAAACGTGAGGACGGGACGTTTGCTGTGATTGGCGGGGACCATGCGCAGGTCGTGGCGGATACTGCCGATTTCTATCTGCGACGGCGCGACATGCTGGTGGCGTCAGGCAGCATGCGCGGGATCACGATGTCGGCTCCGACCAATGAAGATGTCATGGCGTTGAGCGTTGCTGTGCGTGAGCGCCTGCGGGCCAGAGGTGAAATTGGTACGGAAGAGATCGTGCGGGCCGGGATTGATCAGCGCGGGGAGGTCTATGACCTGCCGCTTGCCGTGGGGGACAGGGTGCGCCTTTTTTCGCAGACGCGGTGCAAGACGGGGACTGGCCGACAGACACGATGGCGGGAATTAGGATCGAACGGTGATTTTGTGGATGTGCGCGGCTGGAATGATCAGGGCGTGTTTCTGCGTAACCTGAAGGGACGTGAGGGGTTCGTGCCGTGGGATAGTCTGGCGGACCCGGATACCGGACGCACGAAACTGGGTTTTGGGCATGCGATGACGATTGATGCCGCGCAGGGCATTACCTCGGACGAACATATCAATGCGATGCCGCGCGGCACGATGGCGGTGAGCGGGTTTACGACTTACGTGGCGGAGAGCCGTCATGCGCATATCGCCTGGACACGGGTTGCCGAAGCGCCGGTGCGTGAGGCCATTACATTTGGTCGGCCGCTGGGGGATAAGACGCCTGTGACCTATGAGGACATCCTCAACCGGATTGCCGCCAACATGGGCAAGCATGACTACAAGGATCTTGCCATTGATCTTGCAGGGGCGACGCTCAGGCACGAGCAGGATACAACACGCTGGATCAGGCAAAACCATGAGATTGAAGCAGCTCAACGTGATGGCCGAGTGCCGGGTGCGGCAGCGCGTAGCCATGTTGCGACACGAGGGCTGCGGGAAGTTGGTGCTGTGCAATGGGATGATATCAGCCGAACGCTGCGTCGGAGTGCTTATGCGTTGCAAAATCAGGCCGAGGCGGCTGTACGGCTTGAGCGCGATCTCCCCTCTCAGCCCGCGCGTGATATTGGCAAATCACGGGGGCCTGCTCGGGCACCGCGCGTGCAGCATGACAATGATCTGGGGCTTTAAGAGCTATGAAGAAGAACAGGCTGCAGGTTTTGGTCGACGAAATCGTCGCGCGGGCCCTCCCCCTCATTCATGTGGAACGGGAGGCGGAGCTGCTCACCACCCAGGAGGCCTATGACGCATTCCGGACGCTGCACGTAGACCTGAATCGTCAGGTGCTTGCTCATCTGCGGACGTGTGGCTGGATGCGCGACAGCGCGACCGCAGAGGATATGCGGGCGGTGTATTACGCTGTTCTGCGGCACCCGGAGTTGATGGCGTCTCCGGCAGATAGGGCGGCAGCCAGCGCTCTGCTAAACGAAGCATGGGATGGTGTCCACGGCTGGGTTGGTTGAGAGACGGCTTGAGGGCTGTCTGTGAAAGGGGCATTCTTGAGCCGTGCAGCCCGTGAGACAGCCTAATGACCGTTTTGATTGCCCTTTGTGTCCCTCATGACCAGCGAGATCAGGCAAAAGCCGCTGGGGCCGTCTTTGACGGGGCTGAAAAATGCTGGAAAGCACATGTGGATCGTCTGGTAGCGCTGCTACCATTTGTTCCCTATCGCTTCAGGCCGGACAGGAAACCGCCCTATCTCCGGCCCTGGATGGTGCCACAGTCACTTTGGGGGCGGAACCTGAGGGCATTGCTTTCCAAGGAAGACTGGGACCGCATCCGTAAAGATGCCTATGCCCGCGCGGGGTCTCGCTGCCGTGTATGTGGCGGGCGTGGACCGAAATGGCCAGTCGAGGCCGATGAGGGCTGGCACTATGATGATACGACACGGGTGCAGACCCTCAAGGGGGTCATTGCGCTGTGCCCGGATTGCCATGCTGTCCGCCACTGGGGGAAGACCACGAGTGCCGGAAAGCAGGACGAGGCGCTGGCGTGGATGATGGAGGTGAATGGCTGGACACATGCCGAGGCCAGTCGGTGTGCTGATGACGCCATGCGGCAATGGCACGAGCGCAGCGGGTATAATGACTGGCGTTGCGACATCAGCTGGGCGACGACACAGTACGGTGTAACGCCGATACAGACTGGTGAAGCCATTGCTCAGGATCGTAATCAGTCGTTCGTGCAGAAGGCGCGTGAGGAGTACGGATCACAGAGCGGGAATGTTAGTTACATTCAGCATCTTCTTTATGAATGATAGGCGGAGAAAGCCGCGTTAGCGGACCTTCTGGTTCCGCCTCATGTCAGTCATTCAAGCGAAGTTCGTATCTTTCCGGAAGCGGACGTGACCAACGACATCGCGTAAACACAGTTGCTGAGTAAAGCCTGTTTACTGATCTGTAGTCAAACTGTGATCGGATATTGAAGACGTGAGAAAATGGAATTTACTTCGAAATAAATTCCATTTTGTTTTTATATCCTGAAAATGAAACGTTTATACCACAGAGCACTCTCCAACAGCAGATGAAACTGAGGCCGGAATGCGGTGCAGAGCTATTTTTTTTATGCATTGATCGAGAGCACAAAGTTCATCATTCCATAAGCCTAATGTTACTAGATTTTCTTTAATCCATATATAATTATCATCTTCAGAAATAACAGTAGAAACTAGAGCGCTAAATTGCGTATTTGGTAATCCTTGATTTAATAGCTTTTCTACACTGCGTGTTATATTATTTCTTTTGAAAGTGGTTCTTTTTTCGCAAATGTAATTTTCGAGCATATGTCTAATTTTTTCAATAGCTTCACATGTGGCACACGTAATTTCATGGCGAACCTTTACAAGTCGATCGCTATCATTGAGATAAAGAACGTCGCTTGTCCTTCTACCTAGGTCAGTCTTCCAACGGAGTCGGGAATCTTTGAAATAAAAATGCTCTTGTGGCTGATTTAATGTTGGATCAATAATCATGCCTTCAGTATCAACATTATAATCAGATTTCCTTCCATTGCACCGCTTGCAAGAAGGAAGCAAATTAGACCAAACCACGACTAGATCGGGGAAAGCAGTCTTGCAGCGAAAATGCTCAACTTCCATGTACTTTGATTCTTCATCTAACTTTGTTTCACAATATGCACATTTACAGTGAGACATTGATAAAATAGATTGTTTTATATATGGTTTATTCCATACGGCGACATTTGTTTCTTTATATTGCGCCGTGAGTTTTTCAACTGTTTCTTCCGTAAGCTCTACTGGAGCTGCACTACGCTTGAGCTTAATCATTGCTCGGTCTCCCGGTTGCTTACATACGGAACCGCTTGGAGAGCGATAATTTTTCGAAGAGGACTGTCTTTGTGGAGCATTTTTTCTAGAATATGAAGAGTCTCTTGGATCTTCTCAGAATCTTCATTATCGATAGCACTGTCGAAGGCGTGTATAGCTGCTCGAAAGACTGAAGACTTTGTATCTGAGACGCCCATAATATCTTCTAGGACTTCTTCTAAAGTCCAACCGGCATATCCATATTCAGAAGAAGGAAGAGGTCTTTGGTCTGTGCTGCCGTCCTCCTGTCGATAAAGAGCTATAACCTCAGAAGGGTCTGCTCGTTGAATGACATGAGGGCTATGGGTGGTAGCAATTATTTGTGCATTTGGAAAAGATTCTTTTAATATGGAAGAAATTTTACACTGCCAGGTCGGATGTAGATGAAGTTCAATTTCATCAATTAGTATAACACCAGAGAATAATTGAGCACTAACTTCTAAAGTGCGATATTCTATTTCTTTCAATACGCCAATTATAAGAATGTAAGCAGATTTGAATCCAGACGAAAGATATTCAAAAGGCACCACCCCTGTGGGAGTATTGATTTTTATCTCATATGTTTTGGGATCTACTTCATAAAATGAAAAATTGCTATCTAAAATTGAAATTACTGATTTTATATATTTAGAATTTTCTATTATATATTCGTATTCATTGGATTTATAATAATGATTTTCAAATAATATCCTGTTAGCAATCCAATTCTTTATGTCGTGTAGCGGAATCCCGAGACTAACTCTATCTGATATGCCGTAAGGTTCAAGTGACGGATCTGAGGATATTGCATTAAGCTTTGCATAGGTAATTTCTCTATTTGTTCGTGCAAAAATCATCCAACGATCATAATCACTGAAAGTAATCTTGTGATTTTGCTTGTCGGGTTCATACGTTTTAACTGAAACTTCTAAATTCTGGTTGTTGCCGTTTATGTCACAAGAAACAATTATTTTTCCATCTTCACTTCCATGCTTTTTCTTTAAATTGGTTAGATTCCCTCTAGAAAAAGGGGCGGCTAAACTTTCAAGAATTGTGCTTTTTCCTATTCCGTTATCTCCGCATATTAGATTAATTCCAGATTTCGCTGGAAAAACCAAATGTATTTCTTCAAAAGGACCAACATTAGATACGAATAGTTTGTTGATTCGTAGTTTATCCATTGTTACACCTGTCTATATATTTTCCGATTGAGTATATCTTGAACTAGGTGAGGTTGGCAAAAACCTATCTATTCTGCCGCATATCTGATTCATTGAGCATATGGCGATGGTAGCATGGTGTGAGGCGATCTAACGGATACGGATCAGTAATGATAAGGTCATTGCGTCGCTTCCACATTCCGAATCTGGCTGTTGGGCACCATATCGCAACCTGACAGCTAAACCTCTTTGCACGGCCTCTACCATAAGTTAAGATCGGATAGGCAGCTTTAGCTAGCACTCTGCCCGATAGCGGACGATCTGCTTCCCCCCCTGATCTGCCTGTCTGCTCAGTGATAAAGGAGCAGACAGGCCGCAGTCGCCCTCATGTCGGACAATCCGAAATACAAACAACTGATCTTAAAGCGGATGACGCTGCCCAATCTTGCCTGGGTCATGTTTATTTTCTCAGGCGAGTATCCATGCACGACGGGTTCAGTTCGATCCGAACTAACGTTTCCTCTCTGAAGACTTGATGAAACGCGTGGTAAGCAACAGAGCGCCATGGAATAACGCAAGCAATCCAAATGTTTCGGCGTAAGCCTCCGATGCGACATGGGATGGAGCGATTGTCGCAAGCCGCCACCCGAGGAATGTGGCGCACGCTGTGATCAATGTCGGTCCCCCAATCCTTTGCATGATGTTCAGCGCAGTCGTTGCCATCGGAATATCTGGGCGTGCGATCGAAGCATATCCCACGCTCATTGCCGGAATACCGACAGCGCCCCCACCTCCGCCACGCAGCAACAATGCTAAGGCGAGCAGGACAACGTTCAGACCGTTATAGGCGAGCAACGCTAAAATCAGTGTGCCAACAAAGGACAAAAGAGCCCCGCAACCGGTCAGATCGCGCGCGTCAAACCGGTCACTCAGACGGCCAATGAGCGGATAGACGCACATCATCCCCACACCCAGGGGTGCCATGAACAGGCCCGTCCGCTCGGGCGAGACACCGCAGGCGTGAATCAGCCATACGGGTAGAAGCATCTGACCAGCGAACGACACCCCGTTCGTCAGAAACATGATGATCGCCGACACCGAAAAGGCAGGCGCACGCAGCAGGCGCAGGTCGATCAGCGCGTCATCGCCCTTGCGTCGCGCGGATCTGACATACAGGACGAACAGCACGAGGGACGCGCCTAAAGTCGCCTGTCCATAAAGCCGGGCGACATGATCCATGCCGTAAAGAAACGAGACGAGAGCGGGAGCGAGAAATCCTAGCCCTGTCAGGTCAAGTGGACGGGGGCGCTCGTCATGCCGATCGTCAGGGAGAAACAGAACGGCAAGGGCAAAAGCCGCAAGCCCGACCGGCACATTGAGAAGAAAGATCCATCGCCAGGACGCGATGGAGAGAATGGCACCGGCGACGACGGGTCCAAGAAGCGGAGCGAGCAGAACAGGTGCCGTCATTACGCTCGCGACCCTCGGCATCTGTCGGCCCGCGACACGCGCCACCGTCATCTGCGCCATAGGGGCAAGCAGACCGCCCGCCATACCTTGCAACAGACGGAATACGATCAGGGACGGCGCAGACCACGCCAGCGCGCACAGGCCTGATGTCAGCGTGAAGGCACCGAAGCACCATAAATAGACCGCTCGCCCCCCGAGGCGGCTTACGAGCCATCCATTCAGGGGCAACGTCAGGGCGAGAGCCAGCAGATAGCCGCTGACCACCCACTGAATGTGTGAAAACGGCGCGTGCAGGGTCCTAACGAGATCGGGAAGCGACACATTGACGATCGTGGCGTCCAGTTGCGCCATGAAAGACCCGACCGCCGCGACGCTCACGATTTTCCAGGTGCCCGGAGGCAGTTGATTCGAACCCTGGGATGGCAACGATGTTCTGGTGTTCATGAACGATCTCGCCGGGAACCGTGAGACGCGCAGACATCCACCATGCGCTTACGCGTCCAGTGCGATCGCGTCGCTCGTCGTCACACGGCCAAGGCGGGGAAAAATCTCCTCGCAGGCAAAGCGCTGCATCTCTTCGGTGAATGTGGACATGATATCTTCGGCGAGCACGACGTTATATCCATGCTCATGAGCCGCCCTGGCGGTGGATTCCACGCCCAGATTGGTCGCGATTCCGCCCAGCACGATGGTCGAGATACCGCGTCGTCGTAACTGAAGATCGAGATCCGTGCCGTAGAAGGCACCCCATTGCCGCTTCGTGACACGCAGATCGGTCGGTTCGGCAAGCCCATCGGCCAGTTCAGCCCAGTCTGGTGCGAAGCCGCCAGGCGGTGAAAAGGAGCGATCGACAGTCGCATGCACGGCATCGGCAAAATCAGGCGCGAACGCTACATTAACCAAAATGACCGGAGCCCCGGCGCTCCGGAAGCGGGCTGCGAGTGCTTTCGATCGCTCAACAATCGCAGTACCCGGTGTGGGAGCCAGGGGAAGCCCCGTGATGCCCTTCTGGAGATCGATCAGGACGAGGGCCGTCCTGCTGGCTGAGAGTGAAATCATGGCAAGACCTTCCCTGTTGACGTTTAACCGTCATCCCGAACCGTTGTCCGAAACACGCGGAAACGTTAGTAAGTTGAGTAAGCACTCAAGCAGGGGTATTATTTGAGGATGGACTCAAATTCGTCAAGAGATAAACGGACGTCTCTTCAGCCGATGCGCGCGGCTGGGCGTCAGCGCGTCGAGGAATTACTGGAGGCCGCGTCCGACCTCATGGCGGAACGAGGGTACGAAGCTACGACCATGGCGGAGATCGCCGCGAGCGCCGGGGCAAAAGTCGGCTCGCTCTATCGTTTCTTTCCAAACAAGGAGGCGGTGGCGGACGCTCTGGTGCAACGGCACATCGCTGTTCTGGAAGACGAATATGCCGCACTCGCCAAACGTGCTACTACGCTATCCCCAGACGCTCTGGCGGACGTCCTGATCGAATTGCTTGTCACGCTTCATCCTCGTGTGAAATCCCTGTCCGCGCTGATGGAGGCCCGGACGGACAGGATGGAGATCCGTGATCGTGCGCGCGGACATGCGATAGCCGGGATTGCGGCGGCACTTCGTGTCTGTGCGCCAGGCCTGGATGAGGCGTTGGCGAAAGACATCGCGGCCGTCGTTCTAAACGTTATGAAAGTGCTTCGCAGCATGCTGGCGAAGGACGCCCCCACGACATCTGGCGCGCCTGACGAATTGCGACAGATGCACCGTCTCTATCTAACGGACCGGCTGCAGCCGTTTCGGCGTACTCCAGACGGGATAACGGACGCAGAGCCATAATTTTGCGGATTGGTGCAGCCAGGGTTTCAAACACCAATTTCATCGCACCTCAAGTGAGGATGCTAAATGGATGCGAGAAAGCCGGGGAGAACTAACACAGTTTTGACGCGAAAATCTCGTGCCCGGCAATGGCCAATTGCTTAGCAGGTAGGCGGCAGTCGCCTCTTTTAAGACATTCATTGACCTTGAAAGTCTGCCCGTAACCAGACACTGTTTACGGCGATAAAGTCACTCCACGCTACGAGCGTGCATCATGCTGACTATGCCTGCCGAGCACGGTTTTATGAGCCAGCCGATCTTTCTCTTCGCATCAGACTTTCACGAGTTTGATGGCGCGCTCGGGACAGGCCTTTACACAGAGACCGCAGGCACGGCACTGATCGGCATGAGGCGTATACGCGACCATTCCGCCATGAACATGGCTTTTGATCTTTCCGACGAATGAGAGCTTCCGATAGTCCGAATTGTCGATCTTTCGTACTTCGAAAACATTGTAAGGACACACGGCGACACAGGCGTCTTTTCCCTCACAGCGATTGAAATCCACAATCGGGACGACCAGCCTTGTTCGACTCTCTTCCAGGCATTTAGGTGTGCTCATTGCTTTTTCCCCGTTTCCGGTCGTTTCGATACCGTTCATTTGACGCTCTGCTGCAAATTCCGCTTTTGGCGAAGTTCCCGCGCGAACATCTCAAGCGTAGTCGTCGGCCTCCCCAGTTTTTCCCACGTCTCCCCGGCGTAAAACGGATCTTCGTGATCTCCGAAATAGGCGAACAGATGCGCCACGAACTTCATTTTCGGGTTGAAAAGGCCAATCATCCGCATAACCCAGAGTGGCGCCACGCGAATTTTGAGAGAGGGATCGTAGTTTTTTACAAAACGCTTCAGCGCCTGTCTGACGGAGATCGCTTCCGGTCCCTGTACCGGGCAATGTTCTGGCATTGCCTGAGGATTCTGAAACGCCTCGACCACCCATCGTGCGTAATCCGCGGCACTGATCCACCAGATTTTGACGCGCGTATTCCCAATCCACTGAATCGCACGTCCGCTGATCATGAAAGGCAGCAACTCCATGAAATGGGTCGGCGCGAAGAAGGTATGCCGGATACCGGTGTCCGCAATGCTCCTGTGCCCTTCCATACGGATAATATTGGGCACGACATTCTGTTTGATGTTTGTGAGCGCCGGTGGATAAGCACCAAGAGCACCGATCTTGGCAATATACCGGATATCCAGCCCCTGTATGGCCGTCATCAGGTTTTGCACACCTTCGCGCTCTTCATAAAAGAGAAGATTCGGGTCTGCCGTTTCGGTCGCGAGATTGATGTAGAGCGCGTCTACCCCGTTGAGCGCTGCGTGTAGGCTTGGAACATCCCGCAGATCAGCCTGAACGATCTCGACAGTATCCGGAAGCATCCTGCGTGCCTTATCTGGCGAGCGAACGATGGCACGAACTTCGAAATGTCTGGATAGTTCGGTTGTAACCGGTGCGCCAAGTCGGCCTGTCGCACCAATGACAGCTATTTTTCTGATCGGTTTCATGGTGTGTCCTGATCCATGGATGCAAAAGTTGTTCTGAGTTTCTCAGGGTCGTAATGCCGGTTTATGGCGGTGTTGCTGAGGCCGATCCCGCGCAGCAGGAAACGGACCGTGTTTTCGACCAGCTTGTCGCGTGTCACGCCATATTCGACGATCGTGATGTCGGGCAGGCTAATCAGATGCAGCGTGTTCGCCAGATGATGGACGAACCAGATTTCGGCACTGCCGGTCTGAACACCGTCCTCCATATCGCCAGCGTCCTGCGCAACCCGGAAAGATCGTTCGAAAACGCCGATCCAGGGCTTCACATGCCGATCGAGGAAAGCCTTTGCGAACTGTCCGTCGCCCAGCAGACTGGCCGTGACAAGCCGTTTGGTATCATCGTGAGACTGCGTATCCCCGATGCCCGGAAAGACCGCCTGCACGAGCAGGGCAACACCTTTGACCAGTGTTGCCGTCGAAGGCGCTGCTTCGGCAAGAAGACGGCTACCGACGGCGTTGGCTTCTACGCAATGAGATTCAAGTTCCGCGTAAAGCTCCTCCTTACTGGCAAAGTGGCGGTAAAGAAGGGCCTCGGAGACACCCGCCGCTCTCGCGATCTCTTTTGTGGTCGCCCCCTCCCGACCAAGCCGGGCGAAAACGGGGGCTGCTGCTGACAGGATCGCCTGCCTGCGATCCGTCGCGGAAAGTCTGGAAGGGCGTGAGGGCATGGTTTCTCCTTACAGAGAAATCATAAGTGAGTATTCACTTACATGCAAGCGCCTTATGACACCTCGCTGTATATGACCAGGAGCGGACCGTCGGCTTTTCCTCCCTGATCTGCCTGTCTGCTCAGTGATACAGGAGCAGACAGGCGGCATTCGCCTCATCTCGGTCGTTTGGACCACAAGATTATTTGTCAAATAGCGGACATCAGCGGTTCAAAGCCTCGTTGTAGAGCTTGTCTGGATTTCACTGATTACACCTATTGAATGTTTCCAAGACACAGGCAGTCCCCCAATGGAAGTTACGGTGAAAATTTCGGCGATACGGACTTTTGATCGGATCATATGACAAGCACATCCTTATATCCTTGTCATACTGCCCCATAGTATGAAACGATACTCAAGGGCAGTATATTCGGAGTAAACGTTTCGTGCCGCACACACCAGCTGAGAAAAAGCGCGTTCTGACCCGCGTGCGCCGTATTCGCGGGCAACTTGATGCGCTGGAACAGGCTTTGGAGAAGGGAACTGATTGCGGTCCGGTGCTGCAACAGGTGGCGGCTATCCGGGGAGCGATCAACGGATTAATGGCCGGTGTTCTCGAAAGCCACCTGCGAGAAGAATTTGTTGAGTGTGCCGGTGATCGTGATGCTGCGAGTAGTTCGATCGAGAATGTGGTGTCACTCGTTCGATCCTATCTACGGTGATGCGTTCGATGCTGGCTGACAAATCATTTGGAGAAAAATCATGAAATCACGAGCCGCAGTTGCTTTCGAGGCGGGTAAGCCCCTTGAGATTGTCGAGATCGACGTAGCGCCTCCTCGTGCGGGTGAGGTGCTCGTGCAGATCACGCATACGGGTGTGTGCCACACTGATGCGTTTACCCTGTCAGGGGATGACCCCGAGGGACTGTTCCCAGCCGTTTTGGGTCACGAAGGCGCGGGAATTGTAATCGAGGTCGGAGAAGGGGTCACCAGCGTTGCCCCCGGCGACCATGTCATTCCGCTTTATACGGCTGAATGCGGTGAATGTCTGTTCTGTAAGTCGGGAAAAACCAATCTCTGCATTTCAGTGCGCGCTACACAGGGTAAAGGCGTTATGCCGGATGGTACGACGCGCTTCTCCTACAAAGGTCAGTCGATCCATCATTACATGGGGTGTTCGACGTTCAGCGAATACACGGTTGTTGCCGAGGTTTCTCTGGCAAAAATCAATCCAGCATCCAATCCAGGACATGTCTGCCTGCTGGGGTGTGGTGTTACCACCGGGATCGGTGCGGTACACAACACGGCCAAGGTACAGCCGGGAGATACGGTTGCCGTCTTCGGACTGGGCGGGATCGGTCTAGCGGTGATTCAGGGAGCGCGACAAGCAAAGGCTGGCCGGATTTTCGCTATTGATACCAATCCGGAAAAATTTGAACTTGCCAGGGCGTTCGGCGCCACGGAGTTCCTTAATCCGAAGGACTATGACAAACCGATCCAACAGGTTCTGGTGGAAATGACCGGCTGGGGCATTGATCATACCTTTGAATGTATCGGCAACGTCAATGTCATGCGCGCGGCGCTGGAAGCCGCCCATCGTGGGTGGGGGCAGTCGATCGTCGTCGGTGTGGCTGGGGCTGGTCAGGAGATATCAACCCGTCCCTTCCAGCTTGTCACGGGTCGTTCGTGGCGCGGCACGGCTTTTGGTGGTGTCAAGGGGCGCAGCCAACTTCCCGGAATGGTCGAAGACGCCATGCGCGGCGATATCGAGCTTGCGCCTTTCGTAACACACACCATGCCGCTCGAAGATATCAATACGGCCTTCGATCTGATGCATGAAGGAAAATCCATCCGTTCCGTCATTCATTTCTAAGGTCTGTGTCTCGCGGCGCAACATCATTTCCAACGGTTGGAAATTACAGGAGAACAATCATGGCAGTTATTTCAGGTGACGGTGTTTTCTCTCACGTTTTTCTCGGGGCGGTGGATACTGCGGTATCTGCGAAATTCTATGATGCCGCGCTTGCGGCTCTGGGCATAAAAAACCTGGGGCCGTTCGGGCATGGGTGGATTCTGTATGGCCGCGAGAAACCAGCGTTCATCATTGCGCGTCCTGGCAACGGTGAAGTGCCCTCAAGCAACGGTGTCACCATCGGTTTTGCGGCAGCGACACCCGCCGAAGTGGATGCTTTTCATGCCGCAGGTCTCGCCAATGGAGGAACCGATGAAGGCGCACCCGGCCCGCGAAGCCATCTACCGGGCGCTTATGCCGCCTATCTCCGGGATCCGGCAGGTAACAAGATATGCAGTTATACCTTCACGGACGGTAACTGACGTGCGCAAAAGGCAGTGAGAACCATGGAACGCAAAGAAACGCACGCCTCTTTCGGGGGCGTGCAGGAAGTCTGGCGACACAATGCCGTGTCGTTGGGTGTGGAAGCAAACTTCGCGATTTACCTGCCTCCGCAGGCAAAAACTGAAAAGGTTCCTGTTCTTTACTGGCTCTCTGGCCTGACATGCACGGAGCAGAATTTCATTGGCAAGGCTGGCGCGCAACGCGTGGCTGCGGAACTGGGCATCGCCATTGTCGCGCCAGATACCAGTCCACGGGGTGTGGAGGTGGCTGATGACGATGCTTACGATCTTGGTCAGGGCGCTGGATTTTACATCAATGCGACGCAGGAACCGTGGGCGGCACATTATCGAATGTATGATTACGTCGTCACGGAACTTCCTGCGCTGATTGAAGCGAATTTTCCGGTTACGCAGCAGCGAGGTATTGCGGGACATTCGATGGGTGGATTTGGCGCCATTATGATCGCGCTGCGTAATCCTGGTCGCTATCGTTCTGTGTCAGCCTTTTCACCCATTGTGGCGCCAACGCAGGTACCATGGGGTGAAAAAGCATTCAGCGCTTATCTTGGTCCGGATCGTGCCAGTTGGGCGGCCTATGATCCGCTTGAACTTGTGCGGACAGCGACGGAAAGACTGCCTGTCCTGATAGATCAGGGTTTGGCAGATCAATTTCTGAAAGAACAACTCAGGCCACAACTGTTCCAGGCAGCCGCACAGAACGCAGGGCAGGAACTCATTCTGAATCTTCGTCCTGATTACGATCACAGCTATTATTTTATAGCCAGTTTCATTGCAGATCATCTCAGATATTTCGTGAGTAAACTAGGATGAACAGATTGTCAGATTTTTTGGATCCGCGCTTTTCTGGCTTTGGGTGGAGACGAAATCTTTGAAACTGTGGAATTAACTGGCGGCTTTCTGCATCTTTTGTCCGGAAGCAGACATTCCGTTTGCCCCCCTGATCTGCCTGTCTGCTCAGTGATAAAGGAGCAGACAGGCCGCAGTCGCCTACACCTCGGTCATTAAAGGTGCTGTTCCAGTTTCCGTAAAGCGGACGGTCTGTAATGTTCTCGTTATCCGCCGATGTCCTCCTGCAGACTTCTGATTGCTGCATGTGCAGCTGATCAGGAGAAAGTATCATGGAAAAGAAAACGCGTTTTCCATCGCCTACGCTAAAGGCGTCCGTGCCTTGGAATGCAGGAAAAATGGTTGGCGCCAAGCGGGCGCTCAAAGAAAAGCACGTCTGGGCTATTCGGTTTTGGCTGGGGAGCCAACAGCGTGTCAGAGACAGAGCTTTGTTTGATCTTGCTCTCGATAGCAAACTCAGAGGCTGCGATCTTGTCAGCCTTCGTATCGGCGACATCGTTACCGGTGGTCAGGTGCGCCACCGAGCCATGGTCGTTCAGCAGAAAACCCGGCGACCTGTGCAATTCGAAATTACAGAAACAACGCGAGAAAGCGTGCGGGCGTGGCTGGAACATCGAGGTGGTGGCTTGAATGAGTATGTTTTTCCAAGTCGCCTAAGCGCCAAAACTCACCTGAGCACAAGGCAATACGCCCGGCTTTTGGATCAATGGGTCCAGGCGGTGGGACTGATCGCCGGGGAATATGGAACTCATTCGCTCCGCCGGACTAAGGTTGCCATGATTTACAAACGAACCGGTAATATCCGAGCCGTGCAGATCCTGCTGGGTCATTCAAAACTGGATAGTACGGTTCGATACCTTGGGGTGGATGTCGAGGACGCTCTGGCTCTGTCGGAAGCCACTGATCTCTGAAACAAACATGCCTCAGGAATTCTCTACCTCCTCCCTATGTGTACATGTTATGATGACACATAGGGAGGAGACCATGGGCCAGCATCTTTCAGATAACGTACCATTACCACAGAAAATCGGTGTTCGGGAGTTCCGGGGAAACCTGACAGCGTATCTGCGTCAGGTCAGGCAGGGCAGTACGATCTTGGTGACGTCTCATGACCAGGTCGTAGCCGAACTGCGGCCGCCAGCCTCTTCCTATCGCCCCCGTCGTCAACCCGGCGCATTGCGCGGACGGATCAGAATAAGCGAAGATTTTGATGAGACACCGCCGGACCTTCTTGAAAGCATGGAACGCGACCTGTGAAGGTTCTGCTTGATACGCATGCGTTGCTGTGGTGGCTTTCGGACTCCGACCGTCTGGGTGAGACTGCACGGGAAATCATCGCAGATCCGGTTCACGATATTCTGGTGAGTACCGTGTCTCTCTGGGAGATTGCGATCAAAATCCGTATCGGGAAGCTGGATGCGGATATGAACGATATTCTGGCAGCCATTCCTGAAGAAGGTTTCTCTCTATTACAAATACAGACCGAGCACCTACAGATCCTAATGTCTTTGCCTCTGCATCATCGTGATCCGTTTGACCATCTCCTTATGGCGCAGGCGCAAGCTGAACACGCCACATTTCTTTCGGAAGACGGACAAATGGATCATTACCCCATCAAGCGAATACGCTGTTCGTGAAGCAGAAACTGCCGCCAGAACACGCCTTCTTTTCTACCGTTTCCGCAACAGATCTGGTTGCCCGAATGCAGACATCAGCATCGGCCATCTTTCACTTCATTTGTACGAATAATCGTGATACATGTGTACATACACGCAAGGAGGCTTAGTATGTCTGCTGTCACATTCCGGGTAGATGAAACACTGAAGGCAGCTGCTGTTGAGAAGCTGTCCGCTCAAGGCATTTCACTGTCTGACGCACTGCGCGATACTCTCGCATATATTGCTGAAACGGGACGCTCTCCGGTCAAGCGTACGCTTGTCACAGACGAGGATGCGCAGCTGATCGAGCTCGTGCGCGAACGTCTCAAAAACCCCGCCCCAAAGCATCGTATGACTTTTACGGAGCTTAAGAGCCGTCACCGCGAATGAAAGAGTATTGTCTTGAATTCGATGATAGAGCGCTCAGGGAGTGGGATGCCCTTGACGGCAGCGTGCGGAAGAAATTTGAAAAGAAGCTGGAAAAGCTGATCTGGAACCCTCACTCTCCGGGAAACGAGCTTCATCGCGACCTATCAGGGTTTTACAAGATTAAGCTTCTGAAAGATGGCTACCGCCTTGTTTATCAGGTCATCGACGAACGGATCGTCATTTATGTGATTGCCGTTGGCCGCAGAGCCGATAATGAGATTTATGAATTAGCATCGAAACGGGTAGAGTGAATTTACTATCTGGTAGAAAGTCAGCTCCCGCCTCTTTTAAGACATACAACGCGCCATAAAGAATTCCCCAAACCGGACATGCGCTCGTAGCAAGTCCGATATGCTCGCGTATGCTGTGCCCCCACTATTTTTGTTCGCAGCTAATTTCGGCTCGTGCCCCTGACAAGGTTGCATACAGCCATAATTGTGCCGCAGCAGAATGAGTGACCTTTTTGGGACAGCAGATTTTGTTCTACAAACCTTCGGAAGCCATTGTTTGCGTTTGGACTTCCCAAGCCGGGTGTCGCGGACGCCTCCCTGAATCTGTCGTGACTATCTGTTCTCTACAACAGGCGACCTCGGAAGAGGTGGAGTGCTATTCTACGACCGGAGCCAATGGCAGCTTCATGCTCGATGTCAGCAGTTTTCAAGTGATGCCCCTGTGACAAGAGCCACGAGAAAACGGGTGACTAAACGACAAAAGACGCGTTTGTCGGAGAAGCTGGCCCCAATACAGTGATCTTAATTCAGACCGTCACGAGTCTCAACGAAAGTGCTATTCCTCTCACTGTCGAACCGATCGCGTGCCGTTCTGAATGCCGCAGCGTTGTCAATAATCCACCGCCAAAGAGGCATCATTCCTACGAGCAGCCCCTTTCCCAACGGAGTGAGAGTATAATCCACCCGTGGCGGGACCTCACCGTAATCATGGCGAATAATAAGACCGTCGCGTTCTAACTGACGAAGAGAACGCGTCAACATACGCTGCGTAACCCCATCAAGCCGCCGCGCCAGCTCTGCGTGCCGCAGAGTACCAGCAACACCAAGAATATGGACAATACCGAGTGACCATCTGTTGCCGGCATGCGCAAGCACTTCTCGCTTCAACCCGCCATCGTTGTCACTGAGAGCAGCACAGGCTGCCTGCGACTGAGCCATTACGGCATCAAAGTCCAGATTATCGAACGGTATCACTCGTGTACCTTCTTCGCTTTCCCGCATCGCGTCTTATTTTAACTTTATAACCATAAGGAATTCCTGATGCCAGCGATGAAGACCCCTGTCATTGAAACCCTTGTCATCGGCGCCGGAGAGCTTGGTCAGACCGTCATCACCGGTCTGCTTGAACAGAACCCGGAATGCACTCGGTCAATCAGTGTTCTTCTCAGACCATCAAGCGGAAGCACCAGAACGGATATTGCGCGACAATTAAAGCAAAAAGGCCTGCAGATCGTTTATGCTGATCTTTCGACGGAAACGGTAGAGGACCTCTCCGCCCTCTTCGTCAAGTTCAATACAATTATATGTTGTACCGGGTTTGTTGGTGGCCTCGGTACACAGCGTAAAATTACCAGTGCTGTCCTGAAGGCTGGGGTGGACCGTTATGTGCCGTGGCAGTTTGGTGTCGATTACGATGTTGTTGGACGTGGTAGCGGGCAGCCAGTATTTGATGAGCAATCAGACGTAAGGGACATGCTGCGCGGTCAATCTGCGACCCAATGGATAATCATTTCGACAGGAATCTTCACCAGCTTTCTGTTTGAGCCAGCTTTCGGTTTGGTGGATCTTCAAGGCGCCAAGGTTCGCGCACTCGGCAGTTGGGATAACCGTCTGACGGTGACCACTTCCGAAGATATAGGACGACTTACAGCGAGCATCCTCGCCCATAAACCGCCGATCCAGAACGAGGTGGTTTACGTTGCCGGGGATACGTTCTCCTACGCTCAACTCGCCGAAAAGATGGAGCACCACCTTGGCCGCCCTGTCATTCGGGAACTGTGGGATATGGATAGGCTACGCGCAGAAGTCGCCGCACACCCTGATGACGGAATACGGAAATATCGTCTTGCGTTTGCACGCGATACTGGCGTGGCATGGGACAAGAAACAGACTTTCAACGCTTTACAGGGCATTGAAGTAACCGACGCCATGATCTGGCTAAAACACCAGCAACGTCATGTAGCTTAAACCACTCACTGTTTGCGACATCTGAATTCCGGGAGGCACAAGGTCAGCATCAATCCTGGCCATCAGCCCTTGGTCTACTTGCAGAGCGTGGCCGGAGCATGGCGCGCTGCTAGCCTCTGATGGAAGTCGGCATGAAGCGCTGCAAGTGTAATCTGGCCAAAACGCGCGAGAAGTTGGGCCGTAACATCCGCAAGGACGCCACTCATTGCATCGTTAACGGCTTCCTCAACAAGGCATTCAGTCTTTTCACTCCGGTTCCCTATGGCGAATAATCTTGGGGCATCAAGAGCCTCGTAAATATCTCGCAGCGTTACCCGATCCAACTGGCATGAAAGCGTCCACCCCCCGCCATGTCCTTTCTCGGAGTGCACATATCCATGCTCACGCAGACCGCCCATAAGACGTCGCACAACCACGGGGTTGGTGTTAAGGGCGCGAGCCAGGGCTTCTGACGTCATGGGACCACCTGCTTCTGCCATATGCAGGAGTACGTGGAGCACACAGGATAATCTGTTATCTTGTCTCATGTAACTTCATGTATTGCTAGAGTGCGATTTCGTCAGTATATCATGAAACTCGAAAAGTGACATGAAAGTGTGCGCGAACACTCTTACTTCGAGGACATGCTGTATGAATTTGCTCGAAATTCTGACAGTCGGCGTCGTGGCGACTGCTGCATCCGATATCTGGCAACAAGCCCAGAAACCATTGACAGGAATTCCTGCAGCCAACTGGTCTGTCACCGGCCGCTGGGTCATAGGGTGGCGTGACGGCAGGATCTATGACCCAATGATTGGAAAAAGACCCTCCCTGAAAGGAGAGGCCACTGTTGGCTGGGCATTTCATTATCTGATTGGTGCTGTTTATGCCGCACTGTACCTCAGTTTTGTGGTGGTTATAGCAAAGACAGTCCCCACACTGCTAAATGGTCTACTCTTCGGACTTGTTACCCTTTTAGCCCCTTTTCTGTTTATGAAACCTGCTCTGGGCGGCGGTTTTTTCGGGCTTAGGGCTCCCAATCCTGGAAAAGGACTATTTCTCAGTATAAGCGCTCATGCTGTCTTTGGAATGGGACTGTATTTAGGTGAACTTTTTTACCAAGGTTTTTTCTGAAACCTTATTCAGAGAGTGATTACAGTTTTCTATAGTGACGAGGACTGACACCTGTCACTCTGCGGAAGACCTGAGCAAAGTGACTTGGACTGTCGTATCCGATCCCCAAGGCAATCTCGATAATGGAAAGATTGGTCTTACGAAGCATTTCTGATGCTTTCTGGACGCGGTGCTGCATGAACCAACCAGAGGGGGTTTGTCCCGTGGTTGTACGGAATGAGCGACTGAAGTGAAAACGGCTCATGCCACACAAAGCAGCAAGACAATCCAAATCAAATGGCTCAGCCAGATGTGCTTCCATATGCTCAAGAACTCTGCGAAGTTTCCATGTCGGCAAGAGGGTGGATCTTGGCTTTGCCTCACTCTTGGTGTCAGCGTAATGTCTTAGTAGATGAACTGTCAGACTTTCCAGAAGGCCATTTACAAATAAGGAATTTGTAATAACGGAAGATTGCATTTCAGCTATCAGACCACTCAAAATGCCTGATATGAAAGCATCCTCCCCGCCCGAAACATCCCGCATTCGAATACGGGATGAAGTCAGATTTAATGACTTGGCAGCTCGATCGACAAGCTCAAGTCCAAGATAGAGATGCAACACTTCAAAACAAGTGTTTCCCTTGCCCTGCCACCGCATCAGATAGGGTGTGTCCGTCTGCGTGAGGTAAAATGTTCCTGCTCTTGCCTTGCTCTGTTCCCAAGGCCCTGTCAGTTCACGCTCTTCAATATTTGCTTCTCCGCGGATAACCCAAACAAGCAGGGGTTCTGCGACGGCAGGTACAAGAATTTCGTCTTCTTGTACCGGGCGAGTGAATATCTGGACGTCAACATCCTTCCAGACATCCCCTTCACTTTGCGCGACTTTCTTCCCGGGGAGAAGTTGCTCCAGTGTCAAACTGGCAGCACGCCGAGAAGGAAGGCAGGACAAAACCATCTGCTACACTCCCTAATTTCCATGCACGACTATCTATGGCGCAAAATCGCGATAGTTTCAGCAAGAAGCCATGAGAGATATCTTCTGGCATAATTTACATCTCCTTCGACAATGAAGGCCGATTGAAGGCTCGTCGTGTGGAGAAGATTATGAATATTGCAGGAAAAGTTGCTCTGGTGACCGGAGCATCCAGTGGCATTGGTGCGGCAACAGCGCGCAAACTCGCAACAGAAGGAATCACAGTTGGTCTGGCGGCACGTCGTCATGATCGCCTGGAAACGCTTGTCAGTGAGATTACCAAGGCTGGCGGTCACGCTATTCCTCTGGTGACGGACGTTACTGATCGTGTCTCGTGTCAAGAAGCCGCAAAGAGCTTGATTGCCCAATTTGGAAGGATTGATGTTCTGGTCAACAATGCGGGCCTGATGCCCCTATCTAGCGTTGACAGCCTGAAAGTGGACGAATGGCAGCAGATGGTGGATGTAAATATATCGGGTGTTCTTAATGCAACGGCAGCCGTTCTTCCGCAGATGATCGCACAGCATGCGGGTCATATTTTCAACATGTCCTCGATTGCAGGCCGGAAGGTCTTTACGGGTCTCGCCGTTTATTGTGCCACCAAGGCTGCGGTGACAGCGTTTTCAGACGGCCTAAGAATGGAGATCGGACCAAAGCATAATATCCGCGTTACCTGCATTCAGCCGGGAGCCGTAAAATCAGAGCTTTACGATCACATTACAGATGCTGATTACCGCAAACAGATGGATGACCTTGCAGCGTCCATGACCTTTCTCGAGGGCGAGGACATAGCAGACAGTATCCTTTTTGCTCTGAAATCACCTGCACGTATGGATGTTGCAGAACTGTTTGTTCTTCCGACTGAACAGGGATGGTGAACAGGAACTGATTGCCAACTGAGCTTAGGAGTCAGGCACCCTACCGTCGAAAAGAGGCTTCAGGCTGGAAAGCCTCTTGAAGCTCGGTCACAAAGACCCGCAGCTTTGGTGTCATAACCGGACCTGCGTTATAGAGCAGGTGCATGGGCTTGTCCGGAACTGTCCACCTGGGCATAAGCCGGACAAGCCGTTTGCTTTTAATATCTGGAAGCAGAGCCTGCTCATATCCCAGCAGAATGCCATCGCCACCAAGAGCTGCAGAATGCAGAACACTTGAATCATTACTGATTATCCTCCCGGAGACGGTGACTGGCCGGGTAACGCTCCCTTGAGAAAAGTGCCAGGTCGTTACAGGGCCGCCGGAGTTTTCATATAGGAGACACTCGTGGCGCATCAGATCTTCGGGCTGCCCTGGAAAACCGTGTTTTTCCAGATAGGTTTGAGCCGCGCAGATGACCCGACGATAGGCCGTCAAAGGACGACTGACCGCTGTAAGGTCCGTCTCCAGTTCACCAATTCGGATCACAGCCTCATGACCATCCATTGTGGGGTGAACCAGTTGGTCTGTCAGGGATAAATGCACTTGAATTTCTGGGTATCTTTTTTGAAAACTGTGAATAAATGATAGAAATACCGTTCGCCCGAAGGTGACTGGGACGCTGACAGATAATGTGCCGCGCGGTGTGCCAAGCGTATTGGCTGCCAGACTGTCAGCTCGTTCAGCAGCCTGCAGAACAAGCCGACATTGCTCGCAATAGAGCCGTCCTGTTTCAGTCAGACTTTGCCGACGTGTCGTTCGATGCAACAGGCGAGCACCAAGGTGATGCTCCAGAGCCTCTATATGCTTGGCGACCATCTGCGGCGACAACGTCAGATGCTGGGAGGCCGCAGCAAAGGACCCCAATTCCACGACCTTGATAAAAATCTTCATGCTGGTTAACCGGTCAAGCATTCATCCTCCTCAGTTGTGACTGATGTCTCATATCGACAATTTATCCAGCGGAAAAGAGGAATATGCTGAAGGCTTCGAGTGATTGGCAAGTCCAGTTCTGGTGGAGACTTTCGAAATGCCTGTTTATCTTGTGCGCATGGACCACCCTGACGGCGAGGGATGGGGACAGCATGTCGCAGCACACGTGTTGTATCTCAGGCGCCTTATTCAGGAAGGCAGCCTGCTGGCGTCCGGTCCGTTGAAAGGGACCCCATTGCGCTCCGGCTTTCTGATTATGAAAGGCGCCAATCGGCAAGAGATCGACGCGATGATTGCCGGTGATCCATTTGCATCCGAAGGTTTGATTTGTGATCTGCGCATTGAAGAATGGGATCCACTATTCGGGTGCCTGTCAAACCATGCAACAGGCAAACTTCCGCAAGAATTGAAGTCTTTTTTCCCTTCATGACGACAGCGCTGGGTTTTTTGAGAAATAAAAACGAAAAGAGAGCCTTGGGATTATGAACGATCTTCAGTGGTATACTGTAGGGGATGCCCGCATACTAAAAATACAGGATCTGATGCTGGCTGCACTCTCTCCAGAACAGTTGCTTCCAGATTGGGACGAAGCAACGGCTCTTCAGATTTATCCCCGACGGCCTGAAACGCTGGAGAGTTCAGAAACGAAAGTCCTTTTGAGCGTTCATAGCTGGCTCATCAAGGATCGCGGTCGGAACATTCTTGTGGATACGGGGGCCGGGAATAGCAAGGCTCGACCTGCTGCTCTGTATTTCGATCACTTGCAGACCGTGTGGCTTGAAAATCTGATGCGCGCTGGCGTCCGACCAGAAGATATCGATTTTGTTCTTCTCACCCATCTGCATGTTGATCACGTAGGGTGGAACACACGCCTGCAAAATGGCATCTGGGTTCCGACCTTCCCGAATGCCCGATATGTCTTTTCTAGAGCCGAATATGATTTTTTCAGTAATCCGGCTCATGATAGCGTCCGCAATAAAACCAGTTTCATGACACGCATTGATAGCGTTGATCCGATTATATCGGCGGATCTTGCGGATCAGATTGACGTAGACGGATCCGAAGTTCTTGAAGGAATCTCCTTTCATCCCACACCGGGGCATACACCACATCACGCATCTGTTGTGCTGAAGTCAGGTGTCGAGCACGCCCTCTTCACGGGCGATGTTATGCATCATCCTATTCAGGTGTGTGTTCCGGAGTGGAGTGCCGTGTTTGATGCAGATCCTCAGACAGCCATCATATCGCGAAAATGGGCTTTGAATTACGCTGTCGAACACGACGCGGCAGTATTCACATCACACTTCCCGATGACATCGGCTGGAAAAGTCATGACATACAATCAGAAAAGGGGTTGGTCCTCCCTTTAGATCGGCCATTATGTCCGCTGTTCAGCGCCTTCTATTCCATTACGGACATTCTGCTTTCCTTCTGAACTGCCCGTCTGCTCAGTGATGCAGGAGCAGACGGGCGGCAATCGCCTCATGTCGGTCATATGGGATCTGCGCCCTCTGTCCGCATAGCGGACACTTTAAGTCGAAGCATGCAAGCTTCAAAACCAACGGCTATGTCGTTGTCACGAAATTCAACTAAGACGGAACCCACATGCCCCTGATTTACATCAATGCCCCTGTCGGTACTTTTGAGCCAGCGAAGCGCGATGATCTGGCTGACACGCTCACCACGATCGCGCTCGATGCCGAGAGTTTACCAAACACACCCTTCGTGCGCAGCACCACCTGGATTTACTTTCGCGATTATGACGACGGAACCGTCTATCATGGTGGCAAGCCAAGCGGTCGCAAGGTCATCAGCATTGAGGTCAATGCTTTTCAGGGCGGCCTCGACGTAATGGCCAAGAAAAAGCTGATCTCTGGTTTCACAGGCGCGATCGCGAAGGCTCTTGGCTTAAAGCAAGCAGATCTGGTTCCGGTCTACATTGTCCTGCGTGATGTTCCGACCATTGATTGGGGCGTATTCGGCAAGACAATCACGTTGGACGATCTTCGCAATCCGGCAGCTGATGCCGCTCCAATATGAAATGATGATGCGACGCCCTTGAGTGAGCGGCGCATCAGGAGAACACGCTTATGATGCACGGCGCAAGGACTGACTGTGGTTTGTAACACGTTACGGCAGGTGCCCGATCGTCTTTCTCGGCCATCTTCCTCATAGTAACCGCCATGCTCGAACTGCAGTAAGCATCATCCGGCCGGGTGCAACCATTCGCCCGCAGCGTCGGATACAACTCCAGCCACCCAGTCAATGAAGGCCCGCACCTGAGGCGCGAGATGCTGCCGGTTGGGATACATGATCGACAGCGGCCAGCGGATCGTCTTCATGTCTGGCACCACCTCGACAAGCGCGCCGGACACGAGATGTTCGGCCACGACGAGACCCGGCACCTGTATAAGGCCAAGGCCATTCAGGGCACAGGCCACGAACGCGTCAGTATCGTTAATCATGACGCCGCTACGTAAGGCGAACTGAGGAAGACTAGTGTCGCCTGGTAGGGCCCACGCCATGGGGCGATGCCCACGGCCAGAAAAGTAATTGACGGCCTGATGGCCCCGCAGATCCTCGACTGTCTCGGGAGTCCCGTTGGCGGAGAGGTAGCCAGGCGAACCGCAGACCACCATCGTGATTGATGCGATTTTGCGCGCGATCATGCTGGTCGGCGCCAACTCGCCAATGCGCAGCACGCAGTCGACCCCGTCGGCGATCAAGTCGACTGGTTGGTCGCTGACGCCGAGGATAATGTCCACTTCGGGATAGAGCTGCTTGAACTCCGGAATGCGATTGATGATCAGCGGACGGGATAAGGCTACAGGGATATCGACCCGCAGGCGCCCCCGCGGCGTGAAGCTGCTTCCGCCGAACAGGTTCTTCGCGTCCGATATCTCCGTCAGTAACCGCGTCGCGCGATCGTAAAAACGTTCACCCTCAGTCGTCAGACTGGAGCGTCGCGTCGTTCGGTGGAGCAGGCGCGCACCAACCTCGTTCTCAAGCGCGTTGACGGCGTTGGTGACACCGGGGCGCGCCATGCGTAGCGCTTCGGCGGCACGTGAGAAGCTGCCATTGTCGACCACCGCCACAAAGACGCGCAGCTGTTGAATGAAGTCCATAGGTCAATTGTTATCATATTTTATAATAATAAAGTTATGAAAATAGCACTTCTTACCAACAATTGACCGGCTTATCTCATGGTCACCAAGGGGCGATGTGCCCCACAGAAGGAGAACACCCTTGGCTGCGATTACAGAGAAGGCGGCGGACACAGCCGCTGTCGCGCCGAATGGTTGCCGTGGTTTCGACCGCACGTTCCAGGCCGGCAGGATGACGTTTGGCTTCATCGCACCGCTGGAGAGCTACCCGGATGGTCCCGTGCCGTCGATGCAAGACCACCTCGCCATGGCCCGCAAGGCGGACGACGCTGGCTTCACGGCTATCTGGCTGCGCGATGTTCCGTTCTACGACCCGACATTCGGCGATCTGGGCCAGGTCTTCGATCCTATCGCCTATGCGGGCTTTCTGGCGGCGGCGACAAGCCAGATTGCGATTGGTACGGCCGGAATCGTCCTGCCGCTGCGCGATCCGCTTGCAATCGCCAAGCAGGCGACCACACTCGACCATCTGACGAACAACCGCTTCATCCTCGGGCTGTCGAGCGGCGATCGGCCGATGGAGTATCCGGCATTCGGTATTGACTTCGAGGATCGTGCGGAGCGTTTCCGCGATGCCCATGTGCTCATCCGTACCGTAACTGAGCAGGACTTCCCGCGCTATCGGAGCAGCCATTTCGGCACTCTGAATGGAAGTCTCGACATGGTGCCAAAACCTGTTCATGATCTCTTGCCAATTATTGCTATCGGCCGTGCCGGACAGAGTGTGGAATGGTTGGCAGAGAACATGGACGGCTGGATCTGGCACCAAAGCGATTTCAATAGGCTTAGCGACGTTGTCGACCGCTGGAAGGCGGCGATCCCGGGCGGAGCGTTCAAGCCCTATGGCTACGGAACCTTTTTCGACCTCGACCGCAACCCAGACGCGCCGCTGTGTGCGGTTCGTGGTCTCTCCATTGGTCGCAAGGCGCTGATTGAACTTTGGAAGCGCCAGCGCGATCTGGGCGTTAACCACGTTGCCCTCAACCTCAAGATGGCCCGCCGGCCCGCTATCGAGATGCTCGACGAGCTCGGCGAGCACATCCTTCCACTCTTCAACGCAGATTGAATCAAGAAAGGAAAATCCGATGACCCGTGTTGTCCGCTTCTATGAGTACGGTGCCGCCAACGTGTTGCGCATCGAGGATATCGAGGTTCCGGCGCCTGCCGCCGATGAGGTTCAGATCTCGGTTAAGGCGATCGGCCTGAACCGCGCCGAGGTGATGTTCCGCAACGGCGCTTATCTGCAGAAAGCCAACTTCCCGTCGCAGCTGGGCTATGAGGCTGCCGGCACCGTCACGACCGTGGGCGGCGATGTGACAGGCTTTAGCAAAGGTGACGCGGTCAGCGTCATACCGACGCTCGATATGTCGCGCTGGCCGACCTATGGTGAACTGATCAACATCCCGGCGCGCTACGTCGTCAAACATCCAAAGCATCTTTCTTTTGTGAAAGCGGCCGCCGCGTGGATGATGTACGTGACTGCTTGGGGTGCATTGATCGACCAGGCGAAACTGACCGCCGATGATTTCGTCATCGTGTCGGCCGCGTCGAGTAGCGTCGGCATCGCATCCTTTCAGATCGCCCGCATCGTTGGCGCGACCGTCATTGCGACGACCCGCACCAGCGCCAAGGCACAGGCCCTGCTCGATGCCGGCGCGCATCATGTGATTGCAACCGAAGAAGAGGATCTAGCCTTACGCGTCAACGAGATCACTGCCGGCAAGGGCGCGCGCGTCGTGTTCGATCCGATCGGCGGTCCGGCTATCGCCCAGTTCGCCGAGGTCATGTCCGTAGGTGGCATTTTGCTCGAATATGGTGCGCTCAGTCCAGACGCTGGTGTGTTCCCGCAGTTCGCGGTGCTCGGAAAGAGTCTGACCCTTAAGGGCTATCTCTACACCGAGGTCGTCAGCGATGACGCTGCGCTGAACCGGGCGAAGGCGTTCATCGTCGACGGCCTGGAGAGTGGCAAGCTCGACCCGCTGGTATCGCGCACTTTCCCGTTCGACCAGATCCAGGACGCGACCCGCTTCCTCGAATCCAATGAGCAGGTCGGCAAGGTCGTCGTCACGCTCTGATCTCCCCCAAGGATGCAGCTGTGCTGCATCCTTACTCCAAATCTTCAGAACGAGAATGAATGATATGGACCTGGAACTTCGGGGAAAGACGGCGCTCGTCACCGGCGCCAGCTAAGGCCTCGACCGCGCGATCGCAGCAACTCTGGCGGCGCAAGGCGTGACTGTCTTCGCCACCGCCCGTAACATAGCGCAGCTTGAAAGGGTTAAGAGCGAGGTCGTGGCCGCCGGCGACACCGCGCTCGGTCACTGGAGCGTCCCGGGTTTCTCGGAGGCTCCTATCTATGAGAAGGAGCTATGATGAACACGATCAGCCAGAGATTTTCGCCTGATGTGCGGAAGCGTGCAGTCCGTATGGCAGGGGACGACCGCATCCTACTAATGAGTTGTAATTAGTTCGTCGATGAGATCGTTTATGGGCGACGCCCGCTTGGTTTGCGTCGTCTCGCCGTGGGACAAGGCGTTCATGACGAGCACACCATCCCCCGATGGGTCCTCAAACGGTTTGGTTTGTTCGACAAGAAGATGACCTTGCCCCACCGGCAAATTCATCCAACCTGAGATTCTCCAAGAGGACGTGAGTTGATGCGCGAACTGACCGAGGAATGCCTTCACATCTTGAACAAGGGTTTCTTCGAGATTACCGATCCCGGCCCACTACATCAACCGATCCGCAGCTTTTCAATCCGCAGAGACGAAAAATTGAACCTCATCTTGGAGACTGAAGCCGCCCCCAATGCTAGGTCGGCGGCAGTCGATCAGCCGCCAGGCTCGGTCCGCTTGACTACTGAGCGGGCTCTCCTCCGCAGTGTAGACGGTCTCGAAGGGGAGTTTTTCGGTCTAGTCCCCTACAGCAGGCATTGTCGGTCTCATGGTATGAATGAGCAGTCCCTAACGGAGCTGGCTCAGGTTCATATCGCCAAGACCAACGACCCTTCCGGGGCGCCCGTGGCATACGTCATCGACTGGCTCGAAAACCTGCCCCAAAGCCCATACACATGGCCCGCAGCGTCCAACGTGGTCACTAAAACCACTATAACTCGAAGAATTTCGCTTAACGACGGTATAACCATTACGAGCGATACTGACCGGTCCATTACGTCGTGCAACTCTGCCAAACTGACCGTGGATGGAATAACCTTTTACGTTTGCGCACTCGACAAAGAAGACCGGCCCGGTATCATCAAGCCGGGGTGCATTGTTTACGACGGCGCTCCCGACGACGAGTTTCGAAAGAAGGTCCGCACAGGCCTTTCCTTCGCGATGGGCATTTACTTGGTCGATCTCGGAACAACCCACTACGACGTCGAATGGAACGTCGTGTCCACCTTAGCGCGGAGCGCCTACAGCCTTCGCCGCCATGCCTTCGACATTGAAACCCTCCAGTTCGCGCCGCTCGGCGACCGCTTCTTGAACGAGCTAGGTGCCCCCCAGCTAACAAGGGCGATCCAGGCGTTTGTGACAGCGTTTGACGTCCTGGATCTTGCGAACCTGCACTGGGCTTTCTGGCATGCCTGCGCTGCCCTTCCGCATATCGCACCCGTTCACTTCGGCGCGGTGATTGAGGGCTTGCAGGGTGCCTACATCAAAGCCAATCCGACAAAGGTGCGAAAGGGCTGGGCTACACAAGGCGAATGGAACATACTCAAGGCAGCGCTCAGGGACGTCATCGCCGACGCCGGTATCTCCATTGAAGCGAAGACGGCCTTGGAGGCCAAGCTGCCCACCTTCAATGGCATCGATCAACGTCAGCGCCTGAAGGACATCATGGCCGCCCTGGACCTCGATCTGAGCAAAGACGAGGATACCGCGTGGCGTCGGCGTAACAAAGCCGCCCACGGCACGCCCATCCCTCAGGGCCAGGAGCTGGCGGCGATCCGCGACATGAAGCTGTTGAGAGGGTTGTTCCAGCGCCTACTGCTACGGATCACCAACGCGGCGGATCATTACATCGACTACTCCTCGCCGAACCACAATTGCCGGCCTCTGCGCCAAGCGCCGCCGCCGATTGGCTAGAAGCTATTGAAGCCAATGTCCGCCACCCGGCAGGGCAGGAAGTGGTCGTAGAGCGCGCGGTGGAGGTAGGTACTTTTCTTGAGGGCCTTGGCGAGGATTTCCATGTGAGTGTCCGGTTTTGCCAATCGCCCTGCATAAAGCCGACCTGCCTCTCCCCCCCTAATCGGCCGTCCAGTCCTCACAGCGCAGGCCGTTTACTCTGGTAAACTCGCGCAGGTTCCCGGTTACGACAATAAGGCCGCGGCTCCGTGCGTGGCCGGCGATCATCAGATCATAGGGACCGATCGTGCAGCCGCGCCGTTCGAGATCGGCTCTGATCTCGGCGGTGTGCGCGGCAGCAGCGTCATCGAACGGCAGGATACACAGGCGCGTGGCAAAATGCTCGACTTCACGACGGATTTTAGGCGGGTTCTGGGCTTTCTCGGCTCCGTAGAGCAGTTCGTATAATACGACATCTGAGATGCAGAGTGCCTCAGCGTGATTATTGAACTGCTCACGCAGACCTTGAGGCCGGTCACGTAGAACACGAATGCAGAAGTTTGTATCCAGCAGAAAACGTAACATTAGAAGCTTTCGCGCTCTTGCATGGCGGGCTGGATACGCTCTGGCAGGTCAGTGCCAGGCGCTGCGAAAAAATCATCCCACGCGGCATCGGCTGGGGCGATAATTCTACGTGCACCGTCTGGTATGATCACCACGTCTTTCAGGGTGCTGTCGAAAGCGACTGCTTTGGGGAGACGAACGGCCTGTGAACGGTTGGACAGAAACAGTGTCGTGCGGGTGAGCATGGCACACTCCATGTTTGTATATCCATAAAGAATATACAAACTGCGATGGGTCATCAAGACCATTGCGTGGCCGCATGCGGTCGGGGCAACAGCCCTCCATTACGGCGTTGCATGAGGCACGGAGCAATCTGGCCTGCGGAATTTGCCTGATTCTAGCGGGCGCAGTAAAAAAATTACTCGGCAGGATAAGGCGTTCAGAAACATGCGTGAAAGACCGTATTCACAGAAGGTGATTGGAGAACTCACGGCGCTCTTCGAGCAATCTGGTACGGACGCTGGTGAACTTGACCGCCTTTCTTATGAACTGCAGTTTCGTAACACGGCAAAGGCACGGGCACTGGAGACCCGTGTGAACGGTGTCATGGCAAACCTGACCCGGCAGAAAGTGCCCGCAAAGGTGGGGGCTACTGAGAGG
>NZ_JAFVMG010000017.1 GCF_017377745.1 Acetobacter suratthaniensis | reverse complement strand
CGGCTTCGACATCGTGACGGGTGGCACGGACTCGCACCTGCTTCTGGTTGATCTGCGGCCCAAGAAGGTGACGGGCAAGGCAGCGGAACACGCGCTGGAACGTGCTGGCATTACGGCCAACAAGAATGCCATTCCGTTTGACCCGGAAAAGCCCGCGATTACGTCTGGCGTGCGCCTTGGCAGCCCGGCGGCGACAGCCCGTGGTTTCCGTGAAGCCGAGTTCCGCCAGATTGGCGAGATGATTGATGAAGTGCTGAGCGCACTCGCCGCCTCCGGTGGTGAGGGCGATGCGAGCGTGGAGCAGGCGGTGCATGCCCGCGTCAAAGCTCTTTGCGCGCAGTTCCCGATCTATAAACGATAACGATTCTGGAAAGAAAAACCGTGCAAGACCCCGCAGTGCTGTAATGGTAAGGCGGGCCGTTGCGCGGTTTTATCCGGTCATGACCATGGTATGTCGGGATTGCCCGCAAGAGCGGCAAAGCCAGACAGGGAGAACAGTTGATATGGCACAGCAGGATACACTTGATCTGGTCGGCCGTTATTATGCCGCGTTCAATGCTGGAGACCGTGAAGGGTTTCTTGAACTTTTGACGGATGATGTCATTCACGACATCAATCAGGGCGGTCGCGAGATCGGACGTGATACTTTCAGGCGTTTTCTTGAGCGTATGGATCGTTCCTATGCCGAGCAGCTCAAGGATATTGCGATCATGGCAAATGAAAGCGGCAGCCGGGCCGCTGCCGAGTTTATCGTGCATGGGACGTATCTGAATACTGATGAAGGCCTGCCGGAAGCAAAGGGGCAGACTTACATTCTACCTGCGGGTGCATTTTTTGAAGTGCGCGATGGCAAGGTGAGCCGGATCACGAATTATTATAATCTGGAAGACTGGCTGAAGCAGGTTTCCGCCTAAGGCTTTATTGTGCGCAAATGTAAAAAAATGTCGCATTGACGAAAACAGGGCCGGTATAAAAGTTCCATCCTTGAACATATCAGACATACCCGGCAGGATATGTTGACGCTCCGCCAATTTGGCGGAGCAGGATGGGGGACAGGTTATGCGCAGCACAACTCCCGTAACCGATAAAACGCCCAATCTGCGGGTTGGGATTATTCTGGCCAGACAATTCACGCTTTCGGCATTTGCTCTTCTGGTTGATCATCTGCGCCTTGCCGCCGACCGTAACGATAACAGCCGTCCGATCCGCTGCCAGTGGAGGATTATTGCTGAACAGCCTGAACCTGTGCGCTCCAGTTGCGGAATTCCTGTCAGCCGGGATGCGGGGCTGCTACCACCAGCTGAATTTGATTATATTATCGTTGTGGGTGGTCTTTTGCAGGGGCGTGAGCAGGTGGGAGAGCAAACGCTTGCCTATCTCCGGCAGGCGGCTGCACAGGGTGTGGCGCTCGTGGGTGTTTGTACGGGGGTATTTGTGCTCTGTCGCGCCGGGGTGATGAAAAACAGGCTGTGCTGCGTAAGCTGGTACCATCGTCAGGATTTCATGGAAGAATTTCCTGAGCATAATGTGAGTAGTGATCGTCTTTTTGTTGCTGATCGCAGCCGTATTTCCTGCTCCGGTGGGGCGGGTACGGCGGATATGGCCAGCTATCTTCTGGAAAAGCATTTTGGTAAATCCACGGCGCAGAAGGCCAGCCATGTTCTGCTGCTGGAGCGTCAGGCCGTGCGGCAGCAAAACTTACTCCAACCCACTCCGCCTCTTATGGGTGAAATCAGGCTGACCGCTAACCCGCATGTTAAGCGCGCGGCCATGGCTATGGAGCAGAACATGAATGAGCCCGTGGCTATCGGGGTCATTGCCGAGCAGCTCGGGCTGTCCCCCCGGCATCTTGTGCGGCTATTCCAGACAGAAATTGGTATGAAACCAACTGATTTTTACCGATTGATTCGGCTGCGTTATGCGCGAGCCCTGCTTAAGCAAGGCGATATGTCGATTACGGAAATAGCCATAGAAACAGGTTTTTCCGATTGTGCGCATTTTTCACGCCAGTTCAAGGCCCGTTTTGGTCTGACACCAACGGAGCTACGTCTGATGGCAGCTGGCGGCAGTTATGCCGAACCGGCTCTCTTTAATGACAATTATGCGGGTGTCAGGCTTTTTGAAGAGATGGAACATGTCAGTTGATATGACACAGGCTGCTGTTATTACGGTAAAATGCCAGAGCAGACCGGGTATTATTGCAGCATTTTCACAGGCTGTTGTGGAATGTGATGGTGATATCAAGGATATCAATCAGTTCAATGACCGTATGCAGGATCGCTACTTCATGCGTATGGCCTGCACCGTGCGTGCGGCGGATATGCCCCTGTTATCCAGGAGGCTCGACAGTGTTGCGGGCAGGTTAGGGGCATATCATCAGTTGCGTGAGCGCCAGCAGCCTGTTCGAACCCTGATCATGACCTCACGTTTTGATCATTGTCTGAATGACCTGCTCTATCGCTGGCGCAATGGTGAACTACCCATGATGCAGCCTGTGGGTATTGTCTCCAACCATCCGCTCTCTGTAGCCTGTGGGCGTGTGCATCTGGGAGATATTCCGTTCCACCACTTGCCTGTGACGGATGAAGGACGAGACGGGCAGGAAGATGCGCTCCGGGCTGTTATGGAAGATAGTGGTGCGGAATTGCTCGTTCTCGCCCGTTATATGCAGGTATTTTCTGATCGTTTTGTCAGGGATGTGGAGGGGCGCTGTATCAATATCCATCGCTCTTTTCTGCCGGGGTTCCGGGGGCAGGAGCCATACCGACAGGCAAGCCTGCGCGGGGTGAAACTGATAGGGGCTACCGCGCATTACGTTACGACAGATCTGGATGAAGGGCCGATTATCGAACAGGATATTGAGCAGATTACCCATACTGATACGATTGAGGATCTGGTGCGCAAGGGGCGTGATATAGAGCGCCGCGTTCTGGCCCGTGCCGTGCGCTATCATCTGGATGGTCGTGTTTTCCTGAATGATGACAGAACGGTGGTTTTTCCAGATTAAAGGTTTTTCTGAGTGATCTGGGTATAAAACAAAAGGCCGGTGCAGATGCACCGGCCTTTATTGTTTCTGAGGGAGGGTATGAGCTTTTATCTCGCAGGTTTTTTTATGCTGCGTCCCGGCTTACCTGTACGACTGCGCTAATAATGCTGCGTTCATCGCACAGGCCGGTAATTGTGTTGCCGTTATGTACGAGCAGCGGCCATGGGCTGTGCTGGCTCAAGGTCGCGATGTCGCTGAGTGATGTCATTTCCGGCACGCACAGGATACAGTCTTCTGGCACAGACTGTGGGGCAGGATGCCCCGCTTCCAAAAAGAGTGTGGAAAAGCTGCGTGTATCGCTGACCAGCCGACCAGTCGCGTGATCAAGTCGGTAAGGGCCGGTCCCGGCGAGGGTCAGGTCTGACAGATCGGCTGCCAGGGGTTTCATGAAAGAGCCTGCACTGAGAATGGGCAGCGGATTCATATGGCTGATAAAATCGCGTACATAATCGTTGGCCGGTGTCGCGACAATTTCCTGCGGTGTGCCGGTCTGAACGATACGGCCTTCTTTCATGATGGTGATCTGGTTGCCAATTTTCATGGCTTCATCAATATCATGGCTGACAAAGAGGATCGTCTTTTTGAGCTTTTTCTGCAGCATCATCAGCTCATCCTGCAATTTGCGGCGGATTAGCGGATCAAGGGCGGAAAATGGCTCATCCATAAGCAGAATATCGGCATCGGTGGCAAAGGCGCGGGCCAGACCAACGCGCTGCTGCATGCCGCCAGAGAGCGATTTGACGTTGGCATCCGCCCATTTGTCCAGCCCGACCAGTTCGAGTTTTTCGTCAACCATTTCACGGCGGATGGCGGGCGCAATGTCGCGTAGTTCCAGTCCCAATCCTACATTTTCTCGTACGGTTCGCCACGGAAGGATGGCGAACTGCTGGAACACCATGGCAATGCGTGTTTTGCGCAGGTCGCGCAGGGTATCCTCGTTGCAGGCGGCAATATCGACATGCGCCACGCCATTGCCGATCAGCACTTCGCCATTCACTGTCTTGTTCAGCCGGTTGGCAGCACGCAGCAGGGTGGACTTGCCGGAGCCTGATAGCCCCATCAGCACGCTGATCTTGCCGCGTTCGACTTCAAGATTGGCATCGGACACACCAAGCACCACACCGGTTGCTTCGAGAATTTCAGCCCGGCTTTTCCCCTCACGGGCCAGCGCAATAGCTTTGTCCACCAGTCCGCCCCCCTTGCGGGAGGGGAACATGATATCGACATGGCGGAAGGACAGGGCAGAGTTCATTGTCCGGAGTCTCCAGAGCGGCAGACACGATCGAGGATAATGGCCAGAATAACGATGGCGAAGCCCGCTTCGAACCCGACATCTACCTGAACGGTGTTGAGTGCCCGCACCACTGGCACACCCAGACCACCCGCGCCGACAAGCGCTGCGATAACCACCATTGACAGGCTGAGCATGATGCACTGTGTCAGTCCGGCGCGGATCATGGGCAGGGCTGCGGGGAGTTCGATCTTCCACAAAAGCTGGCGGGGAGTTGCGCCAAAGGCCTCACCGGCTTCCAGAAAGGTTTTGGAAACTGAGGCAATACCCATTTCCGTCATGCGGATAGGGGCGGGAATGGCGAAAATAATGGTGGAAATAAGCCCCGGCACCGTTCCCAGACCGAACAGGATCAGGGTGGGGATCAGATAGACAAAGGTCGGCAGTGTCTGCATCAGATCCAGCAGCGGGTGCATGGCTTTATCCAGCCAGGGGCGATGGGCGGCGGCAATGCCAAGCGGCACGCCGATCAGCATGGAAATGAGGGTGGAAAACAGGATGAGCGATAGCGTGGCCATCGTATCATCCCAATACCCCTGATTGAGGATGAACAGCAGCCCAACCCCCACCAGAGTAGGGGCCAGAAACCGACGCTTGAGCGCGGCGGTGCCTGCAACGGCCAGAACGATCAGCAAGATGGGGGGCGCGGCCTGTAGCATGGCCGTGAAGGAATCCACCCCCCAGGTAATACTGCCGCTGATGATATCCAGCAGGCCTGTGCAATGAATTCGGACTAGATCGACAAGATCCGACATCCACAGACCCAGCGGGATTTTATGGGATGTGATCCAGTCATTGGCAGCGTTCAGCATAGGATTGTGATTTAAACCTCAAAGACCCAGGGATGCACGAACCGCCGGCAGGGCAGGTGCGCCGTCGAAGGTGGTGACGCCGTCCAGCCATTTATCCAGCACATCAGGATGTGCCTTCAGCCACTGTTTGGTGGCCTCGGCTGCGGGCACGTGGTCTTCGGAAATGGCCTTCATCATTTCGTTTTCAGCAGCAATGGTGAAGGAAAGCTGCTTGAGCAGGCGGCCCACATTGGGGCATTCCGCTGTGTAGCCCTTGCGCACGATGGTATCTACTTCAGCCGATGCGCCAAAAGCTTTCTCGCCGCCGGTCAGATAAGTGATATTGAAGTGCATGTTCATGGGGTGGGGTTCCCATGCAAGGAACACAATGGGTTCCTTGGCAGCGACTGCCCGCGCCACCTGTGAGAGCATGCCCTGTTCGCTGCTTTCGTTCAGGTGGAATTTGCCGAGCCCGAATTCATTATGCTGGATCATACCCAGAATAATGCGATTCCCGTCATTGCCCGGTTCGATACCGTAAATGGTGCCGTGAAGTTTTTCAGCCCAGCCTGCGATATCCTTGAAATCATGCACACCCTGTGCCGCCACGTAGTCCGGCACGCCCAGCGTGTAGTGGGCGCCTGACAGGTTGGTGGCGATACGCTCAACAGCCCCTTTTTCCAGATACGGGCCGATAACCGATGCGCCGGATGGTTCCCAGTCGCTCATGAAAGCGTCGAGCTTCTTGATCTGGAGGGACAGGTAAACAACCGAAAGAGCGACCATGGGGGTCTGTGTCTTGTAGCCCATGCCATGCAGCACGTTGGCGGTCAGCGCCGTAACGGCGGTGGCATCTGTCCAGCCAACATCGCCCAGACGGACGGTTTGACAGGAGGCCGGTTCGGCTGCGGAGGCGGGGAGTGCTGCAAGGGACGAAGAAATAAGAACCGAGGCGGCAAGGAGTAGCTTTTTCATCGGCGGTGTTCTCCAGCTGGTATGCGTCTGATTCACAGGCTGGATCATTCTGAGTAAAAAATGAAATGAAGTGCAAGGGAAATACGAAGAAAAAGAAGGAATTTTTTGTAAATATCTCAAGTGGATGTAATATTTGCGGCAGGTGGTGTTTTCTTCAAGCGAATGTCCATGTCATTCAATAAAGGAATATGGTTTCTTGTGTGAAATGACGAGCCGCCCGTATGCGGCGTCCTGTCCGGTGAAGAATTAAAGAGGGATTTATGGAAATTTGCCGTAGCTGGGTGGGCGGGCAGCCCCTGTCATCAACCGGGGAGCGTTTTCCGGTTATGAATCCTGCCACCGGAGAGGTGCTGACACAGGCCGAAAGTGCAACGGCTGAAACCGTGGCGGCTGCTGTAGAAAGCGCACGGGCTGGCCAGAAGGTCTGGGCCGCCATGACCGGGGCTGAGCGCGGGCGTATCCTGCGGCGCGCGGCGGATCTGCTGCGCGAAAACAATAGCGAACTGGCCCGGCTGGAAACCTTGGATACCGGCAAGCCCCTGTCCGAAACCGAGGCCGTGGATATTCTTTCCGGCGCTGATGCGGTCGAGTATTTTGGTGCGGTCGCTGCCACTTTGAACGGCGAGTCTGTAGATCTGGGGGCGCAGGCTTTTGGCTATACCCGGCGCGAACCATTGGGCCTGACAGCAGGGATCGGCGCATGGAACTATCCTATCCAGATCGCGTGCTGGAAATCCGCCCCTGCACTGGCCTGTGGCAATGCCATGCTGTTCAAACCATCGGAAATGACACCGCTGACAGCCGTGCATCTGGCCCGGATTTACAAGCAGGCTGGCGTGCCCGATGGTGTCTTTAACGTTCTGCAGGGTGCGGCCGATGTCGGGCGCATGCTGGTGAGCGAGCCTGCCATCCGCAAGATTTCCCTGACGGGTGAAGTCGGAACCGGACGGCGCGTCATGGCCGGGGCAGCGGAAACGCTTAAATACGTTACCCTTGAGCTGGGCGGTAAATCGCCCCTGATTATTTTTGAAGATGCGGATATTGATAATGCTGTATCCGCTGCCCTGCTGGCCAATTTTTATTCTGCGGGGGAAATCTGTTCAAACGGCACGCGTGTTTTTGTCCATGTTTCCATACGGGATCGTTTTCTGGCGGCCCTGAAAGAGCGGGTTGAAAAAATCCGTGTTGGTGAGCCACTTGATCCGCAAACACAGATGGGGTCCCTGATCTCGCAAGGGCATATGGAGAAGGTGCTCGAATATATTGAAATCGGCAAGCAGGAGGGGGCGCGCCTTCTGACCGGTGGCCATAGAGTGCAGGATGGCGCTCTGGCACGTGGTGCGTTTGTTGCCCCGACAGTGTTTGCAGACTGTGTGGATGAAATGCGTATCATGCAGGAAGAAATTTTTGGCCCTGTCATGGCAGTTTCTGATTTTGTTGAAGAAGATGAGGTAATTGCTCGTGCCAATGCCACCGTTTTTGGTTTGGCGGCAGGGGTGTTCTCTGCGGATCTGGCGCGTGCGCACAGGGTTATTCACCAGCTTGAAGCCGGTACGTGCTGGATCAATACGTACAACATTACTCCGATCGAATTGCCGTTTGGCGGCTACAAGCAATCCGGACTGGGTCGTGAAAACAGCCGTCTGGCTGTGGAACATTACACGCAGGTCAAGAGCGTTTATGTCGCCCTTGGCGGTGTAGACGCCCCCTATTGAGCGGAAGAAAACGCATGTCTGAGTTCGATTATATCGTTATCGGGGCTGGTTCAGCCGGGTGCGTTCTGGCCAATCGTCTGAGCGAAAGCGGGCAGGATACGGTACTGCTTCTGGAGTTTGGCGGGAGCGATAAATCCATTATCGTACAGATGCCCTCGGCTTTGGCCATGCCCATGCACGACAAGCGCTTTAACTGGTTTTATGAGAGCGAACCGGAGCCAAATCTGAACGGACGGCGCATGCATACCCCCCGTGGTAAGGGGCTTGGTGGGTCTTCCTCCATCAATGGTATGGTTTATGTGCGTGGTCATGCGCTGGATTTTTCCGAGTGGGAGAAGCTTGGGGCAACCGGCTGGAACTATGCGCATGTTCTGCCCTATTTCCGCAGGGCTGAAGGGTGCGATGAGGGCGATGCCGAGTATCGTGGCCGGCAAGGTCTGTTGCAGACCCAATATGGCACGTTGGATAACCCCCTGCATGAAGCCTGGATGAAGGCGGGCGAACAGGCCGGTTACGTGCGCACAGGAGATTATAACGGTTATCGTCAGGAAGGCTTTGACCGGATGAGCATGACGGTCAAGGGCGGAGTCCGTTGGAGCACGGCCAATGCTTATCTGCGGCCCGCATTGTCACGCAAGAATCTGAGCCTTGAAACCCACGCCCGTGTCATGCGGTTGGTGTTTGAAGGACGGCGGGCCGTGGGGGTTGTGTACCGGCAGGGGACACAGGAAGTTACCGTGCGCGCGCGGCGCGAGGTTATTCTGAGTGGTGGCCCGATCAACTCGCCACAGCTGCTCAAGCTCTCTGGTATTGGCCCAGCACAGGAACTGCAGGAACATGGTATTTCCGTGTTGGCGGACAGGCAGGGAGTGGGCGAAAACCTGCAGGATCATCTGGAGTTTTATTTTCAGGTAGCCTGTACACAACCCATCACGTTGTATTCCGCTATGGGGCCACTGGCCAAGCTGGGAATCGGCCTGCGCTGGCTTGCTCGTAAGGATGGGTTGGGGGCAAGCAACCATTTTGAAAGCTGTGGCTTTATTCGCAGTCGGGCGGGAATCGAATATCCCGATATCCAGTTCCACTTTCTGCCTCTGGCTGTCACTTATGACGGCAAGGGTCTGGCATCCAGTCACGGGTTTCAGGCGCATGTCGGGCCGATGCGTTCAAAAAGCCGGGGCTGGGTTCGCCTGCGTTCGGCTAACCCGGAAGATAAACCCCGGATTGCTTTTAATTACATGAGCCACCCGGATGACTGGGAAGACATGCGGCATTGTGTGCGCTTAACGCGTGAGATTTTTGCGCAGGAAGCGTTTGATCCTTTTCGTGGGCGTGAAATCCAGCCCGGCGCAGACTGCCAGACGGATGAGCAGATTGATGCCTTCATTCGCGATAAGGTGGAAAGTGCCCTGCATCCGTCCTGCACCTGTAAAATGGGCCGGGCCGATGATCCTATGGCTGTAGTGGATTCCGAAACCCGGGTTATCGGCGTGGAAGGGCTACGTGTGGTCGACTCTTCCATCATGCCACGGATTACCAATGGTAACCTGAATGCGCCTACGGTCATGATTGCAGAAAAAGCGTCCGATCATATCATGGGCAGACCCATGCTTCCGGCGTCCAATGCGCCGTACTATGTGCCTGAAAACTGGCAGACCCATCAGCGTTGATGGAGGGATAAACACGGAGAATACAAGAGATGGAACAACAGATTCCACAAAACGTGGCAGAGTTTCTGCAACGTCATGACCTGCCCTGTCAGGTGGTGTTTCATCCGCCAGTGCATACGGTGGATGAGGCCATGCCGTATTGGGCACAATTGCCCGGCTTGCATACAAAAAATCTGTTTCTTAAGGACGCGAAAGGTAAATTATTCGTTGTTACCTGTCTGGCTGGCCGGTCTCTGGATATGAAAAAGCTGCCCGAAGCCCTGAACAGCAAAAAACTCTCTTTTGGTAAACCTGAGCTGATGCAGGCGTGTCTGAACACGCAACCCGGCGCCCTTGGGCCGCTGAGCTTACTGGCCGATACAGAGCATCAGGTCACGTTTGCTATTGATGCGGCCCTGTGGAATGCTGAGTATATAACCTGCCATCCGATGGTGAATACCTGCACCGTTTCTATGGCTATGGCCGACATGAAAGCAGCATTGGCGCATATGGGAGTGCAACCCGTGGTGCTCTCTTTGGAGCCGGAAAGTGTCGGGGAGTAACGCTTAACTTATGCCCCAGTGATGAAGCTTGAGCGGAGCATTCTGCTGGGGCGAGTGGAGAGTCTTTTTCATACAGTATTTAAGGCTTTAGTGTCAGTCCGTTTCCTGTCTGTTCGGGTGAGTGGAGATTACTCACAAATGTAACGGGCCGGAGGTTTGTAAAGCACGATATTTCGCCCGGTTTGGTGTTATCATAAGAGCCGAAACTGGTCACTCATTCTTGATTTTGATAATTAATATCAATTATAAGAGCCGAAATCTCAGGAAAGGGACGGCTTCGCATGTTGGTATGTATTTCCAGTGTGCTGACACAGGATGAAGTGGCGCATTGCCGCCGCGTGCTGGAGCAGCAGGACTGGGTGGATGGTAAGGTTACGGCGGGCGAGCAGTCCGCCAAGGCCAAGACCAACCTTCAGATTCCGCAGGATAGTCAGGCCAGCCGCGAACTGGGGGAACTGATCCTGCGTGCTTTGGGGCGTAACCCCATGTTCAACAGTGCGGCCCTGCCTTTGCGTGTGTATCCGCCCTTGTTCAACCGTTATGATACCGGCATGCAGTTTGGCATGCATGTGGATAATGCCATCCGCCCCCTGCCGGGTACGGGCATGCGTATTCGCACGGATGTCTCTTCCACCCTGTTTCTGAGTGAGCCGGATGAGTATGATGGGGGTGAACTGGTTATTCAGGACACATATGGCACCCAACAGGTGAAGCTGGCGGCGGGCGATATGGTTGTTTACCCTGCAACCAGTCTGCACGCTGTCAGCCCGATTACGCGCGGGAGCCGCTGGGCTTCGTTTTTCTGGTCGCAGTCACTGGTCAAGGACGATGGGCAGAGAACCCTGCTGCATCAGTTCGATCTGTCGGTTATGGAAACCCGCAAGGCCCTGCCGGATGATCATCCGGCGGTTCTGGGGCTGACAGCCACGTATCATAACCTGCTAAGGCAATGGGCTGAGCTGTAAAGCATGTTCTTACAGACCTTGAAAAAAATGGGGGGAAGGGTTTCTCTTGCCCTGATGGCTGTGTTTCTTGCCAGTGCCAGTGCCAGTGCCAGTGCCAGTGCCAGTGCCAGTGCCAGTGCCAGTGCCAGTGCCAACGAGGGCGCGGCCTGTAATGTTCTGGCGGCAGGGGGTAGTCTGCCAGTAATAACCCGGCCGTTCATGCAGCAGGATACACAGCTTTTGTGTAACCACGGTTATGCCGTGCTGGTTTCGGGCGTGACGCATACGCCCCTGTGGGCGGCGGAGCATCTGTCGCGCGCGAGTGTTCAGGCCGCAGCACATCTGCACCGTGCGGGATCGTTTTATGAAGATAGCCGTTGGCCCGGTGGTAGCCATCTGAACGATTTTGCACATTCCGGTTATACGCGTGGGCATCTGGCCCCCAGTGCCGATCAACCAGACCCAGCGGCACAGTTTGAGACTTTTGCGCTTTCCAACATTGTGCCGCAGACAGCCGCGCTCAATCAGGGGCAGTGGGCGCGTATTGAGCGCACAGTGCGTAATCTGGCCCGCAAAGAGGGCGAGCTGTATGTGGTGACGGGGCCTGCGTTCCATATTAATCCCATGCCCACCATCGGGCAGAGCGGTGTTTATGTGCCGAGTTCTACCTGGAAAGCCGTGTATTCTCCCCGGCGGGGTAAGGCTGGGGTGTATGTGTGCAAAAATGTGAAAGGGCCGCCACGCTGCGATATCGTGACCGTTGCCACATTGGTGCGCAATACGGGTGTGAACCCGTTTCCCGGGATACCTGATACGGTGCAGAAGACTTTCTGGCGCCTGCCTTCGCCCCGTCGTCTGGACGATGGGGGCTGAGGTAATCCGGGAACCACACCCGGTATTCACGCAGGATGTACCCGTTATTCACAGACTTACCCGCTGGAGTATCCACGGAATCTGTGGACGAATCGTATTGGGTTGCGGGGGAGGCCTTATGGCGTGGGTTAAAGCCTCACAATGAAGCGTGATGCTGTTGCAAAATAAAACTCAAATTGAGTTATAGAAATATTAAATAATAGCCCTGTAATATTTTTTTTAGATTGCACGCCAATTGAATGGTGTGGATCAGGACACTATGTTTTCACGCAGCGGGGCAGGGGGTTTTTCTGTCTGTTCCCGATTATATGCTGAGATGGAATAAATATCATGCGTTTTAAGTTCTCCCTTATGGCTGCCGCAGTTCTTATGGTCGGTGTTGTTCCGGCTCAGGCTGAAACGCTTCATGCCCGGTGGGAAGAATACAAGGCAGGTCGGGCCATGCGCCACCTTTCAGCGGATGGGCAAAAAGCCATGGTGGATGTGCTGCAGGCGCGTGACCTTCTGAGCCAGGGCAAGTCTGATGCTGCGATTCCTCTGCTGTATGATGCACAGAAGCGTTTTGCTGCGGCAGGCACGGATAACCGTCACTTCATCGCGGCAGAAAACCAGTTGCAGCCGGCACCGAGCCACCCGGCCGGGGCAAATCATAAGCCCGTAGCAGGTTCCGTGACATGGGTACCCGTGGGTGGAGAACTGGTTGTAACCGACACCCTTGCACCAGAGAAGAAAGCCGCAGCCCAGACTGTAAACCAGCAGTTGAAGGCGGGACAGACGCAGCAGGCGCAGGAGTCGCTGGCGGTTGTTGGGCAGGATACAGATTTTATCATCGCTCTTGCACCGCTTGAAGCTTCGCAAGGTGCGCTGAACCGCGCCAAGGTCTTTACAGAAGGCCGTCTGAACTCTCAGGCTGTTGATGCCCTGAATGAACTGGTAGACGGAATCGTGTTTGTCTCTGACGATTTTATCGAACAGCAGGCTGCTCAATCAGCTACGACTGCACCCACTGCAGCAAAACCCGCTACGCCAACCCCGGCAGCGGCTCCGGCTGCAACGCATTAATTCAGGCACTACGGTGAGGGCTTGTTTTTAATGCCCTCACAACCCGCCATAAACAGGCATTTTTCGCCGGTTTTATGGCGGAAGGATAAAAAACAGGCCTTGCATGAGGGCCTGATTTTTTTTGTTGCATTAGATGAGAATGTTTCTTATTATCAAAAAGTCACGGCGATGATGGTATCAAGCTGGTGGGGCAAGGGGCATCGCCGTGACACGCCTTATCCCCGGCGTTTTATCAAGCGATCTCGTACCCCCGAACCCTGCGGTCAGGCTTGCATCCCCGTCAAAGCCGCAGGGGTGTTGCACTCCCCTTGCCCCACCAGACCCCCTCTTTCTTTTTCATTACTGTCGTCTGCCTTCGGGCAGGGCGCGATAGGGCACAACGCCTCGGGCATCGTTGCCTGTATCGAGCGCGCGGCCTGATACAGGCAAAGAGCGGTGGCTACAGTTATCCCGCACACAGGCCCGGCATCCGGGGCCGATCGGCACAACCAGACTATGGTCTTCCATGTTCAGCCCTGCCGCATAGACAGTTTCCCGACCATTGGCGATGGTGCAGCCCAGCACGATGGCAATCTGGCGTGGTTTGTCCGCGTAGGTCAGGCCCTCGCGGCTGACGGTGCGGGCAATATTGAGATAGATCGAATCATCCGTGGTCTGGGAAAGCTGCACCTGAATCTGGCCCGGTGTGGCAAAGGCTCTGAAAACATTCCACAGTGGGCAGGGGCCACCAAAACGGGCCAGCGCAAAGCGGTTTCCTGAAAAACTTTTGAGAATATTCCCAGCGATATCGAGCTTGAGAAAGTAGAACGGAATCCCTTCCTGCCCCGGCCTTTGCAGGGTGCTCAGTCGATGGCTGACCTGTTCGAAGCTCACGCCAAAATGGCGGCGTATGCAATCTATGTCGTGGCGGGTCTGGGCTGCTACATGCAGCAATCGCATATAGGGTAGTAGGAGCGCTCCGGCAAAGTAATTGCCCAGATAAACCCGCGCCAGTGCAATGGCGTTGGCGTCTTTCGGGCCTTCGCGGCGCAGGATGCGTGTAATCAGGGTGTTGTGCTCAAGCTGGCCGATAATCTGGGCCAGATAGAACAGCGTGCTTTCCGGCGGCTGGTTTGGTGGCAGCAGAATACGGCGTTTTTGCCGGTCTATGCGCCACACCAGTCCTCTGGCTTCCATATCGGAGTCCGGGGCTAGTGTCAGGCCGTGCTGGCTGTGCAGATGGGCGGCAAGAGCCGTGCTGAGTGCGCCATCTTCTATTTTCAGGTTTTCGTAAAAAACTTCGGCGGCACGGTCGAGTTCATGAAAGTAGTTGCGGTGTTCCTGCACCCAGTCGCCTACGGTTTCGTAGGGTTCCTGCGGCAAAGAGTAAGCGGCTTCATTCTCTTGGCGTTCGCGCTCGGCGGCGTAGGCGCGATAAAGGGTTAGAAACGCATCGGACAGATCCGGGCTCTGGCGTACGGCTTCGGCCATCTTGGCAAGGGGCAGCGGGCTGTTCTTGAAAAGCGGATCGGCCATGGTTTCGCGCAGGGCCTGTACTTTGTGCGCCTCACGCGTATCGCTGAACCATGCCGGGGTAATGGTAAAATGTTCGCACAATGCCTGTAGCAGATGATCGGGCACGGGCCGGTGGTCGCGCTCCATCTGGTTGAGATAGCTTGGTGAAACATCAAGAACATCTGCCAAAGCCGCCTGTGTCAGGCTTTCGCGCTGGCGGAGCTGGCGCAGGCGTGGGCCTGCAAAGAGTTTGGTCTTGTTCCTGGGCATGGGACGGACTTCGCAGACTTTGCAAACGGGAAAATTCCCTTCGCCTCTTTTTACTCTTATCCGGCTCCTGTTCCACACAACAGTCTGCGACATTTGGTCTTGTCGTCATACCAGACCAAGGGTTGGATCAATGCAGTATCATGATGTTCGAGTGCATCCGGAAAGTGATCGTCTGCCGCGTGCGGATCAGCTTGCGTGGAAGATTGCCGAGGTTGCGGCGGACCCCGTGCCGGTGGAAGACGCTGTCACGGACATGATCATAAACCGCGTGATCGACAATGCCTCGGTTGCGGTGGCGTCGGTTAACCGTCACCCCGTCATGAGTGCGCGGGCCGAGGCTCTGGCGCATCGGCGGGCTGATGGTGCAACCCTGTTCGGCATGGGGCCGGATGTGCGCGTGCATGCTGAATGGGCCGCATGGGCCAACGGCACCGCCGTGCGGGAACTGGATTACCACGATACCTTTCTGGCAGCGGAATACTCCCATCCGGGTGACAATATTCCGGGCATTCTGGCCGTGGCGCAACAGTGCCGCCGTAGTGGCGCGGATCTGATCCGTGGCATTGCCACCGGCTACGAAATCCAGATTGATCTGGCGCGGGCCATCTGTCTGCATAAGCACAAGATCGACCATGTGGCGCATCTTGGCCCGTCTGTTGCGGCTGGTATCGGCACGCTGCTGCGTCTGCCGCCTGCCATTGTCTATCAGGCAATCGGGCAGGCGCTGCATGTCACAACGGCAACACGCCAGAGCCGCAAGGGCGAGATTTCCTCATGGAAAGCCTATGCACCCGCCCATGCCGGGAAAATGGCTGTGGAATCGGTTGACCGCGCGATGATGGGTGAAACCTCACCCACCCCCATTTACGAGGGTGAGGATGGTGTTATCGCCTGGATGCTTGATGGTAGGGATGCCCGCTACAACGTGCCGCTGCCTTTGGCGGGCGAGCCAAAGCGGGCCATTCTGTCGTCCTTCACCAAAGAGCATTCGGCCGAATACCAGAGTCAGGCGCTGATTGACCTTGCGTTCCGCATGGGCAAGCAGGTCAGGAACTGGGACGATGTGGAGGATATTCTGATCGAAACCAGTCACCACACCCATTACGTGATCGGTACCGGCTCCAACGATCCGCAAAAGTTCGACCCCGGCGCTTCGCGGGAGACGCTGGATCACTCGATCATGTATATCGTGGCCGTGGCTCTGCAGGATGGGGAGTGGCATCAGGTGCGTTCCTATGCGCCCGAACGTGCCCGCAGGCCGGACACCGTGCGGCTGTGGCAGAAGATCCGCACCGTGGAAACACCAGATTGGACCGCCCGTTATCATGAGACGGACCCCAACAAGAAGGCATTCGGCGGGCGCATCATCATCCGCATGAAGGATGGCTCCGTGCTGGAAGATGAACTGGCGGTGGCCAACGCTCATACGCTGGGAGCTACGCCGTGGGTGCGGGCGGATTATATCCGCAAGTTCCGTATGCTGGCCGAAGGTGTTGTGCCGGATGCGGAAGTGGCGCGCTTTCTGGAGGTTGTCCAGCGTCTGCCTACGCTTGAAGCCGGAGCGCTGCACCAGCTCGAACTGCTTATTCCCGCGCAGGATCTACAGCAGAACACGGCACAGGGCATTTTCAATTTCGGACAGGTGCAGGGGGCCGCAACCGCCCGCCAGCCTGCCGAGCTGACATCCTGACACAGCAAAAAAGAGGGGAGCAGAACAGTGACCGCCGAACTGCATAAAAAACCCAAGAAATCTGTGGCGCTTTCAGGAACAGCCGCAGGCAATACGGCATTGAGCACGGTCGGCCATAGCGGTAACGACCTGCACTATCGTGGATATGACATCCGCGATCTGGCCAGCACCTGCACGTTTGAGGAGGTAGCCTACCTGCTCATTCACGGCTACCTGCCCAACAGCGCCGAGCTGGAAAGCTACAGGCAGCGCCTGTGTGGCATGCGCGATATTCCTGATATCGTGCGCGCAGCCCTCGAACGCCTGCCAGCCGCCACACACCCGATGGATGTGCTGCGCACGGCTGTTTCGGTGCTGGGCTGCGCTCTGCCCGAGCGGAGCGACTGCCCCGCCGCAGGTGCGCGCGAAATTGCGGACAGGCTGGTGGCCAGCACGGGATCCATGCTGCTTTACTGGTATCATTACTCGAACCACGGCAAGCGGGTTGAAACCAGCACGGATGATGAAAGCGTAGGCGGGCACTTCCTGCATCTTCTGCACGGTAGAAAACCGCAGGAAGACTGGGTGCAGGCCATGCATACATCGCTGATCCTGTATGCCGAGCATGAGTTCAATGCCTCCACCTTCACTGCGCGTGTGGTGGCGGGTACGGGGTCTGACATGTATTCGGCCATTACGGGCGCCATTGGTGCGCTGCGTGGGCCAAAGCATGGCGGGGCCAATGAGGTCGCACTCGATATTCAGCAGCGTTACCACACGGCGGATGAGGCCGAGGCCGATATTCGCCGCCGTCTGGCCGAAAAGGAAGTCATCATCGGCTTTGGTCATCCGGTTTACACGATTGCCGACCCGCGCAGCGATATTATCAAGGATGTCGCGCGTGACCTGTCGCGCCGCAACGGCAGCATGCGGCTGTATAATGTGGCGGAGCGGATTGAGCGGATCATGGCATCAGAAAAAAGGATGTTTCCGAATCTCGATTGGTTCAGCGCGGTTTCGTACAACGCCATGGGTATTCCCACGGCTATGTTTACGCCGGTATTTGTTATGGCGCGTGTCACGGGCTGGTGCGCGCATGTCATGGAACAGCGTGTTGATGGCAAGATTATTCGGCCATCGGCCAATTATGTCGGCCCGGATGTGAGGCCATTTGTGTCCCTGCGTGAGCGCGATGGACTGGAGAATGCAGCATGACCTACCTGATTGGAGCGGATCTGAACGCAACGCCTGCGGGGCAGCGTTTCCGCGCTCTTATGAGCCAGAAAGGTATTTTGCAGATTCCGGGGGCTCATAACGGGCAGGCCGCACTACAGGCGAAGGATAACGGGTTTAATGCCCTGTATCTTTCGGGTGCGGCCATGACTGCCAGCATGGGCCTACCTGATCTGGGTATTATTACCGTGGATGAAGTCTGTTTCTTTATCCGCCAGATCGTGCGCTCAAGCGGCCTGCCGCTGCTGGTTGATGGTGATACGGGCTATGGTGAAACCCTGAACGTCATGCATATGGTGCGTGCGTTTGAGGATGCCGGTGCGGCTGCGGTTCATATTGAAGATCAGGTTCTGCCCAAAAAATGTGGCCACCTGAACGACAAGAAACTGGTTTCGCCGCAGGATATGGCGCAAAAGGTGGCGGCAGCAGCAAAAGCCCGGCGCGATATGGTTATTATCGCCCGCACGGATGCCGCTGGTTCTGAAGGGATTGATGGCGCTGTGGCCAGAGCGCGGCTGTATTACGAGGCCGGTGCGGATGCCATTTTTCCAGAAGCCCTGACATCTGAAGAAATGTTCAGGGAGTTTGTGCGCCGCCTGCCTGATGTGCCGCTGCTTGCGAACATGACGGAGTTTGGCCGCACGCCGTACCTGACGGCCAGCGAGTTCGAGAGCATGGGGTATGCCATGATTATCTGGCCGGTCAGTTCCCTGCGGGCCGCCAACAAGGCGCAGGATGATCTGTACAGAACCATTGCCCATACCGGTGGCACGCGTGACATGCTGGAAAGAATGCAAACCCGCGAGGAACTTTACAAGACCATCCGCTATTATGATTACGAAGCACTGGATGCGGGCATTGTTTCCACTGTGCTGCCCCATATCGGGCAACCTGATCGGAGTGCCGCCTGAAGTCTGGTGCGTGTGTAACCATTTTTTCTGTCCCGAACAAAAACAATAAAAATGAGGGGAACGGAGTCATGTCAGACACAACAGTGATACCCACCGGTTTTTACGAAAACTATCCCGCACTCCTGTCCGAGCAGGGGCTGGAGGCCATGCGCGACCATGCCAGCCGTGACCCGGATGGGTTCTGGCTGGAGCAGGCAGGGCGTGTGCACTGGCACAAAAAACCCACGCGTGGGTTTAGTGGCAGTTTCACGGGGGATGTTTCCATCCGGTGGTTTGAAGACGGGCAACTGAATGTGTCCGTCTGCTGCCTTGACCGGTTCCTGACCGAAAAGGCCGATCAGGTCGCCCTCATTGCCCACCGTGAGGGGCATGGCCCGGCAGAACGGCTGACCTACACCATGCTGCATGAGCGCGTGTGCCGCCTTGCCAACGCCCTGAGCCATCTGGGTGTTGAAAAAGGCCAGCGCGTGGCGATCTGCCTGCCTATGTGTTCAGAGGCGGTTGTGGCCATGCTGGCCTGCGCACGCATTGGTGCGGTGCATGTGGTGCTGTTTGGCGGGTTCTCGGCCGAAGGGATTGCCGAGCGACTGGTGGACAGTCAGGCGGTTGTGGTCATTACCGCCAGCACCTCCCGGCGTGGTTCCAAAATGGTGCCGTTCAAGGAAACCATGGATGCCGCCCTGCTGCGTGCCGGAGCGTCCAGTGCTGTGCATTCCATGCTGGTGGTGCGCACATCGGACGAACCGGTCATGATGCTGCCCGGGCGTGACCATGACTATCATGGCTTTGTCGATCATTTCGAGGCGGATTTTGTGCCGGTGATCATGAAGGCGGAAGACCCGCTGTTCATGCTCTATACTTCTGGCAGCACAGGTAAGCCGAAGGCTGTGGTGCATAGCTGTGGCGGTTATATCGTGTGGGCTGCCTATACCATGGGCATGGTGTACACTTTCCGCCCCGGCGATGTGCTGTGGTGCACGGCGGATGTGGCCTGGATTACGGGCCATACCTCGGTTGTGTATGGCCCGCTGGCCAATGGTGGCACCACCATGATTTCAGACAGCCTGCCGGGCCACCCGTATCCCGGCCGGTGGTGGGATCTGGTGCAGGAAAACAAGGTGACCATGCTGTTCACGGCCCCGACCGCCGTGCGGAGCATGATGGCCGAGGGCGATGAGGTTGTGAAAAAGCGTGACCTCAGTTCGCTGCGTCTGCTGGGTGTGGCGGGGGAGCCAATCAGCCCGGATGCGTGGCTGTGGTACCATGACGTGGTGGGCCAGAAACGCTGCCCCGTTGCGGATACATGGTGGCAGACTGAAACCGCCGGTGTGGTGCTGGGGCCAGTGCCGGGTGCGCAGGCGCTCAAGCCGGGTTCTGCCAGCACGCCGTTGCCCGGTGTGGACATGCGGGTGATCGACCAGCAAGGCAAGGTTCAAACCGGGGCGGCGGAGGGGGCATTGTGTATCGCCCGTTCATGGCCCGGTCAGGCACGTACTATCTGGGGTGACCATGCGCGGTTCGTGCAGACCTATTTCAGTGCGGCTCCCGGCCTGTATTTCACGGGGGATGGCGCCCGCCGCGATGCGGACGGCTATTACTGGATTACCGGGCGTATGGATGACGTGATCAACATTGCCGGTCATCGTCTTGGCACGGCCGAGGTGGAAGACGTGCTGGGTGAGGATCACCGTGTGGTGGAAAGTGCCGCTGTGGGCATTCCGCACCCGGTCAAGGGCGAGGCGCTGGTTGTGTTTGTTATCCCCCGCAAGGATGCGGCAGGGGAACTGACGGAGGAAGGCATAGGCCGTTTTGTGGCAAAGCAGCTGGGCCGGTACGCCGCACCAGAGGCCGTGTATCTGGTGCCGGATCTGCCCAGAACGCGCTCGGGCAAGATTGTCCGCCGTCTCCTGCGCAAGATCGCGCAGGGCGAGACGGAAAACTTCGGCGATCTGTCAGCTCTGAACGATATGGCTGTGGTTAAAACCCTGTGTGACCGGGTGTGGGCGCAGTCTACTTTCGGGCAGGGTGTTCCTGAGCAGGCCAGAGCGTGACGGCCTGTTAGGTTCTTGGACGTCGGACTTGCCATGCGCGGCAGGAGTGAAAGGCCAGGGATCATGCCCTGGTCTTTCCATTTATGGAGTATTTACTCAGTCAGGACGGTCAGGCTCAGGCGGCGTATGCACAGGAAAGGCGGATGATGGTTTTTTTTGATGCCGGGCAGCGGGGCCAGTGTATCCAGTACGCTATCACGTGGAGAGTGACGTGGAACGGTCAGAACAGGAAGTTGGCTGGAACAGGGGACCGACCCCAGTGCTATAAGTGTTGAAATCGCTGGTAGAAGTCGAAACATAAAGCACGCCTTTTCGCTGCCGCCTTTTCACTCTGCACGGTTGTCACTTAATGAATAATTAAAAATATTTGCATGAAACCCTTTTCATACTCTTTTGTCACAAGAGCGTAATTCTTAATCTTTTTGCGGTATTTCCGAAGGAAGCGCCCTGCCGTCAAACGGCGTATTTGTGCCTTGGGGCCAAGCCGCCTAAACAGGGGCGTTGGCAACGCATGGCATGGGAAGTCATGAAGGATCTATTTGAAGGGCATCATGTCGGGACTTCGCGCCCGCTGAAGCTGTCTGATGATGTCGTAAGCACCGCAACCTATGGCGGGCCGGACAACTGTTACCGTTACACGCTCAGGCGCGTATGGGAGCCAGCTCGCCCCCTGTTGATGTGGCTGATGATGAACCCATCCGTTGCGACTGAACAGGGGGATGACCGCACCGTGGCCAAGTGTCAGCGTTATGCACGGGCATGGGGTTATGGGGGGATGCTGGTGGGCAATACCTTTGCCTATCGCTGCACGGATCAGACCCGCCTGCTGGAAACGCCCGATCCCATCGGGCCGGAGAATGATGCCGCCCTTCTGGCAATGGCGCGTGAGGCCGATCAAGTGATTGCGGCTTATGGTTCGCCCCACCATCGGGAGTTGCGTGCGCGCGGGCCGGAGGTTGTGCAGGCATTACAGGCCCACGGCATTGCGGTTTATGCGTTGCGGCTGAGTGCCTCCGGGCGACCGTGCCACCCGCTTTATCTACCGTCCAGCCTCACGCCTGCGCTCCTGCCCGAACAGGGCGTGTAAGGCACGGGCCGCGAGCCGCCATGTTGACGGCGGCAGCGCATCGGTATCGGATGGGGCATGCCATGACGGTGGGCAATAAAAAGGAAGACAGGATCGTGACGGAACAAGGCGGGCGGCAGATGCAAAGCGGGCAGGGCGTGGCAGGAGCCGCGGGTGGTTATCTGGCTTCGGCTGAATTTAACACCATGCTTGACCGGCTGGGTGCTGTTGCAGCGCGCACCGGGCTCAATGTGGCGCCGGGGCAGCAGGTTATTCTGACAGCCCCGCTCAGCGCCGTGCCGCTCGTGCGCCGGATTACAGAACATGCCTACAAGGCAGGCGCTTCGCTGGTGACGACATTCTACTCGGATGATGAAACCACGCTGGCCCGCTATAAATATGCGTCTGACCCCACGTTCGATACTGCCGCAGGCTGGCTGGCGCAGGGCATGGCTGAGGGATTCCGGGCCGGGGCTGCCCGTATGGCTGTTACAGGTTCCAACCCCACCTTGCTTGCAGGTCAGAACCCTGATCACGTCTCACGCGCCAGCCGGGCTGCCTCTGCGGCTAATCGTCCGGCTATGGAAATCATCACCAATTTTGATGTGAACTGGTGCATTGTCGCAGCCGCGACCCCGGCATGGGCTACGCAGGTTTTTCCTGACCTGCCTGAAGATCAGGCGCTCGAAGCCTTGTGGAAAGCCATTTTTTCCGTCTCGCGCCTGACCGGGGCCGACCCTGTGGCCGATTGGGAAGCCCATAACGCTATTCTGCACCGTCGCGCCACGGCCCTGAACGATGCCCGCTATGCGGCGTTGCATTTTTCGGGGCCGGGTACGGATCTGACCGTAGGGCTGGCAGATGGCCATGACTGGGCGGCAGGCTCCGAACTGGCGGGCAATGGGGTGTTGTGCAACCCCAATATCCCCACCGAGGAAGTGTTTACCACACCGCACCGCCTGAAGGTGGACGGCACGGTGTGCAGCACCAAGCCCCTTTCCTATCAGGGGTCTCTGATCGACGGTATTCAGGTGCGTTTCGAGCAGGGGCGGATTGTGGACATGCACGCTGCGCGTGGGCAGGATACGCTCATGCGGGTTCTGGATACGGATGAAGGTTCGCGCAGGCTGGGCGAGGTGGCCCTGGTGCCGCATTCCTCTCCCATCTCGCAAAGCGGGATTCTGTTCCAGAATACCCTGTTTGATGAAAATGCCGCGAGCCATATTGCCCTTGGGCAGGCTTATACAAAGTGCATGCGCGATACGCAGGGGCAGGATGAAGCCGCTCTAACCGCGCGTGGTGCCAATACCAGCCTGATTCATATCGACTGGATGATTGGTTCAGGCGCCATTGACGTGGATGCCCTGACGGCGGACGGTACGCGAGCGCCTCTCATGCGTAAGGGTGAGTGGGTTTCAGACGTTTGATGAAACAGATGAAAAGGGTGGTGGGGATGTCTTTTCTCCGTAAGGTTATGCAGCAGCGTCATGGGTGGGGCCGTTTTGGCAGAATGGCACTTGGAGCCACCCTGCTGGTGGGGAGCGTGGTCTCCGGCGTGGCACAGGCGCAAACCACGGCGCCGGTCGGGGCTGGCGGGCAGGCTTCGGGCCTGACACCTGAGCAGGTCGCCACAATGCAGCATGATATGGACACGGCGCTGCATTATCATCTGGCCTCTGATGTTCTGCCCCGGCTGTCCGCGACACTGCGGGCTATTCAGGCTGCGGGCATTCTGCCTCCGGCCCGCTATGGCATGTCGCTTGATCAGCAGGTAGGGCTGGTGGAGCAGGTTCCGGGGCTGGAGGCCATTCTCAAGGCGCATGGTTTTAGCGCCCATGATTTTGTCATGAGCCTGACCTGTGTAGGGCTGACCACCAATTTCATGAATGTTCCGCCCTCTCAGGTAAAAGGCAATATGCCCACACCAGACGCGCATAATGTCGAACTGCTCAAGAGCAACCCGAAGGCATTGCAGGAGCTTGTGGGTGTGCTGCGTGGTGCGCGACAGAACAGCAGCAGCACATCCGTGCATTAAATAATGCTGGTGCGGGGGCGTTAGCCTGTTCTTAACATCTGTCTGGTGTGATCTGGGCAGGCCCCGTATTTGTTTTTGATCTGGAGGAGGGTGCGACAGTGACTGGTTTTACCGCCGCCGATTCCTCTGCCGCCATAGCGCGGAGCAACGCCTATACCGTGCCGGTCGATGCCAGTGCGCGGGTTGGAGCCGTAACGCCGGTCTCCAGCGTAACGCAAGGTGCGACCAGCCGGGATACCGTCGTTCTTTCAAATCTGGCACTAGAAGCGCTGGAAGATTTGGGGGCAACTGGCACCGTATCCTCCACCATGCTTGATAGTATTGTGGAAGCCGCCAGCCGTTTTACCGGCGGTGCTGGCCTGCTTGATGCACTCAATACCCAACGGCCAGAAGCGGTCTCTTTGTTGCAGGCCATGCCGCAACCGACCGTCAGTATTGGCGATAGTGTGGCGCTGCACCTGCAGGCTACCCAATTGGCGGGTATTGAGCAGATGTTTTCATCCGGGCTTGGGGGAGGGCTGGTGGGGAATGCCCAGCTTTTTCCCGCTCTGGCAGAAGCGGATGCCGTCTCCATTGTGTTGCAGGCCATAGCCAGCGAGCCATCTGGCACACAAGGTGCCCAGAGCGGAGGGGGGCCAGTCTCTCAGGCGGGCCAAACACAGGCGGCAGTTATAGCCAGTGCGCTTCAGGCACTGGTGGGGACGCAGGCCAGCACGGAGGCCGCAGCGGTTGCGGTTCTTCTGCCCGCATTGCTGGAAACCGTCGCACTGCATGACGAAAGCTTTTTATCGTCCATCTTTTTAGCATCGGGGTTGCGCCCTTCCATTACCCTGCCGGGGTTGCTGCTTTCAGGCTCTGCGCTGTCCTCTGTTGCTACAGCGCTGGAAAATGCTCTGTCTGGCACGGAACTGACCGATACCCAGAAAGCGACTTTGCTCAATGCGTTCAGCATGGCGCAGGCAGAGGGGGAAACGGGCGCGGTTATCGGCGGGCCGGGATCATCTGGTGCGGCGGGTGGGCTCTATGCTCCGCCGGGCCTGTATCATCCCACGGGTACGAATTGGCCGCTTTACAATCAGGTATCGCAAGGGGGACTACCAGTACCAGAGGGGGCAGCCGAGCTTGCCGCGAGCATGAGCCTGGAGGCCGTGGCTTATGAAAACGCCGTGCGTCCCGCGCTATCGGGCGAGGTGAGGCCGCATGATGGCGGGTTGTATGCACAGACCCAGCAGGGATTGCCCCTGTCCAGCCTGGAAGAAATGGGCCGAACACCCTCCAATATGGGTGACATGAACATAAACGGGTCGCTGGCGTTGGCGGCTCTTATGTCCGGTCTGGGTGGTGGGGGCGGTGAAATGCAGGCGGCCTCTTTTTCTAATGCCATGCTGAACAGCACTGCTCTGACATCGGTTATCAATGCAGGCTGGACAGTGCTGCTGTCGGGGTATCAGTTCCGCCTGTATCCGCCCTATATCCGGCGCAGGCGTCACTGGTGGCGCAGGCTCCGTGTCTGGCGGACATCCCCGGCTGATCCTAACCAGCAGGACGACGCGTTTTATGGCGGTGGCGCCCGTTCAGGTGGGTACACAGCTTAAAAATCGACTAAAATGCTTTTGTGCTCGCCTGCCTTCGTGGATGTTATTGTTTGCAGAATGGGGGAGCGCTCTCATTGTCTGTGCATTGATAGGCGCGCAAGGCGGCGTCACAGCTGCGCTGAGGGTGTCCTTTTAATATGGCCTGTATTTCAGACCATGTAAGGGAAATACCAATTTCGCTCCGCAATGGATTTATGTCTGTGCAGGACGAGAGAAATTCAAAAAGAGGCGGCCCCCACTCCTTAACCCACGGGTCCATAAGAACAGGGGCGGTATTGGAACCCAAGCCCAGTGTTTTGATAAAACCGTGGTAAGGGTCCATACGGAAAGACAGGCCCTGATGGAAAATGAAAGCGGCATTCTCTCTGTTTACATGGGATGTCGTGTGTAAAAAAAGCGGGACACAGGCTGATGCACAGAGGCCGTTGGGAGCAACTTCTATTTTCAGATTATGGGTGTTGAGCAGCGAGGCAATTTTTTCAGCCGCCTCTGCATCACCTCCCGGGCTGTTTATAACCAGCGTGGTGGCGGGTTGGGTGCGAGGTGTGCTGAGTGCCGCATCCAGCTTATGATAGGCTGCTCCCGTTATGGGGCCATCAAAAGATAATGTGCTGTCGTTTACCCATGCCACGGAGGTGGGTGGCATTGCGCTGCTGTAATCTATGTAATCATTGGTGCTGCGATCGAGAAAGATTTCGCAGATAATTGTCAGGGCAGGCAGAACGGCAAAACAACAGAGTATGATTTTATTTTTTTTGCTCGATTTTTCTGGAAACATTTTTATGTGCTCTATTTCTTGGTATGATTTGTGAAATTTCCTTTATATATATTGTAATGAATTATATTGACTGCGTTGAGGCAATATAAGGTGCGTGTCGGTTAGGCTTTGGGCGTGGTTTTTTATTGATGTTCTCTCAGTGAGAGGTCGCAGGCGCGCAGGTTGGCTCAGCCGGAAGCTCAAGGCTGTTGAGTGTTCCGTTCATGCGAAAATCGCCAAAATCCAGATCCAGCTTGTCCACAACGCCATTGGCGTAAGAGTGCATGCCAATGACGTAGGTGGGCGTCATGTTCTGCCCGTTTCGATCATAATAGGCCACATGGATATGGCCAGCAGGGAGCGTGCGCAGGGCAGGTGGGGCGTTGGGGGCCGGGGTGGCCGTCCAGCCCATTAGGGTTGCGTAGCTGTCCTGTGCCCCGTCAGGCAGGGTGCCGTCGAACAGGGGGGCGGAAAGCTCGTTCTGGCTGGCGAGTGCCGCGCTGACAAGCGCTCGGGTGTGGGCCATGGGAAACATGGTGCCTGCTGGCAGGGGGAGTTTTTTTGCCAGAGGTCGGGCATAAGTGACGGCACCTGATCCATCGCTGTTGAGTTGCGCCTGCCCGCTCACGTTCTGCAAAATACGGCCATTGACGGTTTCCTGTGTGCGGAATGTCAAATGTCGGCCATCCAGACTTTCAGAGGTCGTGTAATCGGCCTGCATGTGTTCTGGACCATGTTCACGGGTGATGCTTTGAATGTCCAGTTTCTGCACGGTTTCCCATGCGCTGCATGTACGCTGTACGGAATAGGTCATGCTGCCAGAGGCATCGGTTGTGCCGCCACCGGCAGATTGCGCCAGATCAAGGCTATAACGTACAGTTTGCGAGGCCAGAGGGGTAGGCTGTGACGCTGCATGTGAGGACTGTATCGACAGAAAAAAAGACGATGCAAACAGCAGGCAAAAAGCAGGTGCGGCGCAAGGGCGGGCCGTAAACAGGTAAAAAGTCATGGGCGCAAGGGAAAGCATATGGCGGTTTTATGCAACCGTATGCGGCATAAAAAATTCTGTGAGCGTGCCACTGGCTTGGCCTCAAGGTCATAACTGTTCTGGTGTATCAGGTGGTGGACGTTCTGTTGTAGTGGGTCATGTTTAGGTCAGTTATTAATTAATTTTGAATAGAGTATGTATTTATACGGATTTTTCTATTATCAGGGTTTTGCGGGCATGATAGATTTCGTAAAAGTGGTAGAGAGTGCGCGATGCCAGTTAATATTAGGCAGTATATTTCTGTAGAAAAAACAAAAACTTATTTTTATTTTTTGTTTTTATACGTTTTTATTGCCTATCTCTCAATCAGTTACACATCCTATCATGTCGGGCATGCCACGATATGGCCTGCTGACGCTTTGATGCTGGCCTCTATTTTTTCTAGAAAAATAGACAATATCTCCAGTGCGACCCTGATAACGTTTTTCGCAAACCTGATTGCCCAGACCATATGTGGCTATCACGGTTTTTATATGATCCTGTACGCTCTGGTCAGTTCGATACAGATTTTTCTTTCCTGCCATGCCTACAGAATTTACATCAGGAAAGGTCTTATTTTTTCTGATTACAAGTCTATTCTTGTTTTCAATGTCAGTTCTGGTGTTGTTTTCCCTTTTATTTGCGCGATACTGGGCGGAAGTTTTAACGCCATTGAGGCGGGTAGCCCCTTTTTGGGAGATTTTGCCGACTGGTTTTTTAGCCTGTCTCTTGGCAATGTCGCTTTCACCCGGCCTTTTACCTATATTCTCAGCGGCGCTCTGCGCGATAACCTCAAAAACGCATTTTCGACCGGTAAAGGCATTGCCATTTCCTGCCTTTCCATTTTGGTGACGGTTGTGGCGTCATGTCTGGTGTTCAACCAGAGCGAATATCCTTTCCTGTTCATTCCAAGCTCTCTGGTTATTGCCAACTCCCTGCTGTGCGGCGAAGTGCTTGGTTCCAGTACGGTCATGTTCGTGTCCATGCTGGCCATTCACTTCACGTTCAAAAATTCCGGTCCTATTGTTTTAAGGCATCTCGGGCATTTGGGGCAGGAAGCCATTTTGCAGATTTATCTGCTGTTTCTGGTTTTTACCGAGCGCGCAGTCTCGATTATTTTCATGCGGAACGAGAGCCTGATGCAGGGTGTTTCCGCTCGTGAGCAGATGCTTAATCTGATGATGTCCAACGCCACGGACAGTATCGTCAGTATTGGATGCGATGGGCTGTGCCGCTGGGCGGGTGGTGCCTCTCTCGATCTGCTTGGGCGTAGTGCGTCAGATATCGTAGGAGAAAACATCATTCATATTCTCGGGGCAGAGGAAGTGAATGAAAGTGTTCTGCGGTCGTTTTTTGAGGATGATAGTAAAACCATCTATACGTTTTCCGGTCGTTCTTCTTACCGGAAGATACTGTTCCTGAATGTCAGTTTCAGAAAGTTCTGGACAGGCGGTGTTGTGTCGGGTGCCATCGTGACCGTGCATGATATTACCAAGGAATCTGAAAAGCTGGCCGATGCTATCCAGCGTTCTGAAAAAGATCAGTTGACGCGCCTGCTCAACCGCTCGGGTTTCAATGAAAAAATGAAAACCTTGCTTGGATCAGAGATAAAAACCTTCTGCCTGTCTTATATTGATATTGATCACTTCAAGACAATCAATGACACCTATGGTCATGAGGTTGGTGATCTTGTGCTGACAAAAATCTCCAATCTCATGCTGGCTGAAATGCGAGAGGTGGATATTGTTTCGCGCTTTGGGGGCGATGAGTTTGTGATCGCCGTGCTGAGTGATGAAGAAAAGGCAGCCGAGGTTTTCGCACGTCTTGTTGCACGGGTGCAGGCTGAGGTTTTTGAAATCAGCCCCGGTCGCACGCTCCAGATTACAATCAGTTGCGGGTTTGCGAAATATACGGCAGGCAAGATGCTCGACCTCCTGATACAGGAGGCGGATACGGCGCTGTATGACGCGAAGCGCACAGGGCGTAATCGGGTCTGCGCGTTCAATAATCAGAAAATGGTGCTTGAAGCGGTGGATGCATAACAGACCCTGTATGGGGCGTTATGCGGTAAAGGGGCCTAGGCCCAGCCCTGCTGTGTGCAGGGCGGAGAGGTAAGGCTTTAGTCCTTGACGGTAACCGGCTTGGGCTTGGGGAGTGCGAGAGCCAGCGACAGTTCCTTGATACGCTCGGCAGGCACGGGAGCGGGTGCTCCCATCATCAGGTCTTCGCCCTGCTGGTTGAGCGGGAACAGGATGACTTCGCGGATGTTGGGTTCATCGGCCAGCAGCATGACAATACGATCCACGCCGGGGGCGGAACCACCGTGGGGCGGTGCGCCGTAGCGGAATGCGTTGAGCATGCCCCCAAAGCGGGCTTCTACTTCGCTTTCGGGATACCCGGCAATTTCAAAGGCCCGTACCATGACTTCGGGCAGATGGTTACGGATTGCGCCCGAAGAGAGCTCGATACCGTTGCAGACGATATCGTACTGATAGGCCAGAATGTCGAGCGGGTTCTTGCTGTTGAGCGCATCCAGCCCACCCTGTGGCATGGAGAACGGGTTGTGCGAGAAATCAACCTGATTGGTTTCTTCGTTCAGCTCATACATCGGGAAATCGGTGATCCAGCAGAACCGGAAAGCATTTTTCTCGATCAGGTCAAGCTCTTCGGCAATGCGGGTGCGCACAAGCCCGGAGAACTTGGCGACATCATGCCCCTTGCCAGCAGCAAAGAAGACGGCATCGCCCGGGTTAAGGCCCAGAGCCGTGCGGATGCTCTCTACGCGGCTGGCTTCGAGGTTTTTGGCAATGGGGCCCTGACCGCCTTCTGCGTTGAAGGTGATGTAGCCCAGCCCGCCCGCGCCATTTTCACGCGCCCAGGCATTGAGCTTGTCAAAGAAGGAACGCGGGCGATCGCCAGCACCCGGAGCGGGAATGGCGCGGATTTCGCCGCCATCAGCCGCAATCTTTGCAAACAGCCCAAAGCCCGAACCGGCAAAGGCTTCTGTCACGTCTGTAATGAGCAGCGGGTTGCGCAGGTCGGGCTTGTCAGAGCCATACACCTTCATGGCGCGGGCGTAGGGAATACGCTCGAAGGGGGCGGTGCTGACGGTGCGGCCATCGCCGAATTCTGTAAACAGCCCGCTCATGACTTCTTCCATCACCGCGAAGATTTCATCTTGCGTGGCGAAGGCCATTTCAAAATCAAGCTGGTAGAATTCACCGGGGGAGCGATCCGCGCGTGAGGCTTCGTCACGGAAGCACGGAGCGATCTGGAAGTAGCGGTCGAACCCGGCCACCATGGCGAGCTGCTTGAACTGCTGCGGTGCCTGCGGCAGCGCGTAGAACTTGCCGGGGTGGTTGCGTGAAGGCACCAGAAAGTCGCGTGCGCCTTCGGGGGAGGACGCGGTCAGGATGGGGGTTTGCAGTTCCACGAAGCCCAGCTTCGTCATACGCTGGCGCATGCTGGCGATAACGGAGGCGCGCAGGCGGATGTTGCGGTGCACCTTGTCGCGGCGCAGGTCGATATAGCGGTAACGCAGGCGCAGCTCGTCGGAATAGTGTTCCTGCCCGGCCACCTGCAGGGGCAGAACGCTGGCGGCGGACTGGAGCACGAACTCGCGGGCGCGCACTTCAATATCGCCCGTGGCCAGATCGGGGTTGCGGGTGCTTTCCTCGCGCAGAACCACTTCACCGGTGACGGTAATCACGCTTTCCACGCGCACATGCTCGGCCGTTTCCATAACGGGAGACCCCGCAGGGATAACGATCTGGGTAATGCCGGTTTCATCGCGCAGGTCAATGAACAGCAGCCCGCCGTGGTCCCGCTTGCTGTGTACCCAGCCGGACAGGCGGGTTGTGGCGCCCGCATCATGCGCGCGAAGGGCCGAGCAGCTGTGGGAACGGTAGGGGTGCATGGCTGTGTCCTGAACTCTGGCCCGTTGCGTGGGCGTGGCTGTGAGCGGAAAAAAGAGAATGCTTCAGAACGCGGAGGAAGCAGGGGCGGGGCGGATATGTCAAGGCTGCATTCAGCCGGAGGCCTGTGCCAAGCTTGCTTTGAAGGGGGTTTTCCTGTAAGGCGCAGCCACCACACGGGCACCCCTGGAGGCACGTGTGATGAACAAGTTCTTTAGGAGAGACCAACGTGTCCAAGATTACATCGATTGAAGCTTCGGCGCGCGCGAGGGCTGGTAAGGGGGCAGCGCGGGCGACGAGGCGTGAGGGTCTGGTGCCTGCCGTTGTTTATGGTGGCAACCAGGAACCCACCCTGATCGCGCTTGATCCGCGCGTTGTCATCAAGGGCCTGCAGACGTCCGGCTGGCGTTCACGCGTGTATGAAATCACGGTTGACGGCAAGGTTGAACGCGCCCTGATCCGTGACGTGCAGCTGCACCCGGTCAAGGATTCGCCAGTGCATGTTGACTTCCTGCGTCTGGCCGCTGGCTCGCGCGTGCATGTTGAAGTGTCCGTGCATTTCGTGGGTGAAGAAAAGTCCCCCGGCATCAAGCGCGGTGGCATGCTCAATGTTGTGCGCCACACGGTTGACGTGGAAGTGGATGCAGACCGCATTCCCGAATTCTTCACGGTTGATCTGGGTGCGCTCGACATCAACGACAACGTGCGTTGGGAAGACGTGAAGGGCACCGAAGGCGCGACCCCGGTCTCTCACGAGCCGAACTTCGTGATCGCCAGCATTGCCGCGCCGAACGTGGACACCACGGCAGCTGAAGGCGCTACGGCCTAATCGGTCTGGCTTTTTCAGGTTACTGGCTGAATGACACGAACGTGGGGGCATGCGCGATGCGTATGCCCCCCGTTGTGTTCAGGAATGGGGTAAAGGCAGGCTATGCTGCTCTGGGTCGGACTTGGCAATCCCGAGTCCTCCATGCGCCGGCACCGGCATAATGTCGGCTTTATGGCGCTGGAAGCCATCGCGGCGCGTTACGGGTTTTCGCCCTGGCGCAACCGCTTCAGGGGCGAGGTGGCCGAAGGCCGCGTGGGCGGGCACAAGGTGCTGGCACTGCTCCCCATGACCTATATGAACCGTTCGGGTGAGAGCGTGCAGGAAGCGGCTGCGTTCTACAAAATCCCGCCTGAGCGGATTACCGTTTTTCATGATGAACTCGACCTTGCGCCGGGTCGCCTGCGTATCAAGCAGGGGGGCGGAGCCGCAGGGCATAACGGCTTGCGCTCGACAGATCGCATGCTGGGCACGCCTGAATACTGGCGCGTGCGGATTGGCATTGGCCATCCGGGCGAAAAAGCGCGGGTGCATGGCTGGGTGCTGGGTAATTTTACGGACACTGACCGTCAGGAATGGCTGGATCGGATGCTGGAGCGCATGGCTGAGGCCGCGCCCATGTTGGCCGAAGGTCGGGCGGATCAGTTTATGACGCGTGTTGCACTGCCGGAAGGGAGCAAGGGCTGATGGGTTTTAACTGCGGAATCGTGGGGCTGCCCAATGTGGGCAAGTCCACTCTGTTCAATGCGCTGACGGCGACAGCCACGGCGCAGGCGGCCAATTATCCGTTCTGCACCATCGAGCCCAATGTGGGCCGTGTTGCGGTGCCAGACCCCCGGCTGGATGAACTGGTGCGTATCGGCAAGTCGCAGCGCGAAATCCCGACCAGCCTCGAGTTTGTGGATATTGCGGGCCTGGTGCGTGGCGCCTCACGCGGTGAAGGGCTGGGTAATCAGTTTTTGGCCAATATCCGCGAGGTGGATGCGGTCATTCACGTCCTGCGCTGCTTCGAGGATGATGACATTACCCATGTCGAAGGTGGCGTGGACCCGGTGCGTGATGCTGAAATCATTGAAACGGAGCTGATGCTCGCGGATCTGGATTCGCTGGAAAAGCGCCTGCCCAACCTGCAAAAGAGGGCGCGCAACCGCGATGCCGAAGCCATGGCGCAGATCGAAATCATCGAACCGATCATGGAGGCCTTGCGTGAAGGGCAGCCGGTGCGTGCGGTTATTCCGGCAGGGCAGGAGGAAACGGTGCGCCGTCTCCAGCTGCTGACCAGCAAGCCGGTTCTGTATGTTTGCAATGTCGAGGAAGACTCAGCCGCCGAGGGCAATGCGTTTTCCCGCAAGGTGCAGACTATGGCCGAGGCACAGGGGGCGGCGGTGGTGATCGTGTCTGCTGCGATCGAGGCCGAAGTCAGCCAGCTTGAGGATGCCGAACGCCGCGAGTTCCTTGAAGGGCTTGGGCTGAAGGATAGCGGGCTGGATCGTGTGATTGCCGCAGGCTACGGTCTGCTTGGGCTGCGAACCTATTTCACGGTCGGGCCGAAGGAAGCCCGTGCATGGACAATTACGGCTGGCACGAAAGCGCCGCAGGCCGCAGCGGTCATTCACAATGACTTTGAACGCGGCTTCATTGCCTGCGAAACCGTCGCATACGAAGATTATGTCCGCTATGATGGTGAAGCCGGTGCAAAAGAGGCTGGCCGTCTACGTGTTGAAGGCCGCGACTACGTCGTGCAGGATGGCGATGTGCTGCTGTTCCGCTTTAACGTCTGAAGCGCGTAGCCTTATTTAATTTTACTGGAACAGGGCCGCAGGGTGCGGTCCGCCAAATTGAAATGGAGATAGGAACACCGTCATGATCACGGAGGGAGACAGTCTGCAGCATGTGGCGCAAGGGATCGTACCTGTTCAGGGGAACGGTTCGCCGGATGCGGGGCCGATGATTGCACTTGCCCGCCGCGCCCGACAGGCGTCGCGGGTGTTGGCGCAGAGTTCTTCCTCTGATCGAGACAAGGCGCTCTGGGCGGCTGCGGCTGCCCTGCGTGAAATGGCCCCAGCCATTCTGGAGGCCAATGCTCGTGATCTTGACGCGTCCACCGCGACAGCCGCCTTCCGTGACCGCCTGACCCTTACCCCCGAGCGGGTAGAGGCTATGGCGGAAGGGCTTGAAGCCATCGCGGATCTGCCTGACCCCGTTGGGCAGGTCATGGAGGAATGGACGCGGCCCAACGGCCTGCGTATTCGCCGTGTGGCAACGCCGGTCGGGGTGATTGGTGTTATTTACGAAAGCCGCCCCAATGTCGGGGCCGATGCTGCGGGCCTGTGCATCAAATCCGGTAATGCGGTTCTGCTGCGTGGCGGGTCTGAAAGCCTGCATAGCGCGCGTGCCATCCATGCTGCGGTGCAGGCTGGCCTCCGGGCCGCCGGTCTGCCTGAGGATGCGGTGCAGATCGCCCCGGATGCGGACAGGCGGCATGTGGCCGATATGCTGGGGGCTGCCGGGCTGGTTGACCTGATTATTCCGCGCGGCGGGCGTTCGCTGGTCGAGCGGGTGCAGGCGGAGGCCCGTGTGCCCGTGCTCGCCCATGCGGAAGGGCTGTGCCACACCTATGTGCATGCTGCGGCAGACCCGGCTATGGCGCGCCGTATTGTGCTCAATGCCAAGATGCGGCGCGTGGGGATTTGCGGTGCGACCGAAACCCTGCTGATCGACTCCGCCATTGCGCCGTCCCTGCTGCCGCAGATCGTGGCTGATCTGGCCGAGAAAGGCTGCGTTTTCCATGCGGATGAACGCGCACGCGCCATTGTGCCTGAACTGCCCGCCGCGACAGACGAAGATTTCGCGACCGAATGGCTTGATGCGGAACTGAGTGTTGCGGTGGTGGATGGGGTTGAAAGCGCGCTTGACCACATCGCGCAGTTTGGCTCATCCCACACCGAAGCCATTGTGACATCGGATGAGGGTGTCGCGATCCGTTTCATGAACGGCGTTTCCAGCGCGGTGGTGATGTGGAACGCTTCCACCCAGTTCTGCGATGGCGGAGAGTTCGGGTTCGGGGCCGAAATCGGCATTGCCACGGGGCGTTTCCATGCACGTGGCCCCGTGGGCGTGGAGCAGCTTACGACCTTCCGTTACGAAGTGATCGGCAACGGTCAGGTTCGGGCCTGAGCGCGTAGCCTCGGCGAACAACCGGGGCAGGCGCGCCATGCGGCAGGGAGTGGAGATGCTTTCGAACGTGTCCTCTCTTTGTGTGCCGGATACCGCAGGGGCGTCTATTCCCACATGGGGGGATGGGCGGCGGGGTCGTATTGGCCTGCTTGGGGGGTCTTTTAACCCCGGGCATCTGTGGCACCGGGCCATAGCACGTCGCGCCTTGGCGGCTTTGGGGCTGGATCAGGTGTGGCTTATGGTCTCGCCGGGGAATCCGCTCAAGGCCGGGCAGGCTATGGCGGCGTTTGAAAGCCGGATGGCTACGGCCCGCACTCTGGCTGACGGCCGCAGAATTGTGGCGACAGATATAGAAGCCCGACTCGGTAGCCGCTATACGGTGGATACGGTTGGGCTGTTGCGGCGGCGTTTTCCGCATGTGCATTTTGTCTGGCTTATGGGGGCAGATGGCCTCGCCTCACTGCCACGCTGGAAACGCTGGCGCGTTCTGGTGCATGATCTGCCCATAGCGGTGTTTCCGCGACCGGGGCAGAACGCGCCCGCTCTCAACGGGGCCGCCGGTCAGGTTATGGCACGCTGGCGGGTGCCTGCGCGCAGGGCGTGTGCCCTTGCGTTACTTTCTCCCCCGGCATGGGCTTTCCTTGCAGGGGCACAAAACAGTATATCAGCAACGGCCATCCGAAAACGCGGCGGTTTTCCCGCTAGCACACGCTCCACGGCAGGGCAGGATGGGCAGAAGACAGGAGAACAGTCATAGCCAAGAAGCCCCCCGCCGATACTCCGGCACGCCCCCGTTCGTCTACCGCCTCCAGTCGGGCGGAGAAGGCGGCTCCTTCCCGTGCCGCCGTGTCCGGTGCGGCTGCTGCACCGGGTTCGGTACGCAAAAAGGCTGCGGCCGCAGGGCCGAAAACCCGCGCCAAGCGCGCTGTGGTGGCGCCTGACCTGCTTGAGCAGTCGCTTGCGATCATTACGGCCAGTCTGGATGACGACAAGGCGGAAGATATTGTCGTGATTGACCTGGCTGGTCGTGCATCCTTTGCCGATCGGATGGTGATTGCTACAGGTCTGGCAGACCGGCAGATTGCCGCCATGGCCCAGCATATCGAGCGCAAATTGCGTGAGATCGGGATCAAGCGCGTGCTGGTGGAAGGGGCGAATGGCTCCGACTGGGTGCTGCTCGATACAGGTGATATTGTCGTGCATCTGTTCAAGCCCGAATCCCGCGCGATGTATGGGCTGGAAAAGATGTGGGGCGCTGAGCTGGATGACAGCAACGAAGATAGCGTAACCCGGCTTTGACACCACGTGGTGGTGTTTTGCGTGCCAGAGGGAAAGACTGATGCGGCTTGTGGCTGTGGGCCGTATGAAGGACAAAGCCGAACTGGCACTGGTGGAACGCTACCGCAAACGGCTGCGCCCCGCCCTTGATATTGTAGAACTGCCCGATGGCCGGGGCAGTCCTGACGAAATCAAGCGGCGTGAAGCGCAGGCCATTCTGGCCGCCTGCCCGGCGAACAGCTTTGTGCTGGCGCTGGATGAGGGCGGGCAGTCATGGGGCAGCCCGGCACTGGCTAGTGCCATGCAGGGCTGGATGGCCGATGCCCGTCCGCCCTGTTTTGTCATTGGCGGGGCAGAGGGGCTGGATGCCTCCGTGCTCCATCGGGCGGATGCCGCGCTTTCGCTCGGCGCACTGACATGGCCGCATATGCTTGTGCGCATTATGCTGGTGGAGCAGATTTATCGTGCACAGGCCATTATGGCGGGTCATCCCTACCATCGGTCTGGCCGTCCCTGATCATTCCGTTTCGAAAAACGATTCGGCAACAAGCCGTTTTTCCCATGCCTTGCAGGCGCTGCGCAGAACATGAACCAGCCGGGTTACGAGCGGCATGTTCTGTCCTGCCCGTATGGCTACCGCCAGTGTCGCGCGCGGTGCCGGTGCGCTGATGCCATGAAATGTCACCCCGCCCGTATGAATCTGGCTGAGTGAGCGCGGTACGACACTTACCCCCAACCCTGCCGCTACCAAAGGCACCGTACCCGCGATCTGGGGGGCTTGTTGCCCGATGACGGGTGTTACTCCCGCCGACTGATAGGCGGAGAGAATGGCATCATGAAAACCCGGCCCCAGTTCTCGCGCGAAAATGATCAGAGGCTCATCAGCCACCATATCAAGGCTGATGACCGGGCAGGTTGTCAGCCTGTGCCCGCGCGGTAGGGCGATAACGGTTGGCTCATCCAGCAAATGAAAAACCGAAAGGCGCGCCGGGTTGGGGGCCGGGGGGCGGATAATAGCCAGATCAACCGCATGGTCATGCAGGGCGGCGCATAGGGCGGGAGTGTTGCTTTCTTCCAGCGAGAGCGTGACATTGGGCGCCATTTCCCGAAAACGGCGAATTGTCAGCGGAATGACGGGCAGCAGGGGGACCGCCCCGGCCAACCCCATGCGGATATGCCCGGCTTCGCCGCGTGCGAGTTCCTGCGCCGTGGAAAGAAACTGGGTTTGCAGGTCAAGGATTGTGCGGGCGCGGGGGAGGAGAGCCTGTCCAATATCCGTCAGCCTTACACCGCGCGTCTGGCGCTCGAACAGAACCACGCTCAGGTCGCGTTCCATCTGGCGGATCTGTTGGCTGAGCGGGGGTTGTTCCATGCCCAGCGCTTCGGCTGCGCGGGTGATGCTGCCATGTTCGGCCACGGTAACGAAGTAGCGCAGATGCCTGATATCCATGACCCATACGTATAGCATATGGCAGTTGTCTTGAAGATATAGTGGCAGGCGGAACGTTCTTGTTATATCAAAAGCGCGGCATGGACGGGCGGCTGGCTGGCATGCTGATCCGGCTGTGATATTTCGTTTGTCATGGCAAAATGTAGACTGTAACCGAACCGGGGGCAGGTGCGGGGAAAGCGTCGTGTCGTTTTCCCTTTTGTGCCCTGTGGCGGTTCAGAACGGAAGAGATGACGCAATGCAGATGCCCGAGCCCAGTCAGGCCATTATGAACCAGCGCGAGGCTCTGGCGGTGGCGCTGCGCCAGATTGTCGGACAGGAGTGGGTTATCTCTGATGAGGCTGAAAGGCGGCCTTATCAGTGCGATGGCATTACGGCCTACATGGCCATGCCCCTGCTGGTGGTGCTGCCCGGCTCAGCAGCAGAAGTGCAGCAGATCCTGCGATTCTGTCACGAAAGAGGGGTTAAGGTCGTGCCGCGCGGTTCGGGCACATCGCTTTCGGGCGGTGCTCTGCCGCTGGAAGATGGCATTCTGCTGGTGACATCGCGCCTGTGTAACGTGCTGGAAGTGGATGCTCCCAACCGTGTGGCACGGGTGCAACCCGGCGTGCCTAATATCAAGATCAGCGAAGCGGTGCAGCATCTTGGGCTGTGTTACATGCCCGACCCTTCCAGCCAGCTTATTTCGACCATTGGTGGCAATGTGGCGGAAAATGCCGGGGGCGTGCATTGCCTGAAATACGGCGTGACGGCCAACCATATCCTCGGGCTTGAGGCCGTGCTGATGACGGGCGAGATCATTCGCCTTGGCGGTGCCTATCTGGGCGCCGCAGAAGGCGAAATGGATCTGATGGGCGTGCTGACAGGCTCGGAAGGGCTTTTGGCCATGGTGACGGAAATTGCCGTCCGGCTGGAGCCGGTGCCTGAAGTCGCACGCGTGATTTCCATGAGCTTTCCATCCGTGGAGGAAGCCTGCGCCTGTGTAGGGGCTATTGTCGGGGCCGGGATTATTCCCGCAGGTCTGGAATTCATGGACCGTAAGGTGCTGGATGCCGTGTCCGTGCTGATCCGCGAGACATTCGACAGCAATACGGCTGCCCTTCTGCTGTGCGAACTCGATGGCACCGCCGTGGAGGTGGATGCGCTGGTGGATGTTGTCAGCGACGTGGCCCGTAACCAGGGCGCGATTGAAACCAAGGTCAGCACCACGGAAGAGGAACGCCAGAGAATCTGGAGCAGCCGCAAGCTGGCGTTCTCGGCTATTGGCAAGCTCTGCCCGGATTATTACTGCACGGATGGCACCATCCCGCGTAACAAGCTGCCTGAAGTGCTGAATAAAATGGCTGATATGTCGGTCAAATACGGGCTGGATTACGCGAACTGCTTCCATGCGGGGGATGGCAATCTGCACCCGATCATTATGTATGATGCAGCCAAGCCCGGCGATCTTGAAAAAGCCGAGGCTTTTGGAGCCGATGTGCTGATTGCCTGCGTGGATGCTGGCGGTGTGCTGAGTGGTGAGCACGGGGTGGGCGTTGAAAAACGTGACCTGATGACACACCAGTTTACCGACATCGACCTGAACCAGCAGCAGATGGTCAAATGCGCGTTCGACCCGGCTGAATTGCTCAATCCCGGTAAGGTGTTTCCCACAGCATGCCGCTGTGCCGAGTTCGGGCGCATGCATGTGCGGAATGGTGCCATTCGTTTCCCTGACATCCCGCGTTTCTGAGCGAGGCGGAGTTTTCTGACATGACACAGACAGAGACGGTATGCCTGCGGCCTGCCAGCACACAGGATGTAGCGGACATCGTTATGGATGCCGCCGCTGCCGGGCAGACACTGGCGGTGACAGGCAATGGCACCCGGTCGGGTTTTGGTAATCCGGTTAAAGCCGATCGCACTCTGGCGCTTGGTGGGCTGGATCAGATCGCGTTTTACGACCCCGAAGATCTGGTGATCCGCACAGGGGTTGGGCTGACGCTGGATGAGCTTGAGCATATGCTGGCGGCCAAAGGCCAGTATTTGCCCTTCGAACCACCGCGTTATACCGGTCTTTATGGAACCGATGCCCAGCGCAGTACGGTCGGCGGGGCCGTGGCCACGGCGCTGTCTGGTCCACGGCGTATCCTTAGTGGCGCCGTGCGCGACTTCGTGCTGGGGGTAGAAGGGGTGAACGGTCAGGGTGACGTGTTCAAGGCCGGTGGCCGCACCATGAAAAATGTGACCGGCTATGATCTGAGCAAGCTGGTGACAGGTGCCTGTGGTACGCTGGCGGTGCTGACGAGCGTTACCCTCAAAGTATTGCCCGCCCCGCGTGCGGAACTGACGCTTGTGCTGCCCGCACGCACGCTGGAAGATGATCGCGCCCTGTTTGAAAAAATCCGTGCGTTACCCTTGGGCGTTGGTGGACTGGCCCGCCGTGTGGGTGCAGATGGCCGCTGCGAGGTTATTATCCGGGTGGAGGGTACCGCGCCCGGTGTCGCGGGTAATCATCAGGTGCTGGAAGCCCTGCTGCCTACGCCGCCGCGTGTGCTCGAGCAGGAGGAAAGTCAGGCTTTGTGGCGTGAAATCCGCGAACTGTCATGCCTGACGCCCAAAGCGGATGAACTGGTCTGGCGTGTTAATCTACCCGCCACCGCCATGCCCGCTTTTGTGGATGAAGCCCGCAGGGCTGGTTGTATCAACCGCTTTTTTGTGGACTGGGCAGGGGGTGTGGTTTTTTCCACTATGCGTGGTGTACAGCCGGAAGTGGATGTGCTGCGTTATCGCAAAATGGCTGAAAAAATCGGTGCGCGTTCCATGATCCTGCGTGCGCCGGATGCCATACGTAGCCAGTTTGGGGCCTTTCCGCCCGTGGCGGCCGGTGTTGCCGCACTGGAGCAGCGCACGCGGACAGCCTTTGACCCCGCAGGTATTTTTAATCCCGGTCGCATGACGGTACAGGCATAGGAGACGCGCAATGCTCAGCCATATTCCCCAGGCCGCGCAGGATGCGGATGCCAATATCAAACTGGCGAAAGAGATTATCGGTAACTGCGTGCATTGCGGCGTCTGCCTGTCGCGCTGCCCCACCTATGCTGTAAAGCACGAGGAAAATGATAGCCCACGCGGTCGTATTTTCCTGATTAAGGGGATGTATGAAAAAGGAGGCGCACCGGATGACCGCACGGTCGAGCATCTGGATCGCTGCCTGACCTGTCTGGCCTGTGAGGCGATCTGCCCATCCGGGGTGGAGTATTCAAAGCTGATCGCGCACGGACGGGAATATGTGGAGCAGCATTACCGCCGTCCGCTGTTCCAGCGCATTGTGCGTGAAAGCCTTATCAGGCTGTTGCCCAATGCCGGGCTGTTCCGTAAGGCCATTGCGCTGGGGCGTCTGGCACGGCCTGCGCGGGGCCTGTTTTCAGGCACGCTGCGCGCCATGATGGATATGGTGCCTGCCAAGCCTCTGCCCGCACCCAGCCCTGTTGACCGGCCCCAGACTTTTACCGTCAAGCCCGGCACGACACGGCGCAAGCGGGTGGCGTTGCTGAATGGCTGTGTGCAGACAGCCCTTGATACCGCCATTAACGAAGCGACCATCCGCCTGCTCCAGCGTCATGGGGTTGAGGTTGTTGTGGCGCGGGGTTCGGGCTGCTGTGGCGCTCCTGCTGAGCATATGGGGGCTGAAGATAAGGCGCTGCCATTGGTCAAGGCCAATATTGATGCCTGGCTGCGTGAGGCCGATGGCCCGGAAGGGCTTGATGCCGTCATTATCAACACTTCGGGCTGTGGTACTTCGGTCAAGGCTTATGGGCATGCGATGCGCCTTGACCCGCAATGGGCGGACAAGGCTGCGCGGGTTTCGGCTATGGCGCGCGATATCAGTGAATTCATGACTGAAATCGGACTGATGCCTGCCACACAGCCTGCTGGCCTGCGGGTTGTCTATCACTCAGCCTGTTCCATGCAGCATGGGCAGCGTATTATTAACCAGCCAAAAGACCTTCTGCGTTCTGCTGGTTTTACGGTGCTTGATGTGCCGGAGGGGTATCTGTGCTGTGGTTCGGCGGGCACGTACAACCTGCTCCAGCCAGATATCGCCGGGCAGCTCAAGGAGCGCAAGGTACGTAATATCCGCTCGGTTAATGCGCAGGTTGCCGCCAGCGGTAACATTGGCTGCATGACCCAGCTTGCGGGTGAAGTGGGTATTCCTTTCGTGCATACGGTCGAACTGCTGGACTGGGCGACCGGTGGCCCCGAGCCTGCGGCGCTGGCAGCAACGCCGCTTGTGGCGGGGTGAAGTGGGATTGATACTCACCTGAAAACTAATGGGTGGGTTTCAGGTTTTGTTGTTTGTGGATGTTATGTTCGATTGCGGGCAATCAAATGCCCGGCACGGGGGTGCGTATGAAAATCGGGTTGTTTGTTCCTTGTTATATTGATGCGTTCTATCCAAAAACGGGGATAGCCACGCTGGAGCTTCTCGAAAAGCTGGGGCAGGATGTGGAATACCCACTGGATCAGACCTGCTGTGGCCAGCCGATGGCTAATTCCGGCTGTAACAAGGATGCCGCGGCGGCCGAGGCGCTGTTTGTGAAAAACTTCGCCAAGTATGATGCCATTGTCATGCCCTCGGGTAGTTGCGCACATCATGTCAAGGACAATTTTGACGCCATTCCCCAGACGGATGAAGTGCGCCATGTTCGCAAGAACACGTATGAACTCGTTGAGTTCCTGCATGATGTGCTGAAGGTTGATGCTTTCCCGTGGGCTGAGTTCCCCCACAAGGTCGGGCTGCATAATAGCTGCGGTACGCTGCGTGCGCTGCGCACGGCCAGCATGTCCGAACTGGGTGAGCCGTTTTTCTCCAAACCGATGGATCTGCTGACCAAGGTGCGGGGCATTTCCTTTGCCACCCCGCGCAGGCCAGATGAGTGCTGTGGGTTTGGCGGCACGTTCTCCGTTACGGAAGAGGCGGTTTCGGCCAAAATGGGTGTGGACAAGGTGCGAGATCACCATGATGCAGGGGCCGAATATATCGTATCGGCCGATACATCGTGCATGATGCACCAGCAGGGCTGTGCGGAGCGTGCAGGCGTGCCGATCCGCTTTATTCATATTGCCGAAATCCTGAATGGAGCACGGGCATGAAGGTCAAGCCAGTTAATCATGCGCGGGCTGCGGAGGCGTTCATCAAGGACACGCCGCACCTGACCTTCCATGACGAGCGGTTGTGGGACCTGCGCCAGAAGCGTGACCAGCAGATGCACGAACTGCCTGAGTGGCAGGAACTGCGGACACTGGCCTCGCAGATCAAGGAACACACGCTGGCCAATCTGCCCGAATATCTGGAGCAGTTTGAGGCCAATGCCAAAAAGAACGGCATTCATGTTCACTGGGCCGCCGATGGCGCGGAACATAACCGTATTGTGGGCGAAATTCTTGAAAAGCATGGCGCGAAGTCGCTGATCAAGAGCAAGTCCATGGTGACGGAAGAGTGCAACATGCGCGAATATCTGGAGCCGCGCGGTGTTGTCGTAACCGAAACCGATCTGGGTGAGCGTATCCAGCAGCTTGATAACCAGATGCCCAGCCATATCGTGGTGCCAGCAGTTCATAAGCTGACGCCTGACGTGGCCAAGCTTTTTGCCGAACACTATCATACCGACCCCAATGATGATGACCCGCAGTCTCTCGCGTGGTCTCAGCGTCTGGCGGCGCGTCCGGTCATTCTGGCTGCGGATGCGGGTATGACAGGCGGTAATTTTGTGGTGGCGGAAACCGGCTCTTTTGTGGTCTGCACCAATGAAGGTAATGCTGATCTGAGTGCGACCGTGCCGGGGCTGCATATCGCAACGCTGGGGATCGAGCGTCTGGTGCCGCGCATGGCCGATCTGGGCGTGTTTGTGCGAATGCTCTCGCGTAGTGCGCTGGGGTCACCCATTACGCAGTACACCACGCATTTCCGTGGCCCGCAGGATGGCAGCGAAATGCATGTGGTGCTGGTCGATAACGGACGTTCGCACCGGCTGGGCATGGAAGACTTCTGGACTTCGCTCAAATGTATTCGCTGCGGTGCGTGCATGAATACCTGCCCGGTTTATCGGCGTTCGGGCGGGCTGTCCTATGGGGCGGTTTATTCTGGCCCTATCGGCGCGATTATTGATCCTACCTTCAATGAACGGAAATACAGTACGCTGCCTTTTGCTTCGACCATGAACGGTAGTTGCACCAATGTATGCCCGGTCAGGATCAATATTCATGACCAGCTTTACAAATGGCGGCGCGTGCTGGCCGAGCATCATGAACTGCCTTTCGTCAAGCGCGAGGTCATGAACATGGCCGGGCGGCTTCTGGGCCAGCCCAAGCTGTATCGTGCGGCTATCAGCGGTACCGAAACAGCGCTGGGGGTTCTGCCGCGCTTTGCCTTGTATAACTGGCTTAACCCGTGGGGCAAAAACCGCGAACTGCCACACCCGGTCAAGCAGACATTCCATAGCTGGTATAAGCAGAACCGCCTGAAAACCAAAAAGAAAGGGGAAGACGCATGAGCTCGCGTGACGCCATTCTGGCCCGCCTGCGTGATAACCGGCCCGACCCTGCCGCCCATGCCCTGCCGCCTGTTGCGCGGCTGGGCGATATGGATGCCAGCCGTGCACGGTTTGAAAAAAGCCTTGCCCTGCTGGGTGGACAGGTGCTGGCGCCGCAGGAGGGTGAAAGCCTGAGTGCGGCAATCGCCCGCCGCTTTGCCGATGCGAAAATTATCTGTTCTGCCGTGCCGGAGTTTGAAGGCACGGTGCGTATAGAAGAACTGGGCACCCCACAGACAGCCGCTAATGTGGATGTGCTGGTTGTGCGTGCGCCGTTCGGCATTGCGGAAATGGGCTCGATTTTTCTGAGCGAAGCACAACTGCCGACCCTGAATTCCGCAGCCCATCTGACGCAGCATATCGTGGTGATTTTGTCAGAATCTACTCTGACTGCCAACATGCACACAGCTTATATTGAACGGCCTGAGTTCCATACCGCACGCTATGGGGTGTTGATGAGTGGCCCATCGGCCACTGCGGATATTCAAGGTGTGCTGGTGCGGGGCGCGCAGGGCGTGCGTACCCTGAGTGTCTGGTGGGAACAGTAAACCCATAAGAGCGTTATGCTGCCCGTCTCCTGCCATTTGCAGGGCCGGGCAGCAGCTTAATCCTGCGCGCCGCCGGGCAGCAGGCTGCTGGGCGCGCGTCCATGCCAGCGCGTAAAGGCGCGGGTAAAAGAACTGCTTTCCGCGTAACCCAGCATGAACGCTGTCTGCGCGACTGAAAAACGCCCAGATTGCAGATAATGCACGGCCTGTTGCTGACGTGTTTCCTCAACAAGCTGACGGTGGCTGGCGTTCTGGTCTGCCAGACGGCGCTGGAGCGTCCAGGGTGGGCAGCCCAGTTCCTCGGCAACTGCGGTAATGGAAGGATAGCCCTGCGGCAGCAGGTGAATGATAACCTGCCGTGCTGTTTCCAGAATATTGCGTGTAGGTGTGCGTGCGGTTTTTTCCGCCTGAATGTTCAGCAGGCTGCTTTTGGCGGTGCAGAACAGGATACTGTCCGCATTGGGCATGGGTGTGCTGAGTAATGCTGCTGGAAAATACAGCGCATTGGCAGCACGGTTAAAATGAACGGGGCAACCAAAGGCCTGCCCATGATCCTGCCTGTCCTGCTCGGCGGCTTCGTGGCGGAAATGCACTTCGGTGGGTGCCCATGTCGGCCCCATTGCGGCTTTGATCAGGTTGCAGAAAACGGCCAGAGACAACTCGCTATCATGCCGGTGGTTGCTCAGGTTGGGAGCTTCAACACTGTATTCCAGCACACAGACACCCCGGCGGATGTGGGTGCTTACATGACTGTTGTCCTGATGTACGGAAAAAAAACTGGCCAGATTGTTCAGCGCATCGCCCAGCGTGGGGGCTGACAGCGCCAGATACCCCAGCAGCCCAAGCCGACTGGGCGCGAACTGATGACCAAACCACAGGCCAAAATGGGTGGTGCGTGTCGTGTGCGCCGCATAGTCCAGCGCCTGACAGTAGCTGTCCAGAAAAACCATATCCGATGGCGCACACTGGTTTGGAACGGATAGCCCGGCCTGACCGAAAACATCATGAGGGTTTCCGCCACGCCCACGAATGAACGCATCGAACCCGTGGAGAACAGAGGCCAGAACGGTGGTGGAAAACCTGTCTGTGCCAAGGGGGGTCTGTGCCAGTTGTGTCATGTTCAAGCCCGCAAGGTCATGTCTGCCTGATACAAGGGACAGGCTGGCAGGATAGCGCATGAGAGGCCGGGTGCGTCAAATCATTTCTGTTATGGAACAGATCGTCAGTCTGGAGCGTGGTTTCCGGGCCTGTCATTCTGTCATCAAATGGCATGAGATTGTGACCGTCTGCCATTAAATGCCGTCCCGCCCGGAGCATACACTACCTGCATCATTCGCCCCATGAAGGGGTAAGGCAGGGAGTTGTAGTATGACCGATCCGTATCTGGCGGGCTTTAGCGACAAGGCGGCGGTTCTGGCGGCCTCGGAACGGTACTGGAACCCGGATAAAACCCGCTTCTGGCAGGAGGCCAATGTGCCGCTCGTCATCGGGCGGCGCGAAGGGTATGTCCTGACCGACATCAATGGGCATGAACTGATTGATGTCCACCTTAACGGCGGCACCTATAATCTTGGCCACCGTAACCCCGATCTGATCCGTGCGCTTACAGACGGGCTGGCGTATTTCGATATTGGTAACCACCATTTTCCATCGCCTTCGCGCACCGCATTGGCCATGAAACTGCTGGCTTTGTCCGGGCAGCCTTTCGAGCGGGTCGCTTATGCCACCAGTGGTAGCGAGGCCATTGATCTTGCTATCAAGTCCGCGCGGTTTGCTACAGGACGGCGGCGGATCATTTCCATTCGCAAGGCCTATCATGGCCATACGGGGCTTGCCGTTGCCACGGGCGATGAGCGCTTCAGTCGGCTGTTTCTGGCAGACAGGCCCGAAGAGTTCGTGCAGGTGCCGTTCAATGATCTGGACGCCATGCGCGAAGCCCTGCGGGCGGAACCGGCTGCGGCCGTTATTATGGAAACCATTCCTGCTACCTACGGTTTTCCGTTGCCCGCACCGGGCTACCTCGCGGCGATCCGCGCCCTGTGTGATGAAACGGGCGCTTTGTACATCGCGGATGAAGTCCAGACAGGGCTCATGCGCTCTGGCGCGCTGTGGGCTATTTCACGTCAAAACGTACAGCCTGATATTCTGGTGACATCCAAGGGGCTGGGCGGGGGTATCTATCCGTTCGGTGCGTTGCTGATGACCAAACAGGCCGGTGGCTGGCTTGATCAGGATGGCTTTGCCCATATGTCCACCTTCTCCGGGTCTGAGGTGGGCTGTCATGTGGCATCCGCCGTGCTGGACATTACCACGAGTGAGCAGACTGTAGCCAATGTGCATGCTGTTATCGAGCAGTTTGCGAAAGGGCTTGCAGATATCCGGGCGCGTCATGCGGACTGGCTGGTGGGTATCCGTCAGGAAGGCCTGATTATCGGTCTGGAATTTAACGCCGCACAGGGTGCCAAGCCCGTCATGAGCGAGCTTTACAAGCGTGGGGTGTGGGCCATTTTCTCTACACTCGACCCGCGTGTGTTGCAGTTCAAACCCGGTCTGCTCCTGACATCCGGGCAGGTGGGGGACATTCTGCAAAGGCTGGAAGATGCCGTTGTGGCCAGTGCGCCCGTGATGAGCGAAAGGGTGTGACGATGAGAGACGCAGCCTGGCAGGAAACATCATGGAAATGGCATGAAAACCCAAAGGCTTTTCTGCCGCACTATGGTCTTGATGAAAACTCACGCTGCACATTGCTGAGTTTTTCTGAGAATGCCGTTTATCGGGTGGAAGGGCCGGGGGGTGTGGTGCATGTATTGCGCCTACACCGGCCTCACTACCGCGAAATTGCCGAGATTCGGGCGGAAATTACCTTTATCGATCGCCTGATAGCCGATGGCGTATTGCAGACACAGCCTGTTCTACCCGCGCTGAATGGCGAAAAACTGGTGATTATCGGCAGCGGGGAGCAGGAGCAGCATGCGGTTCTGTTCCGGTATTTTGAGGGGCATATGCCCACAGCCGATGGTCTGGACAGGGATTTTTTCAGACTTGGCGTTATCTCCGCCCGGTTGCACGACTATACGCATGCCAACACGGCGCTGAACAGCCTCCAGCGGCCACAATGGACAGTTGCGACCACCATTGGTGAGCAGGCCATGTGGGGGTGCTGGAAACACAACCACGCCATTAGTGCCGAGCAGTATCAGGTGCTGGATGCGGCGGATCAGATGGTGCGCCGCAGGCTGGCGGCTTATGGCATGCCGGATAACCGCTGGGGCCTGCTGCATGGGGATATGCGTCTGGCTAACATCCTTTCTAATCGGGAGGATATGTGCCTGATCGACTTCGATGACTGCGGGTTTAGCTGGCACATGTACGAGCTGGCCTGTGCCTGTACGTTTAATGAATATGCGCCCGATATAGAAAGCCTGTGTAGTAACTGGGTGCAGGGTTATCATAGCCAGCGTGCGCTGGATGATGCGGATGTGGCCATGATTCCCACCCTGCTTATGCTCCGTCGGCTGCTGATGGTTGGCTGGTTTGCAACACATCGCCACTCCACGGAAGCGCAGGCGCTGGAAGGTGGGTTTGTGGAAACCTCGGTTATTATGGCCAAGGCCTATCTGAGTGGGGGTTTTCTGTCCGGTCTGGTGTCAGGGGCTGCTGCCGCCTAGGCGGGAGGGATTTTTTCTGACTATAGTATTCCGCTATCGAAACAATAAACCGGCTGCCCAGCAGCCCATACCCGTAAGGTAACAGGGTGGAGGGTCATCATGTTCAGGTCTCTTGAAGGGCGCACGGTGCTTGTGACAGGGGGCACGCGGGGTATCGGGCGTGGAATTGCCGAGCGCTTTGGGCAGGCAGGGTGTCAGGTTGCGGTGGTTTCACGTACAGCCGAGGATGCTCAGGCCGTTGCTGCAGGGATTGGGCCGAAAGCCCTTGGCTTTGGGGCTGATGTGTCGTCCGGGGCTGCCTGTCAGGCTCTGGTGGAGCAGGTGGTGAATGCCTTTGGGGGTGTGGATATTCTCTGCGCCAATGCGGGTATTTTTCCATCGGCCACGCTGGAGGAAATGACGGAGGAGGATTTCGATCACATCATGGCCGTCAATCTGCGCAGTCTGTTTACCTGCACCCGCGCGGTTTTGCCGGTTATGAAGGCCAAAGGTTGGGGGCGAATTGTGGCGACTTCCTCCGTAACTGGCCCTATTACCGGCTTTCCGGGGTGGGCGCATTATGGAGCGTCCAAAGCCGGGCAGATGGGTTTTCTCCGAACCGCAGCCATAGAACTGGCGCCGCACGGCATTACCATTAACGCTGTCATGCCCGGCAACATCCACACCGAAGGGCTAGACGGGATGGGGGATGATTACCTGCGCGCCATGGAAGCATCCATTCCCATGGGGCGGTTGGGTTCGGTTATGGATATTGCCAATACGGCTCTGTTCCTCGCTTCGGAGGAAGCCGCCTATATTACCGGGCAGGGGATTGTGGTGGATGGGGGGCAGGTTCTGCCGGAATCTGCCATGGCGTTACCGCAGCAGTCATAATCGGGCTGTTTTACAGCCTCATGACAGGCCACACGCCGGGCATCTGGCATGTGGCCTGTCGGGTATTTTAGTCCCGCACGCGTTCGATCTGCGCTCCGCAAGCCGCCAGCTTGCGTTCAACAGCTTCATACCCACGATCCAGATGGTAGACGCGGCTCAGGATTGTCTCGCCATGGGCGGCAAGTCCCGCCAGAATAAGCGAAAACGAGGCCCGCAGATCGGTTGCCATCACAGGAGCACCTGACAGCCCGTGCACGCCCCGGATAATAGCTGAAGACCCATGTACGTTGATGCGCGCACCCATACGGTTGAGTTCTGGCACGTGCATGAAACGGTTTTCAAAAATCGTTTCCGTTACCATGGAAGCCCCGTCCGCCACGGATAGCAGCGCCATGAACTGGGCCTGCATGTCGGTAGGGAAGCCGGGATACGGCTCGGTCATAATATCAATGCCGCGCAGCGCACCCGTGCGGCGCACCCGCATGGTATCGCCTTCCTGTGTTACTTCCACGCCGGTTTCTTCCAGCGCGCGCACGACAGCACCCAGGTGATCCATATGACCGCCAACCAGCCGCAGGTCTCCACCTGTAATGGCGGCAGCACAGGCATAGGTACCGCATTCGATGCGATCGGGCATGATGCGGTGTTCGGCTCCATGCAGCGCTTCCACCCCGTCGATGACGATGGTGCCGCTGCCTGCCCCCTGAATACGTGCCCCCATGGCGTTCAGGCAGTTTGCCAGATCAACCATTTCCGGTTCGCGCGCAGCGTTAATGATTTCGGTGCGGCCTTTTGCAAGGGTTGCCGCCATCATCAGGTTTTCAGTCGCCCCAACAGAGGCAAACGGCAGGATAATGCGGTCACCCTTGAGACCCTGCGGGGCGCGGGCGTTGATATAGCCGTTTTCAAGCGTGATCTCGGCCCCGAGCGTTTCCAGCCCTTTGAGGTGCAGGTCAACCGGTCGCGTGCCGATGGCGCAGCCACCGGGCAGGGACACCCGTGCATGGTGGCAGCGGGCCAGCAGCGGCCCCAGCACGAGAATGGAGGCCCGCATTTTGGAAACAATATTGTAAGGCGCTTCAGTATTCGAAATATCGCCGCCTACGGATAGGGTCGAACCATCGCCCTTGATGTCTTCCACGTTCAGCCCGTGCTGCACCAGCAGAGCACGCATGGTGGCAATATCGGCAATGTGTGGCACGTTGGACAGAACCAGCCGTTCAGGCGTGAGCAGCCCGGCAACCAGCAGTTTCAGTCCGGCGTTTTTGGCCCCGCCGATGACGATCTCCCCGTGCAGGGGACGACCGCCGTGGATAATGAAACGATCCATCTGATTACATCCGGGGCGTGGCAACGCCACGCTGGCCCATATATTTGCCTGCCCTGTCCGCGTAGCTGGTCTCGCACGGAGAATCGCCTTTGAAGAACAGGAACTGACAAATCCCTTCATTGGCGTAGATCCGCGCGGGCAGGGGCGTGGTGTTGCTGATTTCTATCGTGACCTGACCTTCCCATTCGGGTTCAAGCGGGGTCACGTTTACAATAATGCCGCAGCGCGCATAGGTGGATTTGCCCAGACACACGACCAGCACATCGCGCGGGATACGGAAATATTCCACCGTATGTGCCAGCACAAAACTGTTGGGGGGGATGATGCACTCATCCGCCTTGCGCGAGACAAAGCCTTCCGGACTGAAGTTTTTCGGATCGACAATGGCGTTGTTCACATCGGTAAAGATACGAAAATCATCCGCCACCCGTGCGTCATACCCGTAGGAGGACAGGCCGTAGGAAATCACGCCCTCGCGCTTCTGGCTTTCCACGAACGGTTCGATCATCCCGTGATCGGTGGCCATTTTGCGGATCCAGGTATCAGGCATCACGGGCATGGTTTGGGCTTTCCTGTTTCAGGGCATGCGGAAGAATGTTGGTCGGTAGGGGTGTCAGCATCCTGCCTGCTGCGAGCCTGCGCCTTGCGGCGGAGCAGATTGGCGCGCAGGGCCGCGGCCTGTCTGTCCAGACGATCGGCTTTTGCGGCCTGTGCTCGGGCGGAAAGATGGCCCGCCGTATTGCGCCCATCGGACATTGTGCGAAGGCTGGCTTCTGCGGGTGCTGTTTTGTCTGTGGGCTGGGTCATGGGGGAGGCGGCAGGCCAGTCGCGCGCGGTTAAAGGGAAAACAGTCTGCTGAGTAGCAGAGGTGGCCTGCCATGCCTAGGGCGTGTTGTCAGATAGGACAGAAGGCCTGCATCTTGCGCGGTTTAATGGGCCAGTCCCGGCAGGGTCGCCTTAAGCCCGGCAAGGATCATGCCCACGGAAATCGCCAGCAGGATCATGCCCATCAGCCGGGTTGTGATCGTACGCATGGTCTCGCTCATGACCCGGCCGATTGCGGCGGCAAAAAACAGGGTTACAAACAGGATCAGCAGTATACCGGCAATAATGCCGCCTATTTCCATCATATCGGTCACAGAACTGCCGTGGCCGGTATAAATGATAATGGTGGCAATGGTTCCCGGCCCGATGATCATGGGAAAGGTAAGGGGGTAAAAGGCCAGCCCCGACAGGTTCTGTACCTGAGCCTGCTCGTGATCACTGCCCTGATGGGATGAAATGGTGCTGCCATTGAGCATCGACCATGAAATCTGGGCCAGCACAATGCCACCCGCCACGCGAAACTGGTCAATGGTAATGCCAAAAAAACCGATAATTCTGGGGCCGGCCAGCAGGATAATCAAACACATGATACCGGAAAACGCCGTAACCTTGATGGCGAGCGCACGTTGCTGGCTGGGGGAAAAACCTGTGGTCATGGCAAGAAAAATGGGCAGGCTGAGAAACGGGTTCATAATGGCAAGAAATGTGCCAAGCGCCTTGATAATTTCCGTATGGTCCAAGAGTAAGGGTCTTTCGCGTTCTATGTCTCGATCATGGAAGATCGCATAAGATACGCATGCCAGACCATCCGCATTTTACAATGCGTGAACACGCCGCATTATGTGGCGAGGGTGGCTCCGGGTGGCAAGCCCGGAGCGGAGTAGTTCAAACCTGTGTTTTACAGATTGCCGATAATCTTCAGCCCCATAGCGGCGGAATTGGGGATGTTGTGCGTCTCGCCGGGGTGGATCATGTACTGGAATTCCGGCTGGATCAGCAGACCCGGCAGTGCATCAATGCTGTAATAGGCTTCGATGATGTGAGAGTCGTTCTGCACGCCCCGCACGCCCAGTGGCAGACCCATATCCTGCGCGATCATCTGGCTTTCACGCCGACGGTCGCTGACCTTGTACCACGAATACAGCACGCCAAAACGGTCTGTCACACGCGAGGGGATCAGCCCCACCAGCGAGAAACCACCATAAGCCTGATCAGACACGTTCACCGCGCGTGGTGTCACATGCACGTAGCCTGCCATCAGATACCCACCGGCCATCTGGTTACGGCCGCCAAGGCGGTAGATCATCTGGTCGGTTTCCAGCCAGAACATGTCGCTCGGGCCGGAATGGACATCAGGCATATGGTTGAGCACGGAGGCGGGCAGGGCTGCGTTGATTTTGTCGGCATAGCGCGTGGTGTCATGCGCATAACCGACCACATAATGCCCGGGCAGGCGGTTACGTGTGAGGAAAGGCGCCCATGTGAATTCAATAGGCAGCGACAGGCCCGTGGCGTTTTCAGCACCCCATGCCCAGCCCGAAGGGTTGTCGCTCAGTGCGCTCACAGAATAAGCACCCACTTGCAGCGCCGTATCCCGCGTGGGGCGGAAGCGCAGGCGCGCACCCCACGTCGCTTTGGGATACACGCTAAAACCGGGATTCTGCTTTAGCGCCGCAGGCGCCGAGCATGTGACCTGGAACGAGCACAGCAGAGGTGACGTTGCAAACACATGGGTGAGCGACATACGTCCGAAGATCACATCCATGGTGTTGTTGCGGAACTTCTTTTCGGCGTACATGTCCACCAGATGGGCGGCTACGTTGCCCGAGAGCGTGTACACTTCCTGCAGGGCCACAAACTGTTCGCCCACGCGGTTCTGATACGCTTTGCCCGCGCGTTCCATCACCAGTGTATGCACGGACCAGCCATTCAGGCTGGGGGCCATTTTGCCCAGATCGAACGTACCCTGCAGGGTCAGTTCATGCACATAGCTGTTGCCATGTTCGTTTGGCAGACCGCCCGAGAACAGCCCCATCCATTCGCCTTTGTAGGACAGCGAGAAGGAAAACCCCTTGTCCTTGAGGCTGTTGCGGAACGGCATCAGCGGCTCCACAAGGTGGCCCGTGCCTGCGGTAGGCACGTAATAGGGGTCTTCCAGATCCTTGTCGCGCTGGGCGTCCAGCCATGCGGGCAGCAGGGCGGAGGGGCCTTCTCCTTTTGAGATGGCATCCAGTTCGATCTGGTGGAACGAGTGCTTGACTTCAGATGGCACGATAGGGAGCATGCCAAACGGCGACAGGCCGCTGATTGGCAGCACAGGCACACCGCTGGGCGGAATGGGCGTGTTGGGCGGACGCTTGATGGCGGCCGGGTCTGGCCCGAGCATTTCGGCATCGAGCGGGGCCGCTGTGACATGAACAACACTCACCGGTTGGCCTGCGGCCGTGGTGGTCGCGTGCGTGGTGGTGGTGGTCGTTGCCGTGGTGGTGCTGAGCGGTGCGGCCGGGGCTGCAAAGGCCGCAGGCAGATGCCACAGAGCGGCCAGCGCCAGAGAGCTGTAGCCAGCGCTGCGCGTTGAAAAAGCACGGGGTGTGGCCGCGCGCCGTGCGGCGCGGCTTGAGAAAAAACGAGACATTCCGCGTCCTGTTGCTATCTGCGTCTGATGAAAACCGGAAGAATTCAGAACCGTCTAGACAGACGGAAAACAGACAGGGACGACACCAACAGGCGCCGTACACAGAGTGACGGATAACGGGCGGAATACAAATACCTGAGCCATGGAACCAACTTTCATTATTGTTTTTTTGGTATGTCGGCCCTCAGAAAAAACCAGAACTCCCTTTATGGGTCAAGAGGGGGTAAGCAATAATATTGCTCAAAATAAAAAAATAAGGAAATAAAATTAAAAATATTACGCTAAATTGGTTGTTATGGTAAAATTACAACAGTCAGCGTGGTGTCCCCGCATGGGCTAGATCCTGCCAGCCGCACAATTGCGTGTGCGTGCGGGCCAAAGCCTGCCTGAATCCGTCCGAGCACAGCGCCTCCAGTTCCTTTTCATGCTCATAGGTTGGCATGAGCCGTTGTAGCAGGGTGTTTTTGTGCGTGGCGGGGTGGAAATAGATTTCAGACACGCCTTCAGGCAGGTGGGTTGCCAAAGCCGCCATCCGTTCCGGCGTCATGTGCCCGCTCCAGGATAGGCCAAAGCACCAGTCATTGGTCATCATGCCTGCGGCTCGGGCCTGATGGCGCAGGAGCCTTGTCCAGCGGCGCAGGACGGCATCTCCCAGTGTATCGGGTTTGGTACCGGGAGAGGCAGACAGGGGGCCGGGGGGTTCAATGGGAATCCGCACGGCATTCAGGCCGTAGCGTTTGCCAATATCAATCATCAGGCGGCCAACGGTCGGGTGCAGGTGCATGTGTTTATGCGCGTTGGCATGATCCAGCCGCAGGCCTGTGCGGGCGAAGGCTTCAAACTGGGCCGTGATTTCCCGCGTGAGTTCGCGGCGTCCCTGAGGGAGAAAGAAATATTCAACGCCAAGCCCCAGTTGCGAGGAGGACAGCCAGCCATCCGGGCCGGTAATCAGGGGTAGTTCGGCATGGCTTAGCGTGGCCGGGCCTTCAATCGTGACAAGATGCAGCCCGACATTGAGTGTGGGCAGACGTTTGGCACGCTCCACGGCGTCCTGTGCAGCAGCACCAGCAACCATCAGGCTGGCGGTAGACAACAGCCCCTGACGGTGGGCAATTTCAATGGCTTCATTCACTTCGACAGACATGCCGAAGTCATCAGCGGAAATAATGGCACGTTTCATGGCGGATATTCCGTGCGCCCGCAGGGGGCGCCAGTAAGAGGCGCCGGGCAGGGGCGGGCCGGTCCACGCGCCTGAGAGGGAGCCTGTTCATGGCCATGCCATGCAAACGCCCTGCACAATAAAAATCCCCCACAAACCATAGGGTCTGTGGGGGGGCAGTAACCTCAGGCGGCCTTACGGTCTTTGAGGAACTGGAAGAACTCGACACCTTCGCGCAGGCGGCGCTTGAGCATCTGCGGCGAGGTGATCATTTCCCCAAGGATAGAAGCGATCTTGGGCGCACGGAAGTAGAACTTCTTGTAGAATTCTTCAACGCTATTGAAGATTTCCGTGTGGGACAGGTGCGGGTAGTGCAGCGGAGCGATCTGCACGCCGTTTTCGTCCAGCAGTTCAGCGTTGCTTTCGTCCAGCCAGCCGTTTTCGGTGGCTTCCTTGAACAGGGCTGTACCGGGGTAGGGAGCGGCCAGAGAAACCTGCAGCGTGTGCGGGTTGATTTCCTGCGCGAAGCGAATGGTTTCCTGAATGGTTTCCTTCGTTTCGCCCGGCAGACCCAGAATAAAGGTGCCGTGAATCTTGATCCCGAGTTCGTGGCAGTTCTTGGTGAACTCGCGCGCGACTTCAACGCGCATGCCCTTCTTGATGTTGTGCAGGATTTGCTGATTGCCGCTTTCGTAACCGACCAGCAGCAGGCGCAGGCCGTTGTCACGCAGGACTTTCAGGGTATCGCGCGGCACATTGGCCTTGGCATTGCACGACCAGGTAACGCCCAGCTTGCCTAGTTCACGCGCGATGGCTTCGGCGCGGGGCAGATCGTCGGTGAAGGTGTCGTCGTCGAAGAAGAATTCCTGCACCTGCGGGAAATACTGCATCGCCAGACGGATTTCGGCCGCCACATGCTGGGGGCTGCGCGTGCGGTAGCGATGGCCACCCACAGTCTGCGGCCACAGGCAGAAGGTGCAGCGCGATTTGCAGCCACGGCCAGTATAGATGGAAATATAGGGGTGCTTGAGGTAGCCGATGAAGTAATCTTCAATCCGCAGGTCACGCTTGTAGACTTCGGTCACGAAGGGCAGGCTGTCCATGTCTTCGATCATGGCGCGATCACGGTTGGCGACAATTTCACCATTCTTGTTGCGCCAGGTGATGCCGTCCACATCCTTGAAGTCCATGCCGTCGGCAATGTCCTTGATGGTGAAGTCGAACTCGTTGCGTGCCACGAAGTCGATCGGCGCACCCTTGAGCATGCTTTCCTCAGGCTGCACTGCCACCTTCGCGCCCACCATCCCGATTTTCAGGTTGGGGTTCACGTCCTTGAGCATCTGCGCCACCTGCACGTCCTTGGCGAAGGACGGGGTGGAGGTGTGCAGGATCACCAGATCGCGGTTTTTCACGTCTTCCAGAATGGGTTCCATGCCCATACGTGCCGGAGGTGCGTCAATCAGACGGCTACCTGCCACCAGAGCCGCAGGCTGCGCCAGCCATGTCGGGTACCAGAAGGACTTGATTTCACGCCGGGCCTGATAGCGCGAGCCTGCCCCACCATCAAAGCCGTCAAAGGTGGGAGGCTGGAGGAAAAGGGTTCTCATCGTCATCTGTTTGTGTCCTGACAGGAAAAGGCGTGTGTAGCGGGGTATGCGGCCATGGGGCCGGAAAGACCTCGGTCTGTGTTGGGTAGGGAATTACTCTGGCCCGTGAGTGGAAAGCAAGTCCCGGAGTGCATGGGGCTAGCGTCCGGTGGAAAGACTCCGCGGGGCTGGGGCGGATGCGGCGGGGTGGGGGGCCACATGCATGGTCTGCCCGCGCCAGTGTACTTCTGTGCCACTCGCGCTGCCCACCATGATCGCGGCGGAAAGCCAGTCCCGCAGGGGCAGCAGTAACAGGGGCCAGAGGCTACGCGCGCCTACAGAGCGGTCGATCAGATAGGAGGTCAGCGCCCGCACAGCCCAGATTGTCCAGAAAAACGGCAGAGACCATGCCGCATGTGGCTGGAAAGCCACACACAGCAAAGCCCAGAAAAGCGGAAGCTGGATGGAAGAGGCCGCATAACCCGCCGGAGCCAGCGCACAGACAGTGCGGCCCCAGCGTAGTTCATGCCGTAACAGGTCTGTCACACTGGATTCGGCAATGGTTGTCCAGGTCATGCATCCGGCAATGGCGATATTCTGGCCATGACGCAGGATCAGCCGGCCCAGTAGCGCATCGTCCGCCACATGGGGCAGGAGCGCTTCCAGCCCGCCCACGGCTTCAAGCGTGGTGCGGCGCAGGGCCATGGTCGCCCCCAGACAGTCCTGCCGCCCCAGATAACGCGACAGCATGACGCCGGGCAGAAAATTGTGGTTGATCTGGCAGGCTGCGAGCTTCTGCACCACGGTATTGGCCGAGGTCAGCCCGGCGTAAAGGGTTGTGACCAGCCCGGTGCGCGGGGTCTGCAATGCCGCAACAATCTGGCGCAGATAATCCGGGCTGACATGAATATCGGAGTCGGAAATAACCAGCACATCATGCCGCGCATAGGGCAGGATATTCATCAGGTTACTGATCTTGCGGTTCAGTCCGTGCAGCACGGGATCGACCACCAGACGCATGTCCAGTTGCGGGTGGCGGGCCTGCAGGCGCTCGACAATGGCCACGGCAGGATCATCCGCCTCGCGCACACCGAACAGAAGCTGCATGTGCGGATAATCCTGCGTGCAGAAACTTTCGAGCGCTTCTTCCAGCAGGGGTTCCGGGCCGTAGAGCGGTTTGAGAACCGTTACCGGCGGCAGCACTTCGCTAAGCGGGGTGCTGCGTTCACGATGGCGGAAGCGGGCCAGCAGGCCCGCCCCCAGAGCAGACTGGACACAGCCCGTAACAGCCAGCGCCGCGCTAACAGCCGCCAGAACAGGAAAGACGCCGGTCGTCATGCCCGGGCCTCTGCCTGTCTGCTTCTACACCCTGCTTTCTGTCTGCCACACCGCACGCTGGGGGTCCTGTCCGCTGTTTTGACTTAGTTGCTTGAGTAATTCTGGACTTTGCGTTCGAGAACGGCAATGAGTCCAGCCACGCCGCCAGAGGCCAGTGTAGAGCTGAAATCCGCCCGCTGTGCGGCTGCCTGGCTGATATGGGCATCGCTCAGCAGAACATCGGTAATACGCCAGCTACCGTTTTCCTGATGCACGATATAGCTCAGCTCCGTTGGGGTGGAGCCATCATCGCCCCCGACATGGGTTACGACAATTTTGCCGCCACCCGCCGGTGCGTCCGCAATGGTGGGGGTGATCGAAAACTGCACATCGGAACCGGGCTTGAAGCTCGAGACATAGCGCGCAACCGTGTAGTTGCGGAAAGCCGCCAGAAGCTTCTGCTTTTCATCAGCATTCAGGGCATTGTAGCGCAGGCCGACAGAGGCTTTCAGCACGGCTTCCAGATCGTAGGACTGGTCGATGGCCGGAGCCACGATCTGGCTGCGTGCGTCAAAGCTGCTATGCGCTTTCTGGACGGTATCCAGCGCCTTGTAGAGGATCTGGACAGGGGCCGCAGGTGCGTTGTCTGCTGCGGATTGCGCCATGGCAGCGGGGACGGAAACTCCATGCCCAGCCACCGGAAGCACTGCGATACCAAGGCTGATCGCCAGGGCCGCACGGAAGGAAATGCGTGTCATGGTTTTAAGATGTCGTTCCCGTAAGGCGGTTTGGCAAGTTCCCAGCAAGCATGCCACCGATGTTTCCAGTGTTTATGCTGTTTTGGTTCTTCAGGTCTACGCCGAGCGCTGAGAGAGCGGTTGCGACGATATGGGGGGCATCGAGCCCGGCCTCGGCATACTGGGCCTGCTGGCTGTTATGGTCGATAAAGCGG
>NZ_JAFVMG010000016.1 GCF_017377745.1 Acetobacter suratthaniensis | reverse complement strand
GATTGTGCGAAAAGCCCTTCCTTGAAAAAGGAAGGGCTTTTTTGCGTTCAGAAAAGCCATTGCGGCCATGGTGCTCTCCCGTAAAGTAAGATGGCTGAACGCACTGTTTTTATGGCGTTATCGGTAGAATAAACCCTTCTTGGCCTGTTCCTGCTGCGGGTGGCGTAAACATCCGCCGGGTTGTGGGAACAGAAAAAGCGCTCAAAGCGTTTTACTCCTGATGCAGATTAATCAGGGGGGAAGAGTTCTCATGAGCGATAAAACAACTGACCGCCACGCATGGACGCATACAACGGAATCCGGCATTCCGGTTGCGAGCGACGAACACTCTCTTACTGTGGGGGCAGATGGCCCGATCCTGCTGCATGACCATTATCTGGTTGAGCAGATGGCGGCATTCAATCGCGAAATGATCCCCGATCGTCAGCCCCATGCCAAGGGCAGCGGCGCGTTTGGTACGTTTGAAACCACGCAGGATGTCAGCCGCTATACCTCGGCGCAGTTTTTGCAGCCGGGTGTTAAAACGCAGGTTGTCGCGCGGTTTTCAACTGTGGCAGGTGAGGCCGGAAGCCCGGACACATGGCGTGATCCGCGTGGCTTTGCCCTGAAGTTTTATACCGAAGAGGGCAATTTCGATATGGTCGGCAATAATACGCCGATTTTCTTTATTCGTGATCCGCTCAAATTCCAGCATTTCATTCACTCGCAGAAACGGCGGGTCGATAATGGCCTGCGTGATAACGACATGCAGTGGGACTTCTGGACGCTTAGCCCTGAAACCTCCCATCAGGTGACATGGTTGATGGGGGATCGGGGGATTCCGGCAAGCTGGCGTCATATGGACGGGTTTTCCAGCCATACCTATCTGTGGGTTAACGCGCAGGGTGAGCGTTTCTGGGTTAAGTATCATTTCAAAACTGATCAGGGGATCCGGTGGCTGACACAGGAACAGGCAGGCCGGATCGCGGGGGAGGATGCGGATTACCACCGGCGCGATCTGTATCAGGCCATCAAACGGGGTGAGTATCCGAGCTGGACGCTCAAAATGCAGATCATGCCTTATGAGGATGCCAAGACCTACCGTATCAATCCGTTCGATCTGACCAAGGTCTGGCCGCAGGGTGAGTATCCGTTGATTGAGGTTGGCAAGCTCACGCTGGATCGTAATCCCACGGATTTTCATACCCAGATTGAGCAGCTTGCTTTTGAGCCAAACAATTTTGTGCCGGGCACGGGGCTTTCGCCTGACAAGATGCTGCTTGGCCGCGCTTTTGCCTATGCCGATGCCCACCGGGCGCGGCTAGGCGTCAACTATAAGCAGATTCCGGTCAACGCGCCGCTCTGTCCGGTGCATGGATATGTCAAAGGAGGCACCATGCGGGTGCGTGAGGCGCGTGATCCGGTTTACGTGCCTAACTCCAAAGGCGGGCCAGTGGCTGACCCGCAACGTTTTCCTGAAAATGCCGTCTGGGCGGCGGATGGCGCGTTTGTGCGCGAGGCCTATACGCTCCGGCCGGATGATGATGATGTCAGTCAGGCCAATGTGTTGATTAATCGGGTTATGGATGAAGCAGCGCGCACCCGTCTGGTTAACAACATTGTCGGGCATGTGTTGCAGGGGGTGGAGGAGCCGGTGCTGTCGCGTGTTTTTGACTACTGGACCAATATCGACCCCGTTATCGGCCAGCGTGTGCGCGAAGGTGTAACAGCCCGCCGGAGCTAGACACGCCGCCGGCTATCAGGTGATAGCCCGCCCCCGCCGCCCCCCTGTGCCGTTATGACGGGGGAGGCGGGCTGCGGGGGCGGTGCGGATCAGGCCAGCAGCCCGCCATCGACCGCAATGGCCGTGCCGGTAATGTAGCTGGCCTGCGGGCTGGCCAGAAAGCCAACCGTGCGGGCAATATCTTCCACTTGGCCGTAAGCGCCGGTGGCGACAAAACCAGCGAGTGCTGCGGCGCCTTCGGTGTTGGCAGGGTTCATTTCCGTATCAATCGGCCCCGGTTCAACAACGTTGATGGTGATACCCTTTGGCCCGAGATCGCGCGCAACCCCCTGAGCAAAACCGCGCAGGCCCGCCTTGGTGGCGGTGTAAAGCGACAGGCCCGGAAAAGGCGCACGTCCGGCAAAGGCAGACCCCATCAGAATGATGCGCCCGCCTTTTTGCATGTGCTGCACCGCCTCGTGGGTTTCGACCATGACTGCGCGGATATTGAGGTTGAGCGTGTATTCAATGTCCTCAATACTCACAGCGTCGATGCTCTTGTGCGGATATGTACCCGCATTGCAGACCAGAACATCCAACCGGCCGAAATGCGCCACGGTTTCAGCAATAACGGCGCGGTTCCCCGCAAGGGTCGCGCCATCGGCCTGAATGGTCAGGGCGCGTCGGCCCATCTGGCGTATTTTGGCGGCCAGTTCTTCGGCTCGTGCGGCACTGCGGGCGTAAGAGATGGCAATATCAAAACCCTGTGCGGCCAGGTGTTCGGCCACGGCCGCGCCAATGCCACGGCTACCACCTGTTACAAGGGCGACGTGTTCTGTCATGTTGTTCTGTCCGTTACCGTTGGTTTTTCAAGAGCGGAGTTCCTGTATAATTTTCCCGCGCAGGCAGCGTAGCGGCATGGGCCATTATGGGCAGGTCTCCTGCGGAACAGGGCTGAAATGCCTTGTATCACGCGGCTTTTGTGGACTGTCCGGGCGATTGTCAGGTAGAATGATCTTCCATAAAAACTGTCTTATTTTCCATAATCAGCGTTAAACGGAATGGCCTGCGTATGCACGGATGCGAGATTTTGCCGCGTATCCAGACGGTTCTGGCCGCTCTGTGCCCGGCCAAAAGCCACAGGACAGACATTGATTTCCTGACCCTGTACAAAACAAGCCGCAAAACGGATCCCGTGCTGTTTGTGTACGAGCCACGGATTTATATTGTCATACAGGGGCAAAAGGAAATTTCCGTTCGCGACAGGCGCTACGTGTACAACGAGACACAGTACCTTGTTTCCACCATTGATATTCCCGTATCGGGCATGATTACCGAGGCCTCGCCCCAGCGGCCCTATCTGGCCATGTGCCTTTCCTTTTCTCCCATGGAGATTTTCGAAGTTATTTCCGGCATGGGTGGGCCGCCCGAAACCCTGCTTTCACCGCATTTTGGCATGGGGCTGAGCGAGCTGACACCAGAGCTGCTTGATGCCCTCTGGCGTTTGCTCGCCTGCCTGCCCGAGCCATCTGCGCGGCGCTTTCTGGCCCCCCGTATCAAGCAGGAAATCATTTACCGTATGCTGCATGGCGCACAGGGCAGCACATTATGTGAAATTGCCAATTACCGGAGCGATCTGTCGGGCGTAAACCGGGCTATCCTGTATTTACGCCAGCATTTCACGGAAAATTTTGAAATCTCCCTGCTGTCTGAACTGGCGGGCATGAGCCAGTCAAAATTCTATCAGCGCTTTCATGATGCAACGCACCTAACCCCTGTGCAGTACCGCTTACGACTGCGTGTGCAGGAGGCACGCCGGCTTATGCTACACGAAGGCCAGCGCGTGGCCGAGGCCGGTTTTAATGTTGGGTATGACAGCCCCTCGCAGTTCAATCGTGAATATCGCAAGCTCTTTGGCCTGCCGCCGCATGCGGATATAAAGCGCATCCGTGCAATTGGCATGGATCAATACCGCGCGGATAATGAAGAGGTCTGGCTTTAAGCCCGTAATCCAGCGGTAAAGGGTGTGGGCACGCTTGGGGCAGAGAGCCAGCCCAGCCGCCTGAGAGCGGAGAGAGCGGCCTGACGCATGGCGGGTGCCTGTTTTCTAGACCAAAAATCTTAAAAATGTAGAAATAATCCTAACACATCAGTTTTGTGTTGCCAGAAAAATGACCGTCCTCAATCCGGCGAATCGGTTGGCCTTTTTTGTGGGTGGCGTGGATTCGGACGTGTTGGAGGCTCAAAAGGAGCCTTTTTATAGAAATTGGAAAAGTTTCAGTCCTTTTGAGATATTTTTTTCATTAAACGCTTGGCGTATGAGGCAATACACAAATTTTCTCAAAAAATGCGATGGGTGGGGGTTGCCTGTTTTCGCTTCGGCACCTGCGAGCAGGCAAGGAAATCATTGGGGTGTGGCGCCAGAATGGCCAGAGACACGCTCTGCTGGCGGCTTAATGAATAGTGAAGAAATTCTGTTCAATATACGCCTATAAAATACTAATGATCAGTATCTTATTAATACAAGGATCACTATTAAGGTATTAATGGACTGTAAATATCAATTTGTGGTCTTGTTTTGTTGGTTGATGCTCATTTTATTCTGGTCTCGGGATATGAGATGGAGCGTCAGCAATGAAAAAACGACGTGTGCGCGTAGGCGCTTTTTTTATACCGGCAAACAGAACTAAAATGGTACTATTTCTGGCAATCAAAATAACCATGCCAGTTGTTGTTTCCGCCGTATGGATGAAACTGCCTCGTGCATACGCACAGCCGGTCGCACCCTATAATGTCGCGGCAGGCACAACAGCCGTTATTGACAAAAATACGACCATCAATACTGATTCAGCGTCTGTTTACGGGCAGTTGACGGTCGATGGTGGTGTTTTAAATGAGACAAGCACCAATACCGGTTCGCATAAAGTCGGTATTATTTATGTCAATGGTGCGGCTGCGGATAACGCCCTGCTTACGGTCCAGAATGGTGGCTCGCTGGTAACCGCCGTAGGCGGCAATATCGTGGCAGGTCTCGAGACCGGTAATTTTGGCACGCTGACAGCAACAGGTGCGGGTTCAAGCCTGTCTTCCACCTTCCTGCAGGCGGGTAATTATGGCGATGGCACGGTCAACATCCTCAATGGGGCGACAGCTACAGCCAACACAACCGTTATCGCCAATTTTCTCGGCACCACGGGCATCCTGAATCTTTCAGGCGCAGGCTCAACCCTGACGACAGACCTACTCTACGTTAATGGCGATGGGCATGGGGCTGTCACCATTGATTCAGGTGCACGGGCGGTTGTGAACGCACAGGTGATTTTCGGCTCGCAGGGGCCGGGGCATGGCGAACTCGATGTCCAGAACGGCGGCACGCTTTCGGTCGGCGGGGTAAACCGTATTGTCGATAACGAAGGGGCGGGCGGCAGCTATGTGTTCAAGATTGATAACGGCACGCTAGAAAACATTCAGTCCGATCTGGTTACGGCGGTGACAATCAATGTCGCCAATACGGCCACAATCCAGACCAACAACTTTGTAACCGGCCTGTTCGGCGTGCTGTATGGAACAGGCGGTGTTACCAAGGAAGGCAGCGGCACATTACTGCTGACCGCAGACAACACCTATACCGGGGCTACCACCATTGCACAGGGCGCGCTGCAACTGGGGTTGGGTGGCACTACGGGGTCTATTGCGTCTTCGGTTATTCATAACAACGGCATGCTGGTGTTCAACCGTAGTGATACGCTTGGCGTGGCCGGGGCCATTGATGGCACGGGCAATGTTGTGCAGGCCGGTAAAGGCACCACGGTGCTGAGTGCGGATAATACCTATACGGGTGCGACCACCATTATGCAGGGCACGCTGCAACTGGGGAATGGTGGTACCACGGGGGGCATCGCGTCATCGGCCATCCATAACGGTGGCACGCTGGTGGTAGACCGCAGCAACACGCTGGCTCTTGATGGCAAGATAGATGGCCAGGGCAACTTTGTGCAGGCTGGTAAAGGCACCACGGTGCTGAGCGGCGATAATACCTATACCGGTGCGACCACCATTGCGCAGGGCACGCTGCAACTGGGGGCGGGTGGCACCACGGGGTCTATTAGCGCCTCCTCGGCCATTCATAACAACGGCACACTGGCGGTGGATCACAGCAATACCACGGCACTGTCACAGAGCATCGACGGCACGGGTAACTTTGTGCAGGCTGGCACCGGCACTACGGTGCTGAGTGCGGATAATACCTACACGGGTGCGACCACCATTGCGCAGGGTGCGTTGCAACTGGGGACGGGTGGCACCACGGGGTCTGTCAGCGCGTCCTCGGCCATTCATAATAACGGCCTGCTGGTGGTGGATCGCAGTAATACGGCGGTGCTGTCACAGGTTATCGATGGCACAGGCAGCGTTGCGCAGGCTGGCACCGGCACCACGGTGCTGAGTGCGGATAATACCTATACGGGTGCGACCACCATTGCGCAGGGTACGCTGCAACTGGGGAATGGTGGCACCACGGGGTCTATTGCGTCTTCAACGATCCATAACAATGGTGCGCTGGTAACGGATCGCAGCAATACGCTGCTGCTGGCAGGCGCGATTGATGGCACGGGCAGCCTGAACCAGAATGGCACCGGCACCACAGTGCTGGGTGGGAACAATACCTATACCGGGGCCACCACTATTACGAAGGGTACGCTGCAACTGGGGAATGGTGGCACCACGGGGTCTATTGCGTCTTCAACGATCCATAACAATGGTGCGCTGGTAACGGATCGCAGCAATACGCTGCTGCTGGCAGGCACAATTGATGGCACGGGCAGCCTGAACCAGAATGGCACCGGCACCACAGTGCTGGGTGAGAACAACACCTATACCGGGGCGACCACTATTACGAAGGGTACGCTCCAGTTGGGGAATGGTGGCACCACTGGTGCGGTGGCCTCCTCGGCCATTCATAACAACGGCACGCTGGCGGTGAACCGTAGCAATACGGCGGTGCTGTCACAGGGTATCGATGGCACAGGCAGCGTTGCGCAGGCTGGCACCGGCACCACGGTGCTGAGTGCGAACAACACCTATACCGGGGCCACCAGCATTACGCAGGGTAAGCTCCAACTGGGGAATGGTGGCACCACCGGTGCGGTGGCCTCCTCGGTTATTCATAACAACGGTACGTTGGTGGTGGATCGCAGTAATACAGCGGTGCTGTCACAGGTTATCGACGGCACGGGTAACGTTGTGCAGGCCGGTAGCGGCACCACGGTGCTGAGTGCCGATAACACCTACACCGGCACGACCACCGTACAGAGCGGCGTGCTGGAAGTGGAAGGAGCCATTGCCTCCTCCACCGTGAATGTTCTGAGTGGCGCAGCACTGGTGGGAACCGGCACGGCAGGGAGCATGTCTGTGGCAGCAGGGGCAACTCTGGCCCCCACCGGTACGCGGGGGGTTCTCAACGTGCAGGGAAATCTGGAGATGAATGATGGCGCGACCCTGTCCGTGCATGAAAATCATCAGCCATCCGGCACGACAATGGCGGTGTACGGGCAGACATACCAGCAGCTTTATTCCGGCAGGGTGGCGGTGTCGGGTTCTACCGCGCTGACGGGAACGCTGAATGTCAATGTCATTCCCGGCACATTTCTTAAATCGCATGAGTATTACACGCTCATTACGTCTAGTGGCGGGTTTTCCAGCAAGACGGACGCGCTGCAAAGCAACCTTCTGAGCCTTTACACCTTTATTTCGCCCAGCCTCTATTACACCGGCAATGATCTTGATCTGCTGCTGTACCGCAATAACGTAACGTTCTCCTCCGTTGGGCAGACGCGCAACGAGCGTGAAGTCGCCCGGGTTCTGGACACTTTGCCCGAAAGCAATGCTGTCGTGCAGGGGATGGAAAGTCTGAATGCGGCGGATGCACGCCAGAGCATGAATGCGCTTTCGGGCGAACTCTATGCCTCGGCGCGCACAGCGCTTATTCAGGACAGCGTGTATGTGCGTCAGGCCGTGCTGGACAGGCTTGATACAGCCGATTGCCGAGAGGGCGACATGCGCGGGGCGATCCATACCGCCTCGCTGGCTACCGGTCGCAAGGATGAAGGCTGCCTGAGCGGGCAGGCCGTGCTGTGGGGCGAGGCCTATGGCGGGCTTGGCCGGAATAATGGCGATGGCAATGCCGCAAACATGCATCATTCCACAACAGGTTTTATTATGGGGATTGATGCGCCCATCATGGATGGCCGGTGGCGGATTGGTGGCCTGTTCAGCTATGGCCGCTCCATGTTCGATATCCAGAGCGGGCGTGGGTCATCGGGGCATAGCAACAACATTACCGTGGGTGGGTATGCTGGCACGCACTGGGGTAATCTGAACCTGAAACTGGGGGCGGCCTATACGTGGAACATGCTGAGCATGCAACGCAATGTGGCTATTTCCGATTATACCAGCCGACAGTCCAGCAGCTATTCGGGCGGCACGGCGCAGGCGTTTGGCGAGCTGGGTTACCGCTTCCATACCGGATACGGCACGATCGAGCCTTTCGGTAACGTGGCGTATGTCAATCTTGATACCAATGGCTATCAGGAAGAAGGCGGCGCAGCCGCCCTACAGGGGCGCGGGATGGATACAGGGGTGACGTTCTCCACCTTCGGGGTGAAAATGTTCAAACCCGTGCGGGCTGGCTCCCTGCTGCTGCTGCCGCATGGAACGCTGGCGTATCGGCGGGCCTTTGGTCAGCTCACCCCGACCAGCCACACCATGCTGGCCTCGGCCAACACTGGCGGGGGGATGGAGGTGGCCGGTGTGCCGCTGTCGCAGGATGCCGCAGTGGTGGATGCGGGGCTGAACATCCAGTTGACGGATCTGATTGATGTCGGGCTGTCCTATATCGGACAGTATGGCAACCAGTCGGTTGAAAGTGGCGCCATGGGGCAGGCGCATTTCCGCTTCTAGGGTGTGAGGTTACCCCCGGTGCTGCGTGCGCCGGGGGTAACACGCGCCGCCGCCGTGCAGAGTCGGGGGCTGAGCAGACGGGCAGTTTTGCCATCATATCAGCAGGATAGACGTAAGGGTGTGGCGGGCCGTGCGAAAAGGCTTGTGTTCTATTTTTGTTCTAGCGTAGGGAGAAAGGCGGAAAAGGAGCCACCCCATGCACCAGGACAAGACCGGCGCGCTCGCCCTCCTGCGCGAGAAAATCTGCCGTATGGAGCCTGCCCAACCCCCTTCAGCCGAGAGGCTGCCTACCGGCTTTGCCGCCCTTGATACCCATCTGGGCGGGGGGCTGGTGCCGGGTTGTGTTCATGAAATGTTCAGCACCGGGCCAGACCGGATACAACTGGCCCGGCCCGCCGCCTTTGTCGCCCATGTGCTGGCCCAGACCACCGGCCCCGTCATATGGGTGAGCGAGGATTATCCAGACCTGTCCGCGCCGGGTATCCGCCAGTCAGGTCTGAACCCCGGCCGCCTGCTCTGTGTCACCACCCGGCCGGGCGGGCTGGAAAACCTGTGCGAGGACGTGCTGAACGAACGGGGTGTCTGCGCGTTGGTGGCCGATCTGCGCACGCCGCTTTCTCCGGCACTGTTGCGTCGGCTGGTGCTGGCGGCGGGGCGGAGCCATGTCAGTGGCTTTCTGCTCTGCCGGGCGGCCGCGCTGGTGGCGGAGCCGCCCGCCAGTGCGCGCATGACCCGCTGGCGGATTGGCGGCGGGGCGGCGGCTCTGGCCCGCGCGGATTTTTCCGGCTTCTCGCCTGTTATGGGGGCTGAACGCCTGTCGGTGGAACTGTTGTGGCACAGAGATGGCCCCGGTGGCCCGTGGGGTGTCACCCCCACCCGGCAGGAAACCCCCTGCACACGCCCCATGCCGTGGGCGGGCGAGCACCGCGCCAGAGCCTGAACCGATAGCCTGCCCTGCCCGGCGGGATTGGACGGCACCGCCAATGTCTGGCACCTTCGGATGGCTGAATGGGGCGGTAGAGCCGTGTTCAGGCCATGCAGGAAAGGCAAATGACATGGGCAGGAAACGGTTTTTGCTGGGGGTCGGGTTTTTGCTGGCCATAGCAGCCCCCCCGGCGCTGGCGCAGGATAGTGAAGAAGATGGCGACTACACCGCCCTGACCAGCAAAACGACCAAAAATTCCGATGCCACCTGCATTGATTACCTGAACTCCGAACATGGCGGTTATTCGGGTAATAAAATGGAGGAATCCCGCCAGCTTGATCAAATTACCATTGGGCTGTCCAAAGCCATTCGGGATGAATGCCAAAAACACCCCAAGGAGCCGGTGCGCAAGGCGGTGGCCGATGTGAAGGACGCCTACGCAGCGGAACTGGCCGATATTCAGCGCAGAATGAAAACGCACGACGCCATAGCAAAAAACAGCAGCGGTTCGTAACCGCGCCTTGGCCGGGGCAGGGGGCGTATGGTTGCGGCCGCCGTATGGGGTATGTTATATTATAACATAACACTCATATGGAGAGACAGGAATGAGACAGGCCTGCCCAACCCGTCAGCTCTTTGCCGTTCCGCCGCCGCTTGAGCATATCAGCCGCCCCGACTGCCCGATCGCGCAGGAACCACGCCAGTTGAGCAACCCGCTCAAAGACGCCGTGGCGCGCTGGGTGGCTCATGGCCCCGACCTGTTTCTGAGCCGTGGCACGGTCGAAATCCTTGAAACCGAACTCCAGCCCCTCATGCCCGCCGGTACACTGCTGCTGGTGGAAGATATGCTGGCCCTCGCCCGCCGCTATCAGCAGGTGTCGGGGGTGCACGAACTGCGCTTTCGTCTGGAAAAAATCGACCACGATAGCTGCCGCCGCTTTCATGTGGATCAGGTGCCCCTGCGGATGTTGTGCACCTATGCTGGCCCCGGTGTGCAGTGGCGGCATGCCAGCGACCAGCTTATTCATAAAACCCCCACCGGGTGGCTGACGCTGCTCAAGGGCAGGCTTTACCCCGGATGGGGCGCGGCACAGGCTGTCCTGCACCGCTCGCCCCCTCTGTCCGGCCTGAAAATGCCCGTAACACGCCTGCTGCTGACACTCGATCACCCCGATGTCTGCGGCATGAACTAGGGTAAGCGGGTTTGCACAAGGGATAAGGGCCGCGCGGGGCAGCCCCGCCCGTGCCGGATTTGCCTTGTGCGGGGGAGCCGGTATGAATTGAGGGGCGAACCCAACCTGATTTTGCGTGAGACCCACCCATGTCCATCGCCTTTATTGATCTTGCTGCCCAGAAACGCGTTCTGGGAGATCGTATTACAACCGCCATGGAGCGGGTGCTCGGCCATTGTGGTTTCATCAACGGGCCGGAGGTCAGAGCCTTTGAGGAGCAGCTCGCGGCGTTTTCAGGCGCACAGCACGCAATAGGCTGCGCCAATGGCACCGATGCGCTGATGCTCGTGCTGATGGCCGAAAATATCGGGCCGGGTGATGCGGTGTTCGTGCCGTCCTTCACGTTTGTGGCTACCGCCGAGGTGGTGCCGTTTTTGGGAGCGACCCCGGTTTTTGTGGACGTGCACGAAGAGACGTTCAACATGGACCCGCAGAGCCTCGAGGCCGCCGTGCAGACAGCCCTGCACAAGGGCCTGAAGCCGCGTGCGGTTATTCCGGTCGATCTGTTCGGGCTTTCCGCTGATTACGATGCGCTGGTGCCGGTGGCCAGACAGTACGGCCTGACGGTTATTGCCGATTCGGCGCAGGGGTTCGGGTGTTCCTATCATGGTCGCCGTAGCGGCACGCTGGGCGATTACACGACCACGAGCTTTTTCCCCGCCAAGCCGCTGGGCTGTTATGGCGATGGCGGCGCGATCCTGACGGACAACGCCGAAAAAGCTGCCCTTATCCGGTCGCTGGCGGTGCACGGCACCGGCACGGACCGGTATGACAATGTGCGGATCGGGGTCAATAGTCGGCTTGATACGCTTCAGGCTGCGATCCTGAGCGAGAAGCTGGCGATTTTTGAGGATGAAATCGCAGCGCGCAACCGCATTGCCGACCGCTACGCACAGGGGCTTGCCGGGGTTGTCAAAACACCGCGCACACCGCAGGGGCTGGTGTCGGTCTGGGCGCAATATACCGTGCGTGTCCGCCACCGCAGCAGCTTTGCCGAAAACATGAAGCGGCTTGGGGTGCCAACAGCCGTTTATTACGCAACGCCGCTGCATGAGCAGACGGGCTACAAGAGCTTTCCCGTATCGGATGCGGGCCTGCCGGTCAGCAATGTGCTGTCGCAGGATGTCATCAGCCTGCCTATGCACCCCTATCTGGATGAGCAGACGCAGGACCGCATTATCGAGGCCGTGAAAGCCTCCTGCACCGATACGCTCTGAGCGCCCGGCCTGTTGGCAGGGGGTAAAAATAGCGGTTTTTCTCATGCCCTGCGCCGTGCTGGTGGCGGGGTATGAGTGCTGGCATACTCCGTATAACTGTCATACTTATATCACATATCTGTCAGCGGCGGTTCTGCCCCCCTAACCCGCTGGACAAGAAGATTGCCCATAATTATTGGCTTATTAAGGGGTAGGGTGCGTTCCAGGCGTGGGCCTACACCCTGTCTGAAGAGACAATTTTATGATGATGGAAACCATGTCTGATCTCTCTGCCCTGTCAGCTCAGGGCAGTGATCCGGTTCGGGTTATCAGAACCAATGCGCGCCTTCAGGATATAACGCAGGACAGCTTTTTCTTTGCTGATCAGCCTGCGCGGTTGGCAGTGGCCTATATCTCGCCACATAACGACTTTCAGGCAACGCTCAGCGCACTCCAGCGCCTTGCCGGGCAAACCACGCTGATCGCAACCATGACAGCAGGGGAACTCTGCACGCAGGGTGGGGCCACGCGCACGCCGCTCTATAACGATACCCGCTCCGCGTGGGATGATGTGGTGATCCAGCTTTTCAGCCCCGAGATGGTTGAGGCCGTGTCTGTGCACACCATCGCGCTTGATGAGGGCGAGGGCGCATCCTCCACCGTCCCGCCCGATATGCGGGTTGCGCACATACAGGATCAGCTTTCGCGCATTGCCCTGCCTTTTGTCATCAATCCGCAGAATACGCTGGCCGTTACCCTTATAGACGGGCTGGCAAAAGCCGAAAATTATTTTGCCGAGGCGCTGTACAAGGCCGAAAGTTTTCCCTGCGCCTTTATTGGCGGGTCTTCCGGCGGCACACTCGATTTTCGTGAAACAGCCCTGTTCGATGGGCGGCGCGTTGTGCGTAATCATGCGGTTCTGGCGTTTCTCAAACTCGCACCGGATTTCGCATTTAGCATTTTCAAGACGCAGAATTTCGTCAATACCGGTCGCTCCTTCATCGTAACCGAGGCCGATGCGGGCAGCCGCATGGTGCGCTCGGTTCTGGATCGGCAGAGTGTTACGGTCGTCAATATTCTCGACACCCTTGCGGCACTGATGTCATGCCGTAAGGAAAAAGTGTTCGAAGCACTGGAAGATTACACATTCGCCCTCTCAATAGAGGGGGAGCTGTATATCCGCTCCATTTCCGGCATTGATGTCGCGCAGGGGCTGGTGTCGTTCTACGCCGATATTAATGTTGGCGATGAGCTGTTCTTGCTCAAATCAACCGATTTTAACGAAACAACCCGATCCGACCTGCGTAACTTCCTTAAGGGCAAGCCGCAGCCGGTCGGGGCTATTCTCAATGACTGTATTCTGCGCCGCCTGAACAACGCCAACCACCTGCGCGAGCTTGATGGCATGTGGCCCATGCCTGCCGCCGGTTTTTCATGCTTTGGTGAGTTCTTCGGCATCAACATGAACCAGACCCTGACCGCCGCCGTGTTTTTCCGGCTGGAGGAAGGCGAGGTTTTTCACGATGAGTTCATTGAGTTCTTCCCTGTCTATTATGGCCGTTATTCGCAGTATTTTTTGCAGACCCGGCTTAACCAGCAGAAAATCCTCAACGATATTCGCAAGGGGCTGATCGAGCGCATGGTGGATTTTATCCGCCGCACCGCCCAGAGCAGCCTTGAGCTGGAGCAGATGGTCAAACAGACTGAAGCCGTACGCACCACGATGGAAAGTGTCCGAGCCGAGCTGCACGCCCGTATGCAGGGCATGGCCAGTGATGACCAGAAAGGCGTGCTGGAGCAGGAGTTTCAGAATGTCGTACACAGAACCAAGGAACTGTTCGATATTGTGACCATTCTGGAGAAAATCTCGCTCCAGACCAATATCCTGTCCCTGAATGCGGCGGTGGAGGCGGCACGCGTGGGCGAGCAGGGCAAGGGCTTTGCCGTGATCGCCAGCGAAGTGCGTATTCTCGCACAGCACACCAAGGAGAGTCTGGGCAAGAGCGCGCAGGCGCTGGTGGGGGTTAAAAGCTCAACCGGCGTGCTGGGTGAGCATATTGAACAGTCGGAAAAAAAGCTGGCCGAGGCGCGGGATAACTATGGCGAAATCTTTGCGCGTATCGGCAACATGTTTTCGTCTTTCGAGCAGATTAACGAGGTGATGAACTCGGTGGAGGAAATGTCGCACCAGCAGGCGCAGCTTATCCGCACGGTAGAAGACGATATCGCTCATCTGCGTAAAATCGAGCAGTAAGGCCCGCTTCCGGCCGGGGCTTAAAGTAGCGCCCGGCCGGGAAAGGGTCATGCCCCGTTATGGGGCATGATCGGCTTAGTGAAACCAGCCAGATTCTTTTTTGACAGCCGCCTGGCCGTGCAGTTCGGCGGCGTTGCCTTCTTTTTCCAGCATGGTTTTGGTGCCTGAAGACAGGGCGCGGTTGGCATCGGCTTCCGACTGGGTCAGATCAGTCTTGGCTTTCTGCTCGTTCAGCTTGCTGTCGATCATATCGTTCTCACGCGAGACGACGGTTTTCTTGGACTGGATATCCAGCGAGCGGTCTTCGAGTTCAAGAGCGCGCAGCTTGTCTTCATACGCATCGTCACGCGCCTGACGGGCATCCTTGCGGGCGCGTTCCTCAGCCGCGGCACGGGATTGGGCCGCCTGACGGGCAGCCTGTGCCCGGGCCTGTGCCTGTGCCTGTGCACGTGCGGCGGCCTGAGCCTGAGCCTGCGCCTGCATGGCCTGATAGTCATTGCGTTGCTGGGCCGCGTCCACAGCGTCGATCTGATCCGTCAGCGACTGTGCCTGAACGGCGCCGGGCGCAAGGGCGGGCAGGAGCAGGGGCAGCAGCAGGGCGGCCCGCACAACATGTTTCATGATCAATATCCCTTGCGGTTTTTACCGGGTGGGCGGGCAGGCGCGGTTAGGCTGGATGCGTGTTTCACCCGGAGCGGATTCAACCATGACAGCACGACCGGGTGCGAACTCGCAGGCGCGACCGACCTGAGCGGAGTTGAAGGTCTGGTTGTTCTGCTCATAGGTCAGCGACACGCCTTCAACCAGTGTCTGGCTTGCTACGAGCGAGCCAGCGCCCACACCAGCGGCAGCCCCGCCAACGCCACCCAGTGCGCCCAGCCCGGCTGAGCCGCCAACGCCCGCCCCAAGCCCGGCGCCAAGGCCCGCACCCAGAATGCCGCCAACGATCTGGGCGGTCTGGCGGTTACGGGCGTTGCTCACCTGCACCTTGGCAGGCAGGACAGCCAGAATGGTTACAACCTTTGCAAGCTGGCGCTGGTTGACCTGAGAGGCGGTATAGGTGTCGGCCCGGTTTTCTTCACCGGGGGTGGTGCAGGCTGCCAGAGACAGGGCCGAGGCCAGCAGAACGCCGATTTTTGCAGAGGTTTTGATCATGGTCGATCCTTGGATCATAAGAATAGTGTCTCATGCTTTTAGAGCATGTTTCTGGCCTTGAAAATAATAAGTGTTTGTAGATTCACAAGTCGGATCAGCAGTCCGGCTTGTGAATGTGATTTTTGACCTATTGAAGACAAATTAATGGGTTATGAACATTTACAGGAATTCGTTTTCATTACGGCATCGGGCCTGCGCACTGGTAGAGTACCGCTCGTGCAGATCGCGGACAGCCTGCACCAGTTCCCCTATATTTTCATCGCAGAATACGGTCTGCATGGCGGCGAGGGGCCGATCGGTAAACAGGGGCCAGTCCAGCGCGTCGCGTGCGGTTTGCAGGGCCAGAATGGCGCGCTCGTAACGGTCTATTTCACCGGCCATGAGGGGTGGCAGGGCCACAAGGCTGAACAGCCCGTCAGCCACGGCGGCGGCGTAGGGGCGGGCGGGGTGTGTGTTCATGCGGTCTGTCCCTCCCTTGCGCTGGAACCGTCATGAATGTGTGCGTCAAAACCGCACAAAACGCAAGTCAAAACCCCCGCATGGGGGAATGAGGGCTTATTTCCATGTCCATTTGCCGACAACCCGACCGTTGATGCTGATTTCATCCAGCGTCAGCTCATAGGTGGAATAGGCGGGATTGATGCTCATAATCCGCACGCGGCGGGGTTCTTCCATGCCGGGCAGCAGCTCAAGGCGCTTGAGCACGAGGCCGAATCCATCCCACAGCACATACACCCCCGGCGGCGAGGGTGCGCGGTGGGCCGTATCTACCAGCACGCGGTCTCCGGCCTGATAATCCGGCTCCATGCTGTCGCCTGCCACGCGCACAATGGCCAGCGTTTCGGGCGATTCGGCAAAGGCGCTGATATAGCCGCGCGGCAGGCTCCAGTGTTCCACGGGGCGCAGGCCGTCCTGTGGGGCGCACAGCACGGGCACGGTGCCCGGCCCGGCAGAGGTCAGCACATCGTATTCCGGTATGCGAACCTGCCTTGGCGCGGTGTCCGCGGCGGGGTCTTCCTCGGAGGGGGGGGGCGTGGGCAGGCTACCGCTGGCCATCCCGCGCGGGAAGCCGGGCTGCCGTGCTGGACGCCTGTCCGCGAACCCGGTTGGCAGTGCGGGGGCGGTCTGCCCGTTCTGGGCCAGATTCATGCCCAGAACCGCTTCGCCCGTGGTCAGCCCGGCCAGATTCCAGATTTCAGCAGTAGTGATGGGCGGCTCTCCCCGCCCGCTCAGCAGCGGTACCATCAGCTTGACCATGGCCAGTGGCAGCTCCTCCTTTTTGTAGGAGGTTTCATACGTGCGGTAAGAGGAGAACTTGTCTCCATATCCCAGCGCGCGTGCGAAATCGCGGATTGTATAGCCCGCGCGTTCGCGCAGGGCTTTCAGCCTGTCCGTAATGCGAATTCTGCTCATGCGGTATTGTGTGTGAAAAAGGTACATGTGTCAGTGCGGAAAAACCGCTTGATCGTTGTGCGTTATTAAGGCACATATCGTGCGGTAATATCGCACGAGACTGACGCCATCCCCCACCGGGAGGCGCGTCCGTAACCGCAAGGCTCCGTAATGATCCACCTCCCCGCCTGTGAAGCGCCGCACCCCACGGCGTTGCTGAGTGCGCCTGTTCACCCCTCTGTTCCGGCCACAGCCCCGCTAACCCCACCAGAATCCGATCTGCGGGGCTTGCCTTTCATGCCGCTCGATACGGTCAGGCTGCTTGATAGTGATCTGTTCGCCCTCAGCACGGGTGACGAGTTCAAATGTGCCGTGGCGCTGTGGTGCAAGGCATGGCAGCAGGTGCCAGCAGGCAGCCTGCCTGATCATGATCGGGTGCTGGCGCATCTGTCCGGGGCGGGGGTGGGCTGGCCGGGTGTGCGGGGTATGGCCCTGCATGGGTGGGTGCTTTGTACGGATGGTCGCCTGTATCACCCTGTTCTGGCGGAAAAAGCCAATCACGCATGGAAAGCCCGGCAGGCCCAGCGTGCGCGCGCCAATCGCCGCTGGCACCCGCAGGAGGCGGCTCAGGCTACGGCGGCAGGTGGTGCCACGGCATATGCAAGAGAGAGTACAGGGGAGAGTACAAAGGACAGTACGGGCCAACGCGGCACGCGGCTTGCGCCCACATGGCAACCCGATGCCACCTTGCTGGCATTTGCCAGCACACTCGGGCTGGATGCGCAGGGTGTGGCGGAGCGTTTTCGTGACTACTGGCTGGCGGTGCCGGGTACGCGCGGGCGCAAGGCGGACTGGGGGGCGACATGGCGCAACTGGTGCCGGCGTGAACATGCGGGCCGCCCCCCCGCGCATACCAACCGGCCACCGCACCCGCTGGAAGAACAGGCCGCCCGGCTACTCCGGCGCACGGCGGGAGAAGGGTAATGGCGGATTCTTTCAGCCAGATGCTCTTTGTTGGGGGGCAGGCCTGTGCGCCGGGGCCGGAACTGGCGCACGAACTGGCCTGTTTTCGCCCCGGCGGGTTTGCGCCGCCAGCAAGCCTTGAGCCAGAAGCCCGCGCCCTGCTCGCCCGGCTGGATCAGGCGCTGCACCCCCTGCCGGAAGCCACGCTGCGGGCGCGCCTGCGTAATCTGGCGGAAATCGTCAATGCGGGGGTGGCCAATCCATTGCCGGGTGCCGCGCTGGATATGCGCTGCGCTGCTCTGTGGGTGGCCTGTGCGCCATTGCCCGCTGTGGTGTGGGAGGGCGCTGTGGAGCGTGAGGCGTTGCGTGCGTTTCGGTTTTTTCCTTCGGTGGCGGAGCTAACGGCGTTTTTGCAGGCCCGGAGTGCGCCAGCACGCTGTCTGGTGGCGCGGCTTGGCCTGCTGCTGGCGGATATGGAGCGCCGGGCGCGCGCGCACCAGCGGCAGGCCCGGCGTGAAGCGGCGTGGCATGCCGCCCGCCCCGGTCTTTTAAACAGTTCTGAAAAGAGAGCGTGAGCATGTCTCGTATTTCCTCATCCCCTTCTCCCGCGCGTGGCGCTACAGCTCCCGTGCCGCTTTCTCCTACGCCTGAGCGTCTGGCGCGCTCTGTGTTTACCGGCAGTGCGCCCCTGCGGGTGCTGAACACCGTTCAGGCGCTGCTCAATGCGGGCGATATAGGGCAGGATGCGGCCAATGCCGCAGAACGCTGGTACAGAGACTGGATGTTCGCCCGCGAAGGCGTGGCCGATTATGCGCCAGCCGCGCAGGCGGCGTCTGTTACCCGGCATGATGCGGTGTCGTGGCAACTGGTGCGGGGCAGGGCTTCTGCACGGCTGGCGGATGTGCGGGCGGCTCTGGGTGGCTGTGGCGAGGTGCGGCTCTGTCTGATGATGGTGCGTGAAATGTCTTTTGCTCAAATGGGAAAAACCCTGTTTCCGCATCTGTCCGAGGCGCGCGCCCGGCTGAAGGTTTCTGCCCAGTGCGCGATGGTTCTGGAGCAGCTTGATTCTTTTTATGCCACGGCACGAAATCGGCATGGGTCGGAAAAATCGTCTTTTGAAAAGGAATTTTGAAAAAATATAAATAGTCCTCTTGCCAGCCGCGCTCGGGTTCGATAGGTATATTTCTACATTGGAATTTCTGCGCCAGCCAGCCGCCCTCGGGCGGCTTTTTTTATGCCCTGCCCCCTATGGTTGGTCTGGCGCATTTCTCGGAAAAAACATGTTACAAACAGTAAAGTGCTCGGACATCGTGCGCCTTCGGCGTGCTATGGCCGTTTGTGTTGGTGTGCGGCATGATCATGTCATTCTGTGCTTTCTCGTACCGGATTCGGAAAATACACGACATCGTGCGGATGTATCGCTCTCTTTGTGTGAGAGTGCGGAGGCCGGTCTGCGGCCTGATCAGCGTGTGCGCTGTATCGGGCGGGTGCAGGTTGGGGCTTTTCAGGTGCAGGGGCGGATGCCTGCTGAAGCCATGCGGCGTATTCTTTCCATGCTTGAGCGTGAAAACACCTTTCAGGCAAAGGAACAGTCCGGTTCTTTTGTGCACATCCCACGCATGACATCCGTGCGTGGGGGCATTGTGGCATGGCACGCACAGCCAGCGCCCCCCATGCGAGAGGGCGGGGTGCGTGTTTTCCGCCGGACAGGACAGGAATGGGCGGAGCATGAGCAGACAGGATATGGACAGGCCGGACGCAGGCAGGGCAGGCGGGCAGGAGGCGGACACCGCGCCGCCCAGCCCGAAACCCTGCCCGCCTGATCCGGCACTGACCGCCGCGCAATGGCGGCTGGTGCTCAGCCTGACAGAAGAAGGGTGCAGCCTGCGCGAGATAGCCGAACGGCCCGATATGCCCGACTGGCAGGTTCTGCGCCGGTCTGTGCGGGGCAGCGGTGCGCGGGCGGCAGGGTTTGCCCGTGCGCGCATGCTGGCGGCCGAGGCTTTCGAGGACAGGCTCATCAAGGAGCTTGAAACCATAAAGGGCGAGGACACCGCCGCCATGCGCCTGCGTATAGACACGCTCAAATGGCTCATGGCCCGCCGTGCTCCCGCCCGTTATGGCGAAAAGGCAGATGAGGCCGATACCCGCCCCGAACGCCCCGCGACAGTGCGGCGGGTTATCATAGACCCAGCCCCCCTGACCGCTGGTTCCCTCACCGCGCGAACCCCCACGCCGGAGGGGCCAAGCACACCGCAGCCTGCGCCACCACCATGAAAGACCGGCGGTTGCAACGTGCCTTGCGCACACTGGATATGCCAACCGCGCGGGTGTTTGCACCTTTGCTGGGGCCGTGCCGTTACAAGGGCGCTTATGGCGGGCGGGGTTCGGGCAAGTCGCATTTTTTTGGCGAATGCGTGGTGGAGGAACATCTGCGCCTGCCGGGGCATAGGAGCGTGTGTATCCGCGAGGTGCAGAAATCCATGGAGCAGTCGTCACGGCGGCTCATTCTGGACAAGATCGCCCGATACGGGCTGGAGCCGTGGTTTGACGTGCAGGAGCGCGCCATTCGTACACCGGGCGATGGCCTCATTATTTTTCAGGGCATGCATGGCCATACCGCAGACAGTATCAAATCGCTTGAAGGGTTTGACCGGGCATGGGTGGAGGAAGCCCAGAACCTGTCCGCCCAGAGCTGGCGTTTGCTGCGCCCGACGCTGCGCAAGAAGGATTCGGAAATATGGGCAAGCTGGAACCCGGTTTTTGAACATGACCCGGTGGATCAGTTCTTTCGGGGGGCGGGGAGTGGGCGGGCGGATCTGGTGGCTGTGCGGGCGAACTGGGCCGATAATCCGTGGTTTGGCGAAGGCGCTTTGCCGCGTGAGCGCGAGGCAGATGCCGCCGCCCGCCCGGATGACTACGCCCATGTATGGGAAGGTGCTTACCGCACCCGCTCCGATGCGCTGGTTTTTTCCGGTATGGTGGAAGTGCGGGCCTTTTCCACACCAGATACGATCCGGCCCTATTATGGTGTTGACTGGGGTTTTTCAAAAGACCCTCTGGCGGCATTGCGCTGCTGGAGAGCGCAGGATGTGCTGTATATCGATTATGAGGCAGGCGGCGTTGGCATAGAGCTTGATGCCATTCCCGCCGTGCTGGACACCATACCCGGTGCGCGCCAGTGGCCGTGGCGGGCGGATGGCGCACGGCCTGAAACCATCAGTTTTCTGGCGCGCAGGCATGGTTTCAGAATAACGGCCGCGCGCAAATGGCCCGGCAGCGTGGAGGACGGCATTGCTCGCCTGCGCGCATTCCAGCGCATTGTGGTGCATCCGCGCTGCGTGCGCGTGGTCGCCGAGTTTCATAGCTATGCCTACCGGGTTGATCCAGCCACGGAGGATGTCCTGCCCGTGGTGGAGGACGCCAATAACCACTGGATGGATGCCCTGCGCTACGCGCTGGACGGGCTTATTCATAACCGGCGCACGCTACCGCGTTTTACGGCGGGGACAGTGCGCCAGATCATGAAAATGGACTGAGCATGACAAAGGGTTTTTGGCACCGTATCGCGGCGTGGTGCGCGTTTGCTCCAGCACCCCTGCCAGCATCGCAGGAGCAGGCCGAGGGCGCACAGGCCCGCGTGCAGCATGCTCCAAAGGGAGGCGGGGAGCGGTGGCGTGCGGTCGCACCCGAGCCGGGGGCGGAGGCCGCCGCCTTGTTCGCACCCTACCAACCGCCAGCCAGTGTGCGGGGGGCGGGGGCCGTTCTGGCTCAGGACAGCGTAACACCCGCTCTATGGGGCCACGGCGGTGCGGGTCTGGCTTGGGGCAATGGCCTGCTGGCCGAAGGGCTGACTTTTCGAGGATACCCCGCGCTCGCGGCCATGATGCTGCGGGCGGAGTTTCGTAAACCGGTTGAAATTATCGCGCGCGAAGCCACGCGGGAGTGGATACGCCTGCGGGTTATGGGGGCGCAGGAAGAGAACACGCCTGACACCACGCCTGACACCACGCCTGACACCACGCCTGACACCATGCCCGGCCCCATGCCAGCAGACCCGGCGGCACAGGCCGTCCCCCCACCTGCTTACCCGCGTGATGCCGCCCTGCGCCTGCGGGCGGTGGAACAGGCCTTTGCCCGGCTGGATGTGCGTGACCTCATGCGCCGTCTGGTGGTGCAGGCGTTGGGCTATGGTATGGGCCATGTCTGGATCGGGCTGAAAGGCTCTGCGGGCAACGAGGCGCTGCCGCTTTGCCTGACCAGCCACGGCGTAGGGTGTGGCCAGCTTGAACGGCTGGGGCTGATTGATCCGGTCTGGACAACGCCTGCCCAGTATAATGCGCTCAATCCACTTGCGGCGGATTATTACCGGCCAACAGGCTGGTGGGTGCAGGGTACGCAGGTTCATGCTTCGCGGCTGTTGAGCGTGGTGCCGTACGAAGTGCCCGACCTGCTCAAGCCCGCCTACAACTTTGGCGGGTTAGCCCTGCCGCAGATGCTTGAAGCCTCGGTACAGAACTTCCTGCGCACACGGCAGGCGGTGTCGGACATGATCGGCAATTACGCCACGCGCGTTTTGCGTACTGACATGGCGGGCGGCATGGCAGACCCCGATGGCGCACCGGAAATAGATGCACAGGGCATTACTGCGCGTCTGGCCGCCATGACAGCCTGGCAGAGCAGCAACGGCACGTTTGTGCTCGATCGCGAAACCGAGGATTTTTCTATCAGTTCGGCGTCTCTGAGCGGGCTTTCCGAGCTTCAGGCCCAGTCGCAGGAGTTCATGGCGGCAGTGCCGGGTATTCCGCTGGTCAAGCTGTTCGGGTTGCAGCCGCAGGGGCTTAATGCTTCGTCGGATGGAGAAATCCGGGTTTTTTATGATGAGATAGCCGCTTTTCAGCAGGCGCATATGGCGCCGGTTCTGCGGGCCATCCTGCGGCTGGTGCAGCTTGATCTGTGGGGCTGGGTCGATCCCGCGCTGGAGTTCGAGTTTGTGCCGCTTTGGCAGATGTCCGAACAGGAAAGTGCCGCCGTAGAGCGACAGAAAGCCGATATGGACGAGGTCAATATCCGCTCGGGCAAGATCACTCCGGCGGAAGCCCGCGCGCGTGAGGCGGCGGATGGCACAAGCCTGTACCGCACGCTGGGCCTGCGCGCCACCCATACCCCGCCCGACCCTGCGGGGCAGACCGCGCAAAAGGCAGGGTGATGAAAGACGAGTGCATGAATACGGATTTCTTTCTGGCCTATGACCGGGCAGGCTCAGTACGGCTGATTGATGAGGATGGCCGCCTGCGTGTGGCGGTTACCCCCATCAGCAAGGCGGCGGTCAACCGGTATTTCGGGCGTGAGATACCGGGGGCACAAGCCCTCGGCCTTGCACCGGACAGGAGCTACCGCCTGCTGCGTGCGCCGGATGAGCTTGAAAAAGCGGCTGACAGTTTCAACAGTATTCCGGTTCTGGCCGAGCATGTGCATGTTACGGCCCAGACCCCCCGCCCCGATCTGGTGGTGGGGGCAACCGGTACGGATGCGCGGTTTACCGACCCGTATCTGACCAATGCGCTGGTGCTCTGGAACGCGCAGGCCATAGAAGGCGTGCGTTCTGGAGAACAGCGTGAACTTTCCTGCGCTTATCGTTACGTGCCGGTTATGGAGCCGGGGGTCTGGCAAGGCCAGCCATACGATGGGCGCATGACCCAGATCCGCGGCAACCACGTCGCTCTTGTGCGCGCGGGGCGCGCCGGGCCGGACGTGCTGGTGGCGGACGCACAACCAAAGGAACATGGAATGGCATTTTCTCCATCGCGCGGCCTGTCCCGTCCGGGGGCAGGGGCCGACCTGAGCGGTGCCGGGCGCACTGGCCCGCTCCAGAGCGGGGTGGCGGGTAAACACCCCGGACAGGACGAGGCGGGTGCCACGCCCGCCGGTGCCTCTGCTGGGGGTGGGCAGGCTTCTGGCCCCGCTGCGTCTGGCGTTGTGGCGAGGGCTGACCCGCAGGGGGCTGGGGGCTGCACGGCGGCTGATCTTTTCGCCCGGCTGGGTGCGGCTCTGGCTTCTGGCGGGCTGGACATGGCGGCCGGGCCGCAGGCGCTGGCCGCATGGCTTGCTCCCTTTCTGGCTGGGAAGGCGCAGAGCCTGCACCCGGTGGCTACCGATACGCAGCAGACCGCAACACCGGGCACGGCACAGCAGGATACGGAGCAGGGGAGCGGGCCGGGCATGGCGCAGGATAGTGCCGTGCGCCGCGCGGTGGATGCCGCCCTGATGGCCGAACGCCAGCGCCAGCGTGATGTCAGCGCGGCTCTGGCGCTGGTGCGCCCGCTGGTGGGCGATGTGCTGGGCATGGACAGCGCCGAGGACATTCTGCGCTACGCCCTGCGGGAATGCGGGGTGCAGACCGAAGGGGTGAATATGGCCGGTTTGCGCGCACTGGTGGCAGGGCGCGCGGGCATGGGTGGTTTGGGCGATGGATCGGTAGGGGCGCAGGATGGGGCCAGCAGCGGTGATTTTACCGCCCGCTATGGCCTGCGTGCTCCACGTAAGTTTTAAGGAGAGCAGGACATGTCTTTTCCGAATTCTGTTAATTATGGCTGGCCCGCCGGTTTTCCGGGTGCATGGGCCACGGGTAACCCCCGTCGGTTGAAAGTCGCGGGGCCGAACGGCTTTCGCGCCGGGGTGGGTGGGGTCACGGTTGCAGCATTTGCCTGGGTGCAGACCGATGGCGTGAGCGTGCTCAATACCGGCACCGGTGCACCGGATGGCTTTGTGTGCCGCAGCCAGCAGGGTGTGTTCACCCAGTATTTGCAGGAAGCCAGCATGAGCGTGCCCGAAGGTTTCATGCTCGCTCTGGCGGAAGGGGGCGATGTGTTCGCCCTATCCACCACGCAGGCCACCAGTGGGCAGGCGGTTTATGCCGCGCTGGCAACCGGGGCTATCAGCACCGGTGCTGCCGGGGCCGCCCCGACCGGCACGGTGGAAACCGGCTGGGTGGTGGCGCGCGGTGGCGCTGCTGGTTCGCCCATTATTCTGTCTGGCCCGCTCTCGGCCACCACTTCAGGAAACTGAACGCAATGCGTGATATTTTCAGAAACGACGCCCAGTCCCTCGCACGGGACTGGGGTATTCATCTTGCCGGTGTGCGGGGCTATTTTTCTGAAATGGCTATGGATACGGCCCTGCCGTCCTACACCCCCACCACAGCGCCCAACAGTGCGGTGCCTGCGCTGTTCACCACCTATACCGACCCCGTGGTCATTCGCGCCCTGGTTACGCCCACCCGTTCCGAGGCCATTTATGGCAGCGCGAAAAAGGGCGACTGGACAACGGATACCGCGCAGTTTCCGGTTGTGGAACTGTCCGGCTATGCCTCGGCCTATGATGATTACAGCGCCATTGGCACGGCGGATGGCAATGCCAACTGGGTGCCGCGCCAGTCCTTTCATTTCCAGACATGGACACGCTGGGGTGAGCGCGAGGTCGAGCGCATGGGGGCGGCGAAAATTGACTGGGTAAACCAGAAGAACCTCGCCAGTGTCTCGGTTCTGAACAAGAACGCCAATGCCATTAACCTGTTCGGGCTTGAAGGGATGGAGCTGTTTGGCGCACTGAACGATCCTTCCCTGCCCGCCGCCATCGCGCCTGTGGCCAAGGTGGCCCCTTCAGGCAGTGCCGCACAGGGCAACACATGGGCCGATATTGCAGACCCCGTTCAGGTCTATGCCGATATTCTCAAGGCTTTTGGTGTTCTCAGCGCCCAGCTTGGTGGCAACCTGACGCTTGAAAGCCCGATGACGCTGGTGATCCCCACCGAGCGTCAGCAGTGCCTGCTCTATACCAACCAGTATCAGGTTTCGCTGGCTGATCTGCTCAAAAAGAACCTGCCCAATCTGGTGGTGGAAACCCTGCCCGAAGCAGGGACAACGCTGGCGGGTGGGCAGGCATCCACCACGCTCATGCAGCTTTTTGCCACTGAAATCGAAGGCCAGCGCAGCGTTACCACCGCCTTTACGGAAAAACTGCGCGCCCATGTGGTGGAGCAGTATTCTTCCAATTTCAGGCAGAAAAAGTCGCAGGGTACATGGGGCACCATCTGGTTCTATCCGCATGCCTGCGTGACCATGGCCGGTATCTGAATCGCGTATTCCGCTCAGGGTACACGCAAAACCTTTTTAACAGAACGGATGGTTTTCTATTATGGCTCATACTGCTTCATCTGCCCGGGGGGCGGAAACGGTTACGGTTGTCTGCCGCCTGCCTTCGGGGCTTGTGCTTGATCTGTACGACCCCGAAGACCTGCGCACCCGTGCGGGTTCTGTGGCGCCGGTTATGGCGCCGCCGGTGCCGCGTGCCAGTGTGCGGCTGGCCGGTGCGCGGCGCGATGCGCGGTTTCATGCCCGTGATAACCGCCTGCTTGGCCTTGGGGGCCATACGCAGGTGGATAAGGCGTTCTGGGATGCGTGGGTGGCGCAGAATCCCGGCTATCTGCCGCTTAAAAACGGTCTGGTGTTCGCACAGGCCCGTGCGGCGGATGCACAGGCCCGGCTGGCGGAGTGCGCCAGCCAGCGCACAGGGCTGGAAGGGCTTGACCCCAACGCCCTGCCGGGTGTGACCCCCGCCCATACGGCCCCAGGCTGATGGCCCCGACCCTGCCGGGGGGTGCGGGGGGCGTGGTGGTGTTCGACTATACCGCATGGGTCACGCGCTACCCGGCGCTGGCACAGGCCGTGGCGCAGGATCAGGCGCAGGCCTGTTTTGATCAGGCCACCCTGTATCTGGCCAATACCCCGGCCAGCCCCGTGCGCGATCTGGCGCGGCGTGCGGTGTTGCTGGGGCTGCTGGTGGCGCATATCGCCACACTGGAACTGCCGCAGGCACAGGGCGGACAGGCAGGGCTGGTGGGGCGGGTGGCATCCGCCACACAGGGGAGTGTGACGGTCAGCACCGCTTACGCAACTCTGGGTGAGCGTGCGGCATGGTTTGCCCAGACTGCCTATGGCGCGGCTTTCTGGGCGGCCACGCGTGGGCTGCGTCAGGCGCGTTATGTGCCGGATTCAAGGCGGAGGATACCGCCATGGGGCTGAACCTTTACGGGCTGGCTAGCCCGCTCTGCGCACAGGTGGCCCCACCACAGGCGGCCATTCTGCAAACCAGCACAGGCAGCACCATCAATGCGGATGGCAGTATTACACCGCTTTATACCGCAACGCCGGTGCAGATCATGGTACAGCCCCCCGGCCCACAAGACCTGCAATTGCAGGAAGGGCTGGGCCAGCAGGCTGACCTGAGGGTGGTGTACGTGAATGCCGCTGTACGCGCCCTGAGCCGCTCCTTGCAGACTGGCGGCGATATTCTGCAATTTTCAGGATCTGAATGGCTCGTAACCCGCTCGGTGGAAGACTGGGGGGGCGATGCCTCGGGAGAGAGCGAATGGGTGAAAGTGGTGGTGACACGCCAGCTCCCGGCCAGCGTGTAACAGCAGCGATACCGCTGGCAGGTCTGGTGGAAAGCCCGACCGAAACAGCGCTATGCGCCGCCCTGCGCGCCTGGCTGGTGGCGGTGCTGCCCGCCGGGGTGGGGGTTGTGGCCGGGCAGTCCAACCGGGTTGCCCCCCCACGGCCACCGTTTGCAACCCTGATGCTGACCGGGCGCGAGCGCCTGTCCAGCGGGGGGTGGCGCTATACCGCCACCACGCGTGAACTGGCTGTGCCAACCCAACTGGGCGTGCTGGTGCGCCTGTTCGGGGTGGGGGCGGGCGACATGGCGCAGCGGGTGATCGCCTTATGGCGGGATATGCAGGCGGTGGATTTCCTGTCCGCACAAGGGGTGGCGTTGTCCCCGCTGGATGTGGAGCATGCCCGCCAGAGCAGTTTTACCACCGCCGAACATCAGTACGAAAACTGCTGGGAAATAAGCCTGCTGGCACAGGTGACATTTACCCAGAGCATTCCACAGGATTTTGCAACAACCCTGCCGGTTCTGACAATCGGAACCGATGCAGCCTACCCGCCAGAGGAGTAAAACCATGGCAGGCATTCCCATTTCTTCAATTGTGCAGGTAACGCCGGGTGTACTGGTGGCCAGCGGCGGACTGGACGGGCTGACCGGGCTGGTGCTGACCCAGCAGACCGCCATCATACCCGCAGGCACCGTGCGGGCCTATGGCAGCGCGGCGGATGTCGGCACGGCGTTTGGCACGACTTCGAGCGAATATACCATGGCGCAGGTTTACTTCGCCGGGTACGATACCGCTGTTCTAACTCCCGCCAGCCTGCTGTTTGGCGGCTATGCCCCTGCGGCGTCCGGGGCTGCGGCCACGGCGAGTGTGACGGGCGGGGCGGTTTCGGCCATTACGCTTGAACAGGGCGGCAGCGGTTATGAAACCCCGCCCACCGTCAGTTTTTCAGGCGGTGGCGGCACCGGTGCTACAGCGAGTGTTACGGTTACAGGCGGAGTGGTGACGGGTATCACCCTGACTGATGGCGGCACGGGCTACACACAGGCCCCCACCATTACGCTGCAGGCGGCCAGCACCGATACGCCCGCCACGCGCATGGACACGCTGCGCCATGCCAGCGGGGTCTGGAGTGGCTTTGCTCCGGCTTTTGAACCCGCTCTGGAGGAAAAAAAGGCGCTCGCCACATGGGCGGGGGCGCAGGGCAGCACCCTGTGGGCGGTTATCTGGGATACAGACCCGCAGGCGGTAACACAGGGCAGTGCAACAGCCTTTGGTGTCTGGCTGTCGCAGCAAGCCCTTGAAGGGGTGTCGGCTGTGTATGGCGATGCGGCCAGTGCGGCGCTGTGTCTGGGGTGGATGGCCTCGCTGTCTTTTGGCACCCGTGCCGGGCGGCAGACTCTGGCCTTCATTCAGGATGCCTCGGGGCTGGTGACGCCGGGCGTTACGGATGGGGCGAGTGCCGCAACCCTGATTGCAAACGGCTATAATTTTTATGGTAGTTACGCCAGTGGCGGCAGCCTGTTTTCGTTTATGCGGCCGGGCAGCGTATCAGGCCGGTTTGCCTGGGCGGATAGTTTTGTCAATCAGATCTGGCTGAACGCCAGCCTGACACAGGCTCTGGTGACCCTGCTGCTCAATACCGGGCAGATTCCCTATAACACGGAGGGCGATACCCTTGTGAAAGCCGCCGTGCAGGACACCATCAGCAGTGCGCTGGCCTTTGGGGCCATCCAGCCCGGTGTCAGCCTGACAACCGCGCAGAAACAGCAGATCGCCAACGCGGCGGGTATTGCCGCAGCGGCGGATGCGGTGGGCGCACAGGGGTGGTATTTCCAGCCCGGTGTGTCCACGGCGGCGGCCTCTTACCGTGTGGCGCGCACAACGCCGCCCGCGCGGCTGTGGTACGCCGATGGGCAGAGCGTGCAGGCCATTCAGCTCAGCAGTGTCGAGGTGCAGTAAGCATGGCGTACGATATTACGGCGGCCAATGCCGTTTTTACCATTACCGTGGCGGGGCTGTACAATGCGCCTATCACGCTTCAGAACTTTGCCGCCGATCAGGCATGGGAAACGGCGGAGCTGAACTGCGCTGAAACCGAAATGTCGGTGGATGGCTACCTGAATACGGGCTGGACGCCTGCGCCGGTTGATCAGACCATCCATTTTTCGGCGGGCAGCGAAAGTGTTGTGGTGTTCGAGGCTATTATGGCCGCACAGCAGACGGCGCGTGCGCTGTTCCGGCTTGGGGGTGAGCTGACACTCACCGGCACGGGGCGGCGCTATACCATGACCAATGGCGTGTTGCGCTCTATGGCGGTCGTGCCCTCTGCGGGGCGGGTGCTGCATCCGCGCAGTTTCGCCATTCGCTGGCAGTCCGTCTGGCCTGCGGGTGTGTGATGGCGGTGCGGGAAGTCACGCTGAGCGTGCCTATGGAAGGCGCTGATTATAACAAGCGCTTTATCATAACCCGTATGTCCGCTTTCGAGGCGGATCGCTGGGGGCGGCATTGCCTCCAGGCTGCCTTACAATGTGGCATGGAGCTTGCGGATATTACCCCGCAGGATGGGCTGGCCGGGCTGGCGGCGGCAGGCATTGGCCTGTTCGGCGCGATGGAGCCAGAGCGGATGGACAGCCTGCTGGAGCGGCTGATGCGCTGTGTCAGCGTGCAGCCTGATCCGGCCAACCCGGCTCTGCGCCGTCCTTTGCATGAAAGCGATATTGAGGAAATTCCGACCGTAGGCTGGCTCCAGAAGGAAGCTTTTGCCCTGCACGTGGATTTTTTCAGGGGCGTCGGCCTGTTGTTCTCCCTTCCCGGTTATCCGGGCGGGGAGAGGGACAGCCCGCCGCCCGGTGCGTGAATGTAAGCGAAAGACTGGCGCTGGTTGTTTCAGAAGGGCTGGCAAGCCTGCATGACCTGCAAACCCTTTACGACAGCGAGGATTTTGAGATGCTTCTTGAAATGGCGCTGATCAGGCGATGGAACCGGTAAGCAATGGCGATGGCGGATAACGGCTTGCCGGGTAGCCCCCGGCCAGACAGCGCATGGGAGCATGCAGCACTTGCATGGCACTTGCTGGATGTTTTCCAGCGTATCCTGCGGGCTATGCGCGGAGGGAGGGAGGGGGCTTCCGGCTCTCTCTCTGCCGGTGTGGCGGGGGTAGGTATATCGGGGGCTACGGTGCGTCAGGCTCTTTACCGGATGGGGGGAGAAAGCCTGCGCCCCGAGCCAGAGGTAGAGCGAAAGTCAGAGCCAAAAACAAAACCCAAGCCAAAGCCCAAGCTAAAGTCAGAGCAAGAGCCAGTGTCAGAGGCCCGCCCGGCCTTCCCGTTTTTGCCGCGTCCGCGTGTGGCGAGCGGTATGGCCGCCACACGCGGGCGCGGGCTGGCCCATGAGAGCGGGCCAGAGCACAGGATGCGGCGAGGGGGTGGGCGGCGGGGTGTTGCCCCCGGTCTGAGGGGTGATCGGCCTACAGAGCGGCCGGGCGGCCTGTCCCGCCTTTCCGGCCTGTCCGGTCACGTGTTTGAGGGGGCTGCGGGCGGGGCGGGGGGCGTATCCGCCCGGCGGGGGCGTACCCATTCGGTTGGCGGGCCGGTTGCTCCGTGGGGCGGTGCTTCGGGGCATCATCAGGTTTCGTGGGGTGGGGTTTCGTTCCGGCCCGGCTTGCCTGCCCCCCAAGGCGCGGCAGGCCAGACAGGCAGCAGCAGCACAGGGGCCGGGCGGATCACGCAGGAACAACTGGCTGAACCTGAAGCCGAACAGGCTAAGAACCCGGAGACCTTCGCACAGGCCATGCTGCGCGCCATTCTGCCCGGCGAGGCGCTGTCACGCATGCGTACTGTGTGGGCGGGTGGGGCCGTAGGCGGGCATGGGGTCAGCCCAGCCCAGTCCGCACCGTTTCCCGCACGCACCGCGCACTGGCCACAGGCCGGAACGCCGGAGCCATCTGGCCTTTTGCCTTCAGTGCCTCATGCAGCGGGTGCTTATGCCCGTGGCATGCACGCGGCGGTGCAGGCCGCTATGGCCCGCACCGTGCCGGGGCCGACAGCCACGGACACATCGCCCGGCTCCACCGCCAGCCGTGAGGTTCTGGCGAAAACGCGGATGGACAACGATGCGTTTTCCATCCGCACCGGGGCTGAGGCGCGCGGGGTCTCTGGCCTTAAGGCGCAGGCCCGGCACGCCAATATGGGTATGCGCTAACGGCCTGCCCCTGTTTTTCTGATTGATGAAAGTATGTGGCGATGGCGATGAATCTGGTGCCCCTGCCCGCCGTGTGGAATATTCCCGTGGCGGTTGGGGTTCCTGCCCTGCTGGGGCAGTCCGGTGCGGCAGGCGTTGCGGCTTCGGCCTCTACAGCGCTGGCCTCCATGCTGGATGATACACGTATTATGCTGGCGGATACCCAGTGGGGTATTTTTACGGCTGATAACCAGCCCGTTCTGACATCGGGGCGGGTGCGCTCGCTGGATGTGCAGGCCTATAGCTATGTGTCCGATGCCCCGCAGGAGCAGGGGGCTTTTCTATCCTACAACAAGGTGCGCCAGCCCGGTCAGTACAGAGTGGAAATGCTGTGCGATGGGTCCGGCCCGGTTCTGGGGGCAGCGGCAGGCGGGAGCGGTGTGCTGGAAAGCCTGCTGGCGGCTACAGGGCTGGTTGGCCCTTCAGCCGATATGTTGATGCGCCGGGGTTTTCTGCAAACGCTTGAAGCGCTGGTCGATGATCTGAACCTGTATTGCGTGGTTACGCCTGAAGTCACCTATACCAACGTAAACGTGCAGGGTTACAGCTTGCGGCGCGAGGCACAGCATGGCGTGACCCTGCTCTGGGCGGGCATTCTCTTGCAGGAAATCAGGCTTGATACCACCACAAGCCCCGGCACGGCCTCGCCCGCAGGGCAGGCCATGCAGTCTGGCGGTGCGGTTCAGGCTGCGGCCTCTACCCTTGATCCGGCGGGTTTGCGCTGATGGCGGTGGTGTCCATTCCGCTCAACGCGGTGGCGTATCAGAGCCTGAGCGTGCCGCTGTCGGGCCATGTCATCCGCCTTGAGGTGCAGCAGCGCAGTACCGGGCTGTTTGCCGCATTCTGGTGCGATGGCGTGGCCTGTCTGTCCGGGGTGCTGTGCCAGAACCGGAGCTGGCTGGCCCGCAAGGCCTATTACGGCCTGCCCGGCGATTTTGCCTTTGTCGATACCGAGGGAACAGCCGACCCCGATTACACCGGGCTGGGCGGGCGGTTCGTGCTTGTTTACGAGGAGGGACGCAATGCCTGATACATCAGGCCAGAACACCCCGCTGGCGGCCCGGCGGATTGACGTGGCTTTTACCTTTGCTCCCGATCCCACGCAGGGGGTGGCGGTCGGTGCGGGGGCCGAAACCGTTACCCTGAGCGACTACCGCGTAGAGTGCCAGATCCTTAGCACCGGGCTGGAAACCGGCATGGTGTGTACCCTGCGGATAGAAGGCATGCCCCCCACACTGGTCAACCGGCTTTCCGCCGCGCAGGCGGGGGTGGTGGCGCAGGGGCGGAACAGTGTCACCGTTATGGCCGGAGGGGCGCAGGCTACCCGGCCAGTCATTTTTTCAGGCGGGATTGTCGAGGCGTTCGTGGAATACGATACCGCGCCCGAGGCCGTGTTTGTGGTGCAGGCGCACTCCATCGCCCTGCCTGCGGCCCAGCCCATCAGCCCGACATCCTTCGCGCGTGATGTTTCCGTGGCCACCATTATGGCAGCCATCGCGGCCAAGGCGGGGCTAGGGTTTGTCAGTAATGGCGTGCAGGGCGTGCTGCGGGGGGGCGTGTATTACAAAGGAGCCGCCACCGAACAGATCGATGCCTGCGCACGTGCCGGAGGGGTAAGCTACCATATCGGCATGGGGCGTTTGTCGGTCTGGCCTTTTTCCATGGAAGCAGCCCATGCCACCGCCGTGCCGGTTTCCGCCGCCACGGGGCTGATCGGCTATCCCGCCTATAGCCAGTACGGGGTGGCGCTGCGGATGCTGTTTCATCCGGGCATTGGTTTTCGCGATACGATCAGCCTGCAAAGCGCGGGGTCATCCGTGCGCGGGGTTACTCTGCCGGCAACAGGTCTGTGGGTGGTGCAGGGCGTGCGGCATAGCCTGCAAAGCGGGCGCGCACAGGGGCCGTGGTTCACAATGATAGAGGCGGCAAGGCCAGACCTTGCCGGGCAGGGCTTTGCACAATAGGCTTATCGGCACGCAGCGGCCTGAAGACAGCGCGAGCGATTTCAACGCCATGAATGCCGTTATCCGGCGGCTTTTATCCATGATGGGTACAAACCTGCCTGCCCGCGTTGTGGCGGTGCGCGGCGCAGGGCTGAACCCCGTGGGGTTTGTGGATGTGCAGCCCATGGTACACCAGCAGGATGGTGTGGGCCGCACGGTGCCGCACGGGATTCTTTACAATATACCCTATATTCGCCTGCAAGGCGGTGCGCGGGCCTTCCTGTGCGACCCGGCGGTAGGGGATATCGGACTGATTATTGTCTGCGGGCGCGATATTTCCACGCTCAAGGCCACGCGTGATGCGGCGGCCCCAGGCTCTTTCCGCCAGCATGATATGGCCGATGCGCTTTATCTTGGTGGCCTGCTGAACGCCGCCCCCACGGAGTATATCGGCTGGGTGGGGGGAGATGTGCATGTCAGCACCACTGGCCGTTTCATTGTTGATGCCGCCGCCTGTGTCATTGACTGCGATGTAACAGTAAAGGGCGCGCTCTCGGCTACGGGCGATGTGCAGGCAGGCGATATCAGCCTGCAAACCCACACCCATACTGGCGTTATGCCCGGTGGTGGTAAAACGGGCGTTCCAGTCTAAAAAAATATAAAGCCTGAAGTGTTCTGGAGAAAATCCATATCATGTCAACGCTGCTTCTGGACAGATCCACATGGGATCTGGTGCTGGATTCCGGCGGCAATCTCGCTCTTGCGACAGCGTCTTACGCTGTCACGCAGGATGTGTCCTGTGCTGTCCGGGTCTTTGCGGGGGAGTGCTGGTACAATACCGGCACGGGTTTGCCATACCGGCAGAATATTCTGGGGGTTGCGCAATCCGCATCGGTTTTTCGCGCACAGGCGCAGGCCGTAGCGCAGGCCGTGCCCGGTGTCGCTACCGCCCGGTGCATCATTACCGCCCTTGGGGTGGATCGCAGGCTTTCAGGGGCCATTCTTATCACCACAACGGATGGAACAACACAGAGTGCCGGATTCTAGCAGCATGGGAACCACCTCGGTTCCGCCACCCTCTTTCACGGATACAGGCTTTGTGGCCCCGGCAGAGAGCGATATTCTGGCAGGCGCTCTGGCCGACCTCAACGCGGCCATGGGCGGCAACCTCAATACCGATCTCTCCACCCCGCAGGGCCAGCTTGCCACGTCCTTTACGGCGGCACTGGGCGATGCGTACGATCAGTTCCTTGCCATCCTCAATGGTGTTGATCCCGAACGCGCCTTCGGACGCCTGCAGGACGCCATTGGCAATATCTATTTCATGAGCCGCAAGGGGGCAACGGCTACGGTTGTGAACGTTGTCTGTACGGGGGCGGTGGGCGTTGTTGTGCCTTCTGGCACGCTGGTGCAGGATGCGGGCGGGCACTATTACGCGGCAGATGGAGCCATTACGCTGGATGCAACCGGCACGGGCACGGGGTCATTCTCCTGCACTACGCCGGGCGCCATAGAGTGCGCGGCCAATAGCATCAGCCTCTACCAGTCTGTGACCGGCCTTACCGCCGTATCCAACCCGGCTGCTGGTGTAACCGGCACGGATGAGGAAGGCCGGGCCGCATTCGAGGCCCGGCGCGAGGCGTCCGTAGCAGGAAACAGCGTGGGCTCACTTGACGCCATTGCCGGGGCCGTGAGTGCGGTAGACGGTGTTACAGCGGCCTATGTGGTGGATAACAGCACCGCCGCCGCCGTGACAACGGGCGGTATCAGCCTTGCGGCCCATAGCCTGTATGTGTGCGTCAATGGCGGTACGGATCAGGATGTGGCGCTGGCCATCCTGAGCAAAAAGGCTCCCGGCTGCGGCTATACCGGCACCACTACGGTGACGGTCACAGACCCGAACAGCCATTATCAGACACCCCCAACCTATGCCGTATCTTTTACCCGTGCCGCCGATACCCCCCTGTATTTCACGGTTAAAATCAAGGATAGCGCGGCTGTTCCGTCCACCGCAGCCACACAGATTCAGGCAGTCATCCTCGCCGCTTTTGAGGAAGATGGTGGGGATGCTGGGATTATCGGTGGTACGGTCTATGCCAGCGCCTATTACGCAGCGGTGGCAGCACTGGGCGCATGGGCCAAGATCATGGAAATTACGGTTGGCACGGCGGCCTCGCCCACCGGGTTGACCGCCGCACTCAATATCAACCAGATCCCCACGCTCGATACCGCCTCCATAGCCGTTACGGTGGCCTGATGGACAACATCCAGCAAACCATCCTTTCGCAATATGCAAACAGCCCGGCTCTGTGCGGCATTATCGATGCATGGAATCAGGCACTCGACCCGGCCACCCTGATAGATCAGTGGTACGATCTGGTGTGGAATGTAAAAACCGCGCAGGGTTACGGGCTGGATGTGTGGGGGCGCATTGTCGGGGTTTCGCGGGTTCTGAGTATTGAATCAGTCGATTATCTGGGCTGGCGCGAAGCAAACGACCTGACGGAAGAAGGCTTTAACCAAGCCCCCTGGTATAGTGGCGCGGACGCCACCAGCAATGACCGCCTGTCTGATGATGGCTACCGCCAGCTTATCTATGCCAAGGCGCTGGCCAATATTTCGGATGGATCGGTTCTTTCAATAAACACAATCCTGACCACGCTTTTTTCCGGGCAGGGCGATGCTTACATAAAAGACAATGGCGACATGACCATGACCTATGTTTTCAGGTTTGTGCCGACCGATGTGCAGGTGAGCATCATCCAGAACAGCGGCGTGCTGCCACGCCCGGCAGGCGTTGGCGTCTCCTACTCCATCGAGGCAGGTTCCTGATGAAAAGCACTGATAACCGCAGGCTTTTCGGCACGCTTATTGGCGCGTCGGCAGCCACGGGTAATATCGTAACCATTCCCGCAACGCAGGGCACGGCGGGGGATGGCACAGCCTCCATCGCGCTGGCTTTCCCGCCCGAGACCTTTATTGCCCGTGCCGCCGGGGGTGAGCCGCCGCGCGGGGCGGACATGAACGGCTTCCTTAACCTGCTTTCCAGCGCTGTGCAGGTATTGCAGGCGGGCTATCTTGGCCCGTTTGATGCAGCCTTTGCCGCTGGCATTGGCGGGTATCCTGCGGGGGCTGTCGTATCGGGATCGACTGCTGGTACATTTTGGGTTTCTACCGCAGAGGCCAACACCACAGTGCCCGGTGCTACCGGCGCAAACTGGAAAAGCCTGTTTGATGGCCTTGCCCAACTGTCGGGCGGTAATAACCTGAGCGGAACGCAGATGGTTACGAATGGCGACATCATATCCGAAACGTTCCACGGCGGCACGGCAACGGGGCAACTCTGCTGGGGCGGTTCTGCCGGGGGGCAGATACTCGGGCGCGGAACAACAGGACCGAACGGGCCAGTCGGAGCCTATCTCTACCCCATTGAGGTCGTGGGTTCGTACGTGGGGGGCAGGCTACAGGTTCAGGGATACGGACAGCGTGCAGACGTTGATTTCCGATTGCTGAGTTCCGGGGCTACAGTCATGCTGTTCGGGGGGAATCAGGTTGCCTATCTGACGGACGTTACGAGCGCAGTCTCTGCCGAAGCAAAGCTGCGGTCTAACGCCGATACAACGCTGCAAACAAATATTAATAATGAGGCGGCAAGAGCAAAGACTGCTGAAAATACCCTTCAAACAAACATTAATAATGAGACTGAAAGGGCAGAAGCGGCTGAAAGCGCTCTAACCAGCGCAAAGCTTAATCGGGGTGGTGATACGACCACTGGCTCATACACTGCCGTCAACTGGGCCGCGGTGTCCGTCACCACCAGCACGGCAAATGGTGTTGTTAATAACTGGGGCGGATACCTAACGAGCCGCATTACCGGGCGGGACGTTACGACGTCGATTTTCTCGTGGGAAAATGTAGGACAGGATCAGGGCGCAACAATCCAGATTGCGGGCTATGGTCTGGACGTGCGTTACACTTTTCCCAAATCTGGCCGCATGTTGTCATCAGCAGGCACGATGGCGGTTACATCCGACCTTCCGACATCGGGAACAATCGCGGGTGGGTATTATAGTAAAATTGGCAATATATTAACTCAGAGTTTCACGATCAGTGCAAACAATGGCACTCAAATATCATTGCCTATATCTTTTACTAACACCACCTATACGGTTAATATTGCTCCTTCAAAGGCGGCCGTATCCTCGTCTTCATCATCTCATACTGTGGGGTACGTCGTAGACACAAAAACATCATCAGGATTTGTGCTGACTTTACAATGGCAAAACTCCACTGGTGCTGGTGACGAAACCACCAGGATTCCTGTTGATATTACAGTAATCGGAGAAGCATCATGACAACAGAATCTACAGATACACAGGCCTCAGTATCGGATACAGCCACCGCTCCTTGGTGGGAAGCGGATTATCCGTCACGCTATTACGCATATTCCAGCACCACAGAAACGCTAGGCGGCTATCCGGTTGTCGGATGGGTTGATGTGTCGATATTCTCTGTCGCACCCTCATGGCTTCCGGTTGCCGCTGACATGATCGCGCTTACGTCCGATGAATGGGCTGCGAGAAAACTGGTCAACCAGATTGTCGTGGATGGTGCGGTTTCCACATATACACCGCCAGCATTGACACTGGCGGCACAGGCGACCGCTGCACTCTCTACCGCCCGAACGACTGTCTATAACAATTACGGTATTCTGAACGAGGCAACGCCGGATGCGTGGGTGACGTATCTCAAGGCGCTCATGGCCATTGCCGATGGTACGGATACCACCAGCACGGCGCTGCCAAGTGCGCCAGCCTCCTGACCGTGGCCACAGGCCGCCCTGACCGCCGCCTGAGGGCGGTTTTTTTATGCCCGGATGAAGCAATGAGTGAAACACAGTGCGCAGGAACCTGCGCGGCTGAGGATGACCTGCGCGTGATTGTGGATAGCCACGCCCGCCGCCTTGATGGGCTGGAGGATGACGTGGATACGCTCAAATCCGGCCAGTCCGCGCTGATGGAGCGCCTGATCTCGATTGAGGCGCAGGGGCAGGAGCGTGAGCGCAACCGCGCAGCGGAGGCGGCGGATACCCGCAACACCCTCACGGCCCTTACCCAGCAGTTGGCCGAACATACCGGCGCACAGAAACGCCAGAACGAACTGGCCGAGGACAGCCTGCGCCGCTGGCGAAAACTGGCGGTGGTTATTGGGCTTCTCTGCACGGTTGGGGCGGCGGTAGGGTCAACCCTCCTGTCGGATCAGGAGGTGGCCAGCACCATCTGGGTGCATTGGCTGCACCTGCGCGAGCCGTGGGATGTAGTGCAGGGAGGGCCGGGCGATGCCGCAAACCTCTCTGCTCACTGACCCGCTACAGGTCGCGGCCCGCACCGCATGGGGCGAGGCGCGGGGCGAGGGGGCGGTGGGCATGCAGGCTGTCCTGTGCGCCGCCCGGAACCGTCTGGCCCGGCCCGCATGGTGGGGGCGCGACATTTGCAGCGTGTTCCTGCACCCGTGGCAGTTCTCCTGCTGGAACATGGGCGACCCCAACCGCGCCCTGCTTCTGGCTGTAACCGGGGCCGACCCGCAATTCCAGATCGCCCTTGCGCTGGCGGCAAAGCTTGTGGGCGGCTCCCTGATCGACATCACCAGCGGGGCAGACAGCTATTATGACACGCGCCTTGCGCACACGCCTGCATGGGCTGCTTCCCGCCTTTATCGCTGCACGATTGGCCACCATGCGTTTTACCGCGTGGGGCCTTCTGGAGAAGGATAACCTTATGGCTGATACGCCAAACCCCACCTCCAACGCCGCTGCGCAGACAACCACGGCTGTTGTCAGCGGGCTTTCGCCCTTAGCCCTCCTGCTGGCCCTGCCGCAGCCCTATGCCGGGTGGGCGGCCATCGCTTGTGCCGTGTTTGCCGGGGCCGGGCTTGCGGCAACGCAGATCCCGCTGCCCGCCAACCCGTCTGGCAAGCTCTGGCTGCTGTATCGCGCTCTGAACTTCCTTGCCCTGAACTGGAAATATGCCGCCAACGCGGCGGCCACATTGCGGACTGGCACCGCATCTTCCAGCGCGGTCGTATCGCCCGTTGTCACCGCGTCAGCCGCCGCTCTGTCCAAGGATACCCCGAAATGAAAAGACTCTCCCGCCGTGCGCTGCTGCGTTCTTCCGGCCTTGCGGGTCTGGGCTTGCTGGCCGCCTGCACCGTAACCACGACCCATGGCGTGACCACGATTACGCTGGATGTGGCCAAAGTGAAAAACTACGGGCAGGCCGGGCTGAATGCCGCTACGACTGTCACCAGCTTTCTGTCCACCTTGCCGGTTATGGCCCCGTATGCGCTGGCTATCACAGCGGCGGAAACGGCTCTGTCCGGCGCACTGTCCGCGTTCTCCAGTGCGGCCGGTTCAACGCTGACCATCAGCTACAACGATGCAAGCTGGAAAACCCGCGTGGACAGCATCCTGTCTGATCTCGACACGCTGTCCGCCGCTATTGAGAGTGCGATTGCCGGTTCTGGCGCGGCGTTGACCGCGCCTGCCCTGTCCAATGCCAAAACAGTATACGGCGCACTGGCTACGCTTATCAGCGTGTTCAAGGCGCTATTGGGCGTTGCGGATGCGAAAGCGCCTGCTGCAAGCCACATGCGGGTTACGCGCGCCATGGTGCTGGCAGGTGCCCCCGTGCCCGCCACAGGCATGACTGAGGTGCGGGCTCTCGCTGTTCTGGGTGTCCGTTAATGCGAGCGGTCGCCGTGTTCTCCATGGGGAGTATCGTGCCGGGGCTGTGGGTCTGCCCCCTGTTCGGTCGGGTGCGGGGCCTATGATTGGCCGTGCCCTCGGGTGCCTGCCCGCAAAGGTTCTGCCGCGCCAGCCATCCCTTACGGGCCTGCGGATGATGGCCCGGCGCGCTCCGGCGGTGCTGGATCGCTCTGGTATAGACCCCGGCGCCCTGTTGTTCGGCAATGACACTCTGGGTGATTGCACGGCGGCGGGCCTGCTGAACCATATGCGGGCCGTGGCGGCTCTGGGCGGCTGGCAGGTGCGGGCGGATACGGATGACGCCATCCGCTTTTACGCGGAAAGTACCGGCTACAGGCCCGGCCAGCCCGCAACGGATCAGGGCGGGGTGGAGGTGGATGTGCTGGCCTATGCCGCGCGCATAGGCGTGCAGCTTGAAAGCGGCGACTATTTCCCGCTCTGGGGGAGTGCGGCCCCGCAGGATCGCAACGCGCTGGCTCTTGTCATGGCGGGTATGGGGGCGGTTTATCTGGGTGTGCAGCTTGCACAGTCGGACATGAACCAGATCGAGGCCACCAATGGGGCCTGCGTGCTGGAGCCCGACAACCACGCCTATGGCGACCCCACGCCGGGCAGTGCCGGGGGGCATTGCCTGCTGGGCTGGAGCTATACCGGCCTGGCCGATACCGACACGCTCGATCTGCTGACATGGGGGGCGACCCAGAAAGCCACATGGGCCTGGCTCAAAAGCCGGATTATGGAGGCGCATGGTATCCTCTGGCCGCAGCTCACGCTGGCCAGCGGGCTTTACCCCACCGGCGCTGACCTCGATGCCCTGCGGGTGCAGAATACGGAGTTCCTGAACCACGATCCCCAAAGGCCAGCAGGCTGAGTGTTGTGCGGAGGCAGGCGGGAGGAATTTGCTTGTCCTGACGCTGTGCGCCGGGGCTATAGTGCCAACCCATGAGCATGGTTCTGATTTATGTCGCTGCGGCGTTTTGTGAAATTGCGGGCTGTTTCAGCTTCTGGGCATGGTTGCGTCTGGGCCGTACGCCGTTGTGGCTGGTGCCGGGCGGGTTGTCGCTGGTGGCTTTTGCCAGCCTGCTGACACTGGTGCAGGTGGACGCGGCAGGCCGGGCTTTTGCCGCGTATGGCGGTATTTATGTGGCGGTGTCCTGCCTGTGGATGTGGATGGTTGAAGGGGTGCGCCCTGATAGATGGGACATGGTGGGGGCGGCGCTGTGTCTGGTAGGGGCGGCGGTTATTGTGCTGTCGCCGCACCGCGCCTGATCGTGTGCAAGGGGTTGCCTCCTTGGCAGAGCCACCCAACATGACAGGAGTTTCATGAAAAATATACGAAACCGGGTTCATGCGCGTAATAAAGTGCGCTAACATCGGGTAGCCGGTGCCACACCGTTTCTGTTACGGTTGCGAAACCGGGCGTGAACGGTTTAAGGCATCAAGGCGTATGAAAACAGAGTCTCTGGCCTCGCAACAGCAGGGGTGCGCTTTTTCTGCTCTATCTGGGCAGGAAGGTTATGTGCAGACAGTCGCTATGTCGCACAGTCAGCTTATGCGGATGCTCGACCAGATTCCTGTCGGGGTCATGCTGCTTGATCCGAAAACACTCTGTATTTCCTATTATAATGAAGCATCGCGAAAAATTCTTGAACAGATAAGCGATCTGCTGCCCGTTGCGGTGGATAGCCTGCTTGGTGTGAATGTCGATGTTTTTCATAAAGCGCCCGCCGAGCAGCGCACCCTGTTGATGGATGCCGCCATGCCGCCGCACCGTGCGCGGATTCATCTTGGCCCGGAAATTCTGGATCTGTCAGTATCGCGCGTGTTCGGCCCCAATGGAGTCGATTATGGCCCGATGCTTACGTGGTCTTTGGTGACGGCACAGGTGCGGGCAGAGGAACATGTTTTTCGGCTGGCTAATTACGACATCCTGACAGGGCTGCATAATCGTGCCGCGTTCATGGAAAAGCTGGAAAGCGTTCTGGAAAGCGCTGGCTCCGATGAAAAAAGCCTTGAAACGGCTATGATGTTTATTGATCTTGACGGGTTCAAGATTGTTAATGACACATATGGCCATGCCACGGGCGATCTCATGCTCACGCATGTGGCCGAGGTGCTGGGTGCCCTCTGCCGTAAGGCCGGGGTGTTTCTGGCCCGCCTGGGGGGTGATGAATTTGCCGTGATCGTCCAGAACGCCTCGATCGAGCAGGTGGGGCTTCTGGCTGGTCGCATTATTGATGCGTTCGAGTATCCTTTTGTGCTGCCCACAGGGCATCAGCATCAGATGGGGGCTTCGATCGGCATTGCGTTTTCGCCCGAGCATGGCACACAGTCCAGCCTGTTGTTGTCTCGCGCGGATATGGCGCTCTACGCGGCCAAGGCGGGAGGCAAGAACATGGCGCGGATTTTTCTGCCCCAGATGGAAGAGAGCGTGCTCATGCGCTCTCGGCTTGAGCGCATGCTGCGCGATGCGTTTGTGCATTCGCGCGATATGTTTGTATTTTACCAGCCAATTGTTGATCTTACCTCCGGGCAGGTGGTCTCGCGTGAAGCTTTGATGCGTTGGTATGATGCCTCGCGCGGGTGGATTCCGCCTAAGGATTTTATTCCGGTCGCGGAAGAAGCAGGGCTGGTCTATGATCTGGACTCATTCGTGCTGCATGCCGCCTGCCGGGATGCCGCCGCATGGTCTGACGGGGCGAGTGTGGCCGTGAATGTTTCAGCCTCCAGCGTGGGGCAGGGGCGTCTGCCCGGCGTGGTGGCTATGGCGCTGGCGGCTAGCGGGTTACCCGCCGAACGCTTGAGTGTGGAAGTCACTGAAACCGCGCTGATGTCTGGCGGCAACGAGGCCCTGCGTGACCTGCAGGCCCTGCGCGATATGGGTGTGGGCATCAGTCTGGATGATTTTGGCACAGGCTTTTCCTCTTTGGCGCATTTGCGGGCTTTTCCGTTTGATCGGATCAAGATTGATGGCTCCTTCGTGCAGGATGGCGACAGGCGCTCGGACTGCGCGGCCATTGTGCGCGCTCTGGCGCAGTTGGGTGTAACCCTGCGCGTTGCCACCGTGGCGGAAGGGGTGGAAACAGTTCAGCAGCGCCAGCGCGTGCAGGAAGATGGCTGCACCTACGCGCAGGGCTATCTGTTCGGGCGGCCTGAGCCCGCTTTGCGGGATCTGTCCCGGCTGAATGAAATCAACGGTCAGTCCCTGCACTGAACGGGGCGGGTGTTCTGGTATAGGGTAGGGCATTAATATTTATCGGTTTTATTTTTTTATTTAATAACCACCGACATTCAATAAAAATGAAATAAAAAAATCACACTGAATGATAATTATGGGACTATCGCGGTAGGTATATGCGGTGTCCTTTCCTGTGTGTGGTGAATTTTTTCCTTGACTTGTCCGGTCTATTCATTCACGATTTTGATGAATTAACGGTGATAGGGCGTGAATTTGTCATGGACTTCTTTGTTCCATGAACCCTTACCTGTGCCCTCTTTACACCGTCGTTGTCCGGGACTGGCTATGCCCGGTTTTTCCGGGTGTGCGCTTTTGTCCGCCATAACAAAAAGGAGGCAGACCGCCATGCAGCTTTGCCGCCAAACACTTTCTCGCGTTCAGGATACGGTCTTGCTGCCGGAGTTTGATCCTGCGCAGCTCAGGCCCGGTATCGTACATCTGGGCTGTGGCAATTTTCACCGTGCGCATCAGGTCGCAGCAACTCAGGCCGCCATTGGCGCCATGGGGCGCGAAGGGCTGGGCTGGGGCATTGTTTCGGCCACCATGCGCAAGCCCGATCTGGCGCAGGCGCTGGGCCAGCAGGATAATCTTTATGCCCTGCTCACACGCGGGCCGCGCAAGACCGCTGCAACCGTTATGGCATCGATTACCGATACCGTTTTTGCCCGCGCCAAGGATGCGGCGCTGGCCGAACGGATTGCAGACCCCCAGACCCGTATCGTGACCCTGACCGTAACCGCCAGCGGGTATTACCTGACTGCACAAGGGCGGCTGGATGCACGGGCCGAGGCCATTCGGGCTGACCTGACAGCACCGCGTCCGCGCACGGCACTGGGTATTCTGGCCCGTGGTCTTGCACTGGTGCGCAAGCGCGGCGGTGTGCCGCCTGTTATCCTGTGCTGCGATAACCTGAGTGAAAACGGGCAGACTTTACGGCAGGCGGTCATGGACTTTGCCTCGCTGCGTGGGAACGATGCTCTGGCCGAGTGGATTGGCGTGCATGTGCAGTTCCCCGACAGTATGGTGGATCGTATCGTGCCAACCCCCAACGCTACCGACCGGGATGATGCCCGCAGGCTGCTGGGCGGGCTGTCTGATGTTGCACCCGTTTCGGCCGAGCCGTGGTTTCAGTGGGTTATTGGTCGCTTTGAGGGGGATCGCCCTCGGTGGGAGGCCCATAGCGGCACCCGCTTTGTGCCTGATGTCGGGGTGTTTGAACGCGCCAAGCTCCAGATGCTCAACGGCACGCATATGCTGCTGGCCTATGCCGGTGCGCTGGCGGGGCTGGATACGGTTGCCGCCGCTGCCTCTGATAGCGCCGTGGGGGCGCTGGCCGCGCGCTTCATGCGTCTGGAGCAGGTGGCCGATGTCGCGCTGGACGAGGCCGAGCTGGATGAATACGCTGTTGAGCTGATGCGGCGTTTTCGCAACCCTTCCATTGCCCATAAGGTTGAGCGTGTGGGGCGGAATGGTTCGGCCAAGCTGGTGGCGCGGGTGCTGCGGCCCATGCGGGCCAACCTTGAGGCCGGGGCGGAGGTTGCGGGCGCACATCTGCTGGTTGCGTGCTGGATACGTTGGTTTATCCTGCATGAGCGCGGTGCCCTGCGCTTTGCCCCCGCAGACCCCCGCTCCGAAACACTGGTGCGCCTGTGCGCGACCTGGCGGGGCGACCATCAGGGTCTTGTCGGGGCTATTTTGGCGCGTGAGGACATGGCCGGGCCTGCCCTGCCAGCGCATGAAACGCAGGTGGCGGCCATTGCCGCGTTGCTGGACAGGTTTGAAAACATGCCCGCCCCGGCGGTTCTGGCTGAACTGGCCCGCCAGAGTTAAGGCGCACGGGCTTTTGTTCCCGGCCTTCAGGCGGTGGTGAGGGTCTCGCGTGTGTAGGCGGTGTAGGTTGTCAGGAACGCTTCCAGCGCTTTAAGCCCGAATGCCCGGCCCTGTTCAGTTTCAGCGCTTTTGAGCAGTGCGCGCCCGCGTTCATCAATAATATGGTGCAGCCGGTCATGGGCGGCAGGGTCGATCTGACAGAACATCATGCCGTCTGTCGCCCCTGACAGATCCACGCTCAACCCATGCCGGGCAAGAAACTGCTGTTCCAGTGCTGCGGTGCAGGCGGGATCGGTGGCCATGGCGGCAATGTCCATGACCAGATCACAGGCCGGGCGTGCGCGGCTGTAAAGATACAGATGCAGCAGCACGAAGCAGACAAACAGGTTTTCATCGCGCGGGCTGGCGGAGGCGGGTGTAAACTCGGCAAGAATGGCCGCAAATTCCGGCGGAGCGCTTTGCGCCTGTAGCTGCTGGACAATGGTTTTGAGAAAATACGGATTACCGATTTCACCCTGTTCGGTAAACGAGCACCACTGTTTGAACAGGTTGCGGTAGATCAGCACATGCGTGCCGGGTATGGCGCGGCTGAGTGCCGGTATCCGCCCCAGACTGCGCGTGGCGGACAGAACAGGAATTTTTCCTGTCTGTTCAGCATATTTTACAAGAAGCTGGCAGTACAGGAATTCTTCCTGGCGCAAGGTGCCATCCATGCCGCCTTGTGGAATGAACCACTCTGATGACATGCTCTGCTGGTAGAGAAAAATCCCCTGACCGTTCTGGATAAGGGGGATGAATTCCTCAAAATAGTTTTTTACAGGCGGGTGTTTGGAATGCCAGATGCGCCCGTTCAGCGCCAGCGCTGTCTGGAGTGTTAGGCTGGCCAGACGTTCGTTGAACACCTCGTAATAGCTGAGCGTGCCCGTATTGGCCCGAAACCGCGACCACACCCATGTGCTGGCGGTTCTGAAACCGGAGTGCAGGAAAATCATGCCTGTTTCATGCTCCATACGGGCGGGGGTGGCATGCCGCACGCGGCATGCCGGTCAAGAGGTTCAGGCGATGGGCATGCCCGCAGCCATACGGATATAGGGTTGCACGGCTGTCAGTTCGTTGACAATGGCCAGTGCGTTTTCCTTTACGTCTTCAGTGGGTTCAAGCAGGTCAGGCACGATAATGACGCGCATGCCTGCCGCCACGGCTGCCCGTGCGCCGGAATGCGAATCTTCCAGCGCCAGACAGAAGCGCGGCTCAATCCCCAGCAGGTGTGCGGCTTTCAGGTAGGGTTCGGGATGGGGTTTGCCGTTATCCACATCGTCGCGCGTGACAATGACGGGAAAATGCCTGTCAAGGCCGACAAGTTTAAGGTGGTGGTGCGCGCGCATACGGCTGGAGGATGTGGCGATGGCGCGTGGCAGGCGCAGCTCGTCCAGCAGGGCTATCAGCGGGGTTACACCACTTTTGAGCACGAGCTTGTCGTTATCGACAAAATCGCGCAGGTGCTTTTCCTGTAGGTCGAAGAAACGACGCAGCGGGAAATCATGCCCATAGGTTTCGCGCACGAGTTTTTCGCACCCATCTGCCGGAACGCCAATCATGCGCCGACAGAAAGTGGAGGGCATGTCGTAGCCCAGTTCGTGGCCTGCCGCCACCAGTGCATCCATGGCCAGGGTCTCGCTGTCGAGCAGCAGACCATCCATGTCGAAAATTACACCGAATATCGGCAGGGATTGTGGTTTTTCCGTATTGGACACAATGTCTCCCTTCTGTTGCAGTGGTTGCCCGTTATCCTGCACCAGATCATCTGATCCGGTCTGTGGAGCAGGGTGCGGCCGACCTGTAAAACCAGCGCTGTGATAGCAGGCCGTGCGGCTGGCACCCTTCACGTAACCCGACAGGATGCTAAATACAGTCCGGCCTGTCAGGCGTGTTCTGTTGGTGGAGTGTAGTGGGCTCCGCCGGGTTTGGACACCTTTTTTATAATGGATGGTGTTTCTGGCAATCCGATGGCAGGGGCATGCTGCGCGGGCAAAGGAGTGCGAAAAAGCGTGAAAACAGGTGGCAAGAGCAAACGGATGGCACGCAGGGGGGGATATGGTGTGCGGCCCCGCACGCTGTGGCTCCGGGCGGGGCGCTTCGGCCTGCTTGCCCCAGCGCTTTGGCTGGCCTGCCTTGCACCGCCCGGTCGGGCCGAAACAGCGGATGATGATGCAGGGATCGTTTTTTCCGAAGATGCCCTGCAGGATGCCCAGAACACAGGCGCCACCGCTGCCCCAAGCCCTACGGCCTCTCCGTCCGGCACAGAGGCTGCGGGTAGCATACCACAGGGCGAAGCCCCGGAGGCCGAGGGGCGGATGTTCCAGTCGCCGGGCTTGCAGCGGCTTCAGTATCGGTCTCCCGCAGTATCCGATCCCCTGTCCGCCCCGGATGATGCCGCCCCGGCCCCAGCGCCGTCCTATCCTGCGGTTGAAGAAGGAGGGGCTGTAGAGGGGCAGCCTTCTCGGGTTGAGGAAGCCGCACAGCCCACATCACCGCCTGATGAGACGGTGGCCCCAGCGCCTCAGGCCGAGCAGGCGCGTGCGGTGCCCCCTGTCAGGCCGGAGGAGCAGGAGGAACCGGCCAAAGCAGCAGCCCGGCCGCCCGTGCCGTCTGTGGTGCTGGCACCCCCTTTGCTGTCCACACCGTTGGCCGGGGCGGATACGCCTGTTGCGCCGCCGCCTGTTCTTCATCCAGCAGTTGTTGTGCAGGATACGGGCCGGACGCTGATCCTGCCCGGCGATGCGCAGACAGCACTTGCGGCCTTTCGCTCCGGGTCTGATCTGGTGCTGGTGGTGGATCGCCCGCTGGCGCTCCCGGTGTCTGGTGCGACGGGCGCATGGGCCGCCATGCAGGTGGTGGCGCTCGAAGGCGTCACGGTTATTCGGCTGAAATGGCCTGCGGCATCTGTGCTTCCACCGGGCGCGGATCAGGCAACAACAGGCGCACAGCCTCCGCTGGGGTTTGTGCATGACAGCACGGGCTGGCGGGTTTGTCTGGGTGGGGGCTGTCCGGCGGTGTCGGGGCCGGATTCTGCCGGGCCAGTGGTAGCGGATGGGGCCACCGGGCCACGGCTGCTGCGGCTCCCTGGTGCGGTGCTGTTTACAGGGGTAGGGCGTGGCCCGGTGCTGCCCCTGCCCGACCCGGCTACGGGGGGTACGGTTTTTGTGGCTCTGTCAGCCCGTTTGACCGGGCCTGTTCCGCAGGGGGCTGTGGCGGTGGGGTACCGCGTGCGGCCCTCATGGCAGGGGCTGGCGGTTATGGCGGATTCGTCGCGGGTAAGCCTGCGGGCGACAGAGTATGGCCCTGTGGTGGAGTCCACGGCCCCTGTGCCGCTTCCCGTTGGGCTTGTGCCCGGTAGTACGGCGGGGGTGCGTGCCGGAACCCTTCATGGCGGTGCTGCGCAGGGGCGTGACTGGGCATGGCTGGGCCTACGCGATGAACCCGCCGCCCAGTTGGCGCGGCGGTGGCAGGCGGCTCAGGCGGCCCTCAAAGCCAGTGGCTGGGCGGCGGACCCCGGCAAGGCCAGCACGCGCAGCCGCAAGCACGCTACAAAAACCGGCAGGCCCGCACATGGCCATGCGGGCGGGCGGCATGGCACGCACTCGGCTGAGGCCGGGCAGAAGGCGGTGCAGGTTGCGTGGCCGGTGCGTGTGGCGGCTGCACGGGCGGCCTTTGCCGCAGGTGATGTGCGGCAGAGCTGGCTTTTGCTGCGTGATCTGCCGTCTTCCTCAGCGCTTGGGGGTGTGCCGGATGGTGTGAGTGTTCCCGGGGCAGGGCGTTCCGCCCCCACATTGCCCACCCCCCATGCCGGGGGCGATACTCGGGATTCGGTCACGGTATTGCGGGCCTGTGCCGCGCTTTTGGCGGGTGTGCCGTCCGAAGCGGGTGCGCTGGCGGATGCGGATCTGCGCTTTGGCCCGGACATGGCCCTGTGGCGCGCCGTGTATGAGATGATAACAGGGGCAGACAGCGGCCAGACGGCCACTCTGCTAGCGCGGTCTTACGCCCGGCTGAGCCAGTACCCGGCCCCTGTGCGTGACCGGCTTCTTCCGCGTGTGGCGGCTTATGTGGCGCGTTATGGTGCGCCCGAAGTGCTCGATACCTTACGCGCCGCCTTGCGTGATGCCCCGCCGGATAACAGCGCTCTGGCTCTGCCGCGCGCCCTGCTGGATGTCCGGCAGGGCCAGACGGATGCCGCCTTTGCCCTGTTGGACAGGCTGCGTGCCGGTACTGGCCAGTCTGCTGTGTGGGCCGGGGTGGAGCAGCTCGCCCTCCAGCTTGCTCAGGAGCGGATCAGCCCGGCCGAGGCGGTTCGGGCGTATGAGCGCCTGCTGGCCCCGGAGCGCATTCCGGCCGGGGCGGCAGGCATGGCGGCGCGGCTGGGCTATGCCCGAGCGCTGGTGCAGGCAGGGCGGGCGGGGGCTGCGGCCTCGGTACTGTCCGGGGTGCGGGCAGGTGAGGCTACGCCGCATGACAGGCTGGGTGCGGTCTGGTGTGATGTGCTGTACGGGCTGGTTTTTGGCGTTGTGCCGCAGGGTTCCTCCGGGCAGGCAGCACCGCCCATGCCGGAGGGGTATGTTCCGACGGATGAGGCGCTGGCCCGCGTTGCGGCCTTGCGGCATTGGCTGGGATATGATGCCTCCACCGCCAAGCTGCTGGCCGGATATGGTGCGGCGCTCATGCACGCCGGTAGGCCCGCGCAGGCCGTGCCGGTTCTGGCGCAGGCGGAGTTTTTGTCCACGACCCCTGCCACGCGGGCCGACCGGGCGGAGCTTCTGGCCCGCGCGGCATTGGAGGCCGGGCAGGAGCACGCGGCGGCGCAGGCTTTGGCGCGGGCTGCGCTATCGGGTTTTTCCTTGGGTGTGCCAGCAGATTTCGCAGCCGATCTGCCTGAGCGCCTGCGGTACGATAACGCGCTGATGGCGCAGGCATCGGGGCAGGCGGCACAGGCACTGCGCCTGCTGGCCAACGACGAATCGGATGACGGGCTGCGCCTGCGTGGGCGTGTGTACGAGGGACAGCACCAATGGGCGCAGGCTGTGCTGGTGCTGGGGCGTCTGGCCAGCCGGGCCCTGCCCGCGCAAGGTGCGTTCACATCCGATCAGGTGGCCTTGGCCCGCCGCCTTGCGCACGATGCCGCCGCCGCAGGCGATACCGATACCCTTAACCGCCTGCGTGCATGGGTTGGCAAGCGTGCGACACTGTCTGACGGTTTTTGAAAAAACGGTTACAGACCTGATTTAGTGCTTGCAAAGCGGGGTATAACCGCCTAGTTAGCGCGCTCTTGGCCCAAGGGGGCAATTTTTGCCCAACAGGCTGTCTACTGGTTTGGGGGTACGTCAATGAACGCACTTGCTCAACTGGGGATGGTCTCGGAACACCCGAGCAATAACCAGACATTTTCCGCTGCCGATTCATCAGGGGATGAAGACCGCAAAGATTACTTCGTCGAAAAGAACGGCGAAAAGTTTGCAGGTACACACCTGCTTGTTGATCTGTGGGGCGCCACAAATCTGGATGATCCGGCAAAGATCGACCAGACCCTGTGCGAAGCCGCGGTAACGGCAGGGGCTACCATCCTGCACAGCCACTTCCACCATTTCACGCCTAATGGCGGCGTGTCGGGTGTTGTCGTGCTGGCGGAAAGCCACATTTCCATTCACACATGGCCCGAGCGCAACTTTGCCGCTGTGGACATTTTCATGTGTGGCGCATGCGACCCGCATCTTGCGGTGCCGGTCATGCAGCGGCTGTTCCAGGCCAAGCGTCTGGAAGTCAATGAAGAACGCCGCGGCCGCGTGGTGAAAAAATAAGTCTGGCGTATGCCTGACACCGGCAGGGTATGCCTTACCCGCCCCCAAAGGGGTGAGGGGGCATGTCCTGCCGGTTTTTTTTGTTTATTTTCTGTCTGTTTTTCTGATGGCCACTAAAACCCGCCGCACACAGGTGCCGGGGGTGGCCGCCATGCAACCGGATGAGGCGCACATGAGCGAAACATGGATTGAGGAAACCCTGTACGACAACTGGGGCCAGCGCTTCCGCGTCGTGCGTGAACTGGCGCGCGTGCGCAGTCCGTTTCAGGATATCGTTGTTTTTGAAAGCGATTCTCACGGACGCGTACTGCTGCTCGATGGCGTGGTGCAGATTACCGAGCGCGATGAGTTCGTTTATCAGGAAATGCTGACCCATGTGCCGCTGTTCAGCCACCCTGATCCGCGCCGTGTGCTGATTATCGGTGCGGGCGATGGTGGCGTGCTGCGCCGCGTGCTTGAACACCCCGGCGTGGAAAAAGCCGTGATGGTGGAAATTGACGGTGCGGTTATCGAACTGTCCAAGGAGCATCTGCCCTCCATCGCACAGGATGCCTGGACAAACCCGCGTGCCGAAGTGATCGTGGGCGATGGAATCGACTACGTGGCCCGTGCGCCCGATGCGTCGTTTGATGTCATTATCGTGGACAGCACCGACCCCATCGGCGTGGGTGAAGTCCTGTTTACCGATTCTTTCTATGAGCAGTGTGCCCGCGTACTCAGCGCGCAGGGGCTGATCGTTAACCAGTGTGGCGTGCCTTTCATGCAGGCGGATGAACTGCACGAAACCAGCCTGCGCCGTGCGAAATTCTTCCCGCATGTGTCAGCTTATGTCGCAGCGGTGCCGACTTATGTGGGTGGGTTCATGACGCTGGGCATCGCTTCCAAGGCCAGCCTTGCGGGGCAGGATGTGCAGAGCGTGCGCGCACGCGCTCAGGCGGCGGGTCTGGTGGGTAAAACCCAGTACTGGACACCCGAAATCCATGTCGGTTCCTTTAACCTGCCACCCTATATCGCGCAGCACCTTCCCGCAGGAAAAGCCTGAGTCTTCCGGCCTTGCGGGGCGTGATTGACTTGTCGTTAAAATGATGTCACCAATCACGCCGCGCAGAGGGAGAGCCCAGCTTCGAGCTGGCGCCGAAGGAGCAACCGCCCCGGAAACTCTCAGGCAAAAGGACCCTGCGCACTAAAACTTCTGGAGAGAGACGCCCCCGAGGCGTCCGCCGACGGGATAGCGATCTCAGGCACAAGGCACAGAAGGGGCAACGGACGGTTTTCGGTCCAGGCCCCTTCGCACCCCGCGCAGGAAGGCATGGCCTTTTTCGTAACGCGCAAGGGCAGTGTGCATGAGTTCCGAATCACTTCTTCATACCCCGCTTTTTTCCCTGCATACCGCTCTGGGTGCCCGTATGGTGCCGTTCGCGGGCTATGCCATGCCCCTGCAATATGCTGATGGCATCATGGCGGAGCATCGTCACACCCGCACGCAGGCGGGGCTGTTCGATGTCTCGCATATGGGGCAGGTACGCCTGCGCGCACGCTCGGGCGATGTGCGCGATGCGGCCCTCGCTCTTGAGCGGCTGGTGCCGGCCGATCTTGCCGGTCTGGCGTCCGGGCGGCAGCGTTATACGCAGTTTACCAACGATCAGGGTGGTATTCTGGACGACCTGATGGTGACCCGGCTGGAGAACGACCTGCTGGTTGTGATCAACGCCGCGTGCAAAGCCGCTGATATTGCCCATATGCGCGCCCATCTTGCCGAAACCTGCACGCTCGATGTGCTGGAAGACCGCGCCCTTCTGGCCCTTCAGGGGCCGCTTGCGGGGCAGGTTCTCGCGGCTCTGGCCCCGGCTGTCGCGGATATGCTGTTTATGGATGTGCGTGCGCTTGAGATCGCCGGAGCCGCCTGCGTAGTCTCGCGCTCGGGCTATACGGGCGAAGATGGTTTTGAAATTTCCGTCCCCGCCGCACAGGCCGAGGCTCTGGCCCGTACCCTGCTGGCGCAGCCGGGTGTCGCCCCTATCGGGCTTGGCGCGCGTGACAGCCTGCGGCTGGAGGCCGGGCTATGCCTGTATGGCGCGGATATTGATGAAACCACGACCCCTGTCGAAGCCGCTCTGGAATGGTCGATTCAGAAAAGCCGCCGCACCGGTGGCGCACGCGCGGGCGGTTTCCCCGGTGCCGATATTATTCTGGCCCAGTTGAGCGAAGGCACCACACGCCGCCGCGTGGGCCTGCTGCCCGAAGGCCGCGCCCCCGTGCGGGGTGGGGCCGGTCTGTTTGCCGATACAACGCTGGCCAGCCCCGTGGGTAACGTGACCTCAGGCGGGTTTGGCCCCACGGTCGATGCACCGGTGGCCATGGGCTATGTCAGCACGGCTCTGGCGAAACCGGGGCAGGCTGTGGCGGCTGAACTGCGTGGCCGCGCGGTGCCCTGCACGGTGCACGCGCTGCCTTTCGTGCCTGCCGGTTTCCGGCGCGTGGCTGGCTGAGGCCATCCAGAACAGTTTTTTCAGTTTTTCAGGGCACCCAGCCGGGTGCCGATCAGGAGAAATCAGATGAGCCTTTATTTTACCAAAGAACATGAGTGGCTGCGTATCGAAGGCGATACCGCCGTTGTGGGCATTACCCGCCATGCTGCCAGCGAACTGGGCGAACTGGTTTTTGCCGAAGCCCGTCCGGCTGGCACGGTTGTCAAAGCAGGCGAGACGGCGGCTGTGGTCGAATCCGTTAAAGCCGCATCCGATATTTACGCCCCGGTTGATGGCGAAGTGCTGGACGGCAACCCGGTGGTGGCGGACGATGCCTCACGCATCAGCGCTGATCCTGAAGGCGAAGGCTGGATTTTCCGCTTCCGCCTGAGTGCGCCCGAGCAGCTTTCTGGCCTGATGGACGCCGCCGCCTACGAGGCGTTCCTCGGTTAATTTCCGGCCTGCTCCTTCGCTTTCGCTTTTCCCGCCCGTTCAGGATACTCCCATGCTTTCAGGTGATTTTACATCGGACAACAGGCCGTTCGGGCCGGATCAGGCGCTGGCCGCCTTTGCCGGACTGACCGAGGCCGATGGCGCGTTTCATGCGCGCCATATCGGCCCTACCCGGCATGATGTGGACACCATGCTGCACAGTGTGGGGGCAGACTCGCTCGAAGCGCTCGCAGCACAGACCCTGCCGGGCGACATCCGTCTGGGTGAGAGCATGGGCATTGGCCCCGGCTGGAGCGAAACCGAAGTGCTGGCACGCCTGCGTGCCATTGCCGCACGCAATACGGTCATGACCTCGCTGATCGGGCAGGGCTATTACGGTACTGTGCTGCCTGCGGTCATCCAGCGCAATGTGCTGGAAAATCCCGCATGGTACACGGCCTATACGCCCTACCAGCCCGAAATCAGTCAGGGCCGTCTTGAAGCGCTGCTGAATTTCCAGACCGTGGTAACCGAGCTGACCGGGCTTGATATTGCCAATGCCTCGCTGCTGGATGAGGCCACGGCCGCCGCCGAAGCCATGGCGCTGGCGCACCGGGTGGCCAAAAGCCGCGTGACCACGTTTTTTGTCGATGAAGATTGCCACCCCCAGACTATTGCGGTGCTGAAAACCCGCGCCGAGCCGATGGGCTTTGGCATTGTTGTTGGCAATCCCGCCCGCGACCTGCGTGCGGGTGAGGTGTTTGGCGCCCTGTTGCAGTATCCCGGCTCGTCCGGTCAGGTTGCTGACCCGCGCACGGCTATTGCCGCCCTGCATGAAGCCGGGGCCATTGCCGTCATGGCGGCGGATCCGCTGGCCCTGACGCTGCTGGCGTCTCCGGGGGAGCTTGGGGCGGATATCGCCATTGGTTCCACCCAGCGTTTTGGTGTGCCGATGGGGTATGGTGGCCCGCATGCCGCCTATATGGCGGTGCGCGATGCCTATAAGCGCAGCATGCCGGGGCGTCTGGTGGGCGTGTCGGTGGATAGTGCGGGCCAGCCTGCCTACCGTCTGGCGCTGCAAACGCGCGAGCAGCATATCCGGCGCGAAAAAGCCACGTCCAATATCTGCACAGCGCAGGTTCTGCTGGCGGTTATTGCCGGGCTTTACGCCACCTATCACGGGCCGGATGGCCTGCGCGCCATTGCACGGCGCGTGCATGGGCTGACGGTTACACTGGCAGCGGGCCTGCGCACGCTGGGTGTAACGGTGGCGCATCAGGCCTTTTTTGATACGCTGAGCATCGAGGCCGGTGACAGCGCGCCAGACCTGCTGGCCCGCGCACGCACGCTGGGGCTGAACCTGCGCGATGCGGGGCAGGGCCGTCTGGGCATCAGCCTTGATGAGACCTCAACCCCCGAAACCGTGCGGGCTGTCTGGTCGGTTTTCTGTGCCGATGCGGCGCGCGTGCAGGCCGTGGCGGCCGCACTTGCCGCACCCGCCAGCGCCCTGCCGGACGTTCTGGTGCGGCAGTCGGCTTTCATGCAGCAGGGCATTTTCAATACCCTGCGTTCCGAGACCGACATGCTGCGCTACCTGCGCCGCCTGTCAGACAAGGATCTGGCCCTTGATCGCACCATGATCCCGCTCGGGTCATGCACCATGAAGCTGAACGCCACGGTGGAAATGCTGCCCATTACGTGGCCCGGTTTTTCCAGCCTGCACCCTTATGCCCCGGCCGATCAGGCGGCGGGCTATCGGGTTCTGCTGGCCGATCTGGAAAGCTGGCTGTGCCGTATCAGCGGGTATGATGCGGTGTCCTTTCAGCCCAATTCGGGCGCACAGGGGGAATATGCGGGGCTGCTGGCGATCCGCGCCTATCATCATGCACGCGGCGAGGCAGGGCGTACGGTCTGCCTGATTCCGGCCTCTGCCCATGGTACCAACCCGGCATCCGCCCAGATGGCGGGCATGAAGGTGGTGGTGGTGCGCTGCGATGCGCAGGGCAATATTGATCTGGCCGACATGCGCGAAAAAGTGCAGGCCCATGCCGCCGAACTGGCTGCTGTCATGATTACCTATCCCTCCACCCACGGTGTGTTTGAAGAAAACATGCGCCTTGTGTGCGATCTGGTGCATGAGGCCGGTGGGCAGGTTTATGTGGATGGCGCGAACATGAATGCGCAGGTCGGGCTGGCCCGTCCGGGCGATTACGGCGGCGATGTCAGCCATTTCAACCTGCACAAGACTTTCTGCATTCCGCATGGCGGTGGCGGGCCGGGTATGGGGCCGATTGGCGTGCGTGCCCATCTTGCCCCCTATCTGCCCGGCAACCCGCAGGAAACCGATGCGGCTATGGTGGTGAGTGCTGCACCTTTCGGTTCGGCCTCCATCCTGCCGATTTCATGGGCCTATATCCGCCTGATGGGCGATGCGGGCCTGACCCGCGCCACACAGGTTGCGATTCTGAACGCCAACTACATTGCAACCCGTCTGGGCGATGCCTATCCGGTGCTGTATCGCGGCGCACAGGGGCGGGTGGCGCATGAATGTATTCTCGACCTGCGGCCCATCAAGGAGGCAACGGGCGTGAGCGTGGATGACGTGGCCAAGCGTCTGGTCGATTTTGGCTTCCACGCCCCGACTGTCAGCTTCCCCGTGGCTGGTACGCTGATGGTGGAGCCGACGGAATCCGAAAACTTGGCCGAGCTTGATCGTTTCTGCGATGCAATGCTGGCCATTCGTGAGGAAGTGCGTGCGATTGAGCGCGGCGATGTTGCGGTGGAAAGCTCTGTGCTGCGCCATGCCCCCCATACGGGCGAGGCGCTGACGGTCGCGGACTGGGCGCATCCCTATACCCGCCAGCAGGCATGCTTCCCCCCCGGTGTGCGGGCGGATGCCAAATACTGGCCGCCCGTAGGCCGGATCGACAACGCCTATGGTGATCGTAACCTGATCTGCTCCTGCCCGGATATGAGCGTGTGGGCCGAACAGGGCTGATACGCCACGCTTAGTTCAGGGTGCCGTCATCGCCTGCGGGTGGTGGCGGCGGGCCTTGTTTTTACTGGCAGCCTGCACCTGTTGTCTGTCTACCCCCCCCCTGTCGGGCCTGCTGGCTGAGTGGCCCGGTTGCGGGTTGTCGGCGCGGTATCAACGGGTTGGATACAAAAAAGCCCGCATCCTTTTATGCAAAGGGGCGGGTTTTGATATTTTTATCCAGAAAGGATGAACCGGGGGGCCGGTCTGCCGTTAAAGGCTCAGGGAGCCTGTGCCACCTGCGTGGTCGCACCAGAGGCTTTCTTGGCCCACGCGGTCATGACGGCATCACGCTGGCTCTGCGGGTTGTTTGCCGCCATCTGCGTGGTGGGGGCCGCACCCGGCGAGCGGGGATAGATGAAACCGTAGGTCGGGTAGATGGACCCATAGGTGCCACCGTTGTGGTTGAGCGCTACGCGCACAGCCGACCAGTCGTTATTGGCGGACACGTCGATAACCGACACATTATGGCTGACACCGGCCTGCGCCCAGTGAGACTGGTCGATAACAATGGTGCGGCTGTCAACCACGTTGCGCACCACGGCCACATGGCCCAGCGGCATGCGGCGTGTGCCACGGAAGTTCAGAACGCTTCCGGCTTCAGGAGCCTGACCGCGGTCATACACGCCCGAGGCATTGTGCCACCAGTCACGGGCATTGCCACGGAGCACGACTTCAGAGGCGGACTTGGCATAGGCTACGCACTGGATCACATGCCCACCACCATGATGGCGGCTGGCCACATGGCGGATACCGTGATGCGCACTGGCGTGGCCATGACTGGCGGAGACAGCGGCATGATGTGTGGGGGCTTTGTGCGTGGCGGCTTTTGCTACGCCCGAAACAGACAGAACAGCAGAACAGAATGACAAAACAGCCAATTTCAGTTTTAGAGTCTTTGGCTGTCCATTCCGCATGGGTTCCACCTTAGATTTTTCCGTGCGCTACATAAGTGCGTCTGATCACAAGATAGTTCCACGTATAAGGGCTGATGCAGATCAGGCAAGCTCTCATTGCGTAGCAAAAACACAAAAAATGCACTTTGGCATTTCGATACCGGTAAAAAGATAAAAATAGGAAAATATTCCTATACCTTGTCATAAATCTGTCTAAATCTGTTTTATTTTGCCCTTTTAGGAGAACAAACCCTTCACGAATCATGAAAAATCATCCGGTGGCCCAAGGGGTGGGGATTCGGAGCAACTGTGGCCTTGATACAACGCATCAGGGTTCTGGTGCCGTTTTGCCACAGCCTGTGTGGCGGACAAAAAAAGGGGCAGGATTGCCCTGCCCCAACCGGCCTGTACGCGGCCAGTCCCTGACGGTTCGGCGGACAGACCCGCGCGGGTGCGGGGCTGTCCGGCCGTTTTCAGCCGTGCAGGACTTATTTGGTGGTAACCAGCATGATTTCGACCAGCATGCGCGGGTCAGCCAGAATGCCCTGTACGCACGCACGCGCCGGGGCGCCGCCTTCGGGCAGCCATGCGCTCCACAGCTTGTTCAGGATTTCGCGGTCGTTGATGTCTTTCAGCCAGATCTGGGCCTGCAGCAGGCGGGTGTTGTCGGTGCCGTGCTGTTCCAGCAGGGCGTCAATCTGTTCCAGCACGTCCTTGGTCTGGCCTTCCATGTCCAGATCAAGGTTCCGGGCCACCACGCCCTGCGTGTAGACAAAACCATGATATTCCACTGCGGCGGACAGGATGGGGTTCGGGTTGGTGCGGATAATCTTGCTCATGTCGGGAAACTCTTTCCTGCAAAAAAGAACCGCCATCCCGTAACGCCCGGTTGGGGCGGCTGGTATCTGGCGGGCCGGTGTCTGGGGGCTGCCGCCCGGCCCTGCGCCGGATGGGACTGGCCCTGCCCTAGTTTTTGGCCTGCTGGGGCGCGCGGTCAACTGCCTGAATCCCGCTATGGGTTAAAAAGACGGTGCGGCCCTTTGTGGTCGTGGTTTCTGAGCGGGCGTGTGCGCTGTGTTGGGTGGGGTTCAGGGCCGGGGTGGTGTGGCGGCGGCGTCCATATGGGCAAAATCCGCCAGCCGCTCGGGCGTATCGAAATCCTCCAGCATGGCGGCAGGGGCAGGCACCAGCCGCACGGCGGAGCCAAGGTCGCGCAGGATGGCGCGTCCGCCCTGATCGCCCTGCACGCCCAGCAGCCTGTCATAGCATTGTGCGCTCCACAGCACCGGGTTGCCGGGCTGGCCGTGGCGGTCAGGGGCAACGGCAGGGGCATTGGTGGTGCGCTGGGTGTCCAGCAATGCGTTGAGCAGGGCGGGGGAAACCAGCGGCATATCCCCCAGGCACACCAGCAGGCTACCCGCGCGGCGGCGCATGGCGGCGCGCACGCCGGTATGGAGCGAGCGCGACAGGCCCAGCTCGGGCTGGCGTACGCAGGTCATGCGTAGCCGCCGGGCCGGTTGTCTGCCGCCACTGGTTATGGGGCCTGAAGCAGCGGGCGCATTGGCCGGGCTTTCCACGAGCGGGTGCAGCAGGGCCGCTATGTCGGGGCGTTCGGGCGGGAGCAGCACCAGCACTTCCTCAACCGCGCTGTGCAGCACGGCGTTAATCGTGCGGAGCAGCATGGGCTGTCCCGAGGCATCGCAGGCCAGCAGCTTGTGCGCGGGGGCGGTACGGCTTGAACGCCCGGCGGCCAGAATAATGGCGAGTGTTCCCGGTATAATGGGGTGGGGTGCGGTGTCGGGCATCAGGGGGTCTCCCAACCGCGCCGGGTTGCCAGCGGGCCATTGCGCCTGACAGCGACAATATCGGCCAGAATGGACAGGGCGATTTCCTCGGCCCCCACCGCCCCGATGGCCAGCCCCACCGGGCCACGGATACGCGCCAGAGCCTCGGGGGGGTACCCAAGCTGGTGCAGGCGCTCCAAGCGGCTTGCCTGTGTTTTGCGAGAGCCGAGCGCACCAATATAGAAAGCCGGGCTACCCAGCGCGGTTTCCAGCGTGGGGTCGTCCAGCTTGGCATCGTGGGTGAGGGTTACAAGGGCCGTGGTGGAATCAATGCCCAGAGCGGGCAGGGCTTCATCGGGCCATTCGGTTACCAGAGTCTGGCCTGGTATCAGGCCGGGAAAGCGTTCGGTGGTAGCCAGTGCTTCGCGCGGGTCTACAACGATAGGGTCAAACCCTGTCAGGGCTGCCAGCCGCGCCAGATGCTGGGCGATATGTACGGCCCCTACAATCAGCAGGCGGGGGGGCGGTAACAGGGGCTGCACAAACCAGTCCTGCCCGGTGCTGTCGGGTGCGAGCAGCCCGCGCCCGGTCGCCAGCGCACGCTCGGTGGCTTCGGTCAGAGCCGGGTCGTGGGGTGTATGATCCGGGGCTTTGTCCAGCCCGCCATCAGGCAGGGTGGCCAGCACGCGGTGGTGTGCGGCATCCAGCGTGCGCAGGAGTGCCGCCGGACGCCGCGCGGCCATGAGCGCACAGACCTGTTCCAGCGTTTCCAGCGGCCATGTGCCGGTGGGGCAGGCGGGGCTTTGTATGGCTTCCACCATAACCTCAAGCCGTCCACCGCAGGCCAGCCCGACTTCCCATGCCCGTGCGCTGCTGACACCGTAATCCAGCACGGCGGGGGCAGCACCCGCCATGATCTGCTGGGCCGTGTGCATGACATCGGATTCCACGCACCCGCCGCTGACCGAGCCTTCCACCCGCCCATTGGCCGCCATGACCATGCAGCTCCCCGCCGGGCGGGGCGAGCTGCCCCATGTGCCGGTTACGGTGGCAATGGCGACAGCCTGCCCTTCATGCACCCAGTGCAGGGCATGGCCCAGCGTGTGCTGTGCGGGTTTTTGCATCTCTTGCGGGGGGTGGGGGGATGAAACTGTCATGTGCCCACCCTATATCATCCAGCGGACAGACTGCCCATAAAACAGCGTATCGTCCGGGCGGGGGGCACCCCTGCGCGGGGCGGCCAGCCGGTGCCGTCTGTCGCGGTTAACACGAACAGGGACTGGAAAGTTCATGACGGAAGCTAGAGACGGTCAGGTTGTGTATGTCGTGGCCGATGGGGGCAAGGTGCGTTTCCTGCACGACAGTCAGGGCTCCATGCACGATGTGGAGGTGTCTGACAGCCACGCCCATACCGGCACGCCGGGCCAGATGCCTGCGGGTGCGTCACCCGCCGATACGCGCAAGGATGCGTTCGCCCGCAGCGTGGCAGAGCGTATGAATGCGCAGGTCGCGCATGACAGCGCCAATGTGGCGGCGTTTGTGCTGGCGGCTCCAGCCCCTGTGCTGCACGAAATCCGCGAGCATCTGAGCGCACCTGCTGCGGCGCGGGTTATCAAGGTGCTGTCCAAGGATCTGATCAACATTCCCTCGCACGAGCTGCGTGCGCATTTCGATATTCCGGCCACGGGCTGGGTGCTGCCGGGCTAAAGCAACCCCGGTTCGGGGTGGGGTAAACGCCCCACGCCTTTCAGAACTGCCGGTCGCGCGGGGCTTTCCGCTGCATCGGCAGTTTTTTTTTGCCCGTATTCGTGCCATTGCCTGAACAGACGGGGCAAAACAGCGCGACGCGCCCCCGATGGTGGTAAGGAGAGCGAAGCCCATGCATGTGGCCTATCCCGGCATGCAGTTGAACATCATACCGGTTACGCCCTTCAGGCAGAACTGTTCTATTCTATGGAACCCCGAAACCCGGCGCGCCCTTGTGGTGGACCCGGGGGGCGATGCCGATGCGCTCCTGTCCTTTATCGACCGGAACAGCCTTGAGGTTGAGGCCATTCTGATTACCCACGGCCATCTCGATCACGCCGGGGGTGTCGAGGCCCTGCGGCGCGGGCTGGCCGAACGGGCGGCCCCCCAGCCGGTTGTGATCGGGCCGGATGAGCGCGATGCCTTTCTGCTGGCCTCCATTGCCGATCAGGCCCGGCATTTCGGGTTTGAAGGGCTGGAAAACGCCACGGTCGATCGCTTCACGCGGGATGGCGATGTGCTGGAGTATGCCGGGTGCCGCCTGCATGTGTTGCATGTTCCGGGGCATACGCCCGGCCATGTGGTGTTTGTAGATAAGGCGGCACGCTTTGCCTTTGTGGGCGATGTGCTGTTTCGCGGCACGGTAGGGCGGACGGATTTCGCCTATGGCGATGGCCCGCTGCTGGTGCGCGGCATCAAGGAAAAGCTGCTGCCGCTGACCGCACAGGCCAGTGGTGCGGCTTATCATGACGATATTACGGTTGTGCCCGGCCATGGTGGCCTGACCACGCTGGATACAGAGGCGGCGGGCAATCCATTCCTGCAAGGCTGAGGCTGGGGAGAATAAGGTAACGTGAATTACAAAGTGTTGGCGGCTCTGGTGGCCGCATGTGTGGCGCAGGCAGTACCCATGATCGCGGTGCGCGCGCAGGATGCCGCAGAGGCCGCACTAACGGGCGAACCCACGCAGGCGCAGCCCGAGCTGGCCAAGGAAAGCCTGAGCATTGTCTCGGCATCCGGCACGCATGCGTTTTCGGTGGAAGTGGCGCGCACGCCGCGTCAGCAGCAGGTGGGTGAAATGTTCCGCACCACCGTGCCGGAAGATGGGGGCATGCTGTTCCCGTGGAAAAACCCGCGCCAGAGCGATATGTGGATGCAGAATACCGCCGTGCCGCTGGATATCGTCTTTATAGGTGCTGACGGGCGCATTGCTTCTATTGTTGAAAACGCCGTTCCGTACAGTCTGGCTTATATCAGCAGCCACGGCCCTGTGCTGGCCACGCTGGAACTGGCAGGCGGGCTGACAGCCAAGCTGGGTATTACCGTGGGTGACAAAGTGGTGTCCGCCTCGCTTGCGGGCGAAGGTACGGGCAGTGCCACGGGGGCGGCGCATCCTGCACCGTAAGGCGGTTCAAACCATTTGCGGCCGGGCAGATCCCGGCTGCTGCCATGCGCGCATGATCTGGGGCAGTTAACGTGGTACTCTTGGTAACCGGCGTGGCCGGATTTGTGGGGGCGCATGTCGCTCAGGCGCTGCTGGCGCGGGGCGAGCGTGTTGTCGGGGTTGATAACCTTAACAGCTATTATAGTCCGGCTCTCAAACAGGCCCGGCTGGCCCGGCTGCAACAGCAGGCCGGGTTTTCCTTTCATCAGCTTGATGTCAGCAACCCCGAGGCGCTCGAAGCCCTGCGGCAGGCTGAGCCGGATATACGCGGCATCTTCCACATGGCAGCGCAGGCGGGGGTGCGTTACTCCCTGACAGACCCGTACGTGTTCGCAGGCACCAATGTGTGCGGGCATGTGGCGGTGCTGGAGTTCGCGCGCAGGCTGCGGCGGCTGGAGCATCTGGTCTATGCCTCGTCCTCCTCGGTTTACGGGGGCAATACCCGCCTGCCGTTTTCCGAGACCGACCCGGTGGACCAGCCGGGCTCCTTCTATGCCGTAACAAAACGAAGCGCTGAGCTGACCTCGGTTGCCTATAGTCACCTGTATGGCCTGCCACAGACAGGGCTGCGCTTCTTTACAGTTTATGGGCCGTGGGGCCGCCCGGATATGGCCTATTACAGCTTTGCCCGCGCCATTATGGCTGGCCAGCCCGTAACGCTTTACGAGGGCGACGCCCTCGCGCGCGACTTCACCTATATTGATGACGTAACGCGCGCGGTGCTGGCCGTGTATGCCCACCCGCCAGCGCCCGATCGGCCCCGGATACTCAATGTCGGGAACGACCGCCCAGAATCAGTGCGGCATCTGGTCAGCCTGCTGGAGCAGCATCTTGGCCGCACGGCACAGATTGCGCTGCAACCAAGGCCGGGGGCTGACGTGGAAAGGACATGGGCCAATATCAGTGCGATTCACGCCCTGACAGGCTGGAAGCCCTCCACAACGCTGGAAAAGGGAATCGGTCACTTCGTCTCATGGCTGCGCGAATCAGGCCTAGAGC
>NZ_JAFVMG010000015.1 GCF_017377745.1 Acetobacter suratthaniensis | reverse complement strand
ACTCAGTTCAATCAATTAATAGGTCCTGAGCCTAATTCGACGTTAGAACGCCTACTGCATTGTCCAGGAAACGGTTCTTTCTTGGACATGTGGAAAATGGATACTGCGGTGTAGTCTCAAAGGGCGCAGCGGGTTAATATACCCGTTAAGTTTCAATGTCTCGGTTCTGTTAGTGAAACAGCGTATCGGATATGCTCGGGTCAAGACCAGTGGCGGACTACGTAAGACCCGCCACTGCGAGGCAGATCGCGTCGGTTGGATGTTTGCCCTGACAGCTACCGCTTATAACCTTGTCAGGTTACCAAAGCTGCTGGCGTTGGCGTGATAGTACCTGCAAATCCGCCCAAAACGGACGAACTGGCACAGAAGTGGCCGAGAAGGGAAGCCCCATAAAGGTTCGTCCTTCGGTCATATATAAAGAGCCGATCGAAAAATCGGAGATATTTCCGCAGCGTGTTAAAGGGCTGTGTCTGCGCCCATAAAGTGGCAGCAGGCTGAATACAAGCTGCTGTCAAGGAGCGGCTGATTGGAAGGCAAGAATGAGCGCAGATAAGCAGAATAACGCGGGCGGGCAGGATGCGCCCCAAGTCCCACTGGGAACGGGGGACGGGTACGATCATTTGCTCTCCCAACTTCGAGACTTGCTCCCGGAGGCATTCCCTGATGGTGAGCTTGATCAGGGACAGCTGCTGGTCGCTTTAGGATTGACGGAAAGCACTGAGACCTTCTCATTCACCTGGCCGGGTATGGGGCAAGCACGCACTGAAGCGCGTGCACCGACCACTGCGACGCTCATTCCAGACATCGACGCGTCTGTTAATTGGGAAGGTGCTGGCGATGTGCTGATTGAAGGTGATAACCTTCAGGTTTTGAAGCTTCTCAAGAACGGCTACGCGGGTGCCGTCAAGCTGATCTATATCGACCCTCCGTATAACACGGGTGATAGCTTTACCTATGACGATAATTTCTCTGTGTCCGAGAGCGAATACCTGATTGCGACCGGGCAGGTTGACGAACAGGGGCAGGCCACAACCGCCAAGAAGGAAAAGGGTGGTCGCAAGCACGCACCTTGGCTGACGATGATGTCCGCTCGGCTTATGGTGGCACGGCACCTTCTGCGGAGGGATGGTGTTTTTCTGGCTTCCATCGACAACAACGAAGTCCACCACTTGCGTCTTCTGCTCGACGCAGTTTTCGGAGCCGAAAACTTTGTGGACATGATCACGTGGCGAGGCGCTCGCAAGGGCGACTCCAAACTTATGGGAGGAGGTCAGGATTACATCCTCGTCTATGCGCGTGACCGTGAATGGCTGCGCAGCAACGATGTTCGCTGGCGTGAGCGCAAGGAGGGGCTAGAGCCGGTTTATGCCAAGGTTGATGAACTCCGTGAAAAGTTTGGCTCGGACTATGATGCCGCAACAAAGGCTTTGAAGGGATGGTATAGATCGCTTGCCGACGAGAACCCTTCGAAGGCTCATAGCCACTATGATCGTATCGACGAAAGAGGCATCTGGTTTCCAGACAATATTTCTAGCCCGAACTACCGCGAGAACCTTATTTATGACTGGAAAGGATATAGCCCCCCGGATAACGGTTGGCGATATGAAAAGTCGCGGATGGAAGAACTCGATGCAGATGATCGCCTAATATACCCTCAGGATAAAACCAAGCGGGTGCAGATCAAAGCGTATTTGCATATGAGGGAAACGTGGGCTCCACCTTCTGTCCTTTATCGTGATCGCCGTTCTGCTTCCAAGGTGCTTGATGAGCTGATGGGAGCCAAGGTTTTTGATGATCCCAAGAGCACGGATGTTTTGGCTCGATTGTTCCACGCCCTAACCGGCGACGGTGATTTGATTCTTGATTTCTTCGCGGGGTCTGGCTCTTCCGGTCACGCCGTCTGGGAGCAGAATCCGAAAGATGGCAAAACGCGTCATTGGGTTCTGGTACAGCGCCCGGAGTCGCCAGATATCTCAACTGAGTCAGGCAAAAATACACTGAGTGAAGGCTACCCTACGATCTTTGAGATTACAGCGGAGCGCCTTCGGCGAGTATCCGCACAACTGGACGGAGAGTTGGGTTTCCGGGTTTTTAGGACGCGTGAGACGAACTTGGTGATCGAGAAGCAGGTTTTTGCCAAGAAAGGGCAGGATGCCAACGAACAGTTGTCCATGATGCTGTCTGAGGCCGGGATGCCGCCTGTGAAGGAAGGAGCTGACCCTGTCGCGCTTGCATGGGAATTGGCACTCAAGGCAACAGACTGCCGCTTAGATGCCCAAGTTTCTTACTACAAGCACGAAGGTATCACGATCTACGAGTTTCGTCCGGTCATTGCGAAAGAAGACGATCTAAGCCGACTATTTGTTTGCCTGGACCCCTTTACTCTCAAGACGGCGGAACACATCGGTCTCACGGAAGACGATACGCTGATACTGCGTGGTGACAAGGTGGACAATGCCGTAACCCTGACGCTTGCGCCTCGTCTGCGCTCCAAACTTATTTTGCTGGAACGGGTGGCTCGTGAAGTTTCGCTTTGATGATCAGCCTCACCAAGTGGCTGCTATAGATGCCGTCGTTGACTTGTTCGAGGGGGCCTTGCTGCCACCCGCCAATATCGTGGCCGGTCAGGCGCCCGGAGCCGATGGAAATCAGGGCTTTCAGCTGAGCAATCAGACGCTGGCCGCTAACCTGAAGTCGGTCACCGCTCGTGAGGATGTGGACACTCAGGACACATTGGTTCTCATGAACGAAGAGGATTTACAGGATAACACGCGCGAGTTCCCGAATTTCTCTGTGGAGATGGAAACTGGAACCGGCAAGACCTATGTCTACATCGCTACAGCACTGCGTCTTGCCGAAACTTACGGACTCCGAAAATTCGTTATCTTAGTGCACTCGGTTGCGATCCGCGCTGGTGTACTCAAGACTTTCGAACAGACTTACGATCACTTTCGAAGTAAGTTTCCGAACCTATCCTACGGTTGGAACGTCATGGGTGAAAGTCGGGCGCTGGATGATTTCGTTGACCCTTCCAGCACGGTGCAGTTCTTGGTTGCCAGCATCCAGCTTTTAGATAAGCCAGATACCAACACTCTGTATTTCTCACCCGAGCAGGCACGCATCTGGGGCGAAGCTACCTCTGGGATCAAGAAAATTGCGCAGGCTAAACCCATTGTTCTGATCGATGAACCGCAAAACATGGCCACACCGCTTCGCAAGAGGGCGATTGCAACACTCAATCCACTAGTGGTGTTGCGTTACAGTGCCACGCACAAGGAGACCTTCAATCTTGTTCATCGGCTTGGTGCGAAACGAGCGGCCGAAATTGGCTTGGTCAAGCGGGTGGCAGTTAAAGGTATTGTTGCAGGGTCCGATGGCCAGCCGTACCTGCATTTCAAGAAGGTCGTCAGCAAAAGTAAGAAGCTTTTTTCGACGCTGATGATAGACAAAGCCACCAACAATAGTCCGCAACGCACGGAAATCGTCGTAAGTGTGGGAGACGATATCTACGATGAGTCAGGGCGTCTGGAGCAGTATCGCGGCCTGGTTGTCGATAATATCCTTCGCAAGCCCGATCGAATGGTGTTCGAAAACGGGTTGACCTTGAGCTTGGGTGAAGAGATCGGGGTTGACCAGCTGTCGACATGGCGCGACCAGGTTCGACAAACCATCCGTACCCATCTGGCCCGTCAATCGACTCTCAACGCCGCCCAGGTAGACGTAAAGGTTCTTTCCCTGTTCTTTGTGGAGCGCGTGGCTGACTATGTTGGTGACAACGCTCCCCTGCCGGAAATGTTTGACAGCATCTTCCGCGAAGAATGGGTTAGAGCGGGCGGAGACCAAGACAAGATACCAAATCCTGCGGAGCTGCGGGTAGCTTATTTTCCTTCAACGAAGACCGGTATCTTGAAGGACACCAAAGGTGGTTTGGCTTCGGAAGCCGAATTTGAGGCCAGAGCCTACAAGGAGATCATTGAACACAAGGAACTGATCTTAGACAAAGCCAACCCGCACGCTTTTATTTTCTCCCATTCGGCGCTGCGTGAGGGCTGGGACAACCCTAACGTCTTCCAGATCGGATTTCTGAGACATACGCGATCTGATACCGAGCGTCGTCAGCAGATCGGCCGTGGTTTGAGGTTACCGGTTGATCAAAGCGGCAATCGAATAGTTGACCCGTCTTTCAATCGCTTGACGCTGGTTGTTGACGAGTCATTCGCCGAATTTCGGGAAGGCTTGAATGCGGAATACATAGCCGCAGGCGGGAAGGCAGGTACGGCCCCTGATGTCGAGGACGCGAACTCTGAAGTTGTGATCCGTCGGCGCTCGTCAATGTTCGAAAGTCCTGAGTTTGCAGCTCTGTGGAACCGCATTCGTTATCGGGCAATCTATCGTGTGTCGGTGGACACACCTGCGCTTATTGCTGCGGTTTCTGCTTCAGAACATTTGGACGATCTTCGCTTCATCAAGGCTCGCGCGAATGTAGTGCAGTCGGCCGAACTTGTTTACGACGACAATGGTTTGGTCATCACTGAAGACAGCTCGGTCAGTGATGGTGCAGGAGAGAAGGTCCTAGTGGCCGGTCAGCGTCTGCCCAATGTCGTGCAGCTTGTTGAGGATAAACTACTCTACGGCAAGTTTCCCTTGCAACTCACTCGCCCAACGGTCGTAGCTGTTCTTCAAGCTATTCCTGATGCTTTTAAGGCGGCAGCTATCCATGACCCGGACCGTTGGGCCCGCGTGACAGCCCAGGCTATTCGCGTGGTGGTTATCGAGCAGATGGTGCAAAACATCACGTACGAGCCGATGGATGAGGACACTTGGTGGGACGCCAATGTCATTTTCTTGGAAGTGGAGGCGAAGATTGTGCCGAAGGTTGAGGCAGGAAAGCCTGCTCCCCAATCGGGCGTAGCCCCTGCGCCTGATGATGGCTTGAACCTCTTCGATCACGTCGACTACGACAGCCATGTCGAACGACATTTTGCTGAGCAGCTGGAAAACGACCGGGATCGGATCAAGCTCTTTACAAAGCTCCCTCGCCGATTCAAGGTTCGGACCCCGGTGGGGGAGTACTCACCGGACTGGGCGATTGTGTGTGATGAGAGCGGGACAGAGCGCTTGTATTTGGTGCGCGAAACTAAGGACACACTGAATCTCGACAATCTGGCTTGGGATGAGGCTTTACGCATTCGATTCGCCAAAAAGCACTTCGCCGTTTCGCCAAACGGGGAGGTGAACTTCAACAACACGACTGACAAGGATGGCTTGCGGATTGGCTCGTCGTGAGGTTGCTGTATGCAGTCAATTTTTCTGAGAATGGTGTTTTTCATGGCTTTTCGTAATTGTCTTTCCGCAACATATTGTTTTTGCTTATTTTTTATGGCTATTTATAATAGAGTGGGAATAATCCCCCTCCCCTGATACCGGCCTGACTGGCCGGGCGCAGCTTGCTGGCTGCGCCCGGCTTTTTTATGCCTCAGCCATGCAGGCGGGTAGCAATTTCTGCCACGCGGGCGGCGTACAGCTTGACGGTTTCGACATCACCACTGGGGATTTCATCCACACTGGCATCGGCCGGGCTCTGCACAAGAGCACCAACAGAACCGCCAAGGTTGTTGATGTCAGAACGGGTAGCCCCTTTGGTGTTGGCCGGAGCCAGACCAAGGCTGACCCAGATACCACCCTGCTGCGAGGCCAGCGTTTGCAGAAAAATCAGGGTAACCTGCTTATCGCCATTCAGGCTTGCACTGTTGGTAAAGCCACCGAATACCTTGTCCTGCCATGCACGGGTAAACCATTTTTTGGATGTGGCATCAGCAAATTTCTTAAACTGCCACGGCACGGAACCCATATAGGTCGGTGCTCCGAAAATAATGGCGTCTGCTGCATCCAGTGCGGCCCATCCGGCTTCTGCTACATCACCCTGCGCATCGACTTCGACCAGTTCAGCCCCCGTGGCCTGCGCTGCTGCTTCCGCGATCTGCTTGGTGTGGCCGTAGCCCGAAAAATAAACAATGACCGTTTTCGCCATGATCGTTCCTGCCTCTGTTAGACGTATCGACGGATACGCGGCCCGCATGGTATAATTTTGAAACTTACCCAACAAGAAGTTACCTTGCGGTAACCATCCCCGAAAGAAAGCCGCGTGTCCGAAACGACCAGCCCCACAGACCAGACAGCCGACCAGTACAATGTCTGTGCAAAAAACTGCCCGGCCAGAATGGTTTTCGAGCGGCTGGCGGACAAATGGACTTTGTTGATCATCCGGGTTCTGCGGCACAGCCCGTGCCGGTTTAACCAGTTGCGGCGCGAAATCGAGGGGATTTCGCAAAAAGCACTCAGCCAGACCCTGCGTAAGCTGGAGCGTGACGGTCTTGTCAGCCGCACGGCTTTCCCCACCGTGCCAGTGACTGTGGAATACGCCCTGACCACACTGGGCGAAACCTTGTCAAACCGGATCGCCCCGCTGCTTTCATGGGCGGAAGACCAGATCGAGCACGTGCTGGAAGCTCAGCGCCAATACGACAGCCGTCAGTAATAAAGCCTGTGCAATCCCTGCATGTATCGGATAAAAAACACTGTCCACGCCTAGGGCCGTCCAGAGTTTTCAGGAGTGATCGGTGTCGTTCCTTCGTCGTTTTGTCATCAATCTCGAACATGATCACGCTCGCCGCGCCCATATGCAAACCCAGCTTGAAGCGTTGGGGCTGGACGCCGAGTTCGTGCCTGCCGTGAATGGCCGGGCACTCACCCCCGCCGACCGTGCCCTGTACGACCGCCAGAAAGCCCTGCGTGTTTATGGCGTGGACATGATGGATACGGAAATCGGCTGTTATCTGAGCCATTACCGTCTGTACGAACGCATGGTGCGTGAAGACATACCGGTAGCCCTGATCATGGAAGATGACATTGCCATCAGCCCTGATCTGCCCGGTATCATTCAGGCTCTGATTGCCGAAACCTCTCCCGAGTGGCTGGTAGTACGTCTTGAATCGCTCCGTGGCCGGGTGCGTGAAGCCAAAACGCCAAAGTTCAAAGGAAAATGCGTCAAGCAGCTTGATCATGCCGGGCTTTATCGCCTGCACACACATGTTTTGGGTTTTGGTGCCTATCTGATCCGCAAAGAAGGCGCTGAGAAAATGCTACGTTACGGGCAGCATATTTTCATGCCCATTGACCAGACCATGGACAGATATTGGGAAAACGGCATTACGCCTTATATTGTCAGGCCTTTGCCCGTCCATCAGCGGCAGGATTTTGAATCGCGCATTGGTGCGCGTCCTCCCTGCCGCCATGTGGGGCAGGCTCTACCTGTTCAGATAGCCAGACGCATGCAAAGACTATCAGATGGTGTGCGCAAGCGGCTACACGCCCTGCTTAATCAGGCATGAAACTGCCTACATCAATCAGGAACAATGCAATCCGCCGCACTCAGGAGGACAGCAGTAAGCGCGCCAGTTTTCCCACCTGTGCAGCGGGGCCGGGTGCGCGAAAAACCTGCCCGCCCCCATAGGTACCTTCCATTAACAGAATAAGCCCATCTGTCAGCAGATCGGGATCAGAAACCGACAAGGCGCAGACTTTCTGTTTTACCCATTCGCGGATTTGCTGCTTCAGACGGGCGGCTTCCTGACGCACGGGATGCTCTGGCTCCGGGTATTCGACAATTGCATTGGTCAGCGCACAGCCACGATAGCCCGGCTGGCTTGCCCGCCACGCCAGACCATCAAAATACGCCACAAGCTGTGCGCGAGGGTTATCGGGATGATCATGGCAGATTACCGCAATCCTGTCCCAGAACTCCTGCTGGTAATCGCTCAGATAAGCGGTTGTCAGGCCGTCCTTGGAGTCAAACGCCCGGTAAAGCGAAGGCTTTGTGACACCCGCCTTATGCACGATTTCATCCACCCCCACGGCGCGGATTCCCTGACTGTAAAACAGATCACGCGCCGAACTGCGGATTTTATCGGCCGCACACGGGCGGGCAACAGCTTTGTGAGACGACATGCCTGAACTCGCAGCTTGACGATGTTACCGATCGGTACCTATGGTCAGGAGAATATAACTGACCGGTCATTACTATGATGAGTTCCGCCCCCCGAAACAAGAGCACACAACGGCCGCATGTTTTTGTCCTTGTGGTAGCACTTACATTTCTTGCGCTCCTGGTTTCCGCAGGTGTTCGGGCAACACCCGGCGTGCTGATGGTACCCTTGCAGGATACACTGGGCTGGAGCCGCAGCAGTATTTCGCTCTCGGCGGCGGCGGGTATATTTCTATACGGTCTTGTCGGGCCTTTCTCGGCAGCGCTCATGCAAACACTGGGCATCCGCCGCATGCTCATAGGCGCCCTGCTGCTGATTGGCCTTTCAACAATGCTGTCACTGGGCATGACGCAGCCTTGGCAGTTTTTCCTGACATGGGGTGTGCTCACCGGTTTTGGCACGGGTGCCGTGGCTATGGTGCTGGGGGCCACGGTGGTCAACCGCTGGTTTATCGCCCGGCGCGGTACGATCATGGGTTTGCTGGCCGCCAGCACGGCTACGGGTTCGCTCCTTTTTCTACCGGGCCTTGCCGCACTGGCACACCACTTTGGGTGGCGCGCCCCGGTCATGGCTGTGGCGGCAACAACCCTGATACTGGCACCGCTTATCGCGCTTTTTCTGCCTGAACACCCAGCAGATCGCGGGCTGGTACCTCACGGTGCGCAGGCAGACCATAAGCCACTACACCATACGGATCAGAACCCACTCCGCACGGCTATAACCGCGTTGCTGGCCGCCACGCGCATGCGGGATTTCTGGTTTCTGTTCGCAACTTTTTTTGTCTGCGGCTTCACCACCAACGGTCTGATCGGCACACATTTCATTGCTATCTGTGCCGATCATGGCATTGGGGAGGTTCCGGCAGCGGGTTATTTAGCCATGATGGGGCTGTTTGACCTTGTAGGCACCACCCTGTCCGGCTGGCTGACAGACCGGTTTGATGCACGCTGGCTGCTGTTTTCCTATTATGGCCTGCGGGGTGCCTCTCTCATTGCATTGCCTTTTATTGATTTTTCGCCTGAAAGCCTGACAATTTTCGGAATTTTCTACGGTCTTGACTGGATTGCAACGGTTCCACCCACCCTGCGCCTTTCCAATATGGCGTTTGGGGAGCGCTCAGCGCCCATCATTTTTGGCTGGATCGTTTTCGGACATCAGATCGGGGCGGCCTGCGCAGCCTCTCTCGCAGGATTGTTGCGGCAAGCACAAGGTAATTATCAGGATATGCTTATTCTGGCAGGCATTACAGGCGTTATCGCGGCATTTCTTGCCATCAGCATCGGCAGTCCACACAAAACCGCAGCCTGACTGAAACAATTAGGAAAAACCATGGATGATGCAAAACCGGCGCTCACGTGCGGAACTTCCAGCGCAATGGATCTGACATTTCAGCAGGTTGATGTTTTTGCCAGCGAAGCGTTTCAGGGCAACCCGCTTGCCGTTGTCGTGGGGGCGGATGCCCTGTCCGATACCCAGATGGCCCAGATCGCGAACTGGACAAACCTGAGTGAGACAACGTTTCTGCTAAAACCTACGCACCCCGAAGCAGATTACCGCGTGCGTATCTTTACCCCGCACACGGAATTGCCATTTGCAGGACATCCGACATTAGGCAGCGCCTCTGTCTGGCAGGCACTGGGGGGCAGACCACAGGCCGAACACATCATGCAGGAATGTGGTGCAGGGCTTATCCCGGTACGTGCGCAGGCAGGCCAACTGGCTTTTGCCGCACCACCACGGTGCCGGACAGGGGCGGTCGATCCGCATGTTCTGGCCACCATTATCAAAAGTCTGGGCCTGACAGCAGGCGATATTCTCGCTGCGGCATGGGCTGATAACGGCCCCGGCTGGATAGCGCTCCACCTGAAAAACCGTGAGGCCGTGCTGGCTATCCAGCCGGAGTGGACTCTGTTGCACGGGCATATGGTGGGCGTTGTCGGCGCATGGGACCCTGTGCGCGATGGCACGGAAGCCCAGTTCGAAATCAGAGCCTTTGCAGGCGAAGGACAGGGGTGGGAAGACCCCGTTACCGGCAGCCTGAATGCCAGTATCGCCCAATGGCTGATTGAAAGAGGGGCCGCGCCATCACGCTATATCGCCAGTCAGGGCACGGTGTTGGGCCGAACTGGTCGCGTATGCGTGGAACAGGCGGCGGATGGAGAAATCTGGATCGGTGGCTCTGTCAGCCCCCGCATTATCGGCCGTCTCGTTGTCTCATAAAGCCCGTTGCTGATCGTGCGGCTTTCCCCCGACAGACAAGGGAAAGCCGCACAAAACGGCTACAGAGCAGGCTTTATCGCAACACGAACTGTTGGAACACCACCACCACACCAATGCTGAAAGTCAGCACCAGACTGTGGCGGAACGTACGGGCCAGCACTACGCCCTCCTGCCCCTTGAGGGACGTAACCGCGACACCGGTGGTAATATTCTGGGGCGAAATCATCTTGCCCATAACACCACCAGAAGAATTAGCCGACGCAAACAGAACCGGATCAAGCGAAAGCTGATGGGCGGCTGCCACCTGCAGATTACCAAACAGCGCATTGCCCGATGTATCGCTGCCGGTCAGGAACACCGCAATCCAACCAAGGAAGACCGACACAAGCGGGAACACCATCCCTGCGGATGAAATGCCATAGCCCAGCGTATAGGTCATGCCGGAATAGTTCATCAGATAGGCAAGGCCGATTGTCAGCGCCACGGTTACAACCGCAAGCCAGCCCTGCCGCAGGGTGGTCAGCAAGGCCGCGCCGAGCTGCGCGAGTGTGGTGCGGGTCAGCAGGGCGGTAATGAAGGTCGCCACCAGAATGGCCGTGCCCGTGCCCAGAGGCTCGAACTTCCAGACCGCCGCATACGGCGTGTTATAAAGCGAGATATACACCGCCTTATCCAGCCCCGGCCAGTGAATGGGTGTTGCGCCAATATGCGCGATATGCAGCGCATCCCATGCGATCACCACCACAATAACCGTCACCCACGGAATCCAGCCCTGCCACAGCGGCACGGCGGAAGGCGTTTTTTCTTCCTGCGCCACTGCGCCAAGATCAATCGCATGCGCGGCATCTGGCTCGGGTTTCCAGACTTTCAGGAACAGAATGGTTGCCACCAGCGACACGCTGGAAGACAGCACGTTGCTCAGACTGTACAGCCCCGCACCAGACACCAGCAACAGTGTCAGGGCAAAGCTGCCACCGGCCACCAGCAGCACCGGCCATGTCTGCCGGATGGAGCGCCAGCCGCCATACAGCGCCATGACATAAAAAGGAATAAGGCAGGCAAAGGGTGTCAACTGGCGGCCGATTGTCGCCCCCAGCACATCCGCAGGCAGGCCGGTAATGGAGCCAAGCACCGTAACCGGAATACCCAGCCCCCCAAACGCCACAGGGGCTGAATTGAAAATCAGCACATAGGTCAGGGCATCAAGAGCGGGAAAACCCAGCATGATCAGCAAGGCGCTGGTAATGGCCACAGGCGTACCAAACCCCGCCACCCCTTCCAGTGCGGCACTGAAACAAAAGCCCAGTACCACCAGCATAATGCGGCGGTCATTGGGTACATGCCGCAAAATCCAGCCACGAAAGGCGTCAAACCGGCCATTTTTCATCGCCACGTTAAACAGGAACAGCGCCGAAAGCGCGATCCACATGACTGGCAGGAGAGAAAAAACAACGCCATTGCTGATACTGGCGGCAGCAAGCCCCACGGGCAGGCCCCATACGCCCACCGCCATGCCCAGCCCTACGAGCAGACCACCAAGCGTGGCCTGCCACGCCGGGCGGCGCAGCACCCCCATGACAAACAGCGTCACGAGAATAGGAGAGGCAGCCAGCAGAAAAGAAAAAAGAAGGCTATGCCCGACAGGCACCAGAGGCTGGATGAACATACTCTTATCCCAAACAAGATGCCCACCGAAGCTGGTGCGCACTCATGGAATGCTAAAAAGCCTACTCCCCGCCTTGTGCAAGAAAAAATCGCGTTATAACGGTTCTGCCCTTCATGGCCTTCTGGCGTGTCAGGATCTGGAACCGGGCGAAATCACCACGCAGCCGCTCAGTTTACGGCAGGCATCCTGTGCCTGAACATGCGAGAGATTGACCAGACGCGCCCGATACAGCTTACCGCCACGGCCGGGTACAGGGGCCACCTGCGGGCGGGCCTGCGCCAGCAATACCTGCGCACGCTGGCGGGCCTGCCCCGTGGCCTGCTGCGCCAGAGCCGCACTACCGAACGCTCCCACCTGAATGGCCCAGTTGCGCATCCCGCTATCGCGCGTCTGCCGGGTCATAAGCGGCACCGGCTCGGCCTGTGCTGCGGGAAACAGTCCGAAATGCACCCGCCGCCCGGCAGTACCGCCAGAAGCACTGGCCTGTGCTGCGGTATCATCAGCCGCACTGGTATCGGTTGCAGCCTCGTCATGGGGGAGCGCCTGCTCGGCCGGACTGTCAGCACTGGAAAGCTGGGCCACCTGCACCGGGGCGGACGCCCCACCCTGCACGGTATCCGTTGGCGCACCACTCTGGGAGGACGCCATGCGGCTGGCCCACGCTGCCCGCACGGCGGCAGCACTATCGGGAGCGGCATCGCTGCTGGCAGAAGAATCGGGGGCGGAATCATTGCCGATGGCGTCAGCAACCTGTACGGGCTGCTCTACCACACCCTTGCGGCTCCAGGCTGTCTGCACGGCGCTGATTTCATGCGCGCTGTTATCCGGCCCCACCGCACGGGCGGCGGCACGGGCCATGGAATCGTGGCTGGCCACCAGCAGATCAGCCTGTGAGCGGTTGGTGGGAGACACCCCGACAATGCGCCGCCCGATAGAGGCGACATAATTCCGTGTCTCACGCGGCAGGGTGCGGTTGCGGGTCAGAAAATCCTCCAGCCGCCCCGGCCCAGCGTTATAGGCCGCAAGAAAACCCGGAGACCCATACACATCGTAAAGCTGGCGGATATACGCCGTACCCGCCATGATGTTGTCATGCGGCTCGTAGGCATCATCACCCAGATTATAGGCCGAGCGCATTTCATCATAAGTGGGGGGCATAAGCTGCATCAGCCCCATCGCACCGGGGCCGGATGTTACAAGCTGGCCGTTATGGAACAGCCTGCCACCCGATTCCTGCACGATAACGGCACGCACCCAGGCCTCTGGCACATCAAAACGCTGCGAAGCCTCATGCACGTAAGGCCCCCACGGGTCTTCCGGCGGGCCGGGCGGGGCATAATAAGCGCGGGCATGAGCACGGTAGCGCGCAGCTTCTTCCTCCACCGGCATGGAAACGGTCTCGCCCGGATTGCCCGCACAGGCTGCCAGAACAGACAGAAGCCCCAGCGCCATGATAGCGCGCACAAGCCTGCCCCCCGCAGGGCGCGGCTGTTCACAGGGTCTGTCCATTATCCGCTCTTTCCGCACCTGCCTGCGACACTGGCTGGCTGCCATGCTGCTGATCCACCCTTCGCCTGAAACTGGCTGGCCCACATGCCTGCATGACCCACCCGCGACCATGTGCCTGACATGCCGGACACCCACCCGATGGGGCCGGTCATACCTGACAGGCACTATACCCCGCCCCTGACAGGGCGCAAGAAAAGCCGCATGCCCTGCGGCTACAGCATGATTTTGGTCTTTGCATGGCAAAGCGGGCAAAGCCATGCCGCCTTTTTCATTTCGATATGGTTACATTCTTGCCTGCAACGGGCGATCCTGTTCTTATGGCCCGCTATCCAGCGCCCAGCCCGCCAGATGAAAAGACCCGCAATGACCTCAAAACTGCATTATCAGAACCGTGGCTCCTACGGCGACAAGATCATTCCCGCCGCCGATATGCCCAGCCTGCCACCCCCACCCTATACCAACAGCTTTCCTGTCAAACTGCCTGATGGCGATTGGGCGGAACTCCCCTTCCTTGCCCTGCCGGAAGACTTCAACACCGCCATTGCCTATCTGTGCATTACGGAAAACTCGTTCGATCTGGAAGACAGGCTCAGCACCGCCATGGCCGATCTGGCCCGCCCGCTCGCACCCGATATTGTGGTGGGCATGCCAACGCTGGGCATGGTTCTGGCAGCTTCCGTGGCCAAAAAGCTCGGCCACCCCTATTACGTGCCGCTGTCCTACTCGCGTAAATTCTGGTTTGAGGATGAATTGTCCACCCCGGTTGTCTCTATTACCAGCCCGCTCAAACCCAAGACCGTCTTTATCGACCCACGCATGCTCTCCCGGCTTGAAGGCAAGCGGATCCTGCTGGTGGAGGACGTGATTTCAACCGGCGGCACAGTGCTGGCCGAACTGGAACTGATGAAAAAACTGGGCGGGACTGTGGTGGGGGTCATTACCGCCATCAAGGAAACCAATGTCTGGCAGAAAACGCTGGGCGATGCCTCACCCGACTACCCCGCACTGGTGCATGCCCCCATCAGTTGCCCGCTCTTTCGCAAGGTTACGGGCGGATGGGCACCGGATATGAGCACAATGCCCGACTAAGCCCCCACCCGGCATGCCATGCGGAGCACTTTTACCGCATGGCGTTACGGCATAAACCGGGCGGCGCGCGGCCCTAAAGCAGCTTGGTCATTTTCAGCACCAGCCATGTGCCGAGCATGATCAGAAAACACAGCCCTCCGGCATCGATCGTACCCCAGTTGCCCGAGGTCAGGAACATGCCGCCCGTATTCATGCCGAAAAAGCCCGTAACAAAGGTTGCGGGCAGCATCAGGGTTGTCCCCACGGACACGATATACAGGCGCCGGTTGGTTTCTTCTGCCTGATTGGATGTGAGTTCATCCTGCAAGGCACGGGCGCGATCCTGCAGGGCCAGAAGGTCATCCAGTGCGGCATGAACCTGCCGCTGCGAACGATCGCTCAGATCGTCCTCGGCCCATTCGGGCAATTCCAGTTCTTCATCCCGAAACAGCCGATCCACAGGGGCCAGCACGCGGCGCAGTTCTGTCGAACGGCGGCGCACAATACCCAGCAGACTGCTCACACGCCCCAGATCGGTATCGCGCGATATATCGAGCAGCACATCTTCCGTACGGTCGAGCAGGTCATCCAGCCGGGCAAAATCGCGCCGCAGGGTATCGGCAAATTCAAGCAGGGCGCGATCTACCACCTTGGCGGGCGAACGCGGCACAAGCCCACGCTGGAGTTCGTGATACACCACCCCCAGAGCCGGAATCGGGTGGCGGCGGGTTGTCAGCAGCAGGTCAGGCTCCAGCACAAAGCGCCATGTGCTGACATTCCGCTCGTCATCAGTCGAGGTGTCGTCAAACGCGGGCAAGGCGCCGAACACGATGTCGCCATCGCTATCGAGCCGGGTGCTGCGCTCCACATTGGTCAGCACCTGCCGCACATCTTCGGGCAGCGAGGGAATGGTTTCTATCTGGGTACGCGAGAGCGTATGCACGATATCGAAATGGAACCAGGCCCAGCCATCCTGCCCGTCAAATCCGGGCGGGAAGGAGCCGGTCATCAGCCGGTGGTGCACCACATCGCGGTCAAGCTCCACCGGTTCCTGCCCAAAACGGCAGAAAATACCCCAGACCAGCCCATCTCGCGGCGAAATACCGGCCTCGCCCTGTTCCAGAGACATGGCCCCGCCGGGCAAGGGTGCCCGTGCGGCAAAATCCGTGACCACTCCACCAGTCCCGGATCGGAAGGATGAGGAGATTCCAACCATCACGACACTCCCACCTGCGGCCTTACGGCCCGCGCTACGCCCTTCTGGCGCGGCCCCTCATGGCTGTATCCTTAACATGCACCCAGAACACGCGCAAAAGCCCCGCCGCCACCGGATATGCAGCGGGGTGGTAACCTTTAACGCCAGTTGGGGCCAGACCGCACGGGCGTCAACCCCGACAGGTCATGGGCGGCGCGCAGGCCACCACCGGCCCGACGGCCACCACGTGCGCCACCACGGCTTTCTCCCGCAGCGCCACGGCCTGCGCCACCACGGGCCTCGGCGGTTTTTTCGGCTCCGGCTTTCAGCACCGGGGCGGCCGCCAGTTCCGCTTCAAGCTGGGCAATACGCTTGCGCACGCTTTCACGCAGGGCAGGCGAGGTGTGAGACTTCATGGAAGCCAGCGTCTCCTTGAGGTCGCGCAACTGCTTCTGCTTTTCCGCCAGTGAGCGACGAATGGGCTGGTTATCCGACATCTGACCATGAAACGAACGCATCGTTCTCTCTCTTCCCCCATACAGAGGCCGCGCGCCTGTTTACCGCACGGCAGATTATTGAAAATACCGGATTCCCCGCCCCTTTATTCAGGGGCGGAACAGCCGCAACACCGCACAGCCCGCCAGCATGGAGCCAACGCTATGGCGCGGATTGCGACCGTTTTATGAATTTCGGTGCAGGATCTCCCGCAGCGCATCAAGCAGTGCCTGGCACTGCGCGTCCGTTCCGACCGTGATACGAAGCCACGCTTCGGTGCGCTCACCCTTAAGGTGACGGACGATAATCGCTTTCTCCCTCAGTCGGGCGGCCAGTTCAGCCGCCTCGCGGTTCGGGTGGCGAGTGTACACAAAATTCGCACAGGACGGCAAGACATCAAAGCCGTGTTCCACAAGCCCGGCAGACAACCGCTCACGGCTGTCGATCACCCGCTCCACACACTGGGCCAGCCAGACTTCATCCTCAACAGAGGCCAGCGCTCCGGCCTGCGCCAGACGGTCGAGCGGATAGGAGTTGAAGCTGTCCTTGATACGCGTCAGCCCTTCGATCAGCTCAGGCTGGCCATAGGCAAACCCGACACGCAGCCCTGCCAGCGCCCGGGATTTGGAGAAGGTCTGCACCACCAGCAGGTTGGGGTATTCCCGCACCAGCCCTGCGGCACTCTGCGCACCAAAATCAACATAGGCCTCATCCACCAGCACCACGCGATCCGGGTGCTGTTCAAGCAGGCGACGGATCGTGTCCAGATCCAGCGCCATGCCAGTGGGGGCATTGGGGTTTGCGAGCACCACACCACCACACGGGCCAGCATAGTCCTCCACCTGCACACGCATACCATCATCCAGCGGCACCAGACGGTAAGGCAGGCTGTAAAGGCCGCAATACACCTTGTAAAAACTATAGGTTACATCAGCAAACAGAACCGGCTCGCCATGGCTGAAAAACGCCTGAAAAGCATGGGCCAGCACCTCGTCCGACCCGTTACCCACGAACACATGCGCGGCATCCAGCCCTACGCGCTGGCCCAGCGCCGTACGCAGGGCCAGCGCCTCGGGGTCGGGGTAGAGTCGCAGCGTGTCATCCGCCGCCGCACGCAGAGCCGCCAGCGCACGGGGCGAGGGGCCATACGGCAGTTCGTTGGTATTCAGCTTGATCAGATTGGCGATACGAGGCTGCTCACCCGGCACATAAGGGGTCAGGCGATGAACGAGAGGGCTCCAGAAACGGCTCATATCCGACGCAATCCAGCAAAAAACGACACATTAGGCCACCGGCGGAGCAGCGTTTGCCCCGCCGGTCATGACCGAAAAAAGAAAAAACAGACCCGGCTTTTCAGGCTTTGTCCGACTGCTGTTCCAGCACCTGCGCCAGCGCAGCGCCCCCCTGACGGCGGGCCAGTTCAATGGCGTTCAGGCCCTCGCCATCCCGGCGGTGCGGATCAGCACCGGCCGCCAGCAACAGGCGCGCCATGTCTTCGCGCCCGAACATGACGGCAAACATCAGCGGCGTGCGGCCCACGGCATTGGCCACATCCACCCCGGCTCCGGATTCCAGCAGCAGGCGCGCCAGAGCCAGATCACCCTTGAAGGCAACCCCGGCAAGGGCGGTCGCCCCTTTTTCGTCCTGCGCATTAACATCCGCGCCGTGGGCCAGCAGAACCCGCGCGGCTTCAAGGTGGCCGTTATAGGTAGCCAGAATCAGGGGCGTATAGCCTTTGTCCGTACGCAGGTCAGGCGCCATGCCCGCACCGAGAAAACGGCCAAGCAGTTCTGCCTCACCCTCGCGCGCGGCATCCAGAAACAGGGCTTCCACCTGCGCACGGGTAAAACCGGGCGCATCCCCGCTCTGGCCCCGGCCCGTGCTGTCGGACCCGTGCGGAGTCCGGGCAGACTCTTGCGTCATCATTGATCTCCGGCAAACATGAGTGAAGGACAGACGGAAAAACCATCCATGCCCAGCCAGCATATCCTGCACGGAGCCAGACGGCAAACATGGCGGCAAACGTCCGCTACAGCCCTTCCGGCCCCTGCGTCTATGCCCGGCATAACCGCCCCTCGTGCACCTAAACCAACGCACATGACTTGCCGAAAAACCCGGAAACATGGAAATGTGCCCCGCATGGTGTAGGGCTGGTAGCAGACCCTTGATTGTTTATGACGCCACAAAGGTACAACTCAGGTGAAGAACAGGTCTGTCATGCGCGCTTCTCTCCCCTCCCCCGTTTGCGCGCCGGAAGGTGTTTCCTCCGCGGCTCCCCGCAACGATGCGCTGGACACAACGTGCATCAACACCATGCGCACATTGGTGATGGACGCTGTGCAGAAAGCCAATTCGGGCCATCCCGGAGCGGCCATGTCCATGGCGCCGGTGGCCTATACGCTGTGGCAGAACGTGCTACGCTACGACCCCGCCGACCCGCTATGGCCCAACCGCGACCGCTTTGTGCTGTCCATCGGCCATGCCTCCATGCTGCTGTATACCCTGATCCACCTTGCGGGCATCCGGCAGGTGAAGGATGGCAAGGTCACGGCCGAACCCGCTCTGAGCGTTGCCGACCTTGAGCAATTCCGCCAGCTTGGCTCCAAAACCCCCGGCCACCCCGAATACGGCCACACCACGGGCGTTGAAACCACCACAGGCCCGCTGGGCGCTGGCTGCGCCACCTCCGCAGGCATGGCCATGGCCGAAAAATGGCTGGCCGCACGCTACAACCGCCCCGGTTTCGAGCTGTTCAACCACGCCGTTTATACCCTGTGCGGCGATGGCGACATGATGGAAGGCGTAACCAGCGAGGCCGCCTCCCTTGCCGGGCACCTGAAGCTGGGCAACCTGATCTGGATTTATGATTCGAACCGGATTTCCATCGAAGGCTCGACCGATGTCGCCTTCACGGAAAACGTGGCCGAGCGCTTTGCCGCCTATGGCTGGCAGGTGCTTGACCTGCCCGATGCGAACGACACCGCCGCCCTGCAAACCCTGCTGACACAGGCCCGCGCCGAAACCGACCGCCCCACGCTGATTATCGCGCATTCCGTCATTGCCTGGGGCGCGCCCCACAAGGCGGGCAAAGCCTCAGCCCACGGCGAGCCGCTGGGCACGGAGGAAGTGCGTGAAACCAAAAAGGCGCTCGGCTGGCCCGAGGACAGCCAGTTTCTGGTGCCCGATGGCGTACTGGCCCACCTGCAGGCAGGCCTTGGCGCACGCGGCGCAGCCGAGCGGGCGCGCTGGTATGCCCTGTTTGATGCCTACCGCGCAGCCAATCCGGCCGAAGCCGCCGAACTGGATGCGATTTTTGCCAACACCCTGCCCACCGGCTGGGACGAGGCGCTGCCCACCTACCCCGCCAGCGCCAAAGGCACAGCCAGCCGCGCCAGCTCGGGCGAAACGCTGAACGCACTGGCCACGCGCCTGCCCTGGCTGCTTGGCGGTTCGGCCGATCTCGCACCCTCCACCAAAACCCTGTTGAGCGGGCAGGACAGCTACCAGCCACCGCAGTGGGGCGGGCAGTACAGCGGACGCAACTTCCATTTTGGCGTGCGTGAACACGCCATGGGTTCCATGGCCAACGGCATGGCGCTGTATGGCCTGCGTTCCTACGCTGCGGGCTTCCTGATTTTTTCGGACTACATGAAGGCGCCTATCCGCCTTTCCGCCCTCATGGGGCTGCCGGTTACCTATATCTTTACGCACGACTCCATTGGCGTGGGCGAAGACGGGCCGACACACCAGCCAATCGAACAGCTTGTCCAGCTCCGCGCCACACCGGGCCTGACCACCCTGCGCCCCGCCGATGCCAACGAAGTGGTGGAAGCATGGCGCTTTGTGGCCACCCACACCAACGGCCCCGTAGCCCTCGCACTGAGCCGCCAGAACCTGCCGACACTCGACCGCACGCAGTTCGCCCCCGCCAGCGGTGTGGCCAAGGGCGGCTACGTGCTGGGTGGCAATGAAGCCCGCCCCGCCGTGATCCTGATTGCCACGGGCAGTGAAGTCGGTCTGGCTGTCAGCGCCTATGAAACCCTGCGGGCCGAAGGCATTGCCGCACGCGTTGTGTCCATGCCGAGCTGGGAACTGTTTGAAGCGCAGCCACAATCCTACCGTGATACGGTGCTACCCCCCGATGTAACTGCAAGGGTAGTGGTGGAAGCCGCCTCCCCCATCGGCTGGGATCGCTACGCGGGCGCTACGGGTGAAATCATTGCCATGCGTGGCTTTGGTGCCTCGGCCCCGGCGGGGCAACTGGCCGAGCAGTTCGGCTTTACGGTTGAAGCCGTACTGGCGGCCGCCCGCCGTCAGCTCGCCCGCGCGGGCTGAATCATCCCGGCACGGGCCACCCACACGGTGGCTACGGCCAGGCCAGATGGCCACAGGACAAAAGACCACGCCCACCCCGGCCAAGCCGTGCAGCCACAGGCCAGCCGGGGTACGGGAGCGGATGACAAGCTAAGGACAGGTGCATGACAGCCTCCGCCATTTCCGGTGCCAACCCGTTGCAGGGTCTGGCGACATTCCAGCAATCTCCCTGGCTGGACTTCATCCGACGCGGCTTTGTGCAGGACGGCTCGCTCGAACGTCTGGTGCAGGCAGGCGACATCCGGGGCGTGACCTCAAACCCCGCCATTTTCCAGAAAGCCATGGGCGAAGGCACGGAATACGACGCGCAGATGCGCGATGTGCTGGCCCACGCCACCCCCACACCCGGCGCGCTGTACGAACAGCTTGCCATCCGCGACATTCAGGCTGCCGCCCATGTGCTGGCACCGGTTTACACCGCCAGCGCCGGGCGCGATGGCTTTGTCAGCCTTGAGGTTTCGCCCTATCTCGCGCGCGATGAGGAGGCAACCGCCGAGGAAGCCGCCCGCCTGTGGGCTGCGGTGGACAAAGCCAACCTGATGGTGAAAATTCCCGCCACCCCGCAGAGCGTACCCGCCATCCGGCGCAGCATCGCGGCGGGGATCAATGTCAATGTCACGCTCATTTTCTCGCTCAGCGCCTATCGCGATGTCGTGGAAGCCTGGCTGAGCGGGCTGGAAGAGCTGCACGCACGCGGGGGCGACCTGTCGCGCGTGGCCTCGGTGGCCTCGTTCTTTGTCAGCCGTATTGACGCCAAGCTGGACAGCGCCATCGACCGCCGCGTGAAAGCAGGCGACAAAGATGCCCAAGCCCTGCTGGCCCTGCGCGGGCAGGTTGCCATTGCCAATGCCAAGATGGCTTATGCCTACTGGCAAGAAATCATGCAGACCCCGCGCTGGAAAACACTGGAAGCCGCCGGAGCGCAGACGCAGCGCCTGCTCTGGGCTTCCACCGGCACCAAAGACCCCGCCTATAGCGATGTGCTGTACGTAGAAACGCTGATCGGCCCGCACACGGTCAACACCCTGCCCCCCGCCACGATGGACGCCTTCCGCGACCACGGCACCCCGCGTGAAACCCTGACCGTAGGCGTGGATCATGCCCGCCATGTCATGGAACAGGCCGAGACGCTGGGCCTTGATCTGGACGGCGTAACCGCCACCCTGCTCGATGAAGGCGTAAGCGCCTTCGAGGATGCGTTTGACGCGCTGCTCGGCTCCGTGGCGGCCAAACAGGTAGCCCTGATGGGCAACAGCCTGACCGACATGAAAACCGCCCTGCCCGCAGAACTGGAAAGTGCGGTAGCCAAAGGGCTGGAAGAATGGCGGCGCAGCGGGGCCATCCGCCGCCTGTGGGCGCATGACGCCAGCGTGTGGACCAATGGGCCGGAAGGCCAATGGCTCAACTGGCTGGGCGCGGTTGATGCCGGGCTTAAAAACCTTGCCGCGCTTGAAACCTTCCAGAACGAAGTCAAGGCGCGTGGATTCAAGCACGTGCTGCTGATGGGCATGGGCGGCTCCAGCCTTGGCCCGGAAGTGCTGGGCATGACCTTTGGCAAGCATGAAAGCTTTGGCCATCTGCTTGTGCTCGACAGCACCGATCCGCAGCAGGTCGCGCATTTTACCAGCCAGATCGACCCGGCACATACGCTGTTTATCGTGGCGTCCAAGTCCGGCACCACGCTTGAGCCCAATATCATGCTGGCCTATTTCCTTGATCTGGCCCGCAAGGCGCTGGGCGAGGCAGCAGGCACACAGTTTGTGGCCATTACCGACCCCGGCTCCAAGCTGGAGACACTGGCGCAGGCCGAAGGCTTCTGGAAAATCTTCCCCGGCGACCCGCAGATCGGCGGACGCTACTCCATCCTGTCCAATTTCGGGCTGGTGCCTGCCGCCGCCATTGGTGTGGCGCTGCGCCTGTTCTTGCAGGACGCGCAGCGGGGCGCGCATCTGTGCGATGCCTCAAGCCCGCCCGCCGTCAATCCCGGCGTGCGTCTGGGCACGCTGCTGGGTGTGGCCGCACGCGAGTTCGGGCGCGACAAGCTGACGGTGATCGCCACCCCTGAAATCGCGGATTTTGGCGCATGGCTGGAACAGCTCGTGGCCGAATCCACCGGCAAGCAGGGGCGCGGCATTATCCCACTGGATAACGAAACCCCCGGCGGGCTGAAGCACTACGGCAAGGACAGGCTGTTCCTTTACCTGCGCCTCGCCCCCTCGCACCGCCATGAACAGGACGAAACGGTAGCCGCACTGGTGGAGGCCGGGCAACCTGTCGTCACCATTACGCTGCATGAGCGCCGCCAGATCGCGCAGGAGTTCTTCCGCTGGGAAATCGCTACCGCTGTCGCGGGGGCATTCCTTGGCATAGACCCGTTCGATCAGCCGGATGTCGAATCCAACAAGATCGAAACCCGCAAGCTGACGGAAGCCTTCGAAAAAACCGGAGCGCTCCCGCCCGAAACACCGTTTGCCCGCTTTGGTGCGCTGTCTTTCCTTGCGGACCCGGCCAACACGCAAGCCCTGACCGCCACCACGCCGGACAGCGCCGCCACTGTGCTGCACACGCATTTCTCGCGCCTGCGCGCTGGGGACTACGCCGCCCTGCTGGCGTTTATCGTGCGGGATCGCCGCACCATGGAATGGATGCAACATAACCGCCTGCATGTGCGCGATGTCTGCAATGTCGCCACCACCGCGCAGTTCGGGCCGCGCTTCCTGCATTCCACCGGGCAAGCCTACAAGGGCGGGCCGGATACGGGGGTGTTCCTCCAGATTACGGCGGATGACGCGCATGACCTGCCCGTGCCCGGCACAGGCTACACGTTTGGCATTGTCAAAGCCGCACAGGCCCGTGGCGATTTCGATGTTCTGGCCGAACGTAAACGGCGCGCCTTGCGGGTTCATATCCACGGCGATCTGCACGAAGGGCTTGCAGCGCTGGCCACCGCACTGCATGACGCCCTGCAAGCAATAGCAGCGGAGTAACAGAAATGCGGATCGGCATCGTCGGACTGGGCCGGATGGGGGGCAATATTGCCGTCCGCCTGACACGTCATGGGCATGAAGTTGTGGTGCATGACCGGGATACGGCAGCGGTGGAAAAAACCGTGGCCCGCGCAGAAGCCGGGCGCGCCACCCCGGCCACAAGCCTTGCGGAACTGGTGACGCTGCTGGGCGCTGGCAGCCCGGACACCACCCGCCGCGTGGTGTGGTCGATGCTGCCCGCAGGCGACATTACGGAAGAAACCGTTCAGTCACTGGCCGGGCTGATGGGCCGGGGCGACATCATCATTGATGGGGGCAACACCTACTACAAGGATGACATCCGCCGTGCGCGCGTGCTGGCGGAAAAAGGGATCGACTATCTCGATATCGGCACATCCGGCGGGGTGTGGGGGCTAGAGCGCGGCTACTGCATGATGTACGGCGGCGACAGACAGGCTGCTGATTACATCGACCCCATCCTGTCCGCCCTCGCCCCCGGCAAGGGTGACATTCCGCCCACGCGCGGGCGTGAGCGCGATGGCCTCGACCCCCGCGCCGAGCAGGGCTACCTGTATTGCGGGCCTGCGGGTTCGGGCCATTTTGTCAAAATGGTTCATAACGGCATCGAATACGGCATGATGCAGGCCTTTGCCGAAGGCTTTGATGTCATGCACCGCAAGGATTCGCCGCTGGTGGCCGAGGGTGAGCGCTTTTCGCTTAACATGGCCGACATTGCCGAAGTCTGGCGGCGCGGCAGCGTTGTCTCCTCATGGCTGCTCGACCTGACGGCTGAAGCCCTCGCCCGCACGGGAGACCTGTCTGAATTCAGCGGTGAAGTATCGGATTCCGGTGAAGGCCGCTGGACAATCGAAGCCGCGATTGAAGAAGCCGTGCCGGTGCCGGTCATGACCGCCGCCCTGTTCACGCGCTTTCGCTCACGCAGCGGCAACACCTTTGCTGAAAAAGTCCTGTCGGCCATGCGCTTCGGCTTTGGCGGGCATGTAGAAAGCAAGGACTGAACACCATGTCTGCCCCCCCGAACGCCGCTACCGGCGCATTGCAGGTTTTTCCCGATAAAGACACGCTGGTGCAGGCGCTGGCCGAGCATCTGCTGGCACTGGCCGACAGCACGCTGGCTGAAGGGGGGGCTGAACGCTTTTTCCGCATCGCCCTCAGCGGGGGCGGCACCCCGCAAGCCCTGTACACGCTCATGGCCAGCCCGGACTATGCCAGCCGCTTTCCATGGGCGCGTACGCAGTTTTTCATGGTGGATGACCGCTTTGTCCCGCACAGCCATGCGGACAGCAATGGCGGCATGCTCCAGCGCCTGCTGTTCGATAAGGTGCCTGTGCCACCGGCCAACATCTTTCTCATGCCTGACAGCGGCGCCCCGGCCGATGCCGCACGCACTTACGAAACCACGCTGCGCCACGCCACGGGCCTGACAGAACTGGCCACAACCGATAAGGCCACAACCCCGCCGCTGCTTGATGTCTGCCTGATGGGCATTGGCACCGACGGGCACACCGCCTCGCTGTTTCCGGGGCTGTCGGTACTGGACAACACCACAGACTGGGTAGCGCATTGCACGCCCGCTACAGCCCCCCATACCCGCCTGACCCTGACCTACCCGGCCATTGCGGCCAGCCGCCATGTTATTTTTCTGGTCGCCGGGGCCAGCAAGCAGGCCGTGCTGGGGCGTATTCTGGCACAGGATACCAGCCTGCCTTCCACCCATGTAACAGCCCTGCGTGACCTGACATGGTATCTCGATCAGGCGGTCGCCCCTCCGCCAGCCTGATCCAAAACCCTTTGGCATCGCACCGTGCGTGGGGGTATCGTGCGGGCGTTGCCAGCAAGGCTCTTCTTCTTGCCAAAAGATGAACGATTCTTCATATCCTTGGCAGAACCGTATTCAGGACACCCCGCATGACCGCCACACCGCCCGATCCCGCAGCTGCCTTCAAGGAACAGGCCGCCATCGCCGCTGCTGCCCTGGTAGAGGACGGCATGGCTGTAGGGCTGGGAACAGGCTCTACCGCCCGGTTTGTGGTGGCTGAACTGGGCCGCCGCGTGCGCGAGGAAGGCCTGCGCATTCGCGCTATCCCCACTTCTATCGTGACGGAAAAGCAGGCGCGTGAGGTCGGTATTCCGCTCAGCACCTTTGCACAAACACCCGCACTCGATATCGCCATTGATGGCGCGGATGAAATCGAACCCCGCAGCCTCAACCTGATCAAGGGTCTGGGTGGCGCGCTGCTATGGGAAAAAATCGTGGCCTCCGCCGCCGCGCGTTTTGTGATCGTGGCTGATGCTTCCAAATATGTCGATCATCTGGGCGCACACTGCCCGCTGCCCGTGGAAGTCATTCCTTTCGGCTGGGAAAACGTGGCCCGCAAACTCGGCGCTCTGGGCGCACAGGTAACCCCCCGCCGCCAGCGCGATGGCAGCTTTTTCCTGACCGATGAAAAAAATCTGATTCTGGACTGCGTGTTCGGCCCTATCATGAACCCCGATGCCCTCAGCACGGCTCTGGCCGAAACGGTGGGCGTGGTGGAACACGGGCTGTTCCTGCATATGGCAAGCCAGACCATTACAGCAGGCCCCGATGGCCTGCGCGTGCTCGAACCGCAAAAGAGCTGATCCGCCCACAGTAAACCAAGACAAGGGGCCAAGCCTGTGCCGCAAAATGCCTCCACCCTACCGCCTGACCACCCCCTACCCACCCAACCGGCTGCGCAGGGCATTACGCCCCGGCTGGTGGTGGTCATGGGGGTGGCGGGGGCTGGCAAAAGCACGGTTGCCGAGGGCCTGCACAACGAACTGGGCTGGCCGTGGCAGGATGCGGATGCCCTGCACAGCCCCGAAAGCCGCGCCCTTATGGCGGCAGGCACCCCTCTGGACGATACCCAGCGTGTGGACTGGCTGACCCGCTGCCATGCATGGCTGGCTGAACAGGCCCGCCATGGGCACGGCGCCATTCTGGCATGCTCCGCCCTGCGTCTGGCCCACCGCGACAGGTTGCGGGCGGATCATCTAAATCCGTTTTTTCTGGCCCTCAATGCCGACCCGGCCAGCCTGACCCAACGGCTGGAAAAACGGCCCGGCCATTTCATGCCCGCCAGCCTGCTGCCCAGCCAGCTTGCCACGCTGGAACCCCTGACCCCGGAGGAAAGTGGCGTGACCCTCCAGAGTCTGGCACAACCGGCAGAGACCATAGCCTTGGCCCTGAACGCCCTAAAACGGGCCGACCAGACTTAAAGGCCAAAGCCGGGGAGAAAGACGATGGGACATAACTACGCCAGACCGCTGACACCCGGCCAGAAACTTGAGCGCCTGTTAGAACGCATCCCCCCTGCATGGCAGATCAGGATAGAGCGTCAGGCGGGCGAGGCAACATGGCGCGCTTTAGCGCACCCTCCGGGGCAGGATGGCCAATGGAGCGACCCCGCCGCCGATCCGGCCGATGCGCTGGAAGATAGCTGGCGGCGCAACCGCACCGTACTGGCCTGAGGGATGGCCTGTCCTGTGCAAACCCCGTCGAACCCCTTCAGGCCTGCGGCCTGCCAGCGCCACCCCCGCCCAGCCCTAAAGCGCGTGGCACAGGCCATGCTGGCGGGTGTTTTTGCGGCACTTCTGCCAGCACTCCCTCTCCCTGCGCAGGCCGCGCCCCCACGCATGGTCACGGACATGGCGGGGGTGGCCGTCAGTATCCCGCAAGACAATGGGCCGATTGCCGATCTGTGGTACGCCCATAACGAAATCACCATCATGCTCGGCGGGGGAAGCCGCCTTGCTGTCAGCGCTGAAAGTCCGGCAGACAGCCCTTGGCTGTTTCATTTCTTCCCGGCCCTGCTGTCTATCCGCACAGGCATTCGCCCCGATACCGCCAGCGCGGAAGACCTGCTGGCCCGCCATATAGCGCTTGTCTTCGTTTCCTCCCGCGCCAAGGCTGAGGAACTGCGCCGCGCGGGCCTGCCTGCGCTGAGTGCGGAATACGCCACACAGGACAACCTGCTGCGTTCGCTCGATATGACAGCGCAGGCCCTCGGCACGGAGCAAGCCGCCCGCACGGCCGCTCTGTACCGCCAGCAGATGGCAGACGCCCTGACCCTGCTGCACACCCGGCTTGCCTCCCTGCCCGAACAGGACAGGCCGCGCGTGCTGCATATCGCCCGATTGGAACCCCTTCAGGTGGATGGCAGCAATACGCTGGTAGATGCCTGGATTACGGCAGCGGGCGGGCGAAATGCCGCTACGGTTTCGGGTAATCACCGCCCTGTTTCCGCTGAACAGATTCTGGCGTGGAATCCTGACATTGTTATCGTGGATGCCGCAGCCGGGGCCGTGCCTGCCACCTCACCCCTGACAGCTCTGCCCGCCCTGCAGGCCGGACGGTGGTGGCGCAATCCGCGTGGCATTTTCGCTTGGGACCGCTACGGCTGCGAAGACCTGCTGCAACTCTACTGGGCAGCGGCACGCCTGCACCCCCACCGTTTTGCGGATATCAATATCCGCACGACTGCACTGACATTTTATCAGACATTCTTTCATGTCAGCCTGACAGATGAGGAAATGACCCGTATCCTGTCGGGCGATCCCCCCCTATCGCCTTTGGCTGATAACACACGGGAAGAAAAGGAAAACAAGCCGTAATTCGTGACCCCGCTTAATGGTGCGGGCATAAAAAAGGTTTCCAAACCATGACTATGGAAACCCGCGTCCAACGCACGGTCTTACTTCTGGTGCGTTGCTTTTAAAGCTTGGATCGCCTCTGCCCCACCCTTGGCCTGTCATGGATCGCGAACAATGTCCTTTTCATCCTCTGTTTCCGATACCCCTTCCTATGAAACACTGAACGATACGAAGATGCTGCTCGATTTTTTTCAACTGGATGAAGCTCAGTGTCGCGCCATTCGCTCGATGCGCGATGTCATTGATCAGGCTCTACCGACCGCTCTGGACAAATTTTACGATCAGGCCAGAAAAACGCCCCAGACTAGGAGCTTTTTCTCCTCCGAGCAGCATATACAGCATGCTCGCACCGCCCAGATCGCGCACTGGAAAAACATTTCCAATGCCGATTTCGGCGAAGACTACAACAAGCGCGTGCGCGCTATCGGCACCGTGCATGCCCGTATCGGACTGGAACCGCGCTGGTACCTGGGTGGCTACGCCATTATTCTGGATTCGCTGATCCGCTCGGCACTCGAAAAAGCTGCGCCGCGGCGCGGCCTGTTTGGCAAAGGGGTGGACGAAACCTTCAGCGCCGGGCTGGCCGGGCTGTGCAAGGCGGTTCTGCTCGATATTGATCTGGCCATTTCCGTCTATCTGGAAGAGCTGGAAAAAGAGCGTGAAAAGGCCCGCGCCGAAGTGCAGGCCCGCCAGAGCAGTCAGGAAGCTCTGATCGAAAACCTCAAGGCTGGCCTGCTGGCCCTTTCAAAAGGGGATCTGGGCTTCCGGTTCGAGAACAGTTTCGAGCCGGAATTCGAAGAGCTGCGTGAAAACTTCAACGCTGCCGCAAACGCCCTGTCCAGTGCGCTGGGGCAGGTGTCCGGCGCTGTCACCCATCTTGAAACCGGGGTGGATGAAATCGCTATCGCCGCCGAAGACCTTGCACGCAGGACAGAACGGCAGGCCGCCAATCTGAGCCATGCCGCAGCCTCTGTGCGCACGGTCTCGACCGGGGTGGAACAGACCGCCCAGATCACGCTGGCTGCCTCAAAAGCCGCCAGCAGTGCGCGGGATGCGGGCCACAAGTCCAACACCGTGACACAGGAAGCCATTGCCGCCATGCGCGACATTGCGGCGTCCTCTGAAAAAATGTCCTCCATTGTCGATCTGATTGACGAAATATCGTTCCAGACCAACATTCTGTCGCTCAATGCCGGGGTGGAAGCCGCCCGCGCGGGAGAGGCCGGGCGGGGCTTTGCCGTGGTCGCAACCGAAGTACGCGTGCTGGCCGAGCGCTCGGCCCAGTCCGCCAAGGAAATCCGTAAGCTGATCAGCTCGGCGGGCCAGCAGGTAAACCACGGCGTCCGTCTGGTCGGCAATGCCAGCGACACACTGGCCGACATGTCACGACAGGTGGAAGATATTGCGGATTTTGTAAGCCGCGTCAGCAATCTTGCACAAGAACAGGTTTCAAACCTGAACGAGATCAACCGATCCGTTGCCGAAATAGACCAGACCACGCAGCAGAATGCCGCAATGGTTGAACAATCCAGTGCCGCAACCCATACCCTGCGCACCGAAACGCAGACCCTGACACGCACAATCAGCCATTTCAGGCTGGCCGAACGCAGCGCCAATCTTCCGGCACAGCTTGGCAACACCAAACCCAGACCATACACTCGTCCGGGGCTGATCGTGAACAACGGCTAGGCCCGCCAAGCACAAACACGGGCCAGGCCCACGCCGCATCAGGGACAGAATGACACAATCACCTCTGACAATCGTCAATGTGGGGGATTTTCCTACCGGGCTTCGCTCCAACACCCAGTATTCCATCCAGATCAAGCTTGCCAACGGCTTTACGCGTCTTGGCCATCTGGTACTCAACTTTGCCGACAGGGATATGGCCCGGGCGCAGTCATGGCTGAAAAGCCGCAAGCTCGGGCGGCGGGCCGTTAACGCAACCCTGATCGCGTTCTGCCGCCACCACCGGCCCGACCTGATGTTCCTTGGCCATGCGGACATGATTAACCCGCAAACGCTCGACATTATCCGTGAAAGCCTGCCCAACCTGCGGATTGCCCAGTGGAATGCCGATCCGCTGTTCGAACCCGACAATATCCGCCGTATCCGCAACAAGCTCGCTCAGGTGGATGCCACCTTCATTACCACGGCGGGCGAACCGCTGGCGCAAATGCGTGAGGGCGGGCGATACGTCATGAGCTTCATGCCCAACCCGGTTGATCGCTCGATAGAACGCGGCCGGGCTGATCTGGTGCGCGATCTGCCTTACGACCTGTTTTACGCCTGCGGCAACCCGCGCGAACCTTTGCGCACGATCTGCGGCACGGCATGGGATATGGATCGCTTTATCGGCCAGCTGGCCGAGCGCCTGCCCCAGCTCCGCATGAAACTGGCGGGCCTGCGGGGCATGCCGCATATGAACTCCACCAATTACATGCACAGTGTCGCATCCTCCGCCATCGGGCTGAACATCTCGCGCCGGGCTGATCATTTCCTGTACAGCTCAGACCGGATCGCCCAGCTTGCAGGCAATGGCACGCTGGTCGCCATAGAACGCCAGACGGGTTACGAGACATATTTCGAAGAAGACGAAATGCTGTTCTTCGCAACACAGGAAGAACTCGAAGAAAAACTGGCCCGCCTGACGGCCGAACCCGAAACGCGCATGCGCATGGCCGAAGCAGGCCGTGCACGCTATTTCGCGCGTTTCAATGAACAGGCCGTAGCCGCACATCTGATCGCGGTGCTGTTGGGCGAACGCGCCCCCGAAGACATGCCATGGTAAAGGGGACTACCGGCCTGTCCGACAAACCCGGATCAGACGCCATGACCGCCCTGCGCGCCAGCATGGGCCAGTGGTGGAACCGCTTTGCCACCCAATGGCGCGACACACCTCGCCCGCTGCTCCATCAGGTTACCCTGCTGGTGCTGGCGGCCGGGTTTGTTCTGTACCCCGAGCCAATCTGGGCAGATGTGTTCTACATCCTCATGCTGCCGCTGGCCTTGCGTGCCCTGTGGCATGCACAGGCCCAGATACGCCAGACCCTGCCCGCCCAGAAAACGGGCATGGCCGCATGGCGTACCCTGCTCGCCCGCTACTGGCGCAGCCTGCCTGTGCCAACACAACTGGCCGTAGTCATTATCGCATGGTTTACAGCCTCGCTGACATGGGATGCGCGCGTACCCTTCTCCCCCGGACTGATAGCCCTGTGGACCCTGAACGTGGTGTGTACGCTGGCCTTCGTGCTCAGCCTTGATGACGGGTTGCGCCACGGCAGGCAGTTCCGCGAGCGACTGATCTGTGTCCTGATCGGCGCGGGTATGGTGAACCTTCTCATCGTCTTCGCCCGCCTGCCCTTTCTGTTTTCGGCATTATCGAATGCCGGGCCATTCCGCATGACCGGCTGGGCGGCTTCTCGCCACCAGATTATCGGGGCAATCATTATCGGCACCATCGTGCTGCTGGCGCTGGATCGGCTGTGCCGCCATTCTTTTGCGCGGCACAAACCCGGCGTGCTCCCCGCAGGCCGTCTCCTGTGTGCGGCTGTCTGCTGCATGGGCTTCCTGTTTATGGTACTGACAGGTAGCCGTGGCCCGGTGGGCAGCATGGTTGTGGCGGCCCCCCTTCTGGCGTTCTGGGCCAACCCACGTCTGGCCCTGAAGCTGACGGCGGGCCTCCTGCTTCTGGCCGCCGTGCCCGTGCTGCTGACATTCCCCACCCTGCATCATGCCTGGCAGATGGCGATGGAGCGCGGCGATTCCTCCCGGCTGGCCATCTGGCGGACATCATGGGAGGCCATTCAGCAGCACCCATGGCTGGGCTATGGCCCGACATACCATCTCGCGCGCATTCATAATGAATCCTTTCCCCACAACCTCTTTCTGTCGGCCTGGGTGTATAATGGTGTGGTGGGGCTGGGGCTGCTGCTGGTTTTCATGCTGTCCGCCCTGCGCGCAGCCCTTGTGGCCACACCAGCAGAGCGCCCGCTGGCGGTCATTCTGCTCCTGTTCACCACGCTTTGCGCCATGACGGATATGAGCCAGATCGCCCGTGGCCCGAGCATGATGTGGTACCTGTTCTGGCTCCCGCTGCTGTTTGTTGCCTCGACCCCCGCCCGCACGAACACCCCGCCCCCGCCATAAGAGCACGCCCCCGGTTGAACCGGGTGCGGCCCTGCTGGTAAGACTGGCGGCATGACAGCCCTGCTGGAGCACCTGCGGAGTCACAACACTCCTGCCCGCCTGCTGGCCGCCCTGCGCGCGCTGGTTCGCACGGATTTCCTGTGGCTGGTTTTTCTCGCGGCCCTGTCCGGCGTACTGGCCGGGCTGTGTGTCGCGGCCATGACACAGGCCACCCTGCTTGCACACCACCTGATTGCACCGGGTATCGGGCGGCTTTCGGGACTGGCCACTGTCAGCCCGTGGCGCGTGCTGTGCGTACCGGTTGCCGGTGGGCTGCTGCTGGGCTGGTGGCAAAGACGCCTGAACCAGCAAAAACGCCGACGCCCGGTTGACCCGATCGAGGCCAATGCCCTGCATGGGGGGCGCATGTCGCTGGCCGATAGTCTTGTGGTTGCAGGGCAGACGGTGCTGTCCAACGGCTGCGGTGCCTCTTTGGGGCTGGAAGCGGGCTTCAGCCAAATGGGTTCCGCCATTGCCTCACGCATAGGCCGTCTCTTGCGGCTGCACCGCGCCGATGTGCGACTGCTCGTTGGCTGCGGGGCGGCGGGGGCTATCGGGGCGGCGTTCGATGCCCCGTTGGCTGGGGCATTCTATGCGTTTGAACTTATTATCGGCTCCTACGCCTTCACGCTGCTCGCCCCTGTCGCCAGCGCGACACTCTGCGCCCTTGCGGTTGCACGGCTGACAGGGGCATCACTCCCGGCTGTTACAGTGGCCTCCCCGGACACCATTCCGCCTCTGGCGTGGCCGCTACTGATTATTCTGGGCATAGCCTGCGCACATGCGGGCATTGTGCTGATGAAAAGTGCGGCACGGGCCGAAACCCTGTTTCGCCAGTTGCTCAAACAGGACTGGCTGCGCCCCGCTCTGGGGGGACTGCTGGTGGGGGGGCTGGCGCTGATTTCTCCCTCCGTGCTGTCATCGGGGCATATGGCCATGCGGGCACGGCTGGTTAGCCCGCCGGGTATGGAACTGGCGCTGGAACTGCTGTGCCTGAAGGTGCTGGCCACCGTTTTGTCCATCGGGGCGGGGTTTCGGGGCGGGCTGTTCTTTGCCTCGCTCTATCTGGGGGTGCTGGTGGGGGCGGTGTTCGCGGGGCTAATCGCGCCCTTTGCGCCCCTGCCGCTTTCGCTCTGCACGGTCGCGGGCATGGGGGCTTTGGCCACCGCCGTTATCGGCGCACCGCTGACCATGATCCTGCTGGCCCTCGAAACCACCCACAGTGTGGGCATGACGGCCAGCGTGGCGCTGGCGGCCATTGCCGCATCGCTGACCGTCCGGCGGTCGTTTGGCTACACCTTTGCCACATGGCGCTTTCACCTGCGCGGGGAAAATATCCGCTCAGGCGTGGATGTGGGGTGGCTGCGCGCCCTGACTGTCGCGCATATGATGCGCACCGAGACAGACTCCCTCCCCGCCGATGAGCGGGTGGAAACCGCCCGCACCGCCCTTGCAGGCCGGATGCCGCGCCATATTGTGCTGCATGATGCCCACAACCATTATCAGGGCATGGTGGACACCACGCGGCTGATGTCCATCAACGCCGTGCCGGAACACCCGCTATCGTCTCTGGCGGAGGCCCGCTTCGAAACCCTCAGCCCCGAAACCTGCATGGCCGATGCCGTAGCGGCCTTCGAGCGCACGGGCCGCCCTGCGCTGGCTGTGGTGGATGGCACGGGTCGGGTACTCGGCCTATTGAGCGAACGCTATGTGCTGCGCCGCCATGCGGAGGAGCTTGAGCGTATCCGCCGCGATCTGGCAGGGGAAAAACACATCCGCTACACACCTGCCCCCCGTAGCGGCACGGGTAGCGGCCCCCACCCCTAGCACGGACGTGAACACGCCAGACCTTGTCCGGGGTCAGGGCCGGGGTTCATAGTCGTAGTCCGTCATTTTGCGGGACACAGGTATGTCATGACAACGCACCACACCCTTCCCCCTTCCATGAAGGCGGTCTGTTTTGAAGAACCCGGCGGGCCGGACGTCTTGCGGGTTGAATCCATTGCCTTACCCACACCGGGCCGGGGCGAGGTGCTGATCCGTGTCATGGCCGCAGGGGTAAACCGCCCGGATCTGATCCAGCGGCAAGGCCTGTATCCGCCCCCGCCGGGTGCCAACCCACGACTGGGGCTTGAAATCGCGGGCGAGGTGGTTGCCTGCGGTGCACCGTTGGAAGAGGCAACCATGCCCGCCATCGGCAGCCGTGTCTGTGCCCTCACCAATGGTGGCGGCTATGCCGAATACTGTCTGGCCCCCGTAGGCCAGTGCCTGCCGTGGCCCACGGGCTTTGATGCCGTACAGGCCGCCGCCCTGCCCGAAACATATTTTACGGTCTGGTCAAACCTGTTCATGCCCGCCCTGCCCCCCAAAGGCACGCGCGTGCTTATTCATGGCGGCACAAGCGGTATCGGCACCACGGCTATCCAGCTTGTACGCGCCTTTGGGGGCGAAGCCTTTGCCACGGCGGGTTCCGCTGAAAAATGCGCCCTGTGCGAAACGCTGGGAGCACGGGCCATCAACTACCGCGAAGAAGACTTTCTGACCCGTATCCGCGCCATGACGCATGATGAGGGCGTCAATATCATTCTGGACATGATTGGCGGGGCGTATTTCAACCGCAACCTCAAATCCCTCGCGCCTGATGGGCGTCTGGTCATCATCGCCCTGCAAGGCGGGGCCAAGGCGGAACAGGCTGATCTGGCCCGGATCATGACCCGCAGGCTGATCGTAACCGGCAGCAACCTGCGCCCGCGTGATGCCGCCGCCAAGGCACGCATCGCCCACGGGCTGCGCACCCATGTCTGGCCCCTGCTGGAAGACGGCACAATCCGCCCGCTTATCCATGCCACCTACACGCTGGAACAGGCCGCCAAGGCTCAGGCCGACATGGAAGCGGGCACACATTCAGGCAAGATCATATTGCGGGTCGCCACCGACTGAGCCATATACGCGCCCACCCGGTGGCCCGGCCTCTTGACCCCGCCCCGCTCTTGAAGAATTGTACGGCTTTGAGAAACTGTGGTGTGTCATGGAACCTTCTGTCGCCCTCCGGCCCGAAACACTTGACGCCGCCGCAGCCCACGATGGCGCGACGCCCAGCCCGCACACCATCGCTGACAGACTAAGCGCCATCCGTGCTCGCATGGATGAGGCCGCCGCACAGGCCAGCCGCAACCCGGCTGATGTGACGCTGGTCGCTGTTTCAAAATTTCACCCACAGGCCAGCGTGCGGGCAGCCATGCAGGCCGGGCAGCATGTTTTTGGCGAAAACCGTGTGCAGGAAGCCGCTGAAAAATTTCCCGCCCTGCGCACAGACAGCCCGGATATGCGCCTGCACCTGATCGGTGGACTACAGACCAACAAAGCGCGTGAAGCTGTGCGGCTGGCCGACATGATAGAAAGTCTGGACCGTCCGGCACTGGCTGATGCGCTGGATCGTGCCGCCCAGACACAGGGCCGCCTGCCCGACCTGCTGGTGGAAGTAAACACCGGAGATGAGCCGCAGAAATTCGGCGTCCCGCGCGAACAGGCCGATGCCCTGATCCGCGCCTGCCGCCAGCGCTTTGGCGACAGGCTGCGCGGGTTGATGTGCATTCCCCCCGCGCATGAAGACCCCCGGCCACATTTCCGTCTGCTCCGCGCCATGGCCCACACACATGGGCTTTCGGTGCTGTCCATGGGCATGTCCGCCGATTTTGAACTGGCCATAGCCGAAGGCGCAACTCTGGTGCGGGTGGGCACCGCCATTTTTGGCCCGCGCCCCACGCCCGCAACCACCCTTGCGCCCTGAGCCACATTGCTCTGCCCCATGCAGGCAGCGGGTATGCCTTGCCTCGGGCCTTTGTCTAACTCTATGCACAGTTCGGGGATCGCGCCCCACCCCTGACACACAGCCAGAGGCACCATGACCGACCCTACCCCCCCCACCGGCCCGGCCCCCACCGGTAGCGCGGCACACCCCACGGACAACCGGGACGCAGCGCCCCGGCATATTGCCGAGTTCGACGCCGACCAGCCCCAGCACACGCTGGCACCTGTCGGCATGGCCGCCCTGCTGGGCGTGCTGGGGGTCGTTTATGGTGATATCGGCACCAGCCCGCTTTACGCCTTCCGCTCCACGGTCGAGATTATCTCGGGCCACCATACGGCTGAACCGTGGGAAATCATGGGGGTGGCGAGCCTTATCTTCTGGACGTTGATCCTGATCGTGACGCTGAAATACGTCACCCTGATCATGCGCGCCGACCATAATGGCGAAGGCGGCATTCTGGCCATCATGTCACTGGCGCAGCGTGTTTCAACGCAGGCCCGTACACGCACCATTCTGGCCATGGTGGGTATTGTGGGGGCGTGTCTGTTTTTTGGTGATGGGATCATCACCCCCGCCATTTCGGTGCTTTCCGCGATCGAAGGGGTGGAAGTCAGCATCCCTGCGGCCCATGACTTCGTTATTCCGGTCGCGATTATTGTCATTATCAGCCTGTTCAGCGTGCAGTGGGTCGGCACCGGGCGGGTCGGCACGATTTTCGGCCCGATCATGCTGCTGTGGTTTGGCACCATTGGCACGCTTGGCCTGCTGCAGATCCTGCATCACCCGCATATTCTGCTGGCTCTGTCGCCCACCTATGCGCTGGAGTTCGTGTTCTATCACGGCAGGCTGTCGTTTCTGGCTCTGGGCGCTGTCGTGCTGTGCGTAACCGGTGGCGAGGCGCTTTACGCCGATATGGGGCATTTCGGGCGCACGCCCATCCGCTATGCGTGGCTGTTCTTTGTGCTGCCCATGCTGGTGCTGAACTATTTCGGTCAGGCTGCTCTGGTCATTGCCGAGCCTACAACGCTGGCCAACCCCTTCTTTCTCATGTGCCCGCACTGGATGCGCGGCCTGATGGTGGTTCTGTCCACGCTGGCCACGGTCATTGCCAGTCAGGCTGGTATTTCGGGCGGGTTCTCGCTGTGCCGCCAGCTTATCCAGCTCGGTTACATGCCCCGCCTGCGGATTACCCACACCAATGCCGAAGAAGAAGGGCAGATTTACCTCCCTGACTTCAACCGCTTTCTGGCTATCGGCTCGGTGCTGCTGGTGCTGGCCTTCCGCAGTTCCGATGCCCTTGCCTCGGCCTACGGCATTGCGGTTACGGGTACGTTCATCTGCACCTCCATTCTGGCCATTGCGGTGTTCCGGCGGCACTTCAACTGGCCCGCATGGCAGGTGGGGCTGGTGTTTGGCGGCTTTCTGATGCTGGATGGCACGTTCTTTCTGGCCAACGCGCTCAAAATTCCCGATGGCGGCTGGGTGCCGGTGCTGCTCGGCTGCGCGCTGACACTGATGATGACGACATGGAAAAAAGGTCGTGGGCTTATCATCAGCCGCCAGCGACAGGACAGCCTGCCCATGGGCAGCTTTATCGCCCGTCTGCCGCAGTCACGCACCATCCGCGTGCCGGGCATGGCAGTGTTCATGACCAGCACGCCCGACTTTGTGCCGCCCTGCCTGCTGCACAACCTGCGGCATAACAAAATCCTGCATGACCATGTGCTGTTCGTAACCGTACAGAACCTCGACCAGCCCGAGGCCGAACGCGGCCACCGCGTGACGGTGGAAGAACTCTCGCCCGACATCTACCGCGTAATCCTGCGTTACGGCTTTATGGAAATGCCCAATATCCCCCGTGCGCTGGAAGAACTCAAAACCAACGGCGTGGATTTTGATGCCCTTCAGGCTTCCTACTTCACGTCACGCGAGCTGATTACCCGCTCCTCCGTGCCGCGCATGTCGCGCTGGCGGATGTCCATCTTCATGTTCATGGTTCGTAACTCCACCTCCAGCATGGAATTCTTCCGCATTCCGCCTGACCGCGTGGTGGAGCTGGGCGTGAAGGTGGCGATCTGAGCCGCCCCGTGCCGCTTTCCACACCCACCACACCGGCATGGGCTGAACGCAAACCCATGCCGGACAGTGCAGAGAGCGCAGAGCCGCTCGCACTTTATATCCATTGGCCGTTCTGTCTGGCCAAATGCCCGTATTGCGACTTTAACTCCCACGTGCGCGCGCCTGTGCCTCAGGCCCGTTTTGGCGCGGCTCTTGAGCGCGAACTGGCCTATGAAGGCGCACAGCTTGGCCGCCGCCGTCTGACATCCATTTTTTTTGGTGGCGGCACACCTTCGCTCATGGCCCCCCAAACCGTGGCTAACCTGATCTCTCTCGCCAAAACCGTTTTTGACCCGGCCCCTGACCTTGAAATTACGCTGGAAGCCAACCCAACCAGCGTGGAATCTGCCCGCCTGCGCGACTTCGCCCAGGCCGGGGTCAACCGCATATCACTGGGTATTCAGGCGCTGGATGATGATGCCCTGCGCTTTCTGGGGCGCGAGCACTCGGCAGCACAGGCACTGGCCGCCCTTGAATGCGCACGCGGGCTGTTCGGGCGCATGACGTTCGACCTGATTTACGCCCGTCCCGGCCAGAGCCTGAGCGCATGGGAGCACGAGCTACGCACAGCACTGGCGCTGGCCGCCGACCACCTGTCGCTCTACCAGCTCACCATTGAGCCGGGCACAAAGTTCGAGGCCCTGTACCGCACCGGTGCCTTTACCCTGCCCGATGAAGACACTGCCGCTGCCCTGTATGACAGCACAGACCGGATTACCCGCGCCCACGGGCTGGACGCGTACGAGGTTTCAAACTACGCGCGCCCCGGTAGCGAAAGCCGCCATAACCTCACCTACTGGCGCTATGGCGACTATCTGGGCCTTGGCCCCGGCGCACATGGCCGCATAACGCAGGAGGGGAGCCTCTACGCTACCCGCCGCCACCGCGCGCCAGAACCTTGGGCCGAACGCGTGGAACAGCACGGAACCGGCGAAACCTCGCGCGATGCTCTCAGCCGTGCCGAACGGGCGCGTGAAATGCTCCTGATGGGCCTGCGCGTGCGTGAAGGGATAGACCTCACACGCTTTGCCACCCGCACCGGCCTGCCCCTGCAGGACGCACTGGACGCCACCATACTCGCCGCAGCGGTGGAAGAAGGTTACCTGATCCATACACCCCAGACCCTGCGCGCCACACCGGAAGGGCGGCTGCGGCTTGAAGCCCTTTTAGGCGCACTGGTTCTGTAACCGCCTGCCTTGGCACAACAGGGCGGAACCCCCATGTCTGGAACCATGCTGAACCTGATAAAACTGGTTGTGGGCGTCAGTAGTCTGGAAGAGCTGGCCGCCCGACAGACCCTGCCCGAAAACGCCCGCACCCTGCCCGGCCACGCCACACCGCTACCGGTGGTCCACACCCGCTCCTTCCCCCGCCGGAAAGATGAAATCCTGCCCGGCGGTTCGCTCTACCGGGTTATCGGGGGGCTGATCCTGTGCCGTCAGGAAATTCTGGCTATTGAAACCAGTACCCGCGCGGATGGCACATCCGGCACGCTGTTTTTTCTCAACCCTACGCTTATTCGCGTGCAGGCCTGCCCCATGCGGCCTTTTCAGGGGTGGCGCTACCTGACCGCAGCCGACAGCCCACCTGATCTGGATAGCCCTGATACGGCCCGGCCCAGCCACCCCGGCACCCCCCGGACAGACAAAGCAGACACCCTGCCCCTGCCTTTACTGCGCGAACTGGCCCTTCTGGGCCTGTAACACGCCCCTGTCCGGCGGTTTTCTGCGAGGCGGCCCTCTTTTTATAAAAAAGTGAAAAAAGAGGGCGTTACCCGCTTGACGCTCCGCTCAAACACCATTAAACCACGCTTCAACAACGCGCCTCTGTCCCGTTCGTCTAGAGGCCTAGGACACCGCCCTTTCACGGCGGCAACACGGGTTCGAATCCCGTACGGGACGCCATCTTAAAAAATGGCTTTAAGCGTCAATCAGAAAATATGAACCTCTCTTTTTGAGAGAGCGTAGGCTCAAAAAAGAGCCTTCTGATACCGATTGCCCATGCTGGCTTTCCGTATTCAACCAGACAATCCACTCCCATATCTGTTAAGCACAGTCCTGTTCCGCCTTGCGCGAGACGCTGTACTGACACAGGCAAGCCTCTCAGACATCACAGTCTGCTGCTTCATGTGCTCAGGCAGCGCTATTCCCCATGACTGGCGTTAAAACGCACAAAATTCCTTTTTATATTTTCCCAAATGGCCACCAGAGCCGGGCAAAACCCTAGATTTTGTTATGCCCCAACCGAGCGCATCAACATGCTGTGGTCAAGGCCAGACTGCTCTGCGTCCGAGCAGTCCTGACACGCATTCATCCCATTATTTATCCACAGGGGAAAATATCTTTTGAAAAAAAATAATCCGTGAAAAAAGCGCTAAACCGGCATTTTTTCAGGATTCGCTGTTGCCTGCGATAAGGGAGCAACATTTTCCACATAGTTATCCCCAAGGGGGAAAAGGCCATGTCAGAAGCGGGTATTAAACCCTGAATTTAATACCGGAACAGGCAGGCCGTTGCTTCAGACAGATCTGACAGGCTCAGGGAGGACGCCACATTATGGCTAAGAGCAACCAGCACCGTTCCCGCCACAAGGATCATGGTGGCACCATCGCGTAACCGCTGTGTCATTCTCTCGCACTCCTGTTCTGAAGCATTTGACGCGCAGCATGGCGCTGCACATTTTGTGCGGAGATGCTGGGCAATCAAAATTTTAACGATTATTTTTACGAGACAACCTAAAGCACGATCATCAATATGCAGTCAATATAAACACCGACATGCCGATGTTAATTTACGCCAGCGGGATGCGGGCAGCACAGGGAATGTAATTTATATCATTTTATATCAATATGTTGCTTATAATACTATTTTTTATGGTTATTTAAGAACAAAAAAAATCCGCCTGCAAATGCTCACAGGCGGATTCCTTACGGCCGGATATGCCGACTCATCAAAGCTGCATGAATCAGCCCATTTTGCGATCAACCGCCAGCCCGGCCGATGCCTGACAGATCGGCATCATTTCGATGTAATTCACATTCACATGCGCAGGCAGCCCGACAATCCACGCAACAGTCTCGGCAATATCATCGGGTGTCAGCGGCTGCGTGCCATCATAAACCGCCGCGGCCTGCCCGGCATCACGCAGGCGCACCAGACTGAACTCACTGCCACCACACAAACCCGGCGCCACATTAGTAACCCGCACGGCATGGCCCAGCAGGTCGCTCCGCAGATTTTGCGTAAACTGCTCCACAAAAGCTTTGGTACCACCGTAAACATTCGCGCCCGGATAAGGATAGCGCCCGGCCGTACTACCAAGCATGATGACATGCCCGCGATTACGCTCCACCATACCGGGCAGCAGCGCCCGTGTCATTTCCACCATACCGCTGATATTGGTGGCGATCATGGTTTCCCAGTCATCGGGGTTGGTCTGCCAGGCTTTTTCAAGGCCAAGGGCAAGCCCGGCATTGTTCACCAGCACATCAACCGCACGCCAGCCTTCAGGCAGGCTTTCCGGCAGGGCGCGCACCGCGGCCTTATCGGTTACATCCAGTTCCACCGGCAGCAGGGCATCGCCCAGTTCCGCCGCCAGATCGTTCAGACGCGCCAGCCTGCGGCCCGTTGCAATGACATTATAACCGTCGCGCACGAGCCTGCGGGCAATGGCTGCGCCAAACCCTGCCGTAGCGCCCGTTACCAGTGCGATCGGCCGCTTTGCGGTGCCTGCGGCGCGCGAAAGGGTGGCATGGGCCGGAATTTCATTCATGATCTTGTCCACCTGAGTTGTTCTGAAACACAAACCCAGTTGGCCAGCCCTTGCCCCTGATGGCAACCCCTCCCCAGCGAACAGGCTTTTTGCAGGGGGCTAGTCCCTTCAGCCGGGCCCAGCCCCCATCCGGGGAGAGAAAACGCTTATTGCCTAGAGCGTGGTTTCAATCACCCCATACCAGCCAAGACCCTTATAGGTTTCGTAGCCGGGGGTAAGGGCATAGGCGATCAGCTTGTCGCCCTGACAGTAAAAGCCACGCGGGCCTTCGGGGCGGAAACTGAACGTCTCGGACAGAATACCTTCGTCGTTAGACGAGGCCAGAACGCGGCGATTGGCATCCACCAACATGACGCGGGTGCTGGCTTTTTCGTTTTCAGCCAGTCGCACCCCTTTGACAATGCCTTCAGCCTGCGGGGCCCAGTCAAAGGCAATACCCAGCACACCAAGCGCCTTCCCCTGTTCCTGCCCACCAGCACGGATAGCCGCGCTGTAAATGGCCACAGGCGTTTCATCCAGCGCGGGGAAACAGCGTACATCGGCCACGGCATATTCATCGCCGCTGCGGGTGCGCATGGCGTTTATAAACCAGTCTTCGCCCGACATATCACGCCCCATAAGGCGTGGATGGCGCTCAGGGCGGCCACACACCACCACCTTGCCATTGGCATCGGTAATGAACAGGTCCACGTAAACGGTATAGGACTTGAGAATGGTCGCCAGCCGCGCACTGGCGTGGCGATACGCATCGGGGGAAGCTTCTTCCAGCGCCTGCACCACAGCACTGTCCGTGGCCCACCAGCGCACATCGCAGGAGCGTTCGTATAAATTACGATCAATCAGATCAACCGCATTCAGCGCCAGATCGGTCATACGCTCGCCACGTGAGTTGAGCAGAAGATCGCTGCCTGCATCACGCAGTTTTTTGGTGCTGGCATCGGTTGCCGTGCGCAGTTCGTTGGAAATTTCGATAATCCGACTGGAAATCCGGCCCATTTCATCCGCCAGCAAACCGAATGCCACACCTGCCTGCCCGGCTCTGGCCGCTTCTATTCTGGTATTGATGGCAAGAAAGCGGGCCTCGCTCATGACAGAGGCAATCAGGTGTATTTTATCACGCGTAACGTGAGAAACTTCGTAAGCAAGCTGGAGGATGTCATCCTGCATTCTGGCTGTTTTCCTGTCAGGAGATCATGATGGCATCCTGCCGTTCATGCCATAAAAAAATACGGAGCGATGTCAGGAATGGCAGGGCATCAAATCGTTACGGGATAGAAATTTAATACCAGAAACTTTCTTAAATACGCCAGATATGTCAAGAAAAATCTCTGTAAGGCCACACAGACGTTTTTAAACGTTCAACCAAAAAACATGCCATACCAGTCCTGAAATTCCGCAGGCGGCACAGGTCTGCCAAACAGATAGCCCTGCACAACATCGCACCCCATATCGAGCAGTTTTTCATTCTGGATGACGGTTTCCACCCCCTCGGTCACAACCGTAATGCCAAGCCGTTTACCAATGTTGATAGCGGCCTCGGTTACGACAAAAGCGCCGACATCTTCTTCAAAATTTGCAACAAAACTGCGATCTATCTTGATTTCGGTCAAAGGCAGATCAGCCAGACGCGAGAGGGATGAAAATCCCGTACCAAAATCATCGAGCGACAGCCCAACCCCTATGGCCCGAATAGCGGCAATGGTGGCCATGGTTTCGGCGTTCTGGCGCATCATCACCCCTTCGGTGATTTCAATCGTCAGGCGCTCGGGAGCAAGGCCATATTCATCCAGCAGGCTGACAATCTGGCGTGGCAGACTGGCGGAGCAGAAATGCGTGGCGGAAATATTGACCGCCACCACAGGCACGTGCAGGCCCATGCCATCCCACTCCACAAGCTGGCGGCAGACTTCCATCAACGACCAGCGCCCCAGCTCCTCAATCTGCCCGGTTTCCTCGGCAATGGGAATAAAGCGTGACGGCGGCACGGAACCCAGCACCGGGTGTGTCCAGCGGGCAAGCGCTTCCACCCCATACAGGCTGCGCTGGGCGGCGTTGATCTGCGGCTGATAGAACAGGCGCATCTGCCCTTGTCGGGCGGCATCACGCAGGGCGGAGCCGATAACCAGCCGCTGCTCAATGCCCTTGTGCTCAAACCCGCCGAAAAACCGGTAGCTGCCGCGCGCGGCGGTCTTGGCATCGCGCATGGCGGTTTCGGCCCGGCCCAGCATGTGCTCCACATCCGTGCCGTCATCAGGATACAGGCTGATACCAATGCTGAAGGACAGCACAAGCTCACGCCCGCCCACTTCCACCGGGGCGCGCATGACATCGGCCAGACTGTCCGCAAAAGCGCCCGCGCCCTCACGATCCCCTCCGGGAATGACCACCACGAAGTCATCACCCCCCAGACGCCCGATAACAAAATTGCTACGGCAATGGGCGGCAAGCCTGCGGGCTACGGTCTGGAGCAGCACATCGCCCTGATCGTAACCCAGCACGTTGTTGACATCTTGGAACAGATCCAGATCAAGCATGAGCAACGCGAAAGGTAGCGGCGAGGCAACGCCGGTCATTTCCCGCAGAACCGTGGCAATGGATGAGCGGTTGAGCAGGCCGGTCAGTGCATCGTAGCGATCAAGATGGTTCAGGCGCTGGCGGGTCTTGCCCTGTTCGATAATGGCGGCACAGGACGGCACGCAGCCTGTCACGATTTTTTGTGGCCAGTCGGTCATTTTTTCACGATTGCGTGAATACAGCGCAAAAATACCGATCAGCTCACCCGCGCCATTCCGCACCGCACTGGCCCAGCAGTCAAACAGTTCGGCTTCCTGCCCATCGGCTCCGGGCATTTCGCGCCAGACAATGGCGCGGGCAGATTTCGGGTCGCTGCACAGAACCTGCACATCATCATCACTGAGGGAGACATGGGCCAGCATGGTCATCCAGCGCCGGGGCAGCCCCTCACCGGAGAGCACTTCCAGCCAGCGCTCGGGCGTAACCTGCAACAAGGCCGCAATACTGTTGGGTACAAGCCGCTCGGCCTCGGCACAGAGCATGTCGGCCACGTCCTGCGCGGTGCTATCCGCTGCCAGCACGGTAAAGATCTGGCCTTGCAGGTCCAGCAGCTTGCGCCGGTGGCTTTCTTCCGTCACCCCTTTGACAACGGCCATGTAATACCGGCGTTGATCCGGCCCCACCAGCCCGCTGGAGATGGACATTTCAGCCGCGACGTAATCCCCATTGCTCCGCACAAAAGTGACTTCGCGCGAGGTACCGACAATGCGGCGCTGGCCTGTCTCGCGGTTGCGGTTGACGTAGCCATCGTGTCGGCCCCGATGTTCCATCGGCACCAGATATTTGACGTTACGCCCCAGAACCTCGCGGGCGGTGCACCCCCACAGCCTTTCGGCGGCGGTATTGAAAAAAACAACATTATTCATGTCATCAATGATGATGACACCATCCGTTGCCTGAGCCAGCATATCCGCGAAAAAAGACGTCTGATCAGGTAGGCTGTACTGCACGGGCTGAGTGGCAGGCATTGTCGCAACCTTGCGGCGAGACACCGCTGCTGAAGAAATTCAAAAAACACATCCCTCACCAGACTGATCTGGTGGTTTTCCTGCTTCTACGGCCATGAGCCTCCCATGATGTTTCCTGATGTACCGACAGGAAACACAGTCTTAAAAATACCCCCGTGCCACACGGTGGGGTGTGCTTTGGCACTGGCCCGGCTCCGGCCTGTTTCAATAACGAGGCTCCGCTTGTTTCAGGTCACAACCCCACAAGCAGAACGCCTTGAAATAACACCGGGTCTAAAAAAAATGCCGCAAGGACGGTCTTTTTATTTCTTCTGATATTCTAGTTCAAATAGTTAAAAGAAAGTTTCCATTCCCCGATAAACAAAAGAAAAATATAAGATTCTGTTAATATCTTTGCGCCTATCGCGGCCAAGCTGCAAGCGGCTGCGGCACCCGTAGCTTACAGGCCACAGGTGCCGCCCATTATACAGCAACGAACAGCGTTGCTCCCCTTAGAGTCACTGGGCGGTATAGCCGCCGTCTATCACCAGTTCGCTGCCTGTCATAAACTTCGATTCGTCCGAAGCCAGATACAGAATGCCATAGGCAATATCGTTGGGTTCACCCAGATGGCCGATGGGGTGCAGGTCCACCAGCTTCTGCCGGGCTGCGGCATCCTCTGCCGTCAGCCCCTGCACCATCGGTGTCCAGATATAGCCCGGATGCACGGAGTTGATGCGAATCCCGTAGCCCGATTTGGCACAGTGCAGCGCCGCAGATTTGGTAAACAGCCTGACCCCGCCCTTGCTGGCGTTATAGGCGGCCAACGTCGGGTCACCGATCAGACCTTCAATGGAAGACAGATTAATGATGGAACCGGCCTTATGCTCCTTCATCAGCTCAATGGCGTATTTCGTACCCAAAAACACGCCATCGAGGTTGATGGACTGCACCCGCCGCCAATGTTCAAGGTCAGTGCTTTCCACGGTGCCATTATAGGCAATACCCGCATTGTTGACCGTAATATCAAGCCGCCCGGCCTGCGCGCGCACAGCAGCCAGCACGGTCTGCCAGTTTTTTTCATCGGCGGTATCCAGTCGCAGAAAGGACGCCTGCCCTCCAGCCTGCTCGATTTCCTGCACAACCTGCGCGCCGTCCTGCTCTTTCAGGTCGGTTACAAAAACTCTGGCCCCTTCACGCGCCAGCAACAGGGCCGTGGCCCTGCCAATTCCATTGGCCGCACCTGTGACCAGCGCGACCTTGCCTGCGACACGTCCCATAACCGTTTCCTCCTGCGTTGTGCCCGTTCGCGTATCATGCGGCAAAAACGGACCGGGGCTGCGCCCTGCCACACGACACCGGCGCACCTCTTGTGCCGCGCCCGGCCGCCGCTGTCGTTGACGCACATCAACACGACACACATGAAAAACCCATGAACAAACCAGCCCCGGCGCAAACAGGCCTTGACCCCCGCACGCACCCTGTCCGATACCCGGCAGTGGCGGCAGAACACGGACAGACAAAGCAGGATGGACGCATCATGACTTCACGCCGGGCCTTTACACCCGACACGCCCTTCCGCCACGGCTGGACACACCGCCCCTACCGGCGTGCTGGCGCGGGCCTGCTCGCGCTCGCTTTGTATGCTCTCCCCCTCTCTTTCGCAGGGCTTGCAGCCTCCGCCCGGGCGGAAGATATGTTCGCGACCGTTGGCAGTCCGTCCAACCCTGCCGTGGTCTCGCCACAGCCCGGTGCCGCGGCCCGGCTGATCGGGTTTCGTTCGGCCCGTTTCGGCATGAATGAAGATGGCGTACGGCAGGCGATCAGCACCGATTTCGGTCTGGACGGCCATGCCATACATGCCTCGATCAACCCCGAGCAACGCACGCCGGTTCTGACCATCGTTGTGCAGCATCTGGCCAGCGGCAAGTCCGATGGCCGGGCCGCCGTGCATTATGTTTTCGGTTATCGCAGCCACCTGCTGAGCGCTGTGCATGTCACGTGGGAAACAGCAGATGACCCCGCCAACACCGCCTCAACCCTGCTCGAAACCGGCTCGCTGCTTCAGGCCTATTTCGAGCAGTTGAGCTTTCCCGCCGGGCGGAGCGCCACCAACGCCATCATGGCGGATGGCTCGGTCATTCTCTTTCGCGGCATGGACCAGCAGGGCCATACAGTCGCCCTGTTCATTACCGGTCAGGTCGGACGCCCCGAAGGCGCGCAGGTCGAACGCATGACACCCAGCGCCCTGATTCTGGCCTATACCGAAAACCCCGAACGGCCAGACATCTTCCACCCCGGCCAGCCGTGAACCCTATCCGGGTGCCACGCATGGACAACCGGGGAGTGGTGGCAATTATCACCGCCATCGTACTCCCGGTGTTTCTGCTACTGGGGGCTATGGGGCTGGATCTGGCACGCGGTTATATTGTCAAACAACGGCTCCAGACCGGGGCCGATGCCGTGGGCAGCCTTGTCGCAGCCCAGATGCGCACACTGGGGGCCGATACCCCGCCCGATGCCACCTGCGCCCATAGCGGGCAGATTTTTGCCGCCAATTTCAACCCGAATACGCTTTTCCACGCGGCGGTCACACCGCCTGCCTGCGTGTATGACCCCGCCCTAAAGCAGGTGGTCATTACCACAGCGGCCAGTGTGCCGCTGGTTTTCGGAGCGCTCCTGCACCGCGATACACTCAGGCTGGTGGCCAGAGCCTACGTAGCCCTTCCTCCGGCCTGATAACCCACTGCCCTGCCCCGCGCCCATTCAGTGCGCGGGCATGGTGCTCAGGTTGGTATCGCCTGCATGTTGCGTGCCATCCACCCCGCCAACCGGCGCGGGCGACCGCAGATTGCCGTATTGCAGCGGGCCAAACGGGCGGATAGCCCCTTCAGACGGCAACGCCTTGCGCGACCAGCCACCACCCAGTGCGGTAATGAGTGCGACCGAGGCCTGATGCTGGCGGGCATCCACCTGCACAAGGGTTATGCGCGCACTCAGGGCAGCCTGCTGCGCCACCACCACATCCAGATAATTGGTCAGCCCGCCCGTATAGAGCGCCATGGTCATGTTCTGCGTACGCAGGGCGGCTTCCACGGCCTGACGCGCCTGATCCGTTTCCGTACGCAGGCGATTGACGTTGGTCAGCCCGTCTTCCACCTCGGCAAAGGCATCAAGCACCGTGCCGCGATAGCGGTCTTCCGCCTGACGATACTGCGACCATGCCCGCTGCAGTTCCGCCCGGCGCACCCCGCCCTGAAACAGCGGCAGCACGGCCTGTGCGCCAAACTGGTACATGGAGTTGGACAGCGTGGCGAGGTCAAACCCGTTATCCATGAACCCCGTCATGGCGTTAAAAGTCACATGCGGGTAAAACGCCGCACGTGAAACCCCGATAGCCCGGTTAGCCTGCGCCATCGCACGCTCGGCGGAGGCAATGTCGGGCCTGCGTTCCAGCAGGGTGGACGGAAGCCCTGCCGAAGGCTGCACATCTGTCAGGTCGATCCGGTCACGCGGGGCGATATGAAAGGCCGCTGGCGCCTGATTGACCAGAATGGCCAGCGCATGCTCCATCACGTCGCGGCTGGCATGGATATCCGTCTCGCGCGCCTGCGTGGAGGCAAGCTGGGTTTCGGCGCGGGAGACATCCAGCCCGGCGGAAATGGCCCCGGCCAGACGCAGCCGGGTAATATGCACGGCCAGACTGTAGTAGCGGATGGAATCCCGATAGACCGCATCCTGCGCATCAAACCCACGCAAGGCAACGTAGTCGCGCGCGACCTCGGCCTCCAGCGCCAGACGGGCAACAGCATAATCCGCCGCCTGCTGCTGGGCCGACTGCTCGGCCATGCGCTTGCGGTTACGAATGGCAGACCAGAAATCCGGCTCCCATGTCGCGGCGGCCTGATACTGCTCGGACGACATATAGGCCGGGCCAGTAGCCCCCGCACCACGCCACAGCCTGTGGTGCGACGATTTGTAGCGCTCGCCCCCGGCCATGCCCTCAATCTGGGGGTAAAGATGGGCTGCGACCTGAGCTGCGACATCCCGCGCCTGCGTAAAGGCTTCAGCCGTGGCTTGCAGGTCCGGGTTGGCGGCCAGGGCCTGCTGTTCCAGCCTGTTGAGTTCCGGGTCACCAAAAGCCGTCCACCAATCCGGGCGGAACGCTGTCTCATCAGGGTGGCCATAGCCGATCACCCCCTGCCCTTCCCAGTCCGGTGGGTACACCAGTTGTGCGGGATGGTAGGCGGGGGCCATGTCGCACCCATTGAGTGTCAGGGCCAGCAGAGCGGCCCCCCCGATGGCACGCGCGTTCCGCATGGGCCTGCGCAGGGGCCGCAAACGGCGCATTACCGCTGTCCGCCCGCTTCTGGCACAGAGCGTTCCTCTGGCATGGCACGTACGTTATCGGGCTGGCTCTCATGCCCGCTCCGGCCCGCCGGGCCGGACAGGTGGCCATGCAATGACCCGTGTAGCTGACCAGCTTCCGGCGTGGGTGAGGGTGAAGGTGCCGCCGGTGTTGGCGCATGAGGCTGGGGCGCCAGCGGAGCAACAGGAGCCGCAGGCGGATAAACCGGCGCATTATACCCGCGCGTGGCTGGCACAATCAGCACCTTGTCCCCATCCAGCAACCCGGCGGACGGGTTGTTGATTACCCGGTCATTCGCCTTCAGCCCGGACAGGATTTCCAGCGTGGTGCCGTAAATCGTGCCCACCTGCACCGGCACAAGATGTACATGATCCGTTGAATCCACCAAGGCAACCTGCGTGCCCTGCGCGCGAAAAAGCACCGCCCCTTCAGGCAGAATCAGCACACCGGGGGTACCGGGTGCTTCAAAATGCGCGGTGGCATAGGAGTTCGGCCACAGCTCGCCATTGGGGTTATCCACCATTAGCTCGGTATTGACCGTGCGTGTGCCGGGACTGAAAGCCGTAGCGGTGGCCAGATACCGCGCCTCGAAAACACGGCGGGGAAACTGCGGCAAAGAGAGGGTGGCCGTCAGGCGGGGAGAGATGACATCCGCATAATCCTGCGGTACGGCCACGAACACGCGCATGGCATGTACATCCGCCACCGAAAACAGTTCCGTGGCATTACCGCTGGAGCCGACATCGCCCCGGCCCGCATTCACGTAATCGCCCACATCGGCCATACGCGCGGTCACAATCCCATCAAACGGCGCGACAATACGCTTGAAACCTTCCAGCGCCTTGAACCGCTCCATTTCATGCCGGGCGGCCTCAACCTGCGCCTGTTCGGCCTCGGCATTGGCGGCCTGCACATCCACTTCCTGCTGGGAAACAGCCTGCGTGCCTTCCAGCGCCTTCCAGCGCCGTGCCGTAATCTGGGCCAACTTGTAACGCGCCAGCGCTACATCCAGATTGGCGGTGGCCGCAGCGTATTGCGCGTCCAGACCCGGTGTGTCGATTTCGGCCAGAAGATCGCCCGCATGCACATGCGCGCCGATATCCTTGTACCACATTTTCACGTAGCCCGAGACCTGCGCATAGATCGGGGCCTGATACCACGCGGCAATATTGGCGGGCAGGTCGAGCTTACGGGTATCAGGGCCGGGAGCGGGCTGGATCACCTGCACATGCGGCAGAGCGGCCTCGGCCGTGGCGCGGGCTACCTTGTCATAATTGATATGCCGCCAGACAACGCCGCCACAGGCCAGCGCCAGTGCGCCGCCTGCAAGCAGGGTCAGGATCAGGCGCGCTCTGGGGGAGACATGCCCGCGGCCCGCTGTCACCGGTGCGCCATCCGGCTGGCCGTTCTGCCCGCCCGATGCCGGGGGGGCCGGTCTGTGGTCGTTCATGCTGGCTCTCCCGCCTGATTATCTTCCCCCGCTTTGCGCCTGCGGCCATGCAGCAGGGCAAACACACACGGCACGAACAGCAGCGTGGCAAGGGTTGCCACTGTCAGCCCGCCAATAACGGCGCGGCCCAGCGGCGCGTTCTGTGAATTGCTCATGGACATGGGCAGCATGCCCACAATCATGGCCGATGCCGTCATCAACACCGGCCGGATACGCTCAAACCCGGCATCCAGCGCCGCTTTCACGGCATTGCCGTGGCGGGCCAGCTCATCCCGCGCAAAGGACACCACCAGAATGGAGTTGGCCGTAGCCGTGCCCATGCACATGATCGCTCCGGTCAATGCGGGAACAGACAGGGCCGTGCCAGTCAGGAACAGCGCCCAGGCAATGCCCCCCAGCGCACCGGGCAGCGCGGTAATGATAATGAACGGGTCAAGCCATGACTGAAAATTGACCACCGCAATCAGGTAGACAAGCAGAATGGACATGGCCAGCCCGCCCAGCAGTTCGGCATAGGCCCAGTTCATGGTCACGCCCTGACCATACACACTCATGGAAGAAGAGTGCGGCAGGTTGGTGCGTTCCTCATCCACCACGCGGGCCACCTGCCGCGCCACCGTGCCCAGATCCACCCCTTCGTTGGAGGCGTAGATGTTGATGGCGGGCATGATGTTGTAATGCGAAATCTCGGCCGGGGTGCCGGTGGCGGTAATCTGGCTCAGCCCGCCCAGCAGCGCCGGGGGCGCACCGCCCGCATTGCCGCCTTCATGGTCAACCGGCAGCAGCTCAAGGCTGTTGAGGGTCTGCAGATAGGGAGCGGGGGTCTGAATATCAATCAGGTGCGAAACCCCGGTAGCGGGATCAAGCCAGTAAACCTGCCCCACCTGCGAACTGCCCGACAGCGCAACCAGCATATTGTTGGCCACATCAGCTTCCGTAATCCCCGTGCCCAGAGCGTAGCGGCGGCGGGTGCGGATATGCAGGGTCGGCTGGGTCATCGGCTCCTGCACGCTCACATCCACCACGCCGGGAATACGCCGCAGCCGGGCGGCAACACGGTTGGCAAAAGCAAAGTTGTCCTTGAGCGCACGCCCGACCACCTGCACATCCAGAGGGGCGGGTGAACCGAAATTGAGGATTTTTGCCGTCAGGTCAGCAGGCTGGAAGGTCATTTCCGTGCCGGGGAAGGCGCGCGCCAGCCCCTTGCGCAGAATGGCGCGGTATTCCGCCACGGGGGATTCGGGATTACGCAGCGAAATGGTCAGATCGCAATCCTGTGTGCCCACTGTGGGGGTGGGGATATAGGTCTGGTTAAGCGGGCTGAACGGCAAGCCGCAGTTATCGACAATCGACACAACCTGACCGGGCAGCAGACGCGCGATCTCGGCATTGACCAATTGCGAAATTTTGCCGGATTCCTCCAGCCTCGTGCCAATAGGTGCACGCATGTGCATAGCCAGCACATCGGAATTGATTTCAGGAAAGAAATCCTGCCCGACAAAAAACAGCAGCCCGAGCGAGGCGACCGCCGCCAGCAAAAACCCGCCGACAAAGCGCCCGCCAAGGCCGATCAGCGTATCCAGCAGCGCCTTGTAGGCATGACGGAAACGCTCGAACCCGCGTTCGAACCCACGTTGGAACCGCACCAGAAAACCACGCACACCCGCAGGCTGCGGGCCGGATGGCGCACCATGCCCGGCACCATGCTGGCTTTCCTGCCCGGCCAGCATGTATTTGGCCATGGTCGGCACCAGTGTGCGCGACAGGATGAACGATGCCAGCATGGCGAAAATAATCGCTTCTGCCATAGGCGTGAACAGCCAGCCCGTTACCCCGGTAAGCTGAAAAAGCGGCATCCACACAATGCAGATACACAGGGTGGAAACAAATGTTGGCACCACAATCTGGTTGGCTGCATCAATAATGGCCTGTTCCAGATTTTTCTGCTGCGCCAGATGGGCGTCGATATTCTCGATCATGACGGTTGCGTCATCCACCAGAATACCAACGGCCAGCGCCAGACCACCCAGCGTCATGACGTTGATGGTCTGCCCCGCCCAGTTCAGCCCGATAATGGAGCACAGCATGGCCAGCGGGATGGAGGTGGCAATAATAACGGTAGAACGCCACGACCCCAGAAACAGCAGCACCACAAGCCCGGTCAGCACGGCGGCGGTCACCATTTCCTGCACCACGTCGCGCACGGATTCCTTCACAAAAGTGGAGGCATCGCTAATGACATCAATCCGCACGCCATCCGGCAGGGTTTTGACAATACCGGGCAGCAGTTTCTTGACCCCCGCCACCACATCCAGCGTAGAGGCGTTGCCCGCCTTCATGATAACGATCAGAACACCCTGCTGGCCCTTGACCAGCACGAGGTTGGTCTGCGGTGGCCCGCCCCGATGCACCCACGCCACATCCCGCAGATGGATGACCGAATTGCCAACCTGCTTGATCGGCAGGTCGTTGAACGCCTCAAGCTCTGTGGGCGAAGCGTTGCTCTGCACCATCCAGTCAAAATTACCGATCCGCTGATCACCGGCGGGCAACACGATATTCTGCTTGGCCAGTGCGGCTGTCACATCCGTGGCCGACAGCCTGTGGGCCAGCAGCTTGGTGGGGTCGAGATCCACCATGACATTGCCCGGCTCACCCCCATACGGATTGGGAATAGCCGCCCCCGCCACCGAAACCAGTGCCGGGCGCACCAGATTGGAGGCCATGTCGTAAATTTCGGACGCCGTCATGTGGTCTGACGACACCTGAAGTGTCAGAACCGGAACTGATGAGGCATCCATCGCCATAATCAGCGGCGGCGTACTGCCGGTGGGCATCTGCTTGATGACGGTCTGCGAAACAGCCGTCACCTGCGCCTGCGCCACGGCGGTATCCGTGCCGGGCTGGAAAAAGATCTTCACGATCCCACGGCCGTAGTACGACTGGCTCTCGATATGCTCGATATTGCCGACCGTCGCTGTCAGGGCGCGTTCGTAATAATAGATGATCCGCCCTGACATGTCCTCGGGCATCAGACCGGTATAGGTCCACACCGCCGCCACAACAGGAATGCGGATGCTAGGGAACACGTCGGTAGGCGTCCTGACGACCGCACGGACGCCAAACACCAGAATCAAAATCGACAGTACTACAAAAGTGTACGGCCGTTTGAGCGCGACGAGAACAATCTGATTCATACGGCCATGCTCCTGTATCCGGCGCAGACCGCTGAGCGGCATAGGATCGTCATGGCATTCTTTCTAGTCCGGTTTTTTTCGAACAGCCAAGACGCATTGACCCGGCCTCTCTGGCAAAACCGGAGAAAACCGCGCATTTTGAAGCGACATAAAATTTTTATTACAGACTGTTAAGACTTACTCACATCACCTGAGCGTCAACGGCGCTTTCAGTGCAAAAACGGCGCTACTGTAGAGCGTTGGCAGCAAACCACCCCCCAGAATCCGGCTAGGCTGCGCGGGTATGCAGCCCTGCACCACCACAAAAGTCCCTGCCACACCTGACAGGGCAGACAGCCCGGCCGCCGGGTCATGCGGGGTGCAGCCCCCCGCCGCATCAGGCCCGTAACGCGTGATGGCCTGCCCGCCGGGCGCACCAGAGGGGGCTGGCTGAACCGTAATAATGCCAAGCTGCAACACAGCCCCTCCCTGCACCAGAACAGGCAGGGTCTGCTCGTTATGCAGCACGGTCTGGATAAAAGCGGCTGAGGGCGCATCGGCCCGTGCAATCATCTGCCCGACATGATCTGTCAGGGTGGAAAGCTGATACCAGCGCCGCAGCGCCTGCCCCACCTCCACCATGCCCGCCAGCAGCACGGCGCAGAGCGAAAAAACAAGCGCGGCTTCAATCGCCACATTACCGCTACGCGGGCGCGCAGGCTTTTGGCGCATTATCATGGATCAGAACCCTGACGGAATGCCGCATGGCTGGCTGGCCCAGCAGCATGCTCATCCACGGTGTAAAATAGGCCTGCGTGTAACTGAATGTATAAAAAGCCGTACTGTCAGGCTGTGGCTCGGCACTGACACGCACCAGAGCCGCACGCAGAATACCCCCCGTATCCTCCGCCACAAGATCAGGCAGGGCCGCACAGGTGCCGCCTTTTGGGGTGCGCCCGGTTTCTACAAAACGGGCGGCATCTTCCGCCCCGTTCTGGAGCATGATGGCGGTCAGCATCTGCCAGCCGGTTTCCATGAAACCGACCAGAAAAATAATCATGACTGGCAGGATCAGCGCGGCTTCCAGCGCCGCCACGCCACGCCGCGCACGGAGCAGGCGGCCCCATACGCCCTGCCGCACTGCACGCGCTCCAACGCCCGACCTGCCTGCCACACAGCCTCCTGACCGGGCCTATCAAAAACCCGTCCGCAACGCCGCCCTGCTCCTACGATAAAACCCGGCAACCCACCCTGTATAGCCGCCCCTGTGTGGGGCCGGATACAGGGCGGAGCAAAGACACCGCAGGCTTAGCTTCAGGCCGTGGGGGCTTGCGCCTGCTTGTTGGCGGCATCAATTTCAAGCGCCCGGCGGGCCATGGCCAGCGCCCCCTCACGGGTGGCCGCTCCACAGATAAAACGGGCCGGATGCGCGAACACGGCATCGGCAATGCCCGAAGCTTCGGCCAGAGCCTGACCATCCAGCCCGGCCCAGGCATCCGGCAGCGACACGCGCTGCCCGAACTCGCCCCGCGCAGGCGGCACCGCCTTGATGTTCCACTGACCGCTCGGCGCGGGAGAGACCACATACACCACCGGCAGATCATGCTCGAAAATGACCTTTTCGGTCGGCATGCCGGTTTCCATCAGCAGAATGCGCTTGTCTTCTGCCTGCGCAAACGCCTCCAGCACGCGGGTAACCGCCTTCTGGCTGGCCCGCACGCGCTCCACCGCATTGACCAGATGCGCCGCAACAGCAGCCGCGGCATTGGCAAAGCCTTCCGTCTCGCGGCGGGCGGCTTCCTGCGGGCCAAACAGTTCGGCGGCATCCCATGTCGGGCCGCTGGCGGATACGATTTCAGCCAGAGACAGACGCCCCATCTTGGCCACGCCGTTATCATCAAGGTCGATAGGCAGCACCAGCCCCTTGTCCACACCCTGCCAGATGGCGTTCAGCCGCGCCTCGTCCAGCTCCGTGCCTTCCGCCGCCATGGTGGCAGACAGGATATTGCGAATGGCCGCCCGGCCGTAATCCGCCCAGAGCAGACCCGCAGCACTATAGGGCGTGCCATCTTCACGCAGGGGCTTGTCGCGCATGTGGTGGTCGTACCGGCCTGCAGGCGGGTTATACACCCCGCCGACATCGAACACGATATCCGCAGCCCCGATCCGGGTCTTGTCACGGCTACGCTCGAACACAAGCCTGTCGGGGGCTGCCGTACCCAGTACGCGGCCACGCAGGTCGCCTTCAGGGGCCAGCGCGTAGTGCAGCACGACGTAACCCAGAGTTTCATCCACATGGAAATTGCCCGAATGGGTCAGTGCCCGTACGGGCGACGTTGCAGTATCCAGACCAATGGGCGTGTGCTGTGCCATAAACAAACCTGCCGACTACGTGAAATCAAGAAACGAAAAAACCGCCATCCCGGAACAGCGCGTAAACCAGACCGCCGGGCATGACGTACAAAAAAGAACAGAAAACGGCGTCAGGCCCGCGCAGGCTCCAGCACCCGCTCCGCCAGCACGCCGTAACCCAGCCCCAGTGCTGCCCACAGAACAAGCTGCATGCCCAGCGCGGATTCCCTGAAACGCCAGAGCACCTGTGCAGGAAAATCCGCTGGCACTTCGGAGATATCAGGCAGCATGGCCGACAGCCCGGCCACCAGCACGCCATAAAGCAGCACGCCCAGCACGTTGGCATTCCAGCCACCCAGACGGGGCGTGAAATGCCGAGCGATCACCACCCCGATCATGGCGGAACAGAACGACAGCCCAAGCATGATGAAATATGCCGCCGTGCGCACACCGATTGTCTCCGGGTCACCCACGGCGGGCGGGTTGGGCGGATATTTGAGACCGGGTACGATCACCGCCACCACGCAGCATATCACGGCCAGCCACAAAGCCAGTGGCCGCGCGCAAAGCCGCGAAAACCGCCCATACACACAACTGAACACAATGGCGAACACCCCGCCATAGGCCGCGCCATACAGCACGGTGGCGGTCAGCAGGCCCCAGCCCGCCTGCACGCCCCGGCTTATCAGCTCGGGTTCAGGCGGCTCATTAGCCAGAGCAGCCTGCGCCGCCTCGTAGGCAATGGCGAGGTTGACCTGTGGTTCGCCAAAAACACGGGCGAAAACAAACGCCAGCAGAGCCGCGAAAACCCCGACCAGCATGCCCCGTGACAAAAGACGGCCCATCATCATCGCACGCTCTCGCCAAGCTCAACGGGGCGCATCGGCAAATGCTGGATCAATGACAGGGAAAACCCAGAAGGTGGCGGCCATCATGCACGAACTCATGCACCGCATGGCCAGAAACCAGCGCTGTGGCACCCTGCTCGGCTCCCACAAAATACAGCACCACAACAAACAGCAGCGCACCAAACACGGCCCACGGCGCCACGGCCTTGAGCGGAACGGGTACGGGAGCAACTGCGACTGTGGGTTTCAGGGTTGCCGTAGCCATTGAACTGGTCTCCTTGGGTCAATATCCCGGGATTGGCACAAAGCCGAAATCTGGGTTCACAAACACGAATCTCGCGGGCCTTGTCAACATAACACACTGCAACCCGGCACCCTGCCTTTTCTTACAGCAGCCGAACCCGCCAGCGCCCATGCCGGGTTAGCGCAAGCCATGCGCCTGCGGCCACATCCAGATCGGGCGGGGTGGTTGCGGCGGGGGCCAGAAGACCGTGTGCAAGCCCCACCATGACCGAGGGGGCGACCATCAGCAGCGCCTGTGTGCCATCAGGCACTTCGGTCTGGAGCCAGTGCAGCAGCCGGGTGGTAAACTGCTGCCAGCTTTCCCCCTCCGGTGGGGCAAAACAGGCATCCTGCGCAAAAGCCTGTAAAGCGTGCACAGGCAGGCCGGACAGCGCACACCCCGCCCACTGCCCAAAATCACGCCCGCGCAGGGCGGCCGTGGCAGTAAGGCTCTGCATACTAAAACCCTGCAACGCATCACCCAGCAGGGCCGCAAGCCCCGTGGCATTGTCGTCCGCACAGAAAACCTGCATGGGCTGGCCACACAGGGCCAGAATACGCGGCGGCACCGCGCAGCATCCCGGCACCGACAGATCCACCCCCGAGGTCATGATCCCCCGCGCGGTTTGTGCCGCAGGCGGCAGGGCCAGACAGAAAAGCCGGGAGACCATCAGCCCGGTTGCACGCAGGGCTGGCGTATCATGCGTCCACGCTCACGTAACCGGGCAGGGCTTCCACCGCAGCCACCCAGCGGCGCACGGCGGGATAGGCATCCAGCGTAATCCCTCCCTCTGGCGCGAGAGCGATATACGGATAAGCCGCGCACTCCGCCAGCGTCGGGCGCGAGCCTTCCAGCCAAGGGTGCAAGGACAGCCATTTATCCAGCGTGCCAAGGGTACGGGCCGCATTGGCCACGGCATTGGGGTAATCCAGAGGAGCATCAAAAACACGCACGAGCCGGGCATCGGCGGGGCCATGCTGAATTTCGTTGCCGCTGATGCTCAGCCATGCCGCCACCCGCGCCCGCGCAGCCGGTTCGGACGGCCACCACTCCCAGAGCTGATGGCGCTCAGCCAGATAAACAAGAATGGCCTGCGAATCCCACACGACCGTATCGCCATCCTGCAACACCGGCACTTTCTGCCAGGGATTGAGTGCGGCAAACCAGGGCTGATGCTGCTCTGCTGCCGCCAGATCGACATCGCGCACGCTCAGTTCAAGGCCGTTCAGCGCTGCAAACAGCCTGACCTTGTAGCAGTTACCCGAGGGCGGGCAGTTATAGAGAATCATGACCGGACTCCATTTTTTGCCGCACGGGCCATAGGCAAGACAACGCTTTACACAGGATCAGGCGGGTGAAACAAAGACACCCGCGCCCTGCCTGCTCCCTGATTAAAGCTGGATCATACTGGTGAACAAAACACAACCGACCACCTGCCCGCCGGACAGCCACACCCCAGAGAGCGGGACACAGCCCGCCAGGAGCAGAAACCGGCTGGTACGCTGGTTTGCCACATCCTGCCGCAAGCCGCTGTTCTGGATCGTGCTGTTGGCTATTGCGCTGCGTCTGCCCGGACTGAGCTGGGGGCTACCCGCCTCAGATGGGTGGGATGATGATGGCGTGGCACCGCGCAACTTTCTGGTCGGGCTGGCCATGACTTACGTGCCGGGCTCCTTTTTTACCTACCCGCCCCTGCACATGATCTGGCTGACCCTGCTCAACCTGCCTGTGGTGGGCATAGCCATCGCCCATGCGCCCGCCTACAGCCAGCAGGCCGTTATCAGCACGTTTATTCATGTACCATACATGACCAGTTTTGCCCTGACGGCGCGCGCACTCAGCCTGCTCATGTCGGTGGGTACCCTGCTGCTGATCTACCGCCTGACCACCCTTGTCGCAGGGTCACTGGCCGGGCTGTGTGCAGCGGCGGCCTGTGCGCTGAATGGTGGCATGGTCTATTATGGGCAGGTGACCAATCTGGACGGGCCATATCTGTTCTGGGCGACACTGTGCCTGTGGACATGGATGCGCTTTTTGATGGCGGGCGATCTGCGTAGCCTGCGCTGGGCCGCCTTGTCGGCCGCTGCGGCCATTGCCACCAAGGATCAGGCCTATGGCGTTTTCCTGCTGACCCTGCCTGCCTCTTTCGGCCTGTCACTAGCGCTGGACCCGGCAGCCCGGCAGCGTATTCCGGCCCTTATCCTGCCCATGCTGCGCTGGGCCGCCATCAGTCTGGGCCTGCTGCTGCTGCTTGATGGTGCGTTAACCAATCCTTCAGGCTTCGCGCGGCGCATGGCGTTCCTGCATGGGCCAGCCAGTCAGGATTTCATGACCTATACCACCGACATCACCGGGCGTATGCGGCTTGTATGGGATATGATCACGTGTTTTCCACGCTTCTATCCCGCAGCGACAGCCCTGCTTGCGGTCGCTGGCCTTGGTCTGATGTGGCAGGCCACACGCACACAGCCCGCCCGGCGGGTTGCCGGGCTGGTGCCGGTGCTGGCCGTTCTGTCCTTTACGCTGTTCTTCAATGCCATGGCGCTGCGTACGGATAATCGCTTTCTCCTGCCGCAATCGCTTTTTATCGCGCCCTATATCGGGTTGGCCTGTGCCCGGCTGCTGACGCTGAAACAGCCCGCCCTAAATCTGGCCGCCCGCGTAGGACTGGCCGGGCTGGCCGCAACGGCCCTGTGGCGCTGCGCGGGGCTTGACGCCGCCATGCTGAACGACCCCCGCTACGATGCCGAGCACTGGATGGCCGCCCATGTCCAACCGGGCGATGCCGTGGAAGCCTATGGCCGCAACGCCTTTCTGCCGCGTCTGCCGCAAGCCGCACACCTGACCCGGCTCGACACCATAGCACTCAAACGCCGCAACCCCCTGCCCGGCGTGACAGAATCCATCGCCCCGTTTGCACAGATAGAGGAACGCAAACCCCGTTTCCTGATCGTGCCGGATTTCTGGGCACAGAGCTATCTGCCCCATGCCGCCCCCACGGATCATCAATGGGGTTTGAAAACACCGCGTGTTACACAGCAATCTCAGGGTAGCACACAGGAAAGCACTTTCCTGCGCGATCTGTTTGGCAACAGGCTGTCTTACCGGCTGGCGAAGGAGGCGCGATACGCCCCCTTCCTGCCTGCCCCTGAAGGTTATGAAAGTCTGGGGCAGACCATCTTTATTTTCGAACGTCTGCCACAAGCGCCCGCATCGCCCGAGCAGGCCCCCGCGCGCGGGGAATAACCGTTACGAACCTGCCGCTGCCGCGAGCAGGTTCGCCAGATCATTGGCGGCATCTGACAGGTTGTTACGACGCACGAGCACAATTTCAATCCCCGGCACGGCGGGCAGGGTGGTGCCGCTAATCATCGGCAGCCCCTCCGCTATGGCAAAGCGCCGCGTACGGCAGCTTACCCCCATACCACCCCGCACGCCTGCGCGCAGGGCAGGCAGGTTGGGGGTTTCCATCACCAGCCTGTAACCACGCCGCGCATGCCCCAGCACCCTGAGCGCCGCCTCGCGAAAACGGCAGGGAGGTTCAAGAAGAACCAGCGGCACCTCAGCACTTTCCGCACTCTGTGCGCTGCCGATCCATGTCATGCGATCCTGCCCCACCACCTCCCATGTGGCGTCCGGGCGGTCTCCATGCTGGCCGAGGCAGAGCACAAGATCCAGCCGCGAGCGATCAAACATTTCAAGCAGTTCAGCTGAACCGCCTACCCGCACCACCAACCGCGCACGCGGGTGGCCAAGGCGGAACTGCTCCAGCACATCAGGCAGCAGCGTATCGGCAAAATCCTGCACCATACCAACACAGATCGGGTCTGGCTCCAGATCCTGCCCCAGCGTGCGCATGATCCGGTCATTCAGGGCCAGCAGGGTGCGAGCGTGGTTGACGAGTTCCTCGCCAATGGGGGTCAGGATCAGGCGCCGCCCATCCCGGCGAAAGAGTTTTTGTTGCAGGACATCTTCCAGCCGCTTCATCTGTAGGCTGAGGGCGGACTGGGTAAGGAAAATCATTTCCGTTGCCTGCGCCATGGAGCCAGCCTCCACAATCGCGACAAACGAGCGCAGCAGTTCCGTAGGCACGTTCCGCGCCATACGCTGGGGCAGAGCGACACCATGGGCCGCGTGGGGGGTATCAGACACAACACGTTCTCCTGCCGGGCCACTGCCCTGCGCCATATGAGCGGCGGCAAAGTGCGGCTTGACAATTCCTCGCTTGATTTAATCATTTTTGCAAGTGTTATATTTATAATTACCGTAAAATATTAGTGCGTTAGGAATTTCACGATGCCAGTAGAATTCATCGGCTTCATCAACAGCCGCAGCCACTCGGAAATCATCCCTGCCACCGGCCCTACCGTAAACCCGCACTATATTGAAACTGCGGCTAAAATTCATGAAAATGGTGGTTTCGACCGCGCTCTGGTGGCCTTCCATTCGGATTCCCCCGAAAGCATTCTCATCGCCCAGCATGCCGCCGCAGCCGCCCCCGATCTCGGGCTGCTGATAGCGCATCGCCCCGGCTTTAATGCCCCGACCATCGCCGCACGGCAGTTCGCCACCCTTGATCACCTGACCCGTGGCCGGGTTGCGGTGCATATCATTACCGGCGGCAGTGATGTGGAACTCCAAGCCGATGGCGACCACACAACCAAAGCCCAGCGTTACGCCCGCACCAGCGAGTATCTCGACATCGTTCGCAAGGAATGGTCTGAAACCACGCCGTTTTCCTACAAGGGGGCGTTTTACGATGTGCGCGGCGCCCGCGCGAGCGTGCATCCGTACCGCGAGAGCGGCATTCCGGTCTATTTCGGCGGTTCATCAGAAGAAGCCATTGCCGTGGCGGGCCAGCATGCCGATGTTTACGCCCTGTGGGGTGAAACCTACGAACAGGTGAGCCAGACCGTCGCCCGCGTGCGGGCCGCCGCTGCACGCCATGGCCGGTCTCCGCGCTTTTCGCTTTCGCTGCGCCCCATCCTTGCCGCCACGGAGGAAGAAGCCTGGGCGCGCGCGGACAGAATTTTAGAAACTGCCCGCGCCCTGCAACAGCAAACCGGTTATGTGCGCTCCGCCGAGATCCCCAATGAAGGCTCGCGCCGCCTGCTGGCCGCAGCCGCACAGGGCCGCAGGCTTGACCAGCGACTGTGGACGGGCATTGCCGAACTGACCGGGGCCAAAGGCAACTCCACCTCGCTGGTGGGCACCCCCGAACAGGTGGCCGATGCCCTGCTGGATTACTACCGTCTGGGCATTTCCACCTTCCTGATCCGTGGGTTTGACCCCCTGCCCGATGCCTATGAATACGGGCGCGACCTGATCCCGCTCGTGCGTGAACGCATCGCCCGCGAGGATGCCCGCAACACCCCCCACGCGGCCTGAAAAACCTCAGCCCCACACACAGGCACGAGAACAGCACGGGCTGGCCGCAGGCAACCACGCGGCCAGCCCCGCCGCACTTAAGCTCTCTTACACAGGACAGAACCCCGGCCCATGACCACGCCAGACCCGCTCAGGAACTTTGTTGTCCGTTTCACGCAGTTGCACGATGCCGGGCTTGAACCCGCCCGCCTGCAAAGCGAAGGGGCCGACCTGCTGCGCCAGCTTGTCGCGCAGGATACATGGCTACCCGAAGCCTTCGCCCGCCCCAGCCCCGAGCGTTACAGCCAGTATCTGCTCCATTGTGACCCGCTGGAGCGGTTTTCGGTCGTCAGCTTCGTATGGGGGCCGGGCCAACAGACCCCCCTGCATGACCACCGCGTATGGGGGCTGATTGGCATGCTGCGCGGGCGCGAGAGCGAAACCCAGTACAGCCGCACAGCGGATGGCCATTTCCACCCCGAAGACGTAAGCTTTCTCGAACCCGGAGATGTCGCGGCCCTGACACCGGGCGTGAACGATTATCACCGCGTGGCCAACGCGCTGGAAGACCAGCCCTCCATTTCCATCCATGTCTATGGCGCGAATATCGGTGGTGTCTCCCGCGCGACCTACGATCTGCAGACCGGGGCGGAAAAGCCTTTTATCTCGGGTTATTCCAGCCAGCAGACACCCAATCTGTGGGATCGTTCCCTTGAAAGGCAGCCAGCATGAACGCGCTTTTTCCATCCCGCGCGCCTGTGGCCACCACCACTGCACAGGCCGTACGCGAAGCCCTGCGCAATGGGCAGGAAATTGCCCTGCTTGATGTGCGTGAGGAAGCCCCTTTTGCCGCAGGGCATCCGCTTTTTGCCGTCAATCTCCCACTTGGCCGGGTAGAGGAGCGGGTAGCCTCCCTTATTCCGCGCAAAACCGTGCCCGTCGTAGTGTACGACAATGGCGAGGAGCTGGCCCCACGTGCCGCCTCCTTACTGAATACACTGGGTTACAGCGCCGTATCCCTCCTGCAAGGCGGGCTGGAAGGCTGGCAGCAGAGCGGGGGAGAGGTGTTTATTGACGTTAACGTACCCTCCAAGGCGTTTGGCGAACTGGTTGAACATGTGCGCCACACGCCCTCGCTCCCGGCGGAAGAATTACAGGCCCGCCTGAACCGTAACGAGGATCTGGTTATCCTCGATGCGCGGCGCTTCAGTGAATACACGACCATGTCCATTCCGCAGGGTCGCTCGGTACCGGGGGCGGAACTGGCCCTGCGCGTGCGCGACATCGCGCCCTCTCCCACCACCACGGTCGTCGTCAACTGCGCGGGCCGCACGCGTTCCATCATCGGGGCGCAGTCACTGGTCAACGCCGCCATTCCCAACCCGGTTTACGCCCTGCGCAACGGCACCATTGGCTGGACGCTGGCCGGGTTTGAACTGGCACATGGCGCAACCCTGAGCGCAGGAGACCCCACGCCCGCCCACCACGAACAGGCCCGCCAGACAGCGCAGGCCCTGGCGCAGGCCACGGGGGTGGAAATCCTGCCCGCCAGAGCGCTGGCCAGTCTGGCGGCCGATCCAGCCCGGACACTCTACCTGCTGGACGTACGCAGCCCCGCCGAGTACGAGGCCGGGCATCTGGCAGGGTTCCGCTCCGCTCCGGGCGGGCAGCTTGTACAGGCAACGGATGAATGGGTGGCCGTACGCCATGCCACCCTTGTCCTGACCGATACCGATGGCGTGCGCGCACGTATGACCGCGCACTGGCTCCGTCAGCTTGGCTGGCAGCACGTGCATGTGCTGGACGACTGGACCGACCTGCCCCGTGCTACAGGGCCTGAACCCACCGCCCTGGCTCGCCCCCTGCCACACGCACCAGAGCTGACGCCCCAAGCACTGGCCACGGAACTGGCCTCAGCCCGCCCGCCCCTGCTCATTGATCTGGCCTCCAGCCCTGAGTTTGGCAAAAGCCATATCTCCGGTGCATTTTTTCTAATTCCCTCAGTGCTGTCTCTCCCCCCCTCCGCATGGCCAGCCCCCCTGCGTGACGCCCATGATATTGTGCTGACTTCGCCAGATGGCGCTGCCGCGCGGCTGGCCGCAGCAACGCTGAAAACACAGGCCCGGCACGCACGCGTACTGGCAGGCGGCACACAGCGCTGGCAGGCCGAAGGGCTGGCGGTGGAACGCGGGTTGCCACAAGAGCGCCTGCTCTCCCCCCCGCAGGACGTGTACAAACGCCCGTATGAAGGCACGGACAACGCCGCAGCCGCCATGCAGGCTTATCTGGACTGGGAGTTCGGGCTGGTGGCTCAGCTTGAACGCGATGGCACGCACGGCTTTACGGTTTACTCGCCCGAGCAGCCCTTTTCAGAACCCGGCGCGGCCTGACCCCGCCGGGCTGAAAAAATCCGGCCCCTCTTCAGGGGCCGGAAAACCCCTGAACAAACGCATCCTGAAAACTATCCTTGCGCGCCAGCAGACCCGCCGCGCGATAGGTCTCGGCTACGGCTTCCTCAGCCTTGACCGTCTCTTGCGTAACCGGGCCGGGCGTTGCCATGAGCTTGTCAGACACGGCCGCAGCTACAGGCACAGGCATGCCGGTCTGGCGTGCAAAAAGCTGTACATATTCAGCCTGATGTCCGATCCCCCAGCCGTAAGCGGCGGTCATCCGGTGATAGAAATCCGCCAGAATAGTCGGTTTGGCCGCCAGAGCCGCCGTGCTGGCAACAAAGAAACCATCATTGGGCATCAGCCCCTGTGCATCCGCCACCACATGCCCATGTCCACCCACGACCGCCAGCGACACATATGGCTCCCAGGTAGACCACGCATCAACCCGCCCGGTATCCAGTGCGGCCTTGGCCTGTACCGGCAGCAGGAACACAAGCTCAGGCGCAGGGGCGGGAATAGCCCCCGTTGCCAGCAGGCGCAGCAAGAGCAAATGCCCGATAGAGCCACGCCCCGTTGCAATCCGCTTGCCCGAAAGCTGGGCAGGGGTGGTTAGGGGCGATCCTTCCACGGCAACAACCGCCGTGGCGCGACCGGGCTGGTGCTGCGGCACCTGCCAGACAGCCTTGACATCCAGCCCCGCACCCCATGCGAAAACAAACGGGCCATCCCCTACGATACCGGTATCGACAGCCCCCGCACCCAGCGCCTGCAACAGCGGGGCTGCGGCATCAAACTCCACCCAGCGGATATGGTAGCCGGTGGTATGGTCCACCCCGGCGGCCTGCATCAGAGCTTTTTGCTGGCCTTTCTGGTCGGCTACAATCAGTTCCGGCTCGGCATAGGCCACCCCTGCGCCAAAAGCCGACAGGCATAGCCCTGCCGCCACAACCAGGCCTACCCCCCGCCGCCGCACACGCCTGACGGCAGGAGAAAAATCGCGTGTATTCTGTTTCATGCGCCCAGATTATCCAGCCACCTGATGCCATTCAACAAAAGCACGCTAAAGTGTGATATTAATATAATTAATGCACTTTCATTCCGTACATAAGGCTAGGCTGTTGCACCAGACCTGCACAGCCATGAAGAGACCCAGCCATGTCCGGCGCCAGCTTCCACAACGCCCCGCCCCTTCTCCCAAGGGACAAAGCCTCTCTGGCGGCCCCACCTGCACACCCCCGCCACCAGAAGACAGGCACACGGGGCCCGATCCATCGTATCCGCTGGTCGGTGTTGCCCGCACTGGGGCGCTATGCCTCACCGGTCATACTGGTGCTGCTCTGGCAGGCGGCCTGCTCCACGGGGCTTATCTCAACCCGGCTGTTCGCCTCACCCCTGCAGATACTCGCTACCGGCTGGGGACTGGCGCAGGATGGCACGTTGCAGGCCAATCTGGGCGTATCGCTCCTGCGCGCGGCCTCGGGTCTGGCGCTAGCACTGGCCACGGGTATCAGTCTGGCGCTCATCGCGGCCCTGTCACGCATCGGCGAAAACGTGATTGACGCCCCTATTCAGATCCTGCGCACGCTCCCGGTTCTGGCACTGGCACCGCTGTTCATTCTGTGGTTCGGCATAGGGGAATTACCCAAGGTGCTGCTTGTGGCCCTTGGGGCGACGTTTCCGGTTTATCTAAACCTGCACAAGGGTATTCGTGCGATTGACCCCAAGCTGCTGGAAATGGCGCACACAATCGGCCTGTCGCGCTGGCAGCGCATCCGCAATGTCATCCTGCCCGGCGCATTGCCCGACCTGCTGGTAGGCACCCGGCTGGCCGTCAGCATTGCGTGGCTGATGCTGGTGGTGGCCGAACAGATCAACGCCAGTAGCGGAATCGGACATATGATGATGGATGCGCAGGATTTCCTTCGCACCGACATTATTTTCGTGGGTCTCGCAATTTACGGCCTGCTTGGCCTTATTTCCGATCAGGGGGTTCGTATTCTCGAACGCCGCGCACTGGTATGGCGCCAGCCTTCCGCTCAGGGAAGGGGGCAGAATCATGACTGAAACCCTTTCGCACAATAAAGAGACTTATCAAAATACCTCACAGCCCGCCGTGCGGGTACGTGGCCTTAGCCGTCGTTTTGGCAATAACCCGCCCGTGCTGCATGGGCTGGATCTCACCATCGCCCCCGGTGAATTTGTTGCCCTGCTGGGCCATAGCGGCTCTGGCAAATCTACATTGCTGCGTACCCTGGCGGGGCTTGACCCTGTAACCGAAGGCGAAGTTTCAACACCGGACGAAATATCGGTTGTTTTTCAGGAAAGCCGCCTGCTTCCATGGAAAACCGTCTGGGAAAACGTGGCCCTTGCCCAGCAGAGCGCCACCCGCGCACAGGCCACCCGCCTGCTGGATGAAGTCGGGCTTGCCCACCGGCAGGATGCGTGGCCCCTGACCCTTTCAGGGGGCGAGGCCCAACGTGCCGCCCTTGCCCGTGCACTCATACGCGAACCGGCTTTTCTGATGCTGGATGAACCTTTTGCCGCACTGGATGCCCTGACACGCCTGCGCATGCAGGCACTTGTCGCAACGCTCTGGCAACGCCACCACAGCGCAGTACTGCTTGTCACCCATGATGTGGATGAAGCCCTGACACTGGCTGACCGCGCCATTGTTCTGGACAAGGGGCGGATCAGGCTGGATATGCCTATCCCCCTTGAGCGCCCCCGACGCCATGCCGATCCGGTTTTTGAACGCCTGCGTACACAGCTTCTGGAAGAACTGGGCGTTCACACGTAAAAAAATATGATCATAACTTAGTATATCGATAATTGGCAAAGTTAGCCTTTGCCATTCCTCGCATGATTTTTATACAGAAATATCGCACTATCATGCCATAAACGGCATGGGATTTGCGTAAAATGTCAGTAGAATTCATCGGGTATGTCAGTGCGCGTGAACAGACCGAAATCGTCGGCCCCTACGGCCCGGAAGTCGATCCCGCTTACATAAAAAGCACGGCCCTTCTGCATGAGCGTGGCGGTTTTGACCGGGTACTCGTGGCCTTTCACTCGCATTCACCCGATAGCCTGCTGGTGGCGCAACATGCCGCGCTGGCAACCAGCAAGCTTGGTGTACTGGTTGCACACAGGCCCGGTTTTGCTGCCCCTACACTGGCGGCACGGCAGTTCGCTACCCTTGATGCTCTCACAGGCGGGCGTGTAGCCATACATGTCATTACCGGTGGCAATGACATAGAACTTCAGGCCGATGGCGATCATCTGACCAAAGCCCAACGTTATGCACGCGCTGCGGAATATATCCGTATTGTCCGGCGGGAATGGCAAAGTGGCCCGGCGTTCGACCACGATGGCACTTTTTACCGTCTGCGCGGGGCACATGCCGCCATTCGGCCCAGACAGGAAGGCAGCGTGCCGGTCTATTTCGGCGGGGCTTCAGACGAGGCCATTGCCGTTACAGCGGAACTGGCCGATGGCTACGCCCTGTGGGGCGAACCGCTCGAACAGGCAGCCGAACTCGTCAACCGCGTGCGTAATGCCGCCAGCCTCCATGGCCGCAACCTGCGGTTTTCCATTTCCTTCCGCCCTATTCTGGCCGCCACGGAAGAAGAAGCCTGGGCACGCGCCGCAGCCATAGAAGCCACGCTGCTTGAACGACAGCAACGTGAGCAACAGGCCCAGCAGTCTGGCGACATCGCTCTCGATAGCGCAGGCACCCGCCCTACCGATACCACCCTGCCCACCAACGAAGGCTCACGCAGGTTGCAGGCCATTGCCGCGCGCGGAGCCCGCCATGATGAACGTCTGTGGACTGGTGTTGCACAGGCCACCGGGGGGCGCTGGAACTCAACGTCCCTCGTCGGCACACCCGAGCAGGTGGCGCAGAGCCTTTTACAGTACTACCGCCTTGGAATTCATACTTTCCTGATCAGGGGTTTTGATCCCGTACCGGACACCGTTCTGTTCGGCCGTGAACTGATCCCCCGCGTGCGCGCACTGATCGCACAGGAAGACGCCTTAGCACACCACGCCGCGTAAAACCCCTTCATTTCATTTTCCAAACGGAGAGTATACCGCCATGGTCCGTACAGGGTTTCGTGCCCTTCTGCTTGCATCGCTGCCCGGTCTCGCTGCCGCGCAGACCACAGCCGCCGCTGAAACGCACACCAAAACGCCTTCCATTAGCGCGAAAACACCTAAAAAAACCTCTGCCCCACTTGTTGGAGCGGCAGAGGCCATAACGGTGCATACAAACCGCAATACACCGCATCTGGCCCGCAAGGTGCCACTGGGCGCACTGGGCAACAAATCCGAATTTGAAACGCCTTTTTCGGTCAGTTCCATTTCCGCAGCCCGTATGGAGGCCATGCAGGCAAACGACATCAACGATGTCATGCGCTACGAACCCGGCGTGCAGGCAACTTCAAACGGGGGTTCCACCGCCTCTGGTTCCAGCGTGCGTGTGCGTGGCCTCAATCTGGACTGGACCAACGGTTACAAAATAGATGGGATGGCCATTCCCTTCTGGTATATCGATCTGCCCGTGGCCAATTTCGATACCATACAGGTTTACAAGGGGGCATCAGCCTTCATGTACGGGTTTGGCTCGCCGGGTGGTGTGCTGGATTACCGGCTGAAAGCACCGGTGGAAAACCGCAAGCTGACACTCGAAGCCGGTTACCGATCCGATGCCGTGTTCCGCCAGATGCTGGATGTCGGGGGGTCGCTCGACAGCGCCCATCGCATCCAGACCCGGCTTTCCTTCGGGAGCGAAGTGGGCGATCAGTACAATTCCAGCTTTGTCCGCAACCTGTCCATGTCATTTACGACCAATGTGCGTATTACTGACAAACTTCATTGGCGTTTCAATAGTTTTTACATGAATACGCTACAAAAAGGCATGGTCAACACCGTTATGACCACGCCGGGGCTTGCCGTAACGCCTATCAGCGGGCGGGCCGCACTGGGTGCGCCCGATTCATGGAAAACCAACGACCTCAAACGCTTCAGCACCGGTCTGGACTGGGATTTCGCCCGTAACTGGACAGCCAGCCTGACCTACGCCTATACCCATCTGGATGAACGCTTCCCTGCAAGCCAGCTTTACTTCACCAGTTCAGGCGGTGATTACAAAAGTCAGGCTTATGAGCAGTTGCGTATTCTGACTTATCATCAGGTCGATTTTACCACACAGGGGCATTTCGATACCGGGCCTTTGCATCATGAAATCATGGTGGGCATGACCTGGCTACGACAGAACTTTGATTGGGATGCCAATGTTGGCGCGAAATTACCTTTTGAATACGGTAATATTTACACAGACCGCCCAAGCCTGACGAGTGCCACCAATTTTCATCCGCGCATGTACCGCTACATCAACTACCAGCAGCTTGCCCCTTTCTGGAGCGACACCATAAGCTGGGGTCAGTGGTCGCTCATGGCTGGCGCACGTTATACCGCTTACAGCGAAGACGATTTTTCAAAAACTGGCAGCACAACTGGTTCGCATCGCAACAACCCGGTAACCCCCGTGGTCTCGCTCAGCTACCGGGCAACACCGTGGCTTAACGCCTATTTCAGTTGGGTGCAGGCCGTACAGGCTGGTGGACAGGCGCCGCAAGGCACCAATAATTACGGCGATGTCTTCAGCCCGATCCGCAGCGATCAGTATGAACTGGGTGTAAAAGTCCAGCGCCGGACATTCAGCGGCACACTGGCCCTGTTCCGTATGGATACCGGAGCCGCCTACACCAATGCCCAGAACTACTACGTGCAGGATGGGGTTTCGCGCTATCAGGGCATCGAGGCATCGGCCTCATGGCTGGTAACAAAAGACCTGAACCTGAATGCAAGTCTTGCCTATCTGGATGCCCGCTATATCAAAGCCGCCGCAGGCTATGCAGGGCATCAGCTCGAAGCTGTGGCGCCGTTTCAGGCGGCCTTCAATGCGGATTACCGCATTCCGCTCGTAAAAGGACTCAGCGTGAATGCGGGCTTTAATTACGTCTCGCGGAGTTGGCTGGATGCAGCCAATACGGTGCGCATGCCGTCCTACATTGTAGGGGATGTGGGCGCGGCCTACACAACACACGTCGATGCTCACACCCTGACGTTCCGCGCCAATGTCGAAAATATCGGCAATGTTCGCTACTGGATGAGCCGTGGCAGCTACAATATCTTTCCCGGCGCACCGCGCACCATTACCCTTAGCGCACGCCTTGACCTCTAGCCGCGCGTAAACATGCCGCCCCCCCAAAGGGCGGCATAAAACCCGATCTGAGCCAAGTGTTTACACAAAAAAAGGCCCGGCAGATTCTGCCGGGCCTTTTTTAGTAACAGGCTTTTTTCTGCCCTAGCCGACAGGAAAGCGACCGGGGAACACAACATCCGCCAGCGGCAGACGGTCAGACGGCTGCTCCCGCTCCGCCAGCCCTTCAGGCAGGGTATCGGCCGCAGCCTGACGGCCAATCACAATCGCCGCATGCAGGTCATGATCTTCCGGCAGGCCAAGCCCTTCATGCGCCAAGGCATGATCAAAACCACTAATCGGATGCGTAGCCCAACCATTGTGCCAAGCCTGCAACTGGACCAGCACACTCGCAGCCCCGGTATCGAAGGCATGGGTCGGGTTAGCCCGGACACCGCCATTTTTGGTATCGTCCGTCACCCGGCGCGAAGCCACATAGACAATAGCCGAGGCATGCTCCGCCCACGAGCGGTTGAACGGTACAAGCCAGCCCAGAAAGCGCTCCCAGTCCGGGGTATCGCGCCGGGCATGGATAAAGCGCCAGGGCTGGTGATTATAGGCCGATGGCGCCCAGCGCCCGGCTTCAAGCAACGCCAGCAGATCTGCCTCGCTGATATCAGCAGGCGTAAAAGCACGAGGCGACCAGCGCTGGAGAATGAAGGGCGCTGCATGTGAGCCCCCTCTGGCAGAGACAGGAGCAGTCATGACATACCACCATGTATGAGTTTCATACGATAAAAGCTAGCGCACACACTGGCGAAAAACCAGCATGACGTCTTGCGCGACCTTCAGGCCGGTACAGGCTCGGCCGGTATGGGCAGGGCATGGAAATCACGCCCGAACCATGCCAGCCCCGCCACATCCTGCGCGTGCAGGCCGATCCGCTGCACATGACACAGCAGAATATCGTGCGAGCCAGCAGGGTAAAATGCCCCCACGCGCCCTGTCAGCCAGGCAGCGGCCCGCACCAGAACCGGGGGATTCCCTTCGGATTCCCGCCAGTCATTATCGGAAAATTTTTCTTCCTGCGTAATCCGGCTTGAAGCAAAACGCATGGCCAGCGCCTCATCCCCCGGCGCAAGAAGGCTGATACCCACAACGCCGTTTTCAACAAACGCGGCATGAGAGCGGTTATCCCGGTTCAGGCAGACCAGCACAGAGGGCGGTTCCGCACTGGCTGAACACAGGGCCGAAACCGTCAGACCGTGCCGCCCGGCGGGGCCGCTGGTTGTCACCAGCGCCACAGGGGCTATCAGGCGGCTCATGGCATCACGGAAAGCCTGCGCGGGTGGGGTTGCCCCATCCGTCTGAAACCCTGCTGTATGAGACATGATATTTCCTTAACCGGGCTG
>NZ_JAFVMG010000014.1 GCF_017377745.1 Acetobacter suratthaniensis | reverse complement strand
ATATCTTTTGTGATGGGAGAATAATGCTTATATAGTTGAGTGTGATCGTCAAAAATATCGATCCTCACGATTTTGTGTAACATATTAATATTTTTTGTCTGAGGATTTAAATTATGTCCGATTTTGAAAATATATTAGCCTCAGATTATGCTCTTGAAAAGCAAATTGGTCATCTTTTGCGCCGTGCGTATCAGCGGCATACAGCAATTTTTCAAAAAGAAATTCCTGATATTGATCTGACATCAGTCCAATTTGCGGTAATGACAGCGATACGTAAATTGGGTAATGCACCGATCGTGCAGATCAGTCACGAGACCGCTGTTGATCATGCAACTTTGCGTGACGTGGTCTCCCGCCTCAAAAAACGCGGTCTTGTGCAGATTGTTCAGGACAAGGCAGATCGACGTCAGCGGCTGGTGTCGATTACGCCAGAAGGGAAAGCGCTGATTGACGCAACAATTCCGGTAGCGAAAAAGGTTACTGAATTGACCCTTGCGCCATTGGATGCGTGTGAACGCATTGCAGCACTCCATATCCTGGGCAAGCTTGCGATTTCGGAATCGTAATTAAAAGCATATCTAAACCGAAATAAAATTCTTGACGGATGATCTTCTCTCAACGAGTATGCATATATCGCGTATACGCTATATATGCCGCTGATGGGCAGGAACGCAGTCAAGGATTAAAGACTATGGCAAACGGAATTCGCATAGGAATCGCAGGCGCCGGCCTAGGGGGGGTCGCTGCTGCGGGGCTATTGGAGCGAGCGGGCTTTGATGTTGTGCTGTACGATCAGGCGCCGGGCTTTTCCCGATTGGGAGCGGGTATCCAGTTTGGCCCCAATGTATTGAAAATTTTAGCGCAGCTTGATGGCCTGGATAAGGAACTGGAAGCAATTTCCTGCCTGCCAGATTATTGGGTTAGTCGGAAGTGGGATGACGGCACCGTTATGGCCAAGATTCCCTTGAACGCGGAGCGCCCGCGTTATGGTGCTCCTTACATCACGATCCATCGTGGAGATCTGCATCAGCGGATGCTGGAGCGTATTAGCCCGGAGCGGGTGCGTTGGGGTCATAAGCTGATTGATTTCAGTGACAATGGTCGTGAAGTCACGCTGACGTTTGAAAATGGTGCTGTAGAGACAGTTGATATTTTGATTGGTGCTGATGGCATCAATTCCTGTGTGCGTGAAAAACTGTTCGGCATGGATGAGGCTGTTTACACGGGCTGGATTGCGCATCGGGCGATTATTCCAGGACAGGCTGCTAAGGCGCTTGGGGCTGATGTAAATGCAAAGTGGTGGTCTGATGACCGGCATATCGTCTGTTATTATCTGGATCGTGATGAAAGCGAGTTCTATCTCGTAACAGGTGAGCCAGCGGAGTGGACGAGCCGGGCCGGGCAGTTGCCCAGTAGCCGTGAAGCATTCCGCGAAGCTTTTAAGGGCTTCCATCCGCTGGTGCAGGGTTACATTGACGCCACAGATGTGGTGACGAAATGGCCTCTGAAAACACGGCAGCCTTTGCCGGTGTGGCATCAGGGGAGAACTGTGTTGCTGGGCGATGCTTGCCATCCGATGAAGCCGCATATGGCTCAAGGTGCTGCAATGGCCGTAGAGGATGCTGCGGTGCTGGCACTAAGTCTGGCTCGCCTCGGGGTGTCTGACCTGAACCATACGTTTGGCGCTTATTATACGGCGCGTAAGGAACGGGCGACCAAGGTTCAAGCTATTTCTAATGCCAATACGTGGTTGAAGCAGCCGGAAGATCCGTACTGGTGCTACGGCGATAATGTGTATGACCTGTCTTTTGGCTGACAGTTGATCCTTTAAAACAAAGGAATGTGTCATGGTGGCGAGCGTTTTTCTTAATGTGAATGGACGTCGCCACGAGGTGGTGGCCTCGCCTGCGACGCCGTTGCTGAATATTCTGCGCAACGATCTGGGGCTGAATGGTCCTAAATTCGGGTGCGGTTTGGGGGCTTGTGGCGCCTGTACTGTACTTCTGGATGGACAGGCGGCCAGAAGTTGTAGCGTGCGGCTGGATACGGCCGCACGGTGCGCAAATATCGTGACACTAGAAGGGCTTTCTCCTGATGGCACAGACCCGGTTCAGCGGGCCTTTGTTAAGGCGCAGGCTGCACAGTGTGGATACTGCCTTAACGGTATGGTTATGACGCTGCGGGCATTTCTTGACGCAGTTCCGAACCCTGATGAACGTGGGCTACGGGAAGCTCTGAAATATAATTTTTGTCGTTGCGGTACACATATGGAAATTTTGTGTGCAGCGAGGATCGCGGCAGGTCTGCAACCGGAGAATGATGAAACATGAAAAGCATGTTACAGATTTTCCAACAGTCTGTACCTGCAAAGGGGTTGTCCGCGCGCGGTAATTTTGTACCGCGTGAGGAAACACTGCTGGAAATTGGGCCCGATGGGCAGGTGCGCGGCTTTTGCGGTCATGTTGATCTCGGCACAGGTATCGCTACATCGCTTGCCCAGATTATGGCTGAGGAACTGGATGCAGAGCCCGCTCAGGTGCGCATGGTTCTGGGGCATACAGACCAAACCCCGGATCAGGGGGCGACTATTGCAAGCGAAAGTATTCAGGTTACAGCCCGCCCTTTGCGACGGGCTGCTGCACAGGCACGGCTGATTTTGCTGCAACGTGCAGCAGAGCTGACAAAGCAGCCTGTAGATACACTGGATGTCCGTAATGGCCGTGTCAGTGCTGCGGACGGGAGTGTCGATCTCGGCTTCAGTGATCTGGTGTCAGGTCTCTCTGTACGGTGCGAATTGGATGCGAAAACGCCAGTCAAACCCGTGTCGCGCTACCGTCTGGTAGGGCAGGATCTTCCGCGTGTTGATATTCCTGACAAGGTCACGGGACGTGCGGTGTATGTGCATGATGTGCGTGTGCCTGACATGGTTCATGGTCGGGTTATCCGGCCACCTTATGGTGGCTATGATCATGGTCCTTTTGTTGGCCGTACGCTGCTATCCGTAGACAGGCAATCCGTAGCGGGCATGCCGGGGCTTCTGGATATTGTCGTGCTGGGTGATTTTGTCGGCGTTGTTGCTGAACGGGAAGAGCAGGCCGCAGCTATAGCCGCAGCCTTGCACCTTACATGGGCACCGGTCGCGTTGCCGAATTTGTCTGATCCTTTGGAAGCATTGAAGGCAAACCCCTATACAGAGCGTGTGGTGCTCGATACGGGCGATGCTCAAGCTGCTCTGCCGGAGCTTTCGCAGCGTCTGGATCGTGAATATTTCTGGCCCTACCAGATGCATGGTTCCATAGGCCCGTCTTGTTCCGTGGCACACTGGCAGGAGGGGCGACTTAAGGTTTGGTCTGGCACCCAGAACCCCCACATGCTGCAAGCTGATCTAGCGCTGCTGATGGGGCTGGAACCGGCTTGTGTTTCCGTCGTTCGGCATGAGGCTGCGGGGTGTTACGGGCGTAACTGTGCGGATGACGTAGGGGGCGATGCGGCGCTGCTGTCCCGTGCCGTGGGAAGGCCCGTGCGGGTGCAGTTATCGCGTGAGCAGGAACATGTCTGGGAGCCTAAAGGGGCAGCCCAGCTTGTCAGTATCAGGGGCGGGCTGGATGAAGCGGGGCAGCCTCTCGCCTATGATCTGCATACGAGCTATCCCTCAAACGTGTCACCGCTTCTGGCGCTGGTTCTGACAGGTGCTGTGCCTGCCGCAGTGCCACAGGTGGCCCAGATGGGTGACCGGACTTCGGTCCCGCCGTATGCTTATCAGAATACACGTATCACCGTACGTGACATGCCGCCTATGGCGCGGGCATCATGGTTCAGAGGCGTATCAGCCCTGCCCAACAGCTTTGCCCATGACAGTTACATAGACGAGCTGGCGGCTGCTGCGGGGGTAGACCCGCTGGAATATCGCCTGCGTCATCTTCCTGATGAGCGGGCTGCGACTTTGTTAAAGGCCACGGCAGCAAAAGCCGATTGGCAGCCCCGTGTAGCGCCGCCACAACCCGATGTGCAGGCCAGAGTGCTTGCCGGACGTGGGCTGGCTTATGCACAATATGTGCATGGTACATTTCCCGGTGTCCCTGCTGCATGGGCGGCCTGGGTTGCAGATATAGAAGTCGATAGACTGACAGGGGTGGTAACGGTAACGCGTGCTGTTGTCGGGCAGGATGCGGGGCTTATGATTAACCCTGCAGGTGTCCGGCATCAGTTGCATGGTAATGTCATCCAGTCTACCAGCCGGGTGCTGAAGGAACAGGTGACGTTCGACGCAGATGGGGTGGAAAGCCGTGAGTGGGGTGGTTACCCCATCATGACTTTTCCCGAGGTGCCTCGGATAGAGCCCCTCCTTGTGAACCAGCCAGAGCAGCCCCCCTTGGGGGCCGGAGAGTCGACGTCTGTTCCCAGTGCCGCGGCTATTGCCAATGCGCTTTACGCCGCAACAGGGGTGCGTTTTCGAGATGCCCCCTTTACTCCTGAAAAGGTCAAGGCGCAGCTGGATGAGGCGCTTGGCCCTCTACAGTCACCAGCCCCGGTTACTTTGGCGGCTTTGGCCACAGTCGGGCAACTTGCCTCTCCAGCCGGTAAGCAGCGGAACTGGAAAACTATTTTGCGGGCTGGCGGGTTAGCCGGAATATTTGCCGTTGTGGGTGGTGGGTTGAGCAGTCTCATGCCTTGGCGGGCCACGATTGCCCCTGTGCCGCCTCCTGTGTCCGGCATGTTCTCTCAAAGTGTCATTGCTAGGGGGGCACAGGTTGCCGCGGCAGGAGATTGCGCCGTTTGCCATACAGCGCCCGGGGGCGTGGAAAATGCAGGTGGGTTTGGCCTTAAAACACCGTTTGGTACGATTTATACAACCAACCTGACACCAGATCCCGAAACTGGTCTGGGCCGCTGGTCCTATACCGCATTCGCACGCGCTATGCGTGAGGGGATCAGCAGGGACGGACATCATCTTTACCCTGCCTTTCCATATACCAGTTTCGCAAAAATTGATGATACGGACATGCAGGCACTTTATGCCTACCTGATGTCTCAGGAGCCGGTCAGGCAGGAAGTGCCGAGCAGCCGCCTGACATTCCCGTATAATATTCGTGCGTTCATGGCCGGGTGGAACACGCTGTTTCATAGTTCGGCGCCATTCACACCCGACCCGGCTCGCTCCGCATTATGGAACCGCGGTGCCTATTTGGCTGAAGGTGCGGGGCATTGTTCCGGCTGTCATACGCCTCGCAACGCTCTGGGGGCAGAGCGGTGGCGGTCTGCTTATCTGGCAGGTGGAGAGGCAGAAGGGTGGAATGCCCCAGCCCTCTCGAACCTATCAGTATCGCCGTTGCCCTGGAGTGAGCAGGATCTCTATGCATATTTACGCACAGGGTTCAGTCCTAATCATGGCCCGGCAGGCGGCCCTATGGCGCCAGTGGTGCATGCCATGCAAGCCTTACCGGACGAGGATGTTCAGGCAATAGCACATTATATCGCTTCGTTTGACACCCGCCAGACGACCGAACCCGTGCAGGCCCGCAGGCAGGCGGTGCTGGCGGCAGCGGCTTCGCAGCAGGCTCTGGACGCAGGGGAGGGCGCGCGGATTTATAACACGGCTTGCGCCGCTTGCCATGAAGGGGAGGGGGCGCATTTGTACGGTGCGCGCCCGCAACTGGCGTTGAACAGCAATGTATGGGCCAAAACACCGGATAATGTTCTCAACGTCTTGTTGAATGGTGCATCTGAGCCCGCCCACGGCAGTGCCAACACCATGCCAGCTTATCGGGACCTGCTGTCGGACCGGCAGATTGTCGAGGTTGTCTCTTACTTACGCCGCACGATGGCGCCGGGAGAGAAACCTTGGCCGAACCTGCCTGAACGGGTCGCTGCATTGCGTGCTCAGGTGCACCCTTAATGTTTGTCAGAATACGGGTTTTTGTTCCGATGAAAATACCATTTGTCATGAAGGAAACATGCCATGCCTGTCAGTGATTTTGAGCTTTTAGGAGCTTGGCGTCAGGTGCTTGACCTATGCGGCCTCCAGAGGGGGCAAAGTGTTGCGCTGCTAACATCTTCCAGCACCAACGAGCAGACACTACGCTGTGCTATTCTGGCGGTACAGGAACGCGGTGCCATTGCTAACAGGCTTGACCTGCAACCCAGCAATGGCAGTGTTTCTCTGTCACGTGACCCGCTGGCTTTTGTGGGCACAACACCGCTGACTGAAAACCGGGCAGCAGTCGAAATGCTCAAGGCCAGCGATCTGGTTCTTGATCTGATGACGTTGCTTTTTTCGGCTGAGCAGCATGAAATTCTCAAGGCTGGTGGTCGTATTCTTCTGGCGGTTGAGCCGCCGGATATTCTGGTGCGTATGACGCCTACATTGCAGGATAGGGAAAAAGTGTTGGCGGCCTCAGCTGTACTGCGTGCTGCCCGGACCATGACGGTGAGTTCGGAAGCCGGTACAGATGCAACGTTTGCACTGGGAGATTACCCCATTCTGGAAGAATACGGCTTTGTGGATAAGCCCGGTCGCTGGGATCATTGGCCGAGTGGATTTTTAGCCACATGGGCGAATGAAGGTACGGCGGAAGGGCGTATTGTGCTGGCTCCGGGTGACATTCTTCTGCCCCAGAAAAGTTATGTTACGGCAGCGATCACCTGCCATCTGGAAAAAGGCTATGTAAAAGCGATTGAAGGCGGGTTCGAAGCAGACCACCTGCGTGATTATATGGAAAGTTTTAATGATCCAGAGGTATTCGCCGTTTCGCACATAGGGTGGGGGTTACAGGAACGGGCACATTGGTCTGTTATGGGGTTTTATGACCGTGAGGCCAGTATCGGCATGGATCCGCGTGCCTGTGCAGGCAATTTTCTGTGGTCAACCGGGCCGAACAACGAAGCCGGAGGCAAGCGTGAGACGGCCTGCCATATAGATATTCCCATGCGGAACTGTACCGTCATGCTGGATGGAAAAGCAGTTGTGCAGAATGGTAAGCTTATAGGAGACAAGGCATGACAGCTATGGATGGGCGTGATGAGCAGCGCTATCAAAAACAGGGCTTTGGTAACCAGATTGGTATTGTGGGCCAGATTGGCCTGTTAATTGTTGATTTTGTCAATGGCTTTGCAGATCCAGACGCTTTTGGTGGTGGCAATATTCCTCATGCCATTGCGCGGACGCGCACATTGCTGGCTGAGGCCAGAAAGCGCGGGTGGAAAGTCGCTCACACACGTATTGTTTTCGCAGATGATGGTTCTGACGCGAACATTTTTTCGCTGAAGGTTCCAACCATGCTGGGGCTTACAGAAAATAATCCAGCCTCAGCCATTGTGCCCGAACTTGCCCCGGAAAAAGGCGAGTATGTCGTGCGTAAAACCGTCCCATCTGCATTTGCAGGTACACCGCTTGCTGCGTGGTTTGTAACGCATGGTGTGCAGACGGTCGTGGTGGCGGGGTGCGTGACTTCGGGCTGCGTACGCGCCAGCGTGTTGGATGCTATGCAGGCAGGCTTTCGTCCGGTTGTCGTATCGGATTGTGTGGGGGACAGAGCTATTGCCCCACATGAAGCCAATCTTTTCGATATGGCGCAGAAATGTGCCGATGTCCTCGATCTTGAAACACTTCTGGCCACAGTGCCGGATCAGGCAGGAGTATAATGAGTATGACTGAAACCCGGCTGCTTTATGGTGCGAATGTTCATGCCAATGGTATCCGCCAGCATTACCTGCGCTACGGTGGTAAGGGGACACCTCTAGTTCTGGTGCCCGGCATTACCAGTCCCGCAATAACTTGGGGGTTCGTGGGCGAGCGTCTGGCCGCTACGCATGATGTTTATATTCTCGATGTGCGCGGCCGTGGCCTGTCTGCAACTGGAGCGGATCTTGATTATGATCTGGATAGTTATGCCAATGATGTAACCGCCTTCATTGAAGCACTAGGTCTGAAGAATGCAACGGTTCTGGGGCATTCTATGGGGGCACGGATCGGTATTCGCGCAGCCCGGCGTAATCCTTCGACTATTGCACGCCTGCTTCTGATTGATCCGCCTGTTAGCGGGCCGGGGCGGCGGGCTTATCCTGCAAAGCTCGACTGGTATACAGAGTCTATCCGGCTTGCACGATTGGGCATGAGTGCGGAAGACATGAGCCGGTTCTGTCCGACATGGACACTGGAACAGCGCCAGCTTCGCGCACAGTGGCTGCATACGTGCGATGAGTTGGCCACCCGGATCACGTTTGAAAAATTTCATACTGAAGATATCCATCAGGATATTCCACATCTGAACATGCCTACGCGTCTGGTTGTTGCTACGCGTGGTGGTGTTATCCAACCCGAGGACGAGGCTGAGATTGCTGGGCTCAACCCGGCGATCTCAATCGTTAAGGTGCAGGATGCAGGGCATATGATTCCCTGGGATAACCTTGAGGGTTTTATGGAAGCCGTTTCCTAGGGGCGTGTTTTCTCAGATTAATAAAAAAACAGCAGTCCGTTTAAATGGCTGCTGTTTGTCACGAAGGTAAAAATTGATGAAAACACATTACCGCATTGGCCAGATCGTGCCGAGTTCCAACATTACTATGGAAACGGAAATTCCTGCTCTGTTGCGTTTGAGAGAAAACATCCGGCCTGAACGATTTACTTTTCACTCAGCCCGGATGCGGATGAAAACGGTCAACAAGGATGAGTTGGCGGCTATGGACAGTCAGTCAGACCGTTGTGCACTTGAACTAAGCGATGCCGCCGTGGATGTGCTGGGCTATGCCTGCCTTGTAGCAACCATGTCTATGGGGTTGGGCTATCATAGGGTTTCTGAACAGAGATTGCATGGCCGTACGGTGGAGAACGGACAACCTGCGCCTGTCGTAACAAGTGCAGGGGCGCTAGTTGATGCTCTGAAGGTGCTTGATGCAAAGAAGATTGTTGTTATTGCACCTTATATGCGGCCTCTGACCGAACTTGTGGTCAATTATATCGCCAATGAAGGGCATACCGTCATAGATTACGTGGCGCTGGAGATTCCCGACAATCTGGATGTTGCCCGGCATGATTGCTCTCGCCTTCCAGATATTGCACGCTCTCTCAAGTATAGCGATGCTGACGCCGTGATTGTTTCGGCCTGCGTTCAGATGCCTTCTTTGCCAGTTGTACCCATGGTCGAGGCTATTACAGGCAAGCCAACTCTTAGCGCCGCAGTAGCGACAACCTATGCCATGTTGAAAAAACTTGGGCTAGAGAGGGTTGCTCCTGGCGGCGGCGCTCTGCTATCCGGGGCTTACTGATATCGGTTCAAAATAAAATCGTAATAAAGATGTAGATGGCCGGGGATTAATATTCGGCCATCTTTTTATGGTCAATATATATTTTTTTCATAGTTAAGAGCGGTTTGTTAATTTTATTGCGGCGTAGTTTTGCGTGCAGCAATTTTATTTATATTATGAATAATTATTGGCGTTCTGTGTCAGAAGCAGCGCTGGAAAATCATGGCATCCTCCGTGTTCGTGCGAGATCCATGCCAGGAACACAAAAATCGCGTCCTAATCTTAAATTATGCATATTGGCATGAGACACTCACGTAACTGCTGGGTCATTTTAGCATCGGGTAAGCGCAATATGATAGTCTCGCCAGTGAGAATTCATATTTCAACATACAAAAAATAAAACTCTTTAAAATCACCTTTCTTATATTGATGTAATTATATGATCAGGCATCGTTGATTTTTTTAGTCATCCGACGCAAAAAATTCCGAATCCGCAACATTCTGCTATCATTATCGCGTATACGCGGTTATCTTATCCATAACGGAATCGCAATGAGTGGGCTGGCATTTAATGCTGCACATATCCTGAATTGCGCGGAATGTTTGATCTGGAGTGGTCATGCGAAGTGTTGGTGTTTCTGAGCGTGCGCATTGTTCCAAACAAAAAGGGAAAGACCTGTTTGGTTTAATGGCATGGCGAATTTTGCCTTTATTATTCTTAGGGTTTCTAACGTCATATATAGATCGCGTAAACGTTGGTTATGCAAAGCTACGTATGCTTTCGGACTTGGGAATGAGCGAAGCAGCGTATGGATTTGGCACGGGTTTGTTTTTTTTGGGCTATATCTTATGTGAAATTCCAAGCAATTTACTTCTTGTAAAATTTGGTGCACGCAACTGGATTGCCCGTATTCTTGTCACATGGGGCGTGTGCTCTGGCCTTATGATGCTCGTCAATACGACGTCTCAATTCTATTGTTTGCGAGTTCTCTTGGGGATCGCTGAGGCCGGATTTATGCCTGGAGTGCTATACTACCTCGCGCTTTGGTTCCCGCCTCAATATCGTTCAAAAGTAACGGCAGCTTTTATGGCTGGTATCCCGCTGGCTAGTGTAATTGGTGGCCCCATATCTGGTATAATCATGAAATACTTAGATGGATTCGGAGGTTATCAAGGGTGGCGTTGGCTTTTTTTCTGGGAAGCAATCCCACCGGTTCTTATAGGAATAGCTGTTTTCATATTTTTACCCTCCTCACCAGAGAAAGCGGCGTGGCTTACTACGGCTGACGTCAATCGTCTAAACTATGATAATCCTCAAAATGCAAAGGATAGTAAATTATATGATAGTGTATTGAACGCATTGAGTAGTCCAATAGTTTGGTTGCTTGGTGTTGTAGACGGCTCTTTACTTCTTGGTTTATATACGATTGCTTTTTGGACGCCATCGTTGCTTCATGATGACGGCATTGTATCGCCGGTTAAAATCGGTTTATTAAGTGCAATTCCACAGATAGCAGCCGTTATCAGTATGGTTTTTATTGGATGGAGCTCCGATAAGTATAATGAAAGACGGTTGCATATAGCTATTCCTATCATTCTGGGGAGCATGTCTATGGCTTGCATCCCATTTTTAATCGGAAATATTTCTGCTCTGATAATATGCATCACTATTTCAAATATGTGTATTCTTGGAGCGTTGCCTCCGTTTTGGGTTCTTCCTTCTCTTATTCTTAAAGGAAGTAGCGCGGCTATCGGCTTGGCTCTTGCTGGATCCATTGCAAATATCGCTGGTTTTTTTGCGACAGCTTTAATTGGTTATGCGCGGAGTGTAACTGGAGACATGTCTGGCGTTATATGGATTTTTTCGGTTCTTATATTTTTAGGTGGCATATCAATATTATTTGTAAGGAACGATAAAATATAGCGTCTATAAACGTAAATTTCCCATAAAAATCTGTGTTACAGAAGGAGTTTTCTGAAATGAAACGTGAAAAATCAAGAAAAAATATCATTTTTTCATTTGGGTTTGCTTTTTTATTAACTCCAATTTTTGGATATGGTAGTCCAAAAAATATTGCAAAAGTAGATCAAGAGAAAGATTCCTATTTTGTTCAGGGAACTCGTCATTATTATGATACAGCCCATGCTCCGACGCAGCCAGGAGTGCCGAATTTTGTGCCAGCACCCAACGGGGGAGATGGCCCGATAGAAAATAATACCAAAGGGGCGCATTCTTTATCTCAGCAACCGTATCTTTTTTCTCTACAGTTTAAGCCGATCGAAAAAGCTGGGAAAAAACTCTCTGACTATGGTATTTATTTCAATGGATGGAATATATCTCAGCTTAATTCTAATATTGGTGGTGGTTACAAGCGGGGTTCTGCATATACAAACTGGGCTTTAATTGGATTAAACCTTGATATGGAAAAAATTTCTCATATCCATGGTGGTCAAATTCATTTTATTATTGATGATGTTGCAGGACAAGGGCGTAGTTGGGAATATAATGCATCGGACTGGTCATGGTTAAACACGTGGGGAAATCATGATGGGTTGCAGGTCCGTGAATTCACATGGGATCAGGAATTATTTAATAAACACCTTTTTATTCTTGCTGGGAGGTCTAACCCAAAAGGGGGTGAATTTGAAGGGTCAGAACTGTATTGTCAGTTTGCAACTTTTCTCTGTTCATCACCGACAACATTTACAATTGATGGCTCTTCTCCATCTTTCACCGTCTCATCGTGGAGCACGCGGGTGCTGATTAAACCTACAAAATCTACTTATATAAAAGGGGGGATATGGGAAGTCGAACCGTGGGTCCGAATGAAAAACCATAATGGATGGCCTGGACCTGATTGGGGTTTTGATAAGGCGGAAGGTATCTTTGTACCTGTTGAACTCGGGTATCATACTGATTTTACTACAGATAAATATCCTCGTGCGTATAGCCTCGGATTTACCTATGATACATCAATTTATAATGATCCCTTGTATAATACTAATCATCAGGTCTATGCAGAAAATGGCGGCAAAATACAGCAACGGCGTGGGCGTACAACTATGTATGTGCAAGCCCAACAGATGGTTTGGAAACCCGATCGGAATGATACAAGAGGATTGATAGTCTTTGGGGCCGCTAATTTCTTGACGTCAGGAGATGGCAGTGTTCGCAATGGCTTTGTCGCTGGTCTCTTTGATTGGGGGCCGTTTCGTTCGAGACCACGAGATTATGTAGGTCTTGTATTTCAAAGTTATTTGTGGAATCGGAAAATTGTTCATTCCATGAATGCTGCTTTGCAAGCGGAAGGTTTTCATAATCAATGGAATAGCACAGAAACGATGATGGAGTTGAATTATGGATTGAATATCGCACCAGGTATTATGGCGACACCATATTTTGAATATATCTGGAATCCAGATCAGCTTGCATCATCGTTAGTGCTACCTAACGTTAAATATGCTGCACAAGTCGGTTTGTTGGTAAATTTCGAGATAAACCCGGGTTTGAATCTTCCTGAGCTGCATAGGTATAGAAAATAAAAAATTGTTTGTGGTGATATGGAGACATCGTCTATTTCTCCATATTACCCAACGTGTCATAGCATGGGAATTCTAGAATTTCATAAAAGCGGCATAAAATTGGCGTTTTGTAATAATGTAGAAATAATTTTGTAAATATAGGATGTTATAAATTCATTTTTCGCAATGTTATATTGTATACTTACAACATGAATATATGATTCTTGCATTTTTCTATATCGCTAATACGTTATGAATTTTTTTATTTTTGAGAATATATTCCTCTATTATATAATTTTTTTAGAAATTTTAATCCGGTTATGATTTTTATTTCTATATTTTCTGTGTTGGTATGTAGTGCTCGATATTACGCTCTGCAAGAGGCGGCCTGATTTTTACTGCCATAACCATGATTGCCGCTGAGTTCTTCTGTCTCCGTCTGTAGATACATCAGCGGCATATCAGTGTTACGGGAATTCAAACGAGCGGTGATAGAAGCGAGGTGATTGAGAGGGAAAAGTATCATGTGGCTTATTTTGATGCGTGTCTTCAGTGTATTTAGAATTATCAGGATTGCGCAATCCGGATGGTTGAAATGCTCCATGATGTCGGAGATATATCAACTGTTGGCCCCTTCCACGACTAATAAACTTTTTTTTGACTTTATGATGGGTACAATCTGAGTTCGATATTTTTATAAAACGGTCATTTTTTGACTTTTTATTCATATATAGATTTAATCAGGTGGCAGTCCTCGAAGGTGCTTAAGCATTATCATTGAGGCGAAGCTGCGAATTCGATAAAATCACGTAGATAGTGAATGTCTTCATCAGTTTCCCGATGGCCAAGAAATATCTGTTTTGTAATACCCTTTTTCCCAAGTTTGACAGAGTAAAGTTCAAAATGGGAGGCATACTCTTTCACAAGCCAGCGCGGAAGTGCAGCGACACCCCTACCATGCGCTACCATGACCAGCATGATGTCCGTCGTTTCAATCTGCTTCTGCTGCCGTGGTGCAATCCCTGCTGGTTGAAGAAATTGCGTGTAAATATCGAGGCGTTCAGATGGAACTGGGTATGTAATCAATGTTTCATCTACAAGCTGCTCTGGTAGAACAAATTTTGCATTACGGAGAGGATGTTCGGGGCCAACAGCAAGCACAAGTTCATAATCAAAAACTGGTGTAAATTTTAGACCGGGTTTGTAAAGCGGATCAGGCGTGACCAAAATATCAATTTCATTATTGAACAGCGCACCGATCCCACCAAACTGGAATTTCTGCCTTACATCCACATCGACTTTTGGCCATCTTTCCAAATAGGGGGAGACTACCTTAAGGAGCCACTGATAGCAGGGGTGACATTCCATGCCGATACGCAGTGTACCCCGCTCACCATTTGCGAATTGTTCAAGGCGACTTTCCGCCAGATCAAATTGTGGAAGCAGGCGGTTTGCTAAAGCTAATAGCCATTCGCCTGCCTGTGTGAGCACGAGGGATCGTCCTTCTCGCCGCCATATCTTGACACCAAGCTGCTGCTCGATCTTGCGGATAGAATGACTGAGCGCGGGCTGGGTCAGGTTCAGGCGCATTCCGGCGGCAGTTAATGAACCTTCTCGCGCTACCTCCTGAATGATTGTCAGATGACTGCGCTCTAGAACACCCATGATTGACCTCGTTAATGCACAGAATTCATATAGTCATAAAATCATATCATGGCGTCCTGTAAGTTGCATTTGGATTTTTTTTCATAGGCTTTAAGAGATATTGCCGTAACTCTTTATTTTCTGTTCTCAATGAAAACGCTAATGTTCGCTTCATAATAGGCGCGTGATAAACAGTTTTTCGTTGCGATGGCATGAACAATGCAGTCAAAAGCGGGCTTTCCAGTCAGTCAACGATCTTGCATAGTTCCAGCGATTCAGGAGCACGTTGAATAAATTTGTAGGGCAAACTCCAACCCGTTGTAAGGAAAATGATAAAAGCTCTTTATAGTATGGAGGACGTGATAGGACTGTTGATGCCTCTGAAAATGTTGGCGTTATGGGGGCATGAATTGCGTCATGCCCTTCCGAGTAGGCATCGGACAGGTAGATTGTCAGGTTGAGAGTTCTTTCCGAATGATTTCGACGCCTGCCCCCAGAGCATTGAGTTTGCCTCGTGCGACATCACGCGGCAAAGGTGCCATACCGCAGTTGGTGCAGGGATAGAGCTTGTCTGCATCGACGAACTGCAGTGCTTTTCGCAGAATATCTGCGACTTTCTCTGGCGCTTCAATAGTTTTGGTGGCTACATCAATGGCGCCGACCATCACCTTTTTTCCACGGATAAGCTCGATCAGATCCATCGGAACGCGGGAGTTCTGACATTCTAGCGAAATCAGGTCGATATTGGATTTCTGTAGCTTGGGAAATATCTCTTCGTACTGCCGCCACTCTTTGCCAAGAGTATTTTTCCAGTCCACATTGGCTTTGATGCCATAGCCATAACAGATATGAACTGCGGTTTCGCATTTCAGTCCTTCAATGGCTTTTTCTAACGTAGCGATGCCCCAGTCATTGACCTCATCAAAGAAAACATTGAAGGCAGGCTCATCGAACTGAATAATGTCGATACCAGCCGCTTCCAGTTCTTTCGCCTCCTGATTGAGGATCTTGGCAAATTCCCATGCGAGTTTTTCGCGGCTCTTGTAGTGGCCATCATGAAGTGTGTCGATCATGGTCATGGGGCCAGGTAGCGCCCATTTTATGCGTTTTTTTGTCAGCGTGCGCAGGAATTTTGCGTCCTCGACAAACACCGGCTTTTCGCGTGCCACGGCACCGACAACGGACGGCACACTCGCATCGTAGCGATTGCGAATTTTAACTGTCTGACGGTTCTCAAAATCGACGCCGCTAAGATGCTCAATAAATGTCGTGACGAAATGCTGACGTGTCTGCTCGCCATCGCTGACGATATCAATGCCTGCGCGATCCTGATCATCCAGCGTCAGGCGCAGGGCGTCCTGCTTGCCCTCGATCAGTTCTTTTCCCTGCAGTTTCCAGGGAGACCAGAGTGTTTCGGGCTGCGCGAGCCATGAGGGTTTGGGCAGGCTACCTGCCGTTGAGCTGGGAAGAAGCGTTTTCATGGAGTATGACCTTATGTCTTGGATGGATCAGGCGGTGTAACTGGCAGACCACAGCTCAAGAACCGTATGATACGGCTTGATGAAATGCTCTTCCGTATATTTCCCCTGTGAGGTTGCCAACTGGGTACGTTCCTCACGATCATAGACAATGCGGGTGTTGGAATAGTCCTGATATTTCAGACTGGGCTGAAAACAATCAGAGGCTGCTGCGTTGGTATTGTAAATTTCGGGACGGTAGATCTTCTGGAAAGATTCCATCACACTAATGGTGCTAATAAGCTCCATCGTGGAATAATCAGACAAAAGATCACCAAAAAAATAGAACGCCAGAGGCGCGACACTATTGGTGGGCATGAAATAACGAACCTTCATACCCATTTTTTCAAAATATTGATCTGTCAGGGAGAATTCACGCTGCTGGTATTCAACGCCCAGAACTGGATGCTGATTTTCTGTCCGGTGATAGGTTCTGTTCGTGGAAACACTCAGGCATATGATCGGCAGTTTCCTGAAATTTTTCTTGTATGTGCTGGAATCCATGACGCTCTTAAAGAGATTTCCATGTAAATTCCCGTAGTTATCGGGCACGCTGAATTCCGATTTGTCTTTGTTATACTGAGGCAGCAATACGCTGAAGTCATAATCCCGCACATAGGAGGAAAAACTGTTTCCAGCCAGACCTTCTATACGTTTGTTGTCTTTTTTATCGATGATTGTCGTGTAAAGTATTTCGATCAGGGGAAAGTTTCCATGCGCCCCCGCAAAGGCGAGATCCATTTCTACTGAAACGATTTCAAGCTCAATGGAATAACGATCACCCTTTGGGTTATCCCAGCGCGCTAGATCGTTGAAACGATTATCAATCATTTGCAGGACGTTGCGCAGGTTTTCCTGACGGCTCTCCCCTCGTGCCAGATTGGCGAAATTGGTCGTGAGACGTGTTCTATCGGATGGGTGATAGTTTTCATCGAAACGAATCCGATGAATATTGAATGTGGAATCCTGGATCATTATGGTCCTGCATCTTTACACAGATTGACAACCAGAGTTTTGTGTAGAGCAACCAAAAACTACCCATTTTTATTCTGATTTCTCAGTCGATGATGAGCGCTATGCCTACCGTTAAACACTGTATCCGCTTTATGTAGGAGTTTAAGAGTGAATAAAAATGATTTTATTTCATAAAAACATAAATTCTATGCATGGATTCATGCGCGCAAAATCAATGCGCCTCGCGCTCTGAGACTCCGGCGGCTTCCTTGCAAAGCGGCCAACAGGTTTTTTCGTGTTTCAATCAGATGTGTTTCAGTCAGCGCAATCGCATGGTTTTTTTCTCCATTTTTGAGCGCGGCAACGATGGCACGATGTTCATCCCATCCGTGGTGTGATGGCTTATTTTCCAGCCAACGTGCCCGGCGCAGGCGTGTCATGGCATCTTCCACACCCTGACAGATAAAACGGTTTCCGGATAAGCCCGCAATCCATAGGTGGAAGTCTCGGCCTGTCTGGTCCAGTTCTTCCGGGCTGGTGGAGGGGGTGATCGATTGCAACAGGTTTTCAGCGGTTGCAATCTCGTCTGTGCTAATTACTGGGGGGGCACGCCGCAAGGCTTCGAGTTCCAAAGCCTCGCGGTAAACACAGAGTTGAGCGACGTCCTCAAGGTCTATTGGTGGCACCATCCAACCACGTCCTTCACGGCTGACTAGCCCTTCAGCTTCAAGACGGAACAGGGCGGTGCGTACCGAGGTTCTGGACACTCCCAACAGGCTCTCCACGCCGCGTTCGGTCAAACGTTCGCCCGGCCCGAGTTCCATATCAAGAATAAGCCGCCTGAGCTGGTCTTCTGCATGCTGCATCTGCGTGACGATTTTTTTCATCGCCGCCTCCCTCTTGACCCGGTGTCTGTGGCATTCTTAACGGTATCCCTAATTGGTATACCAAGAATCGGGAGATTTTTGAAGGATGAGTATTCCTTATGTCCACCGTTTCTAAACCTGATGAGCATGAGCCTGATTGGCAGCGCAATCTGATTGTGTGCTTTTTTGGTTCCTTCACAACCTTGGTTGCAATGACGCTGATGCTGCCTTTTCTACCGTTGTATGTGCAGCAGTTAGGTGTGGAGGGGCAGGCTAATATCGCCCAGTGGTCAGGTATTGCTTATGGTGCAACCTTTCTGAGTGCCGGGCTGGTGGCACCGCTCTGGGGGCGTATGGGGGATCGGTACGGGCGTAAACTCATGCTGGTGCGAGCCAGTCTGGGCATGGCCGTTACGATGGCACTGATGGGGTGTGCCACAACAATCTGGCAGCTGGTGGGGCTGCGGCTCATTGTGGGGCTTGCTGGGGGATACTCCTCTGGGGCGACAATCATGGTGGCTGCTCAGGCCCCCCGAAGTCGTTCTGCATGGGCGCTTGGCCTGTTGGCCTCCGGGGTTATGGCGGGCAACCTGGTGGGGCCATTAATCGGTGGCTTTCTGCCCCCTCTCATCGGAATACGCATGACGTTTCTCGGGGCGGGATGCCTAATTTTTATGGCGTTTCTCGCAACTCTTCTGTTGATCAGGGAAACACCATCCCGCTCAGGGGCACGGGGGGGCGGTCGAAGCAGCTGGAGTGTTATTCCAGATAAGCGGCTTGTGTTTGCCATGCTCGGTACTGGGGCGCTGTTAATGATCGCCAATATGTCGATTGAGCCGATTATTACCCTTTATATCCGAACCCTGACGGATGACCCTGCTCATGTCACCTATATCGCAGGTTTGGTCATGTCAGCGGCCGCTTTAGGGAGCATCTTGTCGGCCTCATCCCTCGGGCGGTTGGCTGATAGGGTGGGGCATGGTGTTGTTATTGTGGGCGCGCTGGCGGTTGCCGGGTTGCTGTTGGTGCCGCAGGCGTTTGTTACGGCAGGTTGGCAGTTGATCGGCTTTCGCTTCCTTATGGGATTGTCCTTGGGGGGGCTACTGCCCTGCATTTCAGCCCTGATCCGGCACAATGTTCCAGATCAGTCGGTTGGAGCGGTTATGGGCTATGCGATTTCCGCACAATATGCAGGGCAGGTTGTGGGGCCGTTAATAGGTGGTTTTATCGGCGGACGAATAGGCATGTGTTCGGTTTTCGTGGGAACCGGCTTGCTATTGCTTTTTGGGGCGCTTTGTAACGGGTGGATTATGTATAGAATGAAACAAAAGCGCTGATTTCTTTACTGTGGTTCTGCCGTTTTGGCGGGCAGTGTTGGGAAAATATTTGAAATTCTGGGCTCTTGGGCGTGAGACGGCTTTACAAGCTCAATAAAACAGCTTGAGTAGATGATTTAGAACAATTTCCAGAGTGGATTGTCAGGGTTAGCCAGCAGCTTAATGGTCAGGGCCAGCGACATAATGACAAGGAGTGGCCTAATACCTTTGCCGCCAAAACGGATGGCAAGCCAGGCTCCTACCTGATTGCCCAGAATATTGGCCCCCGCCATGCCGAAGCCGAGAAGCCACAAAACCTTGCCGCCCGCAATCATGGCGGTAAGGCCCGCCAGATTACTCAGGAGGTTAAGGAATTTGGTATTGGCAATGGCGCGCACCAAACCAAGCCCGGCAAAAGCGACCAGAACAGTTGTCAAAAACGAACCTGCACCGGGGCCGAAAAAACCATCGTAAAAGCCAACGGCGGTAATGCAGGCTGTAATACCCCAACGGCTCAACCGGGCGTGACGGTCTACTGCGCTCATGGGGGGGGCCAACAGAAAATAGACGGCCATGCTGACTAGCAGCAAGGGGACAATGGCGGAGAGAAAAACAGGGTTAATGAACTGCACGGCTGTGGCGCCTGCGAGAGAGCCGATAAACGCTCCGGCAGCCGGAAGAGCAAACTGCGCGATGTCGACATGGCCTGCTTTGAGAAAAGTCAAAAAAGCCGAGAATGTACCGATAGTGCTCTGAAGTTTGTTGGTGGCTAGTGCGGAAACGGGGGGAATGCCCGCAGCCATCAGGGCGGGAATGGTCAACAGACCACCACCGCCTGCCAGAGCATCTATACAGCCTGCCACAAATGCGCTTGAGATCAGAAAAAAAACAGTTTCCAGTGTAAGATGCATGATGGGTGATAAACCTGATCTAAGCTGTCATAAGGGCAGGGGGTGTAGGCTGGCCTAAATTATCAGGCGCGGGCCGAGAAGCGATCCCATGCGGTAATTTCACGTGTTGGTATTGCGGCTGCATCAAGACCGATAGCTGTTTTCAGGAAATGCAGTTCCTCGTCTTTTTGCTCCAGCGGCACTTCTGTAAACCATGCTTTGGGATGACTGTTGCTGCCATCGTTCCAGCGGTAACCACGGGCCTTTAGTTTGTCTTTATACTCAAAGGGGGCATTTTCTGCCCAAATCTGCCAGCGGGGTTTACGGGCCTCCCGAAGCAGGGCGGAAAGAGCTGGGGCTTGCGTTTTGGGCAGACGGGTGTTGAGGAGAGTGACACCAGCCAGACAGTCATCGGTCGCTCTGTGTCCGTCAAAGAACCACCCTGCCTGCATGGCGAGATAACCAAGGCTGCGCCCTTCAAAACCCTCTGCCTGCCAAGGCACATCCTCCATGGAGCAGGCCCATGGTAATTTTGAAAATCCATCCCAGAAATTTTCAGCGAATAATCTGTCAAAGCGGGCATTATGGGCAACGATAAGGGACGCCTGTGCCGTAAACTGCGCAACATCGTCCGGGCTTACGGTTTTCCCTGCGACCATTTCCTGCGTAATGCCGGTCAGGGTGGTAATGTCCGGGGGGATAGGTTGGTTGGGTTCTCTTAGGCGGCTGAAAGTCGGCAGGGTGCCGAGAATGGTGCCATTCAACGTATAGGCGAATGGCACCATTCCGAATTCTATGATTTCATCATGCTGTGGATCAAGGCCGGTTGTTTCCAGATCCAGAAAAATGCCCAGCCGTGTCTGATCATGCGGGAGATGTCTGTTAAGCGGGATTGGGGCAATGCGGCGTAAAACCTTGTAAGTTCCCTCAGCTTCCAGTGTGTGGGCAAGTTCTTCAAGGCGGTTTTGTTTCACAGAAATCTCTCCCGGCATCATGCCGTAGTCTGCAGGTCTAGCCTGTTGTGTTCACAATAAGTGATCCGCACAGGTTAGGGTGTCACTAGAAGGTAAAGTGTCCCATAAACAGCGGTTTCATTCTCGCGACAGCCCTTGGCCTTATAAGGCCAGCATGTGGGTTTGCCCAGTCTGCAGGTAACGATGCCAGCCTAAGTATTATGTTTCCTTTTCGGATACGATCACAGCCATCAGGTGAGCGGTTTCGAGTTTAAATTGCTTGCCCCCCAGAAACTTCGATCCGCTGTGCATTGATCCAGCGATTATCCTCCGATAGCAGTGAGGCAATCATGGGGCCTATGTCGTCTGGTAGTCCCGGTCGGCCGAGTGCCGTTGTTTGGGCAATATGCCGGGCAATGTCCGGGTTGTCGCGCACGGCGCCGCCTGAAAAATCCGTCTGGATGGCACCGGGGGCAACGGTATTGACAGCGATCCCACGGCCTCCAAGTTCCTTGGCCATATAATGTGTCATCACTTCTACTGCGCCCTTCATTGACGCATAGGCAATGCGGCCGGGGTAAGCAAAACGGGTCAGGCCTGATGAGATGTTCACGATCCGTCCACCATCCGCTATGAGCGGTAGGAGTTCCTGTGTCAGGAATAAGGGGCCTTTGACATGGATGCGATAGGCGGTATCGAGATCCCCCTCTGTTACCTGCCCAAACAGGCTGGTTTGGGATGTACCCGCCATGTTAACCAGATAATTGAAACGTTCAGCCCCCCATTCCGCCAATATGGATCGAACGTTTTGTGAAAAGGCTGGAAAATCTTGTGTGTTGGATGTGTCGAGTTGCAAGGCTCTGGCACTGGCCCCAATGCGTTCAACTGCGGAAATGACCTCATCAGCCGCAGATTTGTTTGCATGATAGGTAAAGATCGAGCAAATGCCACGGCGGGCGAGTGCCTCGACAGTGGAACGGCCAAGGCCGCGGCTTCCGCCGGTTACGATGGCTATGGTTTTTACAGCAGGCATGGGTCTCTCCATTTGATGGTGGTCCCATGTTGGCCACAATGGCTTCTGTTCGATAAGATACGCCTTTCAGACAGCATTGTTTTGCTTCATGGAATAATCTGATGGACAGGCTTGCTACACTCGATCTTTTTGTACGTATTGTTGAGCGCGGAAGCTTTAGTGCCGCAGCTAGGGCTTGTGGCGTTTCACGGCCTGTCGCGACCGCAGCCATCAAGGCGCTGGAAAGCAGACTGGGCGTAAGGTTGCTGCAGCGTTCGACCCGTCATGTGCAGCCAACGGCGGAGGGGGTAGCGTATTACCGCCGATGTGTGGCGATCCTTGCAGACCTTGAGGACGCGGAGCGTAGCGCGAGTGGCGCTGTTGCGGGTGTGCTGCGTGTTGATGTGGTCGGGTATCTCGCACGCAGGGTTATGCTTCCGGTATTGTCTGACTTTCTTGCGCTGCATCCAGCGCTGACAGTTCACCTTGGAGAAGGTGAGCGCTTTGTTGATCTGATCCGCGAGGGGGTTGATTGCGTCGTAAGAGCCGGTGCGTTGGCTGATAGCGATATGGTGGTGCGGCCTTTGGGAACGATGGAAGAAGTAACTGTTGCCAGTCCTGACTATCTGGCACGGTATGGAACGCCAATTAACCCAGCAGGGTTGGAGGGGCATCAGATGATTGGTTTCGTATCATCGCGTACCGGCCAGCCCTTACCGCTGGAATTTACAGACGCAGGAGGTGTGCGGGAGGTGGTGCTGCCAGCACGGCTTCTGGTGAGCGGTGCTGATACGAGTGCTGCCGCGGCAAGGCTGGGTTTTGGTCTTGTGCAGGCGCCACGCTATCGTTTTTCTGAGGATCTGGCGAATGGTGCGTTGGTTGAAGTTCTTGCGGATTTCCGGCCGATGCCCACACCCCTTTCGGTGCTGTACCCAAGCAGCAGGCAACTTTCGCCCCGTGTGCGTGTCTTTGTGGACTGGCTGGTAAAGGTTATTACGCCCCAATTGCAGTCTGGCCAGTAAAGTGGACATGCTCTGGCGTTAAAGGCTGTTTGTCTGTGGTCTGCCTGCCAGTATCTGCTCAAGGGAGTGGAAAATTTTTTCATTTTCACATTGCGTAACATTAAAACGCATGAATGAAGACGCAGACTGGCTTACACTAAAGGCATTGCCCGGCGCGTGAATGATTTTGTCTGTCAGGCTACTGAGGGCAATCTTGGTTGAATCCTGCCCATCGGGCAGGCGGCACCATAGATAGAAGCCGCCCTTTGGTACAATCCATGGCACTATTTCCAGTGTTTTGAGTTTATGCGCTACTGTTTTGCGAGATTTTTCGAGACGTCGCATAATTTCATGCATGTGTTTGCGGTAGCTACCGCCTTCCAGCACGTCTGCAATTACTTCTGTGGTGATGGGGCCGGGGCCGCCAAAACTGGTTGCCACCTGTAGGTCAATCAGCCCGTCGATTAATTCTTTAGGGGCGGCGATATAACCGCATCTGACTGATGCAGAAAGCGTTTTTGAAAAACTGCCAACCCGGATGACATGTTCCAGCCCATCCATGACTGCCAGACGGGCAGATGGCACGGTTTCAAAGTCCGTAAAAATATCATCTTCAACAACCTGCATGCCTGATGTGGCGACAATGCTGAGCAGGCGGAAGGCTGTCTGTGGCGAAAGTGTTGCGCCAGTAGGATTATGTAGAACCGAGTTGGTAATATAAAGGCGTGGTTTTTCCTTGAGAACAATCCGCTCGAAGGCCTCTGTGTCCGGGCCGGTTGTGGTGTAGGGCACACCGACAATCCGTATTTCATGAGCCCGGAGCAAGGCTTGGAAATTGAAATAGCATGGATCGTCTACCAGTACTGTATCGCCACGTCGCACAAGTAAACGGCAGATCAGATCAACAGCTTGCGTGCCGGAGCCTGTGAGGAGAACCTGATCGGGGCTGATGTCGAGCCCTTCGGTGGCGAATTGCGCCGTCAGTAGCCGTCGTAGCCTCAGGGCGCCCCGGGTGCCGCCATATTCCGATAGAATGGTGTCGTCTCTGCGTGCTACGGCCCGCAATGCCTTGCGCAGGGCTTCATGGGGCATCCATTCTGTAGGAAGCCAGCCGCAACCCGGTTTCAGAACCGTTGGATCAGAGTCAAGAGACTGGCGGGACACCCAGAATGGATCAACAGCTCTTGCGGCCGGTGTGGTGGTATCCGCCAGAGAGAGCGGGGGGAGTGCGCGTCCCGTAACGTAAAAGCCAGATCCCTGCCGTGGTGAAATAACGCCTTCGGCTGCCAGCCGGTCATAAGCTTGCACCACGGTAGATGGAGAGGCCTGCAAGGTTCTGGCAAACTGTCGGATTGATGGCAGGCGGTCACCGGGCACCAGTGCGCGGGTTGCTATGCGCTGCCTGATAGCGTCCATGATGGCGAATGTGCGCGTGTATTGATGTTTCACAGATACTCTCAAAATTGTATGGGGCTTATTGCCAGTACAGTTTCTCATAACTGTATCATATTGTAGCTGTGCCAGACAATTTCCGCCCCCTACATTCAGGCACATAAAAAATCTGATAAACTCAAGGATTCCGGTTTATGAAGCGGACAACAGAAGGGTGGGGCAGCGGTCTGCTGGCTGTGCTCATCTTCAGTGGTTCTTTACCTGCAACGCGTGTGGGGGTTGCAGATTTCTCTCCTATTTTCCTGACCTGTGCCCGTGCCGTAATTGCAGCGCTGTTGGGGAGTGTCTGCCTGTTCACACTCCGGCAACCATGGCCGGAGCGGCGGGATATTGTTCCGCTCGCTCTCGTAGCGTTAGGGGGCGTGGTTGGTTTTCCGTTGCTGACGGCGCTGGCGCTACAACATATTACGGCTGCCTATTCCATCGTGTTTATTGGTCTTTTACCACTGGCGACAGCTCTTTTTGGGGTTCTGCGTGGTGGAGAACGGCCTAAGACTGCTTTTTGGTTATTCTCCATAATTGGGGCCGCTACTGTGGCAGGGTTTGCGCTTTATAACAGCAAGGGGGGGCATTTTACGGATGATTTACTGATGGTTGCCGCCATTCTTGTTTGTGGTCTGGGATATGCAGAAGGGGCTACGCTCTCTCGTCGTCTTGGCGGTTGGCAGGTCATTTCATGGGCTTTGCTTTTGTCCATGCCATGTATGGCGGTTATTGCGCTGGCCTACCTACCTGCCAGATGGGGAGATATTCATCTCTCCTCATGGCTGGGTCTTGGGTATGTTTCCATTTTCAGCATGTTAATCGGCTTTATGTTCTGGTATCGCGGTCTGGCGCTGGGTGGTATTGCGCATGTCGGACAGCTTCAATTGCTTCAGCCCTTTTTTGGGTTAATGCTGTCTGCCCTTTTTCTGCATGAGCCAATTGCGTGGACTATGGTGGCTTCGACACTTATCGTTGTTCTATGCGTGGCAGGTGCAAAGCGGTTTTCCTGATCTATTGCTTTGCCTAGCTCTGGGCCGGTTCTGCGGATTTATAAAACTCAGGCATATGGCCCGGATTGGGAAAGTGCCTTTTTATGTCGCGCTCGTGTGACTTTGAGCGTGGCACCAGCAGCGCAACCGCACAAAGCAAAACTGAAGAGTCCCGTCCAGAGATAATGTCCATCAGTTTGCGTCACACTGGCGAAGAATGTCGTAGCTGTTTGAGAAAACATCCACGCCCCCCCAGCTCTGGAAGCCAGCTTGCCGGAGGGATCGACAAGGCAGGTCACACCTACAAGGCTGGGGTAAATAAAAAACCACGCAGCATAATTAATGATAAATGCGGAGCAGAACAGAAGTTGATCTGTCGGGTAGGCTTGTATGATACAGACACCACCAATCAATAAAATGGCAGGAATCAGCAGAGGGCTGACAGTCTGCTTGCGGCTGCTCCATGCTGTTATAAGGCAGGTAAGCAGACCCACAACATTAGAAACCGCAGATAGTTTTCCGAACGAGACGGCATGAAGGCCTACAGAAGCGCCAATACGTTCAGTAAAAGGCCAGACAGCCAGACTACCCCCTGTGTAAAACAGAACGGCCAGCAGCGCCCAGTATGACGTTCGGGGAGAGAGTGTAAGGCGCGGACTGGGAGATGGAGCCGAGAGTGTGAGTATAGGGCCGCCGGGTAGAAAGGCCATAAAAGGTAATGTTAAGCAAATCATGCCCGCCAGAACCAGAAAAACTCCTTTCTGTCCGGCCTGAGTGGCAGCATGGGGTAGCAAAAGACTGGCCATGCTGAAAACGATAGTTTGCACGACCATGACAAAAGAAAGCACGAAAACAGGCTTGCCCAGACGGCTGGCGCCGATATTGACGACTGCGTTCAGCGATCCAAGGCTGAAACCGGATAAAACGCGCAGCAGCATGAGCGGTAGCAGGGCGTGGGCAAAAGCTGAGCCTGTTTGCGCGACGATAAGGCCGGAGGCGGCCAGAAATGCAACAGAACGCAGCCTGAGACGTGAAGACCACGGGGCTATGCCGGTCATGGCGATTGCGTAGGACAGCATTTCCACGCAACTCCATAACCCGGCCTGCATAAGGCTGAAGCGACCACTTCTGACCAGTTCGCCTACGGCAAATGGCCCGAGGGAGTTCATGCTATGAGCCGCGCAGTCCACAGCACTGACTGCAGCCAGAATGAAAAACGCCGGGCGGTTATCCTGTCGTTGGGTCATTATAGAGACTGCATGACTTCAAAGCCGAACGCACGCAAGTCTCCGGGGTAACGACTGATATTCCTGTTGAAAAACTCTCCGAATGCATTGGTATAGGTCATCTGGTTGGTGACATTATGAAGCCAGAAAGCAACTTCCGTCTTTTGATTTAACGAATGCCATGCAACACGCACATTGCCTGTAATGACTGGACCTTGCGAAAATGCCTGTTTTACGAGTGCTTGTACTTGAGGAGATGCCAGAAAGGCCGCAGGGGTTGTTGGGTGGGTGTCCGACCATGCCTGAAAGCGGTAGCGGCTGGTGTAACGCCAGTCTGTCTGGACGGTAAAATCACCAAAAGACACCGGAATTTTATAGCTGAGCAGGAAGTTGGCTGTCACATGCGGCGCACGCTCCAGTGGCTGGCCGGAAAGATCGACCGGATTGCCACCATTGAAAGGTGTCGGGGCGCTGGCATTATGGAAATTGGTGTAATGGGCATCCTGATAGGTGACGCCAAAAGTACCAAGCAGGTTCTGCAGAGGCCTGACCTGCCCCTCAAACTCAAAACCGTTGGAAACAGCCTGAGCTGCATTGGTTGTATGTGTGCCGGTATTCTGCAGGATTGTTACCTGCATGTTGTTGTAGTCATAATGAAAGCCCGACAGGTTAAGCTGGGCTTTTCCTCCCCAGATACGGGCTTTGATACCACCTTCATAATCTGTCAGTTCTTCGGGATCATACAGGCTGAAATCGGATGTGGTAGCGACATAGGTATTGTAGTTGCCGGTACGGAAGCCGCGTGCATAGCGCAGATACCCAATGATACCCGGAGCAAAGCGGTATTTGAGACTGGCATCCTCGCTATCTTTGTTGAACGTCTTGCTCAGGGGCGGCCCACTCATAGCCTGCCCGGTCGTGGGGTCTATGAAAGTGTTTGTATTGGTGTTGATGTAGGTCAGCGACCGGTTACTGGCATCGTAAGGGTTGGAGGAGTCGGTATTGTAGGCCCATGCTTCGCCGTTGGCGCTTCTGGTTTCCGAGGTAAAGCGTCCGCCAATATCGAGCGTCAGGCGCGGGGTCAGATCAAAAGAGAGAGCCGAGAAAACCGCTGCATCCTGTGTATTGATGTTGAAGCTGGAGGCATTGCCTCCAACTCCGAAGTCAGTTGGGCTGTACAAGGGTTGTTGGCTGTATGACTGTGTGAGGTTGCGCATGTAATACACCCCGCCGATATAGCGGATTTTTTTCTGCTGAGGGGATGAAACCCGGATTTCGTTACTTAAAACCCGTGCAACACCACCAATATTTTCCTGATAATCAATAGGAGCCGGGCTGGCATCGTCATCTGAAAAGACGTTGAAGTGATTCCATTCCAGCGCGAAAATATCGGCCAGGCTCCAACCACCCTCAAAGTCGTATTTGGCATTTACAGACAGGCCAGACCGTCTGGTTGTCGCGTCTGTCCGTCCGTTGTTCTGAATGTTTCTGCTTGAGGTTTGTACATAACCCTGAGCGTCCATGCCGCCATCAAGCAGACCTACATGGTCGATAGGCACCATGGTTTTGTTACGGCCTGTGTGCATCTTGATCAAGATGGAGAGGTTATCAATCGGTTTGGCTAATATCTGCCCGCGCATGTCATAATACTGGTAGCCGCCGGTAGGGTTGTTTGTGCGACCGTTGTAGTACTGGCCATCATAGTCACGGTTTACAATGGCAAAACGGGCCATCAGCTTATCTTTGATGATCGGGCCGCCAATCGCACCTTCTTCACCGAACAGACCGTAATCACCCGCAGTGCCGCGCACGTACCCATCAAGCGTATTGGTAGGTTTTTTGGTATAGTAGGAAACCATACCAGCCGTTGTGTTCTTGCCTTGCAGAGTGCCCTGTGGCCCGCGGAAGACTTCTACATGATCAAGGTCGTAAATCGGCACCCCCTGAGAGGCGCCGCTGTCCAGAAATACATCATCTTCCGAAACGCCAACGGCGGTTGTCATATTGGCGGAAAAGTCGTTTGTGCCGATGCCGCGCAGCCGGTAACGCGGATTAGCGGAGCCGGATGTCGTTTCCGCCATCAGGCCGGGTACATCCCGTGCGAGGGTCAGGGCATCTCGCACACCGGTTGTCTGCAATGTCTTGCCGCTGAGTGCTACAATAGAGGCCGGTGTGGTGTTGGCCTGTTGTGCGCGTTTGTTGGAGCGCACCGTAATTTCCTCCAGCTTGCCTGCAGCCTGCCCCGCAGGATGTGTGGACGCGGTTTTTCGGGGCAAAGCTGCGGCCTGCTGTTGCGGCTTATCCAGAGGCAGCTCGGCGGCGCTGGCCGCATAAACCGTGCCTGTGGACAGAGCTAAAGCGAATGTGATTCTTTGTGTTGTGAGAACAAAAGCCATGATTGTTTATCCATTCCTCGAGCAGGGCAGGCGAGCCTCGGCTTCAAGCTGCTCCAGAGGTTTGTGATTTCTGATATACTGGCGGTGTGCATTGGCGGGGGGCTGGTAGTCCCACGGAGTACAGTGCCCTGTTGCAAGAGCCTGTTTGACAAGCATCCGGCGGGCCTGACTGGTCAGCACGCTTTGGTACAAGGCATCAAAATCCCAGCGGCTTCGGGCTTCCTCTGTAAACGCAGCCAGTGTCTGGCTGTGTTCGGGGTGGTCTGCCAGATTGCGCGTTTCATCCGGGTCGTTTTGCAGGTCGTAAAGCTGATCCGGGTCTGTGGGGGTATGGACATATTTCCACTGCTCCCGTCGGATCATAACTGTTGGGGCGAATGTACCTTCGCCCAGATATTCCCCAAAGGTTTCATCTGTTTCAAGCTTTCCCCCGTGTAGGCAGGGGCTCAGGTCACGGCCGCTGGTCTGGGGGGCGGCGGGGGCGCCAGCCAGGGCGCAGAGGGTTTCCCCCACATCGGCCAGGCTGACAGCCTGCGTGAGACGGTGGGCTGTTGTCTGCCCCGGTAGGGTAATAAGGAGCGGTACACGGCAGGCGCCCTCGCGGAACGACATTTTATACCACTGACCATGCTCGCCCAGCATTTCGCCATGATCGCTGGTGAAGACTATGGCCGTTGTTTTGTCCAGTCCCGTTTCGGCAAGCGTATTCAGAAGCTGTTTGAGCTGATGGTCGATATAGGAAATGGCCCCGTAATAGGCACGGCGTGCTTTCCGAATATCTGCATTTTTTGGTGGCTGGGCGGTAATGCCACACGCCTCACGAATACGGACTTCCGCAGGGTGCAACGGGTCTGGGCTTGTTACGCGGGGGAGAGGGATGGGCGTCTCTTCGTAAAGATTCCACCATTCGGGCGTAATGTTGAATGGGTCATGAGGGTGGGTAAAAGAGGCGACTAGGCAGAAGGGGTGCCGATGGGTGTCTGTGCGGGCAAGATCGTACAGTTTGCGACGGGTGGCGAATGCGACTTCTTCATCAAAGTCGAGCTGGTTGCTGCGTAGGACAGGGCCTGCGTTCAGCACGGAATCCATGGAATGATACCAGTCGGGTCGCCCCTGCCTGTCTGTCCAGTCAGGCACCCATGTAAAATCAGCCGGATAGATATCGGTTGTCAGGCGTTCTTCAAAGCCATGGAGCTGATCTGCTCCAACGAAGTGCATTTTGCCAGCCAGAATGGTGCGGTAGCCTGCCAGACGTAAACGATGCCCGAATGTGGGGATATCGGAGTGCCATTCACAGCCATTATCATAAACCCCACTAACGGAAGGGAGTAGTCCGGTCATGAGCGTGTTGCGTGAAGGGCCGCATAACGGGCTGGCGGAATAGGCATTGGCAAAAACAGTGCTGTTTTTTGCTAGTTCTGTCAGGGTTGGCACTTTGACAACAGACGGATCGCGCCCTCCAAGGAGTGCTGGTAGAACGGTTGCCGTAAGCTGGTCTGCCACAACCACGAGAAAATTCAGGGGCGCTTCGGATTGCGGGCTCATAACGTAAATTATCTCCATATGCATAACAACACTATGGTCTTTGATATTTTTTATATAATCTCACATAAAATGTTATTTTTGATGTATGTTCATTCTTATTAGTGGTATAAGGCCGGGTTATGACACCGAACCAGATCGAGTATCTGCTCCGCTCCATCCGCATTCTGGAAACCGTTGGCAGGCGCGGCAGTTTTAGTGCGGCCGCACAGGAGCTGGGCATGACACAACCAGCCATAAGCCAGCAGATTGCCCAGTTGGAACATGTGCTGGGTTTGACATTGTTCAGGCGGCTGCACCGGGGGGTGACACCCAGTGACGCAGGGCAGATCCTGCACACGGCGGCGGCAGACATGCTGGCAAGGATGCGGACTGCCATGACTGCTATCGAAGCCAGTAACGTGCAAACGAACCTGACTGTACTGACAGACTATGGTTTTGCCGCAAATTGGCTTCTGCCGCGCTTGGCGGATTTTGAAAGCCAGCATACAGCACTGGATCTCTGTCTGCTGACAACACAGGCCCGGCAGACAGGGGCGGCATCGGATCAGGCGGATATTTCTATTTTATTTGGTAAAAAACCGGACGCCGCCGCAGGGGCGTGTTTTCAGTTGTTTGCAGAGGAAGTGTATCCGATTTGTAGTCCCCGTTATCTTGCAGGTATGGAGCCGGTGACTTCTGCCGGGGATCTGGTGCGTGGGCGGCTTCTGGCGTTGGATAGCCCGGCGCAGAACTGGTTTACATGGGAGGACTGGTTCCGGCTGGCGGGGCATCCCATGCGGCAAGCTGGAAGCCGGAACTCTTTATTATTTGGCAATTACCCATTGCTACTACAGGCCATTTTGCATGGGCAGGGTATCGGCCTTGGTTGGCGGCCTCTGATTGATGATTATCTGCAGAGTGGCCAGATTGTTCTGGCCTGGCCTGAGCCGATCAGGAGTGAGCGCGGGTATTTTCTGTCAGTAAACGCAGAGAGGAAAAATTTGGCTTCTGCGTTCCGACAGTGGGTGGTGGAGCAGGCCAGAAGCAGTCCGTTTTCCACAGCACAGTAAGTTTGGTCAGAGGGCTGGAATCCTAACCCCCGGTTTCTTTAATGAACCGGGGGTTAGGTCTGTTGTGTTCAGGTTGCAAGAGAATGCTTTTACACCTGAAGGTTTCTCAGGAAGGTAACTGACGCAAGGCTTGAAACAGACTGTCTACATCAGAGAAGGTGTTGTACAGTCCAAAAGAGGCGCGTACGGTTTCCTCTACCCCGAAGCGGCGCAAGGATGGCTGTGCACAGTGGTGGCCTGAGCGTGCGGCAATGCCGTGCCGGTCAAGGTGGCGGGCAATATCGCCGGGTTTATGGCCATCAATAACAAAGGAAAGGACACTCGCCTTATGGGCGGCCCGTCCGATAATCCGCAAGCCACGAATATCGGAAAGCTGAGCGGTGGCATAGTCCAGTAGGGCATGTTCATGTGCAGCAATAGCATCCAGCCCGAGTGATTGCAGATAGTCCACTGCTGCACCAAGCCCGACAGCCCCAGAAATATCGGGTGTACCAGCCTCGAACTTTTCGGGAAGCCCCTGAAACTCCGTATGCTCGAAGGTGACATCCCGTATCATATGGCCTCCGCCCTGCCATGGCGGCATGGCTTCCAGCAGCGCCCGTTTTCCATACAGAATGCCAATCCCGGTTGGCCCGTAAATCTTGTGTCCTGAAAGTACGAGAAAATCCGCATCCAGCGCCGTTACGTCGATCGGAATATGTGGAGACGATTGGGCTGCATCTACCAGAACGGGAATACCCCGCGCGTGGGCTAGTTGTATGATTTCCTTTACCGGGTTTATGGTGCCCAACGCATTGGCAACATGTGTAATGGAGACTATTTTTGTTTTTTCAGTAAGGAGCTTTTCAAACTCTTCAAGAATGAGTTCGCCGCGATCATTGACGGGGGCCGCTTTGAGTTCCGCGCCGGTTTTTTTGGCCAGAAGTTGCCATGGCACGATATTGGCATGGTGCTCGATGGCTGAGACAACAATACGGTCACCAGCACCGATATGCGTGCCACCATAGCTTTGTGCGACAAGGTTAATGGCTTCAGTTGTTCCGCGCAAAAAAACAATTTCAGCCGCCTCTCGTGCGCCTATGAAGCGGCGTAGCTTGTCGCGGGCTGCTTCAAACGCATCTGTCGCACGGGCCGCCAGAGTATGTGCGGCCCGGTGGATATTGGAATTATCCTTTTCGTAGAAAGAGGAAATGGCCTGAATGACCGAAAACGGCTTTTGGGTTGTTGCCGCATTGTCCAGCCATATCAGACGGTGTCCGTTGACACGCTGATGTAGGATCGGGAAATCCTGTCGGGCGCTTTCAGGGTCATATCCTGAAGGCGCAACACCAGCGAATACTCCTGTTTTCTGGGCAAGATGTTCCAGAAAATACGGACGCGCACCGTAGTCTGTTGAAGCCTCCCATGCTTTGAAGGGTGGCAGGGCTGTTTCCTCAAAAAACGGGGAGGTACGGGTGCCTGTTGGAGCAAAGGGCGCAGTCTCGCCAGATGTTGCTGCCGGAACCGGTGTGTGTGCCCACACCGGTTCGAAGGATGAGGCATCGCCCGCAGCCGCGTAGCCCGTAGGCCGTGCTGCTGTCAGGGATGGCTGATCCTGTTTCAGCACATCCTGAAAAGCGCGCGATACCAGACTGGTTAGCCCGTTTTCAGTCTGGTTCTCATGGGTGTCAGGTATAGTCATGATAGTTTCCGACAAGAACATGATCGAGACGGGCGATTGCATCTTCGACCAGCACCGCGGCCGAGAAATACCGGGTAATCAGATGAGAGGCGACGGAATGCTGATCCGTGCCACTGTAACGGACAGAAAGCCCCGGTTCGACCTCGCCGGTAATGCCGGTATTATGCAGGCCGATCACCCCCTGTTCTTCTGCCCCTGTGCGTAGCAGCAGGATCGAGGTTTCTCCGGATTGAGAAACGGGGATTTTGTCTGAAGGAATCAGTGGCAGGCCGCGCCATGTCAGGAAGGGTGAGCCAAACAGCGTTACGGTTGCGGGCGGCACACCACGGCGTGTTGCCTCCCGTCCAAATGCAGCAATCGCCTTGGGGTGTGCGACGAAAAATGCAGGGCGCTTCCACACACGGGCAATCAGTTCATCCAGATCGTCTGGGGTTGGCGGGCCGCTCCGTGTGGGAACGCGCTGGGCTGGAGGTGTTTCGTTGAGAAGGCCGAATTCAGGGTTGTTGAGCAGTTCCCATTCTTCCCGTTCACGAATGACATCTATAACTACGCGCACCTGTTCGCGTAGCTGATCATATTCATTGCTGTACAGGTCGGTAATACGTGTGTGTGTTCTCAGCACCGTTTGCAGGGTATGCAGATAATATTCCCGCGGATGATCCTGATAATCCACAAAAGTTGTTGGCAGACGCTGTTCGCCATCGACACTTTCCAGCACATCAATGGCGGCCTCACCATAGGCATTGATCCGCTTGCCATCGACTTCCGTTACGATGGACGACAGTTTTTCTTCCAGCCATGGAAAGCGTGCCGCAATGTCGCGGGGTAGAATGAATACGGTGCTGTCGGTCAACACCCGCAGGCGTGCCTCAGCGCTCTGGGCCGGGCGGATATATTGGCCGCTCCCGGCCAGAGAGCGGCGCACCGGGCGTCCGCCAGAGCCTTGCCCGAGCTCTTCAATACTACCCGATGCCACCACGACAAAAGCAGTCGGGTCAGTCAGTACTTCGCCTGCACGTACAAGGCGGGTTTCAAAGGCACTTGCCAGATCGGCAAGCTGTTTTTCATCGGTTCCCGCCAGACCTGGCAGGGAGCGGAAGCTTTCAGAAACAAGGCGGGCCTGCGCACCATCACCCGAAAAGGTAAAGCCACCAAACTGGGGAGCGAGAATACGCCGACGGTTCACGCGGAATACACCGCCTCCCACATTAACCCATGGTAGCAGCCGATGCAGCCAGCGGGGCGTGCGCTCAAGATTCTGGACACGCGTAACATGGGCAGTAGAAAGCTGGCGGGCTGACAGGTTGCGGTCGAGCGCGGTCGGCCCTGAAGAAGATACAGGCGCGATGGATGTCATGATTTTTTACTCTTGCTTATGCCCAGTGAGGGCGCGTGAGAATATTTTTGCGACAAAACGTCAGTCTATTGTTCTGCTTATCAACATCGATCAGAGGAGGGATGTGCAAGCGATGCAGACGAAATACTGTGCGACATGTTGTTTTCTTCCCTTGCATTAAAGGAGAAACAACAGGCAACGATCACGTGGCTAGATCACGTAATTCAATGCCGGCAGACTTTGATCCATTGTCAGGGAAGGGAGGTTGGTATGCCGTGGCCCCACCGCACGCGCCGGATTGCCGACAACGGTGGTAAAGGGCTCAACCGGCTTTATGACAATAGCGCCCGCCCCGATTTTTGCGCCTTCGCCAATTTCGATATTGCCGAGTATTTTCGCGCCGGTGCCAATCAATACGCCGCGACGGATCTTGGGATGACGGTCTCCACTTTCCTTGCCAGTGCCACCGAGAGTGACATTCTGGAGTAATGCCACGTCATCTTCGATCACAGCGGTTTCACCCACGACAATACCTGTTCCGTGATCGAACATGATCCTTTGCCCCAGAACTGCGCCGGGATGAATATCGACAGCGAAAAGCTCTGAAGCCCGCCCCTGAATGCAGTGTGCAAGGGCGCGCCGTTTTTCCTGCCAGAGCCAGTGAGCGACCCGATGGGCCTGCACCGCCTGAAAACCTTTGAAGAACAGAAGAGGTGTCAGGTATTCCGTCACCGCTGGATCGCGCTGGCGGATTGAGTGCAAGTCTGCGGCCACGCTTTCTAGAGCTTGCGGGCAAGCCAAGAAAAATGATCGTACCAGTTCTTCCAGTGCCTGCTTGTGAATTTGTTCATCTGCAAACTTCCGGGCAATCAGGCGTGAAAGCGCGTGACCCAGGTTAGCCTGCTCCAGAACAATATCCCGCAATAACGGTGCCAGCACTGCATCAGTCTGCTCTTGTGCTTCCTGCTGCAGGTGTTGCCACAGCCCATCGGCCAGACTGGTGCCAGCCCATGGGGTGTTGGCGGAGGGTATGGAATGCGTCTGTTTGGTCACGGAATAGCTCAAAGGGGCAGAAGATCGTTCGGCTGTTGCAGGGAGCGCCCTGTCAAGCACGCGTGCCTCCATGTCCGCCTCCTGATGGAAGTGGAATGACGCGTAATTGACGAACGGATCGTTTTCCAAAAAATGTTTGATTGAATTGAGGCATTTTAGACTGCCCTTATCGCACAGGAAGGCGGCTGGCTGGTGGTGCCAGTTTCAGGTCAGGAAAAGCGGCGTTATTGACCGCAGCCTGCAGCCCTACATCGGCCCAGAGTGTGTTTGTTACCCCACTGAGCTATTGCCCTGTTTGCCTTCTGGCTTTTCATGTTCGTGTGTCCTTTCTGAACCACACGCGCATTGGGACATTAAAATGCTCCCGCGTCAACAACCAACGACATGAATGTGTTGTTTATTTTTTAATAACAAAAATTACGATATTTTCCTGTGGATTGATATTGTCTCGGCAGAGCGATCCTGATGCGTAAAAAAATGCCGTCTGGTCTGGTTTTTAACGCCAGAACAGACGGATCATAAGCCGGTCTATCCAAAAGGGCCGTGGATCAAGGGGCAGAAGATTATTTTTTCTGACTGTCCGCTGCTTCTGGCAGTGTCCATGCGATCAGATAATCACCCAGTTTGGTTGGAAATGAACCATGCCCCCCAACATAAGACACCACGTACTGTTTGCCATTGATAGAATAGGTCATGGGGGTAGACTGCCCGCCGGCAGGTAGAGGTTGCTGCCACAATGTCTGTCCCGTGGTGACGTCATAAGCACGGATATAATAATCCATCGACCCGGTAAGAAATGCCACATTGCCAGCAGTAATCAGGGGGCCGGCAAGGGCTGGCACACCAATTTTAACGGGTGGCATGGTGAGTGGCACGGAACTGCCATACAGGCTGTTTTGTATGGTGCCATTGCGATGCTGCCAAACCACCGTGTTGGTAGAGAGGTCAAGCCCAACCATGTAGCCCCAAGGTGGGTTACGGCATGGAAGGTTCAGGCCCACCTTGGCCAGAACGGGATCGACAAAGGGGCTGATTTCGACGGCGTAAGGCGCGCCGTAATTATGTTGTAAACCACTTTCTCCTCCACTGCCTACGGCTCCCTCTTTCGGGGGCCAGAGCGGGTTGTTCGGGCCTCGTGGCACAAGACGGGAGACAAAGGGGAGTGAAAGCGTATCCGCGACGGCAATCTGGCGTTGCGGGTCAACCGCCAGACCGCCCCATTCAAAAATGCCGAGGTTACCGGGGAAAACAAGCGTGCCCTGAGTGGATGGGGGAGTGAATGTTCCCTGATAACGTAATTGGTGGAAGGCAATGCGGCAGATCAGTTGATCAAACAGTGTGCCGCCCCACATATCGGCACCGGTTAGCAGAGCCTTGGGTCGAAGGGAGAGATCAGAAAAAGGCTGCGTGGGGGAGGTGTGATCTCCCGGAGCGGCCCCCTGCGGGACGGGTAGTTCAGGAGCCGATACAACCAGCTTGCCTGTACGACGATCCAGTACAAAGATATTGCCGGTTTTGGTCGGTGCATACAGGGTCGGAATAACGGTACCGTCTTTTTGCTTGATATCCACAAGGCTTGGCTGCGAGGGAACATCCATGTCCCACAGATCATGATGGACAGTCTGATAGAACCAGACGAGTTTGCCAGTATCCGCGTTGAGGGCCAGAATACCAGATGCATATCGTTCAGAATATTGATCCCTGTTGCCGCCCCATTGGTCAGGTGTTTGCACGCCGGTTGGGATGTAGATCTGATTCAGAGCCGCATCGTAGGATGAGGTAATCCATGAGTTGGGTGAGTTCGGAACAAACTTGTGATCCGGTCCGGGTAATTGGTTGGGATCAGGATTGCCGGGGTCAAAAACCCAAACGAGTTTACCCGTATAGAGATCAAAAGCGCGGGTTACACCAGAGGGTTCATGCACCGAACCATTGTCGGTTACAGCACCTGACTGAATAACAAGGCGGTCAGTAACAACGGGGGGAGATGTGCCTTGCCACTCACCTACTGTTGTGAAAGGCATGCCTTCTTCGCGCAGATCCAGTTCGCCGTTTTGGCCAAAGCTGGGGCAGGGGGAGCCATCGTCCGCATTAATGGCAAAGAGACGGCCATCATTTGTGGGTAGAAAAATACGGCGGGGGCACTCGGCTGGCGCAGGCTTGCCATCGATTGTAACGGCATTGGCAGGCGTTGCATGGTAAGTAACGCCACGGCAGGTCAGGTGCTGGAAACCGGGGTTGACGTAAAGATGAGGGTCAAAAACCCATTTGGTTTTTCCATCCGCTGCATCAACGGCAAAGAGCTTCTGGTGGGTGGAGCAGAGATAAAGGGTTCCGTTGGCCATGACGGGCGTGGCTTCATTCGTTGTCTCGCCCGGGTCATTTTTGGTTTTGAGGTCGCCCGTTCGCATAATCCATGCGATTTTTAGTGCGTTGACGTTTGACGCGTTAATCTGTTTCAGGGGCGAAAAACGGTTGCCGAACTGGGTGCGGCCCCAGTCATGCCATTCTGTATCGGAGAGTGCTGTCGCGTCACCTGGAGAGGCATTGGCAATATCTGTCGGCAGTTTACCATTAAACGAGTAGGGATCTCGCGTTGTGGAAAATGCAACGACGAGAACCGAGAGCAGAAGACTAAGCCCTAGCGGGGCAATAGTGGTACGGCTGGCGCCCAAGGGGCGGGTAATGAAAGGCATGAGAAGCAGGAGGCCAATAATGACAATGGCATCACTGCGGGGTAGCAGCGACCAGAAATCGAGACCGGCTTCCGCTATGGCCCATATAAGGCTGCCCAGCGTAATGGCAGTGTAAACCCATAAAGCAGCAGGTTTTCTGCGGTAAAGAAGGACAGCGCTCGCCAGCATGGCAAGGCCGCAGAGCAGATAATAGGGCGTGTCACCGTAGCGTAAAAGCCATGCCCCACCAATGGTAAGGCCGAGGCCGGTCAGCGCGACGAGTAATGCCGTCAGCACAACCGGTATTGATGCGCGAGGGAGCGTGGTCATATCGTCTCCAAAAGTGCAGATGTGGAGAAAAGGGTCGGCTGTCGAGCGCTGCTGAAGGCCGAGCCTGTCATAATGTTAAGCGAGGCCGTCATTTGCGGGAAAACCGGTAGAGCGTCGTGTAATCGAATGTCTGGCCGGGCCGCAGTTCTGTTGTGGGAAAAGTCGGATGGTTAGGGCTGTCGGGATAATGCTCGGCTTCAAACGCAATGGCGTCAGTCTGCCGATAGGCTTTTCCGGAAATCCCGGCATAGCCTCCATCCAGTGAATTAGATGTATAAACCTGCAGGCCGGGCTGGTTTGTCAGGACATCCATCGATCGTCCTGAACGCGGATCGTAAATCTGCGCAGCTAGTCTTGGGGTTTGGTTGGCTGGGCCGTTGATAACCCAGTTCTGGTCGTATCCGCGTGCGTACATCATCTGTGGAAAGGAATCCCGCAGGCGATCGCCAATGGCATGGGGTTTGGTAAAATCAAGAGGTGTCCCCGCTACGGAGGCGATTTCTCCCGTAGGGATCGAAGTCTCGTCTGTTGGTGTATAACGGGTGGCTTCGATCTGTAATATTTCTGGGGCAATTGACCCAGAACCTTCACCGTTGAGGTTCCAGTAAGTGTGGTTGGTCAGGTTAAGAACTGTTGGAGCATCTGTGGTGGCCTGATAATGCAAGGTCAGGGCATTGGTGTTATCAAGGCTATATGTGACTTGTGTGGTTAATTTTCCGGGGAAACCTTCGTCTCCATCGGGCGATACGAGAGAAAGTGAGGCATAGGCCGCCTTGCTGTCAGCATGATGTCCCGAGAGCGTCCAGACTTTCTTGTCAAAACCTGTTTTACCACCATGCAGGGCGTTTGGTGGGGCTGTTATGGCGATATGGTATGTTTTGCCATCAAGTGTAAACGTGCCTTTTGCAATCCTGTTTGCGTAACGGCCTATTATGGCACCAAAAAACAGACCACCTTTGGCTGAGTCGATGGCATAACCATCCAGTGTTTTAAACCCGAGTACAATATCGCCAATCTGGCCAGAACGATCCGGTGTTTCTATCGACTGGATAATGCCGCCATAGGTTATGATTTTTACTGTTATATTATGGTCATTCTTCAGGGTAATGATTTCGATCTTGCGTCCATCCGGGAGTTTTCCCCATGGGGCGACAGATACTTTGGGCGAAGCGAGTGCCGCGCCAAAACAGAGCGATGTGGCCACCCCTGCCAGAGCGATGTGGCTCAGTAAGCGATGGCGGAAAAGATATTGTTTCATCATCGTGTTTCTCTTGCCGTGAACGAAAGGGATAACAGGATGCCGTGCATCAGAATGTTACACCCATTTCCATGTCGATAAGCAGGGCATTGGCGTAACGGTTCGTGCCTCCGGGGTGCCAGATATACTGTAGGCCCGGACGAAGGGTGAGCCAGGGGGAGGGGCGATACCCATAGTTGATTTCGCCAGCATGTTCGCCGCTTGGCTTATAAATATCCCCGTATCCCTGCTGTTGTAGGGCCGCTGCGTAAATGCCAAGTTTTGGATTAACAAAGTTGAATTTTCCACCAATGCTGAACGTATCGTTCGGGCGGTTTTTAAACGTGCCTTTACGTACAATGCCCCAGGTAATGTAGTAGGGCGCTATTGCCGTTCGCGGATCGCCCCATGTGAAGGACAGGAAAGCGACTGTAGAGCGGTTGGGGTCAGCCGCATCGCGTTGCAGCATCTGATCGCCTTCGAACCACCCGCCGTAGCGACCGCGTATTTTTTCAATTGGCAGAGCGCCGACATTAACACCCGAGGGCTGGAAACCTTGGAACTGGCTATAAACATTATTAACTTCGGAGGTATCCCAATACCCCCCAAACTTGATGTTTGTAGGGAGTGCTCCATGTGTATCTGTTCCACCAAAGTGCCAGCCAATCTGGAACGGTAGATAGACGCCCGTGGTTCCGTGCAGCCCCAGTTTCCAGGCATAGCCTGTGTTTGAAATTGTGGGGTCAACATTGTAAATGCCCGCCGAGACAAGCATGCGCTCATCGCCAAACGGAAATATTTTCACATAAGCACCGGGGTGAGCGGTTGGGTAATAACCATAGCCCGAATTGCTGGCCAATGCCTGAGGCATACCGCAGACAGCATTTGTTTCAAACTGACAGTATAGATTCATGCCCCAATGCATGGTGGATTGGGCAAAATCATTCTCGGTATTGATCCACCCGATTTCGGCATCAACGTAACGCCCGAACTGCCGCTCAAAAGAGAGGCGTGTAAAACGGATCGTTTCTCCTGAGCCAAAGATTTCCTGCGGGCTGTTCAGGGTCGGAAGCTGCTGGCCGATACCAAGTCCTGCACGTTCTGTCAGGAGCACATGAAAAATACCGATATTTTTCCCGGTAAGCTGGGCGAAATTGACATCTGCCCCGAGTGCCAGTTCATGGGCATAGCGCACGGTGCTGGCGCGGCCTCCTACCGGGTTGCCTGCGCTATCCTCAAGATAATGGCCAAAGAGGTTAATGCCTTCATTCTGCAGGCGGATACGCTCGCCCGCCCAATCTCCTGTCATGGTTTTCTGATCAAACCAGTCGTTGAAGGAAGGGGGGATAAAAGGTGTGTCGGGTATAGGGGCTGGTGCGTGACGTGTTATCCCCAAAGAGGCAGGGGAGCGATCATACGGACTGCCAAAAAGAATAGGCGGCGTATCAGGGGAGAGAGTTGCCAGAGCGTGTGAGGCATTTTTTTCTGGCGGCGCACTGTCAGTCATGATGCGCTTAGCTGAGGGTAAACGGCCTGTGACCTGTGCATGAGTGGGCGAATAAGCCGTCAGGGAATACCCGACCAGAGCAGCGATACCGACCGCTTTTGCTGTGTGTCCATATATGAATGAACGACTGGTCATGCTCTTCCCTGGGTTGTTTGTTGCGGCGTTGTGGTAGCGCTAACATATGGCGTTGCATAGATGGGTTGCAGCTAACGCACGAGTATGTGATAAGGTTCCAGAAAGTTATTTTCCCCTTTAAATAACTGTAAAAAATGGGAATATCTTTCTCTGTGCTCATAATTAAATTTTATGTAATGGATAAAAATCGTCGCGGGCTCTTGCCGCGCTGGTCATGCTTCTTATGGTCAACTCTCACCGCATTCAGCATATGCGTAAGTGACCATTTTCCAATGTCGGTACAATTACAGTTTCACTGACATCAAGTGCTGAGGGTTGAGTATGGCGGGCCGGAAGGCGCGTTCTCCTGTCAAGGGGCGTGCTACGATTAAAGACGTTGCGGCGGCAGCCAATACAAGCATGATCAGTGTTTCCAGAGCTTTTCGCGAAACATCAAAGGTCAGCTCTGATCTGAGAATACGGATTGAACAGGCCGCAGCAACCTTGGGGTATGTTCCTGATCGTGCGGCAAGTGCGCTTGCCTCCTCCAGATCCATGAATGTTGCCGTGCTTATTCCTTCGATTACCAACATGGTGTTCATGGAGGTTATTGCCGGGATAAACGATATTCTTTCCCCACAAGGGTATCAGTTGATCACTGCCGCAACGGATTATTCTCCTGTTGAGGAGCATCGGCTGTTAAGAGGGCTGCTTTCTTTTCGTCCTGATGGTGTGTTGTTATGTGGAACAGACCATTTGCCGCAAACATTCCAATTGCTGACAGAGCCCGCCGTGCCGGTGGTTCATATGATGGAACTACATCATAGACCGGGTAGCTACTCAGTCGGATTTTCTCAAGAAAGCGGTGGGGCGGCAGTGGCGCGCCATTTCCTTGAGCGAGGCTATGAGCGGGTTGGCTTCGTGGCCTCGCAGCTTGACCCCCGGACAATGGCACGGGGGGCAGGTTTTCAGCGCATTGTGGAAGAGACAATGCGCGTGGCTCCTTATGTTCTCACTGTGCCGGATCGCTCGTCTATCGAACTCGGCGCCAGACTGACGGCGCGTGCTTTGCAGGAATGCCCCGACCTGAATGCCCTTTTTTTCTGTAATGATGATTTGGCGCAGGGGGCATTATTTTATTGTCAACGGCATGGGATAAACGTTCCACAGCAGCTTGCCATTGCCGGTTTTAACGATTTGCCTGCTTCAGCATGGATTATGCCGTCCTTAAGTACGGTGGCCACACCCCGTTACGAAATCGGGAGAGAGGCTGCAAAAATGCTGGTGGATTTAATGCTTGGGAAAGAGCCCGCCAACCCTAGTCTGGATCTTGGCTTTACATTTATAAAAAGAGAAAGCAGTTAGTATTGTGCATGTTAAACTGATTTCTGCTCAAGATATTTATTCCGTGAGCACTGTATTTTTAGATGTTGTGTTAATTTTTCTAGAATGTCGCTCTTTAACCGTGGAATAATCCAGTAAAGATCAACATCCACCGCATGGTGTGGGGCAAGTTCAATTAGCTCGCCTGCCGCAAGATGTTTTTGGGCGAGAGAAAGCGGTTGTAAACCCCAGCCTAACCCCGCGAGAGCAAAGTCAAGAAATCCCTGAGTGGAAGGGATATAATGCACATGTAATGGCAAAGAAAGCTGGTGCACTTCCTGTAGCCACCGTGTTTGAAGTCTGTCCCGTTTTTCAAAACACATACAGGGTGCTGTGGTAAATTCGTCTCGTGTAAAGCCCTTGGAAAAATAGCGTTGTACAAAGGTGGGGCTGGCGCAGGCGGCATAACGCAACACACCCAGATGGAGAGTGCGGCACCCTGATACCGGGGCAGAATCTGCCGTAACCGCCGCCATCACATCGCCCGAGCGAAGCCGGTCTGCCGTATGGGCTTCATCCTCGACCAGAAGGTCCAGAAAAACGTGGGTTTCTTTTGCAAAACCGGCGATAGCTTCGGGAAACCACGTTGCAAGACTATCAGCATTAACGGCAATTTTGAGACTGGGAGAGCGCGATATTGCCAGAGCGGCATCTGCCGAGAGCTGGGGGATTTCAGCTTCAAGCAAACGAACCTTGTCAATGTGCGCGCAAAGAGCTTTGCCCAGAGCTGTAGGCTTGCAGGGCTGCCCTCTGATAATCAGGAGCGCGCCTAGTTTCTCCTCGTATCCTTTCACACGCTGTGAAATGGCCGAAGGTGTGATTCCAAGAGCTTGAGCAGCCCCTTCGAAAGAGCCTTCGCGCACAACGGCACTGACAGCATTTAAGGTGGCATAATCCAGCATGAAATAAGAATTGCTTCATATGATTTAGAAAAACAAGTTTTTCTTATCAAAAAAAATCGCCTACCCAGAACGCATGATGTCGTTCCTACTTTCCTTTTCGGCCGGTTTTGCGCTTTCAGCCTCTTTGATTATCGCAATCGGGGCGCAAAATCTCTTCGTGCTGCGTCAGGGGCTGAAGTGCCAACATGTCGGCGCGATTGTCCTGTTTTGTGCCGTTTCGGATGCCGTGCTGATTATCGCCGGTGTGAATGGGATGGGGGCTCTCGTTTCTGCTCTTCCTGTTCTCTCTATGGGCTTCACGCTGGCCGGAGCGGCATTTCTAGGGTGGTATGGAGTGCAGTCACTGCGCCGGGCGGTGCGCCATGACAGTATGTCTATAGTAGCGGGGCAGGGCGTTTCCCTAAGGCAGGCGCTGGCTGCTGTAGCGGCTTTTACCTGGCTTAACCCGCATGTTTATCTCGATACGGTTCTGCTGATGGGGGCTGCGGCAATGGCGCAACCCCCATCAGCAAGGCCGGTATTTGCAGCAGGTGCGGTATCGGCGAGTTTTTTATGGTTTGCGGCTTTGGGTTACGGCGCACGTCTCCTGCAACCCATCTTTGCGCGGCCCCGTGCCTGGCAGAGTCTCGATGTTGTCATGGGTGGCATCATGCTCATGCTCTCGATGTCTTTGTTGTGGAGCAGCTTCTTTCATCATTGTCTGACGCAGGAATAATGATCGCCATGAACTGGATCGCTCTCTTTCTCGCCGGTATTTTTGAAGTGGTCTGGGCAACGGCCATCAAGCAGTCAGCTGGTTTTTCCAGATTAGGGCCATCCGTGGTGGCCGTTAGCGGATTTTTGATCAGCATTGGCCTGCTTTCAACGGCCATGAAATCTTTGCCGCTTGGAACGGCTTATACGGTCTGGACCGGAATAGGGGCCATAGGCGCATTTGCCGCCGGGATAATGTTCTTTGGTGAAAGTGCCTCGGCAATACGCTTTCTGGCGGCTATTCTGATTGTGTCAGGCCTCACATTAATGAAAATTGGTGGTCAGGCGTAGGCCGTCTGGAAAAAGCTGTATGTCCATGCCATCCTTACGGCTGCTCAGCCTGTGAGCGACTGAATGACGTCCGTCAGTATTTCAACCCCTCTGCGGATCTGAAAGTCATCCAGTGCTGCATAACCCATGACCAAACCGACACAGTCCGGTGCCTGTTCAGGAAGTGCGCTGTCATAAAGAGGGGAGATGGGATAGAGGCCGAGGCCACACTGTTTGCTTCGTGCCAGCAGAGCCGATTCAGAAGCAGCGGCCACATCATGGAGCCAGACGACGACATGTAGCCCGGCTTCTGCCCCTTCGATCGTTATTCTGTTGCCTAAGGATCGCTCCAGAGCATCGAGCAGACAGCGGCGGCGTTCGGCATTGCGGCGGCGCACACGGCGGATATGCCGTTCATACAGGCCGCTTTCCAGTAATGATGCCAAGGCCTCCTGTTCGGCTACAGGGCTATGTCTGTCAGCAAGCTGCTTGGCGGCGGCAAATATTGCCTGAAGACCGGAGGGAACGATGACATAGCCAACCCTCAGACCGGGTGAGAGGATTTTGGAGACTGTCCCGAGGTAGATGACGCGGCTTGTCTCACCCCCAAGGCCGTAAAGGGGAGGGACAGGCTTGATATCGTAGCGATACTCGCTGTCGTAATCATCCTCAATCACATAGGCTCCAGTCTCTTGGGCCCAGGCAAGTAACTGCTGCCGCTGTGCAATCGGCATGACGCCACCAAGGGGGAACTGGTGTGAAGGTGTTACATAGGCAAGGCGGGCATCCGCTCTGGTCCACAGGGGCGCATCCTGAAGGTTTGCGCGGGCAGAAATGGATACCGCTACCGCCCCGTTAGCGCTGAACGCCTGCCTTGCCATCTGATAGCAAGGGTTTTCTACAATAAATCTATCGGTCGGGTCGAGAAAAATGCGTGCGCAGAGATCAAGCCCTTGCTGAGAGCCACTGACAAGAATGATCTGTCCAGCATCACAGTGCAGACCACGTGCTCGCCATAGGTAAGCCTGTAACGCAGTGCGCAACCGCAGGCTACCTTCCGGTGGCCCATAGCTCAAGCGGCCTGATTGTCGCGTCAGGGCCGCTGTGAGTGCGCGCTTCCATGCAAGGGTCGGGAAATCCCGCGCTGCTAGATGACCGTACCGAAAGTCGATAACAGGCTCCGGGGTAGCCAGATGATGACTTTGACCTGTTGCCAGTCTTTTCATTCGCTCCCCATAGGCTGAGAGCTGATGCAAGGAGCGGTCGGATTTGTTGTCCAAGACAGAAATCTGGCGAGGCAGAAGTGAGGCTACGCGTGTAGGCGCACCCTGACGGCTTTCAAGAAAGCCCTCGGCGAGCAACTGCTCATAGGCTGACGTTACGGTTGAACGTGCGATGCCCAGTTCAAGTGCCAGTGCTCGGGTGGAGGGCATGGCTGTTCCCGGCAGATATACTCCCTCTGCAATCTGCGCTTTCAGCGCTTCATATAACTGCCGCCCGCCAAGTGGCCTTGTGCGAGGTAGTTTTGCAGAAAACTGGACTGGCATAATTTATCATAACTGGACGTTAATAATGGTCCAGTATTGCGTTACTTTTCTGGAAAGCCAAGGGGGTAATCCATATGCACGTTCCACCCGTTTTCCACGAAGATAATCCTGAGATCCTACACGGCATCATCCGCAATGCACGGCTGGCGCAGTTTGTGACAGCGACTGCCAAAGGGCCAATTGCAACACCACTTCCTCTGTTTCTGGATACGGAGGAGGGTGAGTTCGGAGTTCTGTACGGGCATCTTGCTCAGCCTAATCCACAATGGAAAGAACCTGTGTTGGGGGAGGCGCTGGCCATTTTTATGGGGGCAGACGCCTATATTAGTGCAAGCTGGTATCCTTCCAAGCAACTCCACCACAAGGTTGTCCCCACCTGGAATTATGAGGCCGTTCAGGCTTTTGGCCCGGTAGAGTTCTTCAGAGATCCGAACCGCCTTCTTGCTATCGTCACACGGCTGACGAACCAGCACGAAGCAACGCAGAAAACACCTTGGCATGTTACGGATGCGCCGGATGCTTTCATTCAAGGGCAGCTTAAGGGGGTTGTTGGCCTTCGTATGCCGATTACCCGATTACTGGCCAAGCGTAAGATGAGCCAGAACCGGGGAGCCGATGATCGGGCCGGTGTGGTGCGGGGGTTGGCGGCAAGCGCTGATCTCTTGGATCGTGCCGTGGCGCAGATGATCCCGGTTGAAGGGGATGCTATTCGGCCTGATCTTGATTGAGCAGGGCAGGGAGCGGGGCATGTAGCTGGCCAAAGCGCTTCCTGTACTCGGCGGGCGTTACGCCAAGATGGCGTTGAAAGACCCGCCGCAAAACCCTGACTGAGCCAAAACCAGCTTCGGCTGCGACAACTTTTGGAGGTTTTCCACCGTCTTCAAGCAGGTTTCTGGCGAGAGCCAGGCGGGTTTGCTCAACCCAACGGGCGGGTGACAGGCCGGTCTCCTGAGCAAAGAGGCGTGTCAGTTGTCGGCGTTCAAGCGCGAGCATTCCTGCCATTGTTTCTACGCTGTATTCAGCGCTCGGTTGCTGCATGATCTGCCGTTGCAGAGATTGTAAGGCAGACCGGCCCGCAGGAGACAGTTCTTTTTGCCGGCTGTATTGTAACTGGCCGCCGGGGCGCTTGTAAAACAATACAAGTTGCCGCGCGACATCACGGGCAATGCGGTCTCCCAGATCTTCCCGCACCAGAGAAAGCGCTAGATCCAGACCAGATGACACACCCGCGGCTGTTCGCAGCGCGCTATCTTGCCTGACGATTGCATCTGCATCGACTGTTATGGCCGGAAAGCGCTCACGTACGCAGTCCACATCAGCCCAGTGCGCGGCGATGGTGCGCCCATCGAGCAGGCCAGTTTGTGCAAGCGGGAAAATACCACCGCAGACGGAGCCAAAGCGCCGGGTTTTTGGGGCTTCCTGCTGTAACCAGGCCGTTAAAACCGGATCGTTGGTTCTGGCTGAGGCATCGGGGGATCCGGCCACCAGTAGCGTATCAATGCACTGATTGCGGATATTCCCGAGCAGCAGGTCGGCTCGCAGGCTGAAACCACATGAACTGCGGATGTCCTTTTTTGTAGCCGCAATGACCGAGCGGTAGAACGGACGACCATGAACGGTATTGGCCTCAGCGAAAACGTCGGCTGGTCCGGCTATATCCATTAACTGGACACCATCGCTTACCACAAAGACAATCAGAAGTTCGGTCATCCTGTTTCCGGTTCCTGTTCAGCCTGTCATGCTTCCGGTTTCTATATAACGTTGATGCCATGCAAGGGCTGCGGGGAGATGCTGGGGAATATGCTGGCCGAAACTATGCTGCCGTGCCTGATCGAAATAATCCTGTAACTGCGGCCTGAAATCAGGATGTGCACATTTGCTAATAATAGCTCGTGCGCGCTCAACGGGAGCAAGCCCACGTAGGTCTGCAAGTCCTTGTTCAGAAACAATAATCTGCACATCCTGCAAAATATGATCCGTATGGGGTAGCATGGGTACAAATGCCGATATCTTACCGCCCTTGGCGGTAGACGGGGTCACAAAAAGCGACAGGAATGCATTGCGTGCAAAGTCGCCCGAGCCTCCTATGCCGTTCTGGATGCGCGACCCCATGATGCAGGTGGAGTTTACGTTGCCATAGATATCGGCCTCAATCATGCCATTCATGGCAATAATCCCAAGGCGCCGTATCAACTCGGGGCTGTTACTGATTTCTTGCTGCCGGAGCACAATTTTCTGTCGGAAAAATGTGGCATTATCATTAATACGCTGCGCCGCTTCAGGGCTCAGGGAAAAAGAGGAGGCCGAGGCCACTGTCATCCGGCCGCTTTCCAGCATGGATAGCATGCCGTCCTGAATGACTTCACTGAACCCGGTCAGATTTTCAAACTGGCTGCTATTCAAACCTTCCAACACGGCATTGGCGATATTGCCTACCCCGCTCTGGAGCGGCAGCAGTGATGGCGGAAGTCGTCCCTGTTTGACCTCATGGGCGAAAAATTCCATGACATGACCAGCAATCTGCCGTGCAATTCCGTCTGGCTCGGCAAAGGGAGCATTCCGGTCCGCCTCATCCGTCATCACGACAGCCGCAAGACGATCGAGGTCGATGGAGAGTGTGCCAGACCCGATGCGGTCGCCGGGGCGGATGAGCGGAATGGCCTGCCCGTTGGGCGGTGTGCGTATGCCACCCCAGATGTCGTGAATGCCTGCGAGTTCAGGGTTTTGCCATGTATTGATCTCGATAATGATTTTATCGGCAATCTGCGCCCATGTTGGGGTATTACCGACCGAAGAACTCAGTGTCAGCGTCCCGTCAGCAGATACTGCCACGGCTTCGATAATAGCCACGTCTGGTTTGCCAAACTGTCCCTGCCTTGCTTTTTGCGCCACCTGCCCAAGATGCGTGTCGAGATAGAGTGTGCTGCCTTCGTTGATCCGCGTCCGCATTGTGGCATCGCCATTATAGGGGCAGCGAAATGCCACGCCGTTGGCCTTGGCTAACGCACCATCAAGCTGCGGCCCTGTTGAAGCGCCCGTCAGAAGCCGAACTGTAAACGGATCGCCAGCGGCATGGGCCGTTTCAATGCGTTGAGCAAGCGCCTCTGGCACGGCTTTAGGGTATCCTGCGCCGGTAAAGCCGCTGGTGGCGATGATATCCCCGTTGCGGATCATTGCAGCAGCGTCATCTGCTGTCATGATACGATCAAGGAATGTCTGGTTCTGGATACGGTTTTTCATGGACGGCTTTCATCCGAGTGGTCTTGGAGTCACTCATGATGGAAGCCGAACAGCCGCAACAGCAACGCCAATCATGGCCCGAAAATGAGGTATCATGGACTATATTGGGACATGTCTTGCCACAGGCCTGTGATAGTGGCGCTGCCGGTTATTCACGCGGTTTGAGAGAGGGCTTCCGCCCCTGATATGCTTGTGGATACGGCATATCTGTTTAATCGGATTCTATTGCGTGGCAGAGAGCTTGGTCTATTCCCTATGTTAGGATGCGTCCTGCATGGAAAGGCGCATATTAACAATCATGTCCGGTAGCTTTGCGCAGTCAATATAGCCAAACGGAGGGAGTATTCTTACCTGCTCTGGAATCATATCTGGGTAAATATTGGCCAGAAAACGCATAACGGTCGTGGTACGTTCATCTACCAATGAATAGATTATATGACGGCCTTCCCGATGCCCTTCGATAATTCCCGCTTCCCGCAGGGAGGTGATCTGCTGCGACAGGGTGGGCTGGCGGATTGATAGAACGAGCTCTAGCTCGGTGACAGAGCGCGGCCCTTCCAGCAGGCTGCTGATGATGGCAAGTCTATTGGCATTGGCGAGTTGTTTAAGCAGTTCAACGACATCATCTGTCTGTCTACAGCCTTCGACATTCGTCATGGTCTGGCTTTTCCTTGCATCCGCTACTGTCTGATACTACCAAGGCTAGCCTTATTGGGCTGTCGGGCGCAACCGTTGCATGCGTACGCGAGTGGGTAAAAACACGATGGAAAAAATATATAACATGATATAACGATCAAATGACCATTTCCGCCTCGCCTCAGCCGCCCTGTAAGCATGAACGCTCCCCGCTGCGTATTGGCGTTCATCCAGCCAATCTGCATCTGACTCTTGCCGCGGCATGGGACATGCAGTTCGACAGTCTTGATGTTGAGTTTGTACGCTATGATGGGGGCAGTCAGAGTGCTGACGTCTTGAGTCTTGGTCAGATTGATGTGTGCGGAACCAGTTCCCCTCAACCGCTGTTTGCCGCGGCCAAGGGGCTGGATGTTATCCTGCTTGCTGCATCAGCGCCGCGCAGGCTGGATGGTTCTATCGTCGTACGTGCGGATTCTCCTGTCTGGTCATTACAGGATCTGGTCGGCCGTAAAATTGGTCTGGCCCAGAAGTCATTCCAGATTTACCTTCTGGTGCAGGCGCTTGAAAAAGCCGGCCTGAGCTTGGATGACATAACCATCTGTGACGTCATGCCCGGTGCAGGTCTGGCTGTTCTGCAACAGGGGAGTATCGATGCGTTAGTGACGCTCGCTCCCTATCAGGACTATGCCATGACAATAGGCAATATGCGCTTACTGGAAGGTTCCGAAGCGCTGATTCCCAATCGGTCTATATTCTGGACGTTGGGAGAAAGACAGTTAAGCGCGTATGCGCGGGCTAGTTTTTTTGATGGTCTGGAACGGCTTGGTCGTGAAGTTCCGCAAGATGTTGCGCGGGCTTCGTATATTCTGGCGGCTGATGCGGCTGGGAGCGTGTTAAGAAAGAGCTGGCAGCGGGCCATTCTGGCACGCGATTGGAGCATTCATCATATCAATACGACAATCCTGCGCGAGTTGCAGGATGAGGCGGACATACTGTTCCGTCATGGTGTGCTCGAACGGTCTATTGACTTGATGGAATAAACGCACTGTCAAACCGCTTTCGGTTGGCAGGCTTTACCTTTTTCTCATCTTTATATTGCGCGCTTCCGGCCCTTTTCTGAAGGGGGCGGAGCGTCTGTGCGTGCCAGAGCATCGTCAGGGGCCGGGCATGCTTTTGGTATGCGCCAATTCCACCACAAAAAAGAGATATAAAATTATATAGCGTAAATTCTGCGCTTACTATATGAGTCACGAATCGTGAAATAACAAAACAACTATAAAACACAGTTAAATACTAATGGCAGGGAAAGCGAAAGGGAGCGGTATCGTCGTGGGCATGCGAAAATGGCCGAGGCCGTTACTCCAACTTGGCACCTGCATTAATGGGCAAGCTGTCCTATCTACTTTGCTACCGGTTATGATCCTGCTTGGTATATGGGCGCTTTTGAGTGCCAGTGGTTTGTTCCCTCGTGACATTCTGGTGCCTCCTCTGGTTGTTCTGAATACGCTGATAGCTGAGGCAGCCAGCGGCGAATTGGCGCAGCAGGTTGGGAGCAGCCTTGGGCGGTTGTTCGCCGGTTATGCTCTTGGGGTTCTCGTCGGGCTGGCCTTGGGGGCTGCAATGGGTTTGTCCCTTACGCTCAAAGCCTATTTTTACCCGTTGTTCCAGTTCGCGCGACAGGTGCCGTCATTGGCGCTCATTCCTGTGTTCATTCTGTTTTTTGGTATTGGCCAACTGGTAGAGATCATTCTCGTCGCCAAAGTTGTAACGCTGACGGTTGCTCTGGCTACTCTGGAAGGTGTTGCGGGTATTCGTGGCACATGGCGCGATGTGGCTGCACTGTACGAGGTGCGGGGCTTTCGGTTGCTGTGCAATGTTATTTTTCCAGCTTCGGTGCCGTCAATCATGACAGGCTTACGGATTGCCCTAGCCAGAGCGTGGATGGTGCTGGTGGCTGTGGAGCTCATGATTTCCGATAAGGGGATCGGCCAAATGCTCGAATGGGGGCGGCAGGTCTTTCGGGTTGATATTGTTTTGGGGGGTGTTGTTCTGGTCGGGGTGATTGGCTTCGTGCTGGATCGCCTGATCCGTCTGCTTGAACAAACCATCCTGCGTTATGGACATCTGGCGTGAAGGCGCGTTTTGCCCCCTTGTGGCCATCTATCTGGCATGTGCGCGGTACGGTGCTGCCTGCTTTGTTACTGCTGGTCTGGGTTTGGCTTTCACATCATGGGGTAACAGGGCGCTATATCTTCGTGCCTGTCAGCGACATTCTGGCGGGGGCGGCGGCAACAATGCGTAGCGGCGAACTGCCAGAGAGCATCATAGCCTCTCTGGCGCGTGCGGGAGCAGGGCTGTTCATCGGAACTGTAAGCGGCGTTGCACTAGGGTGCCTTCTGGGGCTTTCCCGCTCGGCAGAACGACTGATTGGCCCTGTTTTCAGTGCGGTGCGGCAGGTACCTGTTATCGGGTTGGTGCCATTGGTCAGCCTATGGTTCGGCAATGGTGAAAGCGCCAAACTTCTGGTCGTGTCGTTGGCGGCTTTTTATCCAATGGCTATCGCCAGTCATGGCGGCGTAAGACAGACTGACCCTCGTTATCTGGCTGTAGCGGAGATTTATGGCGTCAGTGGTTGGCCGCGTTTACGAGATGTTGTTTTGCCATCTGCAATGCCTGCCATTTTTACCGGTTTCATGCAGGCAGTGGTTTTCGTGTGGATCAGCACGATTGGAGCTGAACTGCTTTTCAGTCCCGCAGCAGGGCTGGGGGCCATGATGGCGAATGCGCAGGCCGCATTTCATACCAACATAGTGCTGTTCTGCGTGTTGGTGATTGGAGTGCTCGGCTACCTCATCGATGCTCTGGTGGTATTGACCGCCAGATTGACCCTGAAATGGCGTAACGTGCGCTAAATATGACAGGATCAGATTTTTCATGAATATTTCTAATCTGATTGAGAGTTCAGATGCTCCCGCACGCTCAGTCCGGGGGAAGGTTCGGCTGCGCGGGTTGACTAAATCCTATCAGATCGGCGGTCGGACATTGCCCGTTCTGGTCGGGATTGATCTAGACATCGCAGCAGGCGAGTTCGTGAGTATTGTTGGGCGGAGTGGGTGTGGAAAATCTACGCTTCTGCGCCTGATTTCCGGTCTGGATCGAGATCATGCGGGGGATATGTGGCTTGATGATGTGCCAATCATTGGCACTAGTCTTGATTGTGGCATGGTTTTTCAGGATTCATCCCTGTTTCCATGGATGACGCTGCGCTCCAACATCGCCTTTGCATTGCAGGGGCGTGCTGATCTGAGCGATGTGGAAAAAACCCGCCGCGTGACGGACGCGATTGATTTGGTGAGGCTGACGGAATTCGGCGATGCGTGGCCTCGCCAACTATCGGGTGGCATGGCGCAGCGTGGCGCAATTGCCCGAGCGCTCGTGAATGAGCCTGAACTGCTTTTGCTGGACGAACCGTTTGGCGCTCTGGATGCACTAACCCGCACCTACTTGCAAAGAGAGTTACAGCATATCTGGCTACGTCAGCGTAGCACGATGATTCTTGTAACCCATGATGTGGAGGAGGCGGTGTTTCTTTCCGACCGGATCGTGGTGATGGACGCCGCGCCGGGGCGGATACACCGGATTGTGCCGGTGCCATTAAGCCATCCGCGTGATCCGGCAGATCCCGCCGTCCAACGTATCAAAGAAACAATACTGACCGACCTTGTTGGTGACTAAGCTTTTCTGGAGATATGGATATGGTAACCCTTTCTACCCACGTGCGCGTGGCTCTGGGTGGTGTGCTGCTTATTGCCGTGGTTCTGGCCGGCTGGGGCTGGCATGTGACACATCAGGCCCAAACAATACGAATAGCGACTGTGACAGCATTTGTTCAGGGCAAACCTCAGCGGGCAGGGCTTGATTACGTTGTTGAAACTCAGGGCTGGCTGAAGTCTGAACTGGCCAAACGGGGATACAAACTGGAATGGGTGCCAGCGCCCAATGCTGCTGTTGGCCCTGTAATTAACGAGGCCTTTGCCAATCATGCCATTGAGTTTGCTTCTTATGGTGAATTGCCAGCATTGATCCTTAACGGTACAGCGGCCGGTGTTCGTACCCGTCTGCTCCTACCGTGGGGGCCGGGCGATGCTTATGTGCTGGTTCCCGCCAGCTCAGAAATACGTTCGATCAATGACCTGAAAGGTCGGAAACTGGCCATTCACAGAGGGCGACCGTGGGAAATTCCGCTGTTGCACCTGCTGGATCAGGAAGGATTGAGCTATGCTGATTTCCAGCTTTTTAACATCAATCCGGATGCCGGGGCGGCGGCTCTTACTGCGGGTGCGGTAGATGGTCTGGTTACGATCAGCCCTTACGAACTGGTCGATAAAGGTATTGCGAAAGTTATCTGGTCTACGAAGGGAAAGCCCCTGAGCTGGCATACGTTGGGTGGTTTCTGGGGGGATCGTGGTTTTATAGAGACCCATCCGGATATTACTCAATTGGTTGTGACCGCTTATGTCGCAGCCGCCCGATGGGCATCGGAAGACGCACATCGGCAAGCCTTTATTGAGCTGGGTATGCGCAATGGAACAGCTGCCACCATACTGGAGCGGCAGTATGAAGATCCAGCTCTGAACTGGCATGATCGCTGGTCGCCGCTATTTTCTGATGCTGTTATTGCCCATTTTGATGATGCTGCACGGTATGCACGTGCCAAGAATATTATCGCGAACGACATTGATATTCATCAGTTGCTTGACCCGGAGCCGGAGGCAAAAGCCATGACAACGCTGGGGCTGGAGGGCTACTGGACAGCCAGCGCGGCGCAGAGTGGCGCAGGGGATGCGCCACGCAAATGAGGAATATCTATCGTATCATTACCCTGATACCGGAATATCGGTTTCGTGCCGTTGTTATTCTGTTTACCAGTGCTGTAATCGGTCTGGGCGGTGCCATTGCGCCCTTCATTTTCCGCCATATTGTTAATATTCTTGCAGATTTTTCCGCTATGCGGATCGGGCCCACGCAGGCAGCGCGTGATGCTGCGATAGCTGTTCTCGGCTTTCTCGCGCTCCGGTTGGCACTCGTGGGGGTATCAGCCTGGCTGGAACAGGCATCTGATGCATTGTGGCGCAATACCATTTCCACTCTACGGCAGCGGGTTTTTGACAGTATGACCAGTCTGTCGATCGACTTTTACGGTCGTACGCGCGCAGGCGATATCATGGATCGTTTTGGTACAGTCACCACAATTACCATGTGGTTGTTCCAGTTGAGCGAGGGTACACTATCCGCCATTCTGCAGTTGCTGTTTGGTACCGTTCTACTGTTGTTTAAGGCTCCACTGGTCGGGCTGATCATGGCGCTGATTGTGCCGCTTAACCTGTATCTTTCTGTGGCTGAGGCCGGGAAAACCCGCTCGTACAAACGTGAATGGCATCGCTTGATTGGTGTTATGGCCGGTCTTCTTGGGGAGATGGTGTCACAGATTACTACTGTGCGGAGCATGGCGGGCGAGACGGGGATAATGAGCCGTTTTAATGCCGTACAGCGCCACTGGTGGGCCGTGCGTGAGGTTGAGCAGGGGGTAGAGCAGAAGTCGGGGGTTGTTATTAACCTGATCAACGCGGTGGGGAGTGTCAGCACTGTCGGTTGGGTGACGTATGGCGCCCTACAGGGGCGATATAGCCCGGGTGATATTCTGCTGGTTCTGACACTGACGCAGGCCATGATTGTTTCTTTGCAGCCAATAGGGCGATTGATTAACACGACTGCCGAAGTGGATACCGCAGCAGAGCGTCTGGTGGCTCTTTTAGATGAGCGCCCGACTGTGACAGACAGACCGGATGCTGCGGAACTCACGTATATTCGCTCTATTGCATTTTGCGGCGTCTATTTCCGGTATCCTGATAAAGCGCACAATACTCTGGAAGATATTTCCTTCGAGATCACGGCAGGTGAGCATGTTGCGTTAGTCGGGGCGAGTGGTTCGGGTAAATCAACCATTATCCGGCTTCTGCTACGCTTTTATGACCCGCAGCAGGGACGTATTCTGATTAACGGTCAGGATATTCGTACCTATACTCAGGCTTCTGTGCGGGCTGCTTTTGGTGTCGTGTTGCAGGATGTGGCGCTGTTTAACGATACCATCGCGCGGAATATTGGCTGGTGTAACCCGAAGGCCAGTGAAGCAGACATAGAGAGCGCTGCGCGGATTGCCCATGCTGACGACTTTATCCGACTGTTACCCGAGGGTTATGCAACGGTCGCGGGTGAGCGGGGTGTGCATCTATCGGGCGGTGAAAGACAGCGTATTGCTATTGCACGCGCTGTGCTCCGTGACCCGGGGCTTGTCATTCTGGATGAAGCGACCAGTGCTCTGGATAGTGAATCGGAACGCAAGGTTCAGGATGGGTTATCGCATCTGATGGCAGGCCGTATGGCGTTGATAGTGGCCCACCGGTTGGGAACAATCCGTAACGCCAACCGCATTCTTGTGATGAACCGCGGCAAGATTGTTGAGAGTGGTGATCATGGCAGCCTGATTGCCCAGCCGCATGGCGTATATGCCCGCCTACATGCCTTACAGAGCGTTCTGTAAGGCCATTCTGTGGATGGAAAAGTGTGGCTAAATTACACTCATTTAAACTGTATATAAAAAAATAAAACATTATGTTGACTCTTGCGTGTCCGAATGTAGCTTTAAAAATGTAATTTATCTTAAGGCGCAATTAATATCGTTGATTCGCAAATCTTCGGTGTGCTTGCGAAGCACTGGTCCCGCTTAATCTGGGCTGAGAGGAAAAATGGGACATTCTCGTAAATATCTGATTTTGCTGTGCGGTATTGCAACCCCAGTGGCGATGTCGCCAGTATGGGCGCAGAATGTTCTACCTGCTCAGGAAAAAAAGCAGAAACAACCGGCCGTTGTTCGGTCAGAAGTTAATCATGCCGCTGACAGCCTTAAGGAGGTGCAGGCGAAAGGTGGTGATGAAACAATCATAGTAACGGCGCAAAAGCGTGCTGAAAGCACGCAAAGAGTGCCAGGTTCTCTGGTGGCCATAACCGGGGAGAGGCTGCGCAACTCCTTGATTACCCGCGCGAATGATGTTTCGCGTTTTGTGCCGAATTTCAACGGTGATGACGCAAGCGGAAATGCAACTCCGCGGTGGTATCTGCGCGGGATTGGTAATTCTGTGCCGGGCAACGGTCAGACAAGTCCGCTCGGCGTCTATCAGGATGAAGTCTATATCGGCCCGATTTTGGCTCAGGCTTTTCCATTATATGATTTGGAGCGGGTTGAGGTTCTCAGCGGGCCACAAGGAACGTTGTGGGGAAAAAACACAACGGCGGGAGCGATTAATTTCATCTCACGTAAGCCGTCCCTGACTCATGCTGGTGGTTATGCTCGCTCCGAATACGGATCATTCAACCGGCGTCTGCTCGAAGTTGCTGGGGGGACACCGCTTTCTGATAAAGTAGCAATCCGTGGCTCGGGCTATTATGTGGATGATGATGGTCTGGCGACGAACCACTATAATGGCAGCAAAATAAACCGTAATCGCGAAATCAATGGTCGCTTTCAGGTTCTGGCGAAACCCACTGATAATTTTACGGCGCTACTAAAGCTGGAATACCGTGATTATCATAATGAGGGAGATACGCTCTATTCAGGGCTGCTCCCAACGGATACTGCCCACATTCCTGCCCCCAAAGGGTATGATAATCAGAGTTCGGTCGGTTATTCGGGTACGAATCTGACACATAAAAGCGCTCAATTGAATCTCGACTGGAATTTGGGCCGTTATACACTGACCTCAATCAATGCGATTGACGGTTATGATTCACAGTCGATTTTGGGCACACAGGTCGCGCATGAAGGGACGCACACGTATAGCAAGCTGAGCGAATATACCATCTTCAACGATCTGCGTCTGGTTTCGCCCGGCAGCGACCGGTTCCACTGGATTGTGGGCGCCAATTACTACCATGAACGCATGACTTCGGATGCAGCTACAGTTGGCTTGCCCAATAATGTTGGTTTGGCGACTAGTTATACGGATACGTTCTTTCGCCAGACAGACAGCAGCTACGCGCTGTATGCCAATGCGGCTTTTAATATTACAAAACGACTGACACTGACAGGCGGTATTCGTCAGACATGGGAAGATAAGGCGATCAACCTGAACGCCTATGGCTCTACGGCTGGTGCCGGCGCACTTTCTTTTGCAGATCTAAATAATTTCTGGTTGCGAAATGGTGTTTCTGGTCCGGGTCTTCATACGACTGCGATGCAGAATGCCAAGCGTGGGTGGGACGCGCTCACATATGACGTGACTCTGACTTATTCCTTCATAGACAATGCCCGCGCGTATTTCCGCTACGCTAAAGGATTTCGGTCTGGTGGCTTTAATACGGGCGCGTCTACCCAGTCGCAGCTTGCCATTGTCAATCCAGAATATATCCGGGCCTATGAGGTCGGGTTAAAAAGTGAATGGTTTCATGGCAAGCTGACGGCCAATCTGGCTGCCTTTCTGAATGATTATACGGACATTCAGGTTACGGTTATCCAGTTGCCGCTCAGTCAGTTGACCAATGCCGGGCAGGGATGGTCGAAGGGGATTGAAGGGGCATTCCAATATCATCCGATTAAACCTCTTCGGCTTTATGGAACTGTCGGCCTTCTTGATACTCGGTATACAGATTTTCCTAATTGCAAATCTGGTGTGAGCTGCAGTGGGAATCAGTTCGTGCGTGCTCCGCATGTTTCTGCAAGCTGGACAGTCGAATACACACATGAATTCGGGAATGGGGACCACCTTATTTTCGAAAGCAACTGGTCTTACCGCTCTCATTATTATTTCAATGCGGGTACGCAAACTGCCCCGCTGGAGCAAAATCCGTTTGTGATCGGCAATGCCTCTTTGTCGTACAGACTGGCAAACCCGCGCGTGAAATTCACTGTTTGGACAAGGAATATTACGGATAGCCATGCTGCGTCTACCGTTATCCCGTCTAATAACTTTGGTTATCTCAAATATTACATCGACCCAAGAATGGTCGGTGGTGGCATATCAGGGGAATTCTGATCATGGCTAAAGATAAGCGCAAACTGGTTCTGGGCGCATTCCTGACCCGCTATGGGCATCACCCTGGTGCATGGCGTCAGCCAGAGACGAAGGTGGGAAAAGGCCCTGATTTTGATGCATGGCTCCATCTGGCGCGTACGGCTGAACGGGGCAAGTTCGATACTGTCTTCTTGGCGGATTTTGTCGGCATGGGGGGCGGTGATCTGTCGGGATATGCAAAAGGGGCCGGTTTTCATGGTTTTGAACCGCTGAGCCTTGTGTCAGCGTTGGCTGTTGCAACCCAGAACATTGGTCTGGTGGCGACCGTCAATACCAATTTCTCGCACCCTTATACACTGGCCCGCGCTATTGCATCGATTGATCATCTGAGCAAAGGCCGTATTGGGTGGAATGTCGTATCCTCTCTCGCACCCGGTTCCATTGCGACCTTTGGTGTTCATGATCCCTTGGATCATGAAGCCCGTTATGCACGGGCGGCAGAGTTTATCGAAGTGGCCAAGAAACTCTGGGATAGCTGGGATGACGGTGCTTTCGATAACCCAGACAAGGCCACTGGTCTCTTTCTTGATCCCTCACAGGGGCATCCGGTACACCATCATGGCACTTATTTCGATGTTGATGGAATTTTGGATCTGCCGCGGCCAAAGCAGGGTTATCCAGTGTTTGTTCAGGCAGGTAATTCCGATGTGGGGCGAGATTTTGCCGCCAAGCATGCTGAAATGATTTATGCAGCCGCGCAATTCGTAGAAGACGCCAAGGAATATTACGACGACGTAAAAGGACGTCTGGCCCGTTGGGGGCGCACACCAGATCAGTTGAAGATCACCCCCGGCCTCTCTTTTGCAATCGGACGTACGGAGGAAGAAGCGCAGGAGAAGTTTGAGCGCTTACAGAGTGCAGTTAATTTTTCCGGCCCGGTGGAACTGATGGGCGTTGATCTGACCGCGTACCCGCTGGATGGCCCGCTGCCAACGGATATACCGGTTCCAGAAAACGGCAAAGGACGCTGGGAGCAGGTGGTGCGTCTGGCCCAGAGGGAAAACCTGAGCATCCGCCAGCTGGTCTTGCGCTACAACGTGGTGCGCGGTCATCGGGTGGTTATTGGTACGCCCAAACAGGTTGCAGACCAGATCGAAGACTGGTTTCTCCGGGGCGTGGTGGACGGATTCAATCTGATTTCGCCGCTTAATCCGAGCTTTTTAGAAGAGTTTGTCGATCTGGTCGTGCCTGAGCTTCAGCGGCGGGAAATTTTCCGTACGGAATATGAAGGTGAGACCCTGCGCGACCGCCTGCGTCTGCCGCGTCCTGCCAACCAGCATGTACGTGCATCGGATACGGCCCACGTGGCCGCGCCGGTTTAAGCTAGGGAAGACAGGCTATGTCTGTAGTCGAAAATCTGACTGCGGCGACATCCGCGGATATCTGGTTTACCCGCTGCCCGGTGCCGACAGCAACGGGCCTCGCCTACCGGTTGGGCTGGCTGGAGCATGAATTTGCACAGGATGGTATCGCAGTAAGGACAATTCAGAACGAACCAGCCTTCAAGCGGCATCATTACGACCATGAACTGCCCGGCCTTGTGCGCGAGGGAGGCAACATGCTGGCGCTGGCTGCGCGTGCACAGGGCGCGCGTACCAAGCTGGTTGGCTTGACTTGGATTGAGGAGCGGCAGGCGATCATAGTTCGTGCCGGATCGGGGATTGCCGCGCCGGAGGACCTGAGGGGGCGCAGGCTGGCTCTGCCCTCATACGTGACCAATCCGATTGAATCTCATGTGCGGGGGAGCAGTATCGCCAGAGGCATGTCGGTCTCGGGCTATTATGGCGTGCTGCGTGCTGCAGGTTTGAGTTTTGATGATGTGGAGTTGGTAGAGGTCGGGGCTTCTGGTGCGCACGACCAGCCGCTGGGTGCGCGGTTATGGGCGCTGGATGCGTTGGTCGCGGGTAAGGTTGACGCCGTGTATGTCAAAGGGGCCTCGGCGGTTGATGCTGCGCGAACGGCGGGTGTTGTCGTCGGTATTGACCTAGATCAGATCGAAGACAGGCGGTATCGGGTCAATAACGGCACGCCGCGCCCGATTACTGTCCACGAGGATTTTATCGAAACCCGTTTCGAGCATCTGGTGCGCTTTCTGGAACAGACGCTCCGCGCGGCTGACTGGGCCGCAGATCATGCGGAGGAGGTGCTGAGTATTCTCAGCGATGAAACGCAGGGCAGCGTGGATGCCACAGTAAATGCTTATGGCGCGACGTTCCATGAAACCCTGCATCCAAACCTGTCAGATGAGCGGCTGGCCTTGCTGAACCGACAAAAGAAGCAGCTCTGGCTACATGGTTTTCTCGATCACGATTTTTCTCTGTCTGACTGGGTTGATGCCCGTCCGTTGCAGGAAGCATGGCGCCGGGTACGTGGCGGCTGACGTCACGCGGTGCCGAGATCATTTTTTAAAAGGATAATCTGTCATGACTACCGTTTCCACTGCTGTACTGAACCAGGCTACTGAAGCCTTTATTGAAACAGTCAAAGCCGAGGCCGAGCGTGCATTTGCCGCGTTCCGGTCTACCGGCACCATTACCGCTAATGGTACTGTTGGTTTTATTGAGCGGGTGCCGGGGGAGGATCTGCTTGTTTCGGTCAATTATCCTGGCCCGTTTGAGCCGGATCGTCCATTGCGTGCGGATGTTTTCGACCTGCAAGGTCATGCCGTGAAAGGCAATGCCCGTGGTGCCAGCCGTTATGCCAGAGTTTTTCGTGAACAGCCGACAATAACCAGCCTCAGCCACGTGCATTCGCCCGCTCTGGGGGCATGGGCGCAGACCCACCGTAGTTTTCCGTTCCATTATGTCCCTGTTCAGCGTTTCCGTCTTGTGCGCGAACTGCCGGTGTATATCGACCGGAGGCAGCCGGAGGATGATTTCATTTTACAGACTCTGGCTCGCGCCCCTGAAACGCCCGGTATCATCGAGGCCAATGGCGGTTCGACTGTCTGGGGCTGGAAAGGTCTGCGCGATCTGGCTGAATTTATCCTGTTGCTGGAAGAAGGGGCGGATATTCAGATCCGTGCACAGGCTATTGGTGGTTCCCGGCCTTTCGGTCCTGGGGTGCTGCGCCAACAGTGGACCATGAGTGGTCTGTATGAAAAAGCCAAATCCAGCAATCTGCTGACAGCAACAGATTTGTAAGAACAAAACGTTCGTACACCGCGCCCTCTTTCGCGCCGATATGGCGCGAAAGAAAGGGAAGGATAAACAAGACGGCACAATAACCGATTTACCAATACTTCATCGGTAGATGAAGCACCTTTTCGTATCGGATTGGCCGCGTGTCATCCAGCAGTCAGAACGTTCTCACGAGGAAAAAATGACGGTGCGAAAGATGTATCCGCAATATCATTATAAAAGGTTTATTCTGATTGATTTTGCTTTCGATGTGATCACCACCTGTGTTCGGTCGGTACCTGGGCATATGGCGCAGGCGGTGGCATTCGTACCCGACACAAGGCGGTTCTGGCAATCCAATGCCAGACGCACAGAGGTGGCAGGATTCAAGCGACTATATGCTGGCTCTCTCATCTATGCGGGTGTTTCCCTTATGGGGCATGGCATGGCGCTTGCCGATACGATAGACAAGACCAAGCCTAAAGTTTCCCAAGCGGCAGAGGAAGTGACCGTAACCGCTCTTAAACGCGAAACATCAATTCAGAAAACACCCGTTGCCATAACAGCTCTGTCTCAGGCAAAGCTGCGTAATGCCAATGTTCATGATCTGGCGGATCTGGCAAAACTGGTGCCTGGACTGGTCGTAACCAATGCGGGCCCAGGGCAGAATCAGGTTTCTCTACGTGGCATTCGTAGTGCTGGAGATTCACAGGTCGGAATTTATTACGATGAAACCGCTTTAGCGGCACCGCCGGGGTCGACCAGTAATCCTGCAGGGAGCAGTTCAGATTTTCATCTGTTCGATCTGCAACGTGTTGAGGTGCTGCGTGGACCACAAGGCACACTTTACGGGGCCGGTGCCATGGGAGGGGCGATCAAGCTGATTTTCAACAAGCCGGATTCAACCCGTTATGCCGCAGCAATAGACGGGCAGGGTGGCGGGGTGTTCCACGGCGGTGCGACCTATAATGTCAATGCGATGCTTAATGTGCCGCTGATCAAGGACGTGCTGGCAGCTCGGTTTGTCTATTACCGCTCTTCCATGGATGGTTGGATAAACAATCCAGCGCTTGGCACGCAGGGTGTTAACGAAGTACATTCTGAAGGGGGACGGTTTCTCCTGCGTTTTACGCCCCGTCGCTTTATCAGTATTGATTTCGCCACCAGCCAGTCATCACAAGATGGTGGCCCGTCATGGTGGTTTCCATCGGCAGGGCTGTACAATAGCCGCGATAAGGCGCGCCTTGGGTTTAATGATCGGCTGTCTGTCTATAGCCTGACAACCCATATCGATATGGGGCAGTGGGTGCGTTTTACCCATGTGGCCAGTTATCAGAACCGCAACCTTTTACAGACCCGCGATGCAAGTTATCTGTTTAACGTTGTACATGCCTATTATCCCAATCCGGCCCTATATTATCAGCCCCAATCTCTGGAGGATGTCACTAACGAATTCCGTTTCCAGTCTACCAAACGTAGCCCGTTGACATGGACTGTCGGTGGTTATCTGGAAAACAGACGGTCGGGAATTTTGTCTCAGGCACATATCCTGACACCGAATGGTATTGACCCCGCATCGCCAACAATTGGCCTGTCACGAACCATTGGGGATATTCTTCAGCAGCAGGCCCTGTTTGCCGAAGCAACCTACAACCCGATCCGCAAGCTAAGCCTGACGGCGGGCATGCGTTATTACCATTACAGCAAGACAGTTTCCGGCGCTACTTCGGTAGGTCTGCCACAATTGGGTACTTACCCCAGTGCGAACAAAAGCTGGGGAAGTGAGAACGCGGGTTTTCTGTATAAGGTCAATCTGGCCTATCAGTTTACCGATCAGATACTGGCCTATTTTCAGGTTTCCACAGGTTTCAGGCCGGGTGGGGTCAATCAGGGTATCGGTCTGGCTACGGCGGCCCCTTATCTGCCGGATATGCTCAGAACCTACGAAGTTGGCTTTAAAGGCTCGTTCCTGAACCGTCGTCTCACAACCAATCTGGCGGCCTATCGCACCGACTGGAGCAATATGCAGGTCAGTCTCCAGACCCCGACCTATGCTTATCTGGGCAATGCGGGGGCCGCGCGGATTCAGGGTATCGAAGCTGAAATCACGGCCCGGCTGACCAACGAACTTGATTTGTCTTTTAACGGCATGATCCAGAGCGCAAAACTGACAGCCGACCAGATTGCAAATGGTTCGGTGCCATCGGTTTCGACAGGCCATACGGGAGACCGCATTCCCAATATTCCTGATGGCACGCTGACACTGGCTTTGGACTACCATCACCCATTGTCCCGCACTCTGACCGGAATTGTGCATGTTGATGGAAACTATGTTTCCAAATCCTTTTCCGCATTTCATCCCGGTGCCACCAGTTACTGGCAGATTGGAGATTACGTTGTCTTCAACGCGCGGGTGGGTGTGCGCGCCCATGATTGGGATGTTTATACTGTTGTTAACAACCTTACCGATCAGCGGGCGATCACCACTGCCTCTTCACCCATTTCCAGCTCTCTGGAAACCGTGGTGACAATGCCGCCGCGCATGATTGGCCTGAACGTATCAAAAACCTTCTGACAATTTTGGAGGACGTCATGTTTACGAAAACGATGTTCCATGGGATCGGCAGGACAGCCCTGCCAGCTCTGGCGCTTTTTGCTCTTGTGTCGCCGGTGCAGGCAGCAGCACCTTTAGGGGACCCCTTGCAGGGTGACGGTAGAACCTCGCCTTTTTATACGTGGAACGGTAGCGTGCCGCAGCATCCGGGCCGGTTGTTACGGAGCGAGCCTCTGCCTGATGTTCTGGGGTTGGAAGGTACAGGTGCTCAGTACCGCATTCTCTATGCGTCCACCGATGGGGTGGGAGGCAAAAAGCCTGTTGCCGTGTCTGGCGCTTTGTTTGTCCCTGCCGGAACCCCGCCGGAAGGCGGCTGGCCTGTGATTGCCTGGGCGCATGGTACGTTTGGCATGGCTGACATTTGTGCGCCATCATGGCATGGACGTTCCTATCGGGATGTGCGCTTTTTGCAAAGCTGGTTGAAGAATGGTTTCGCAGTGGTGGCAACGGATTATCAGGGGCTGGGCGGCCCCGGGCCTAACCCTGCACTGAACAATCGGGCCAATGCCTATGCGCTGATAGATAGCGTGCGTGCAGCGTTAAGCCTGCATGCGGCAAAGCTGGCTAACCGTGTGGTTTTTGTCGGTCAGTCACAAGGTGGTTCCGCTGTAGTGGCGGCATCCGGTTACGCACCGGGGTATGCACCAGATGTGAACTGGCTGGCGACTGTTGCCACCGGAACCATTTACGCCCCCGAAGGGCATGATCACGTGTTGGATGGCAAGCCTTTGTCCTCGAAGCCTGATCCGACTGTGGCGTATCAATATTATTCTGTGTTGGCGGCGCAGCAGACTGATCCGACAATTCGGGCGGAAGAGATTTTTACGCCTGAAGCGCTCCCGCTCTTCAAGCAGGCGCGGATCTATTGCCTTGATTCTCTGGAAGGGGATGCCGTAGAGACGCAACTCAGCCCTGCGGCTGCTCTGAAACCTGAAGGGCAGGCCCGACTGAAAAGCTGGTGGCACGAAGCTTTAAAACTGCCGACCGTGCATTTTGAACGGCCAGTGTTCATTGGGGCTGGAGGCAAGGATGGGTTGTTTATCGCGCAAAAACAACTGGCAACCGATGCCTGTGCTGCTGGCAGTGTAATCGAGGCGCACGCGTATCACGATCTCGGACATAGCGATACGTTAAATGCCTCGCAGCCAGATTCACTGCGCTTCGTTCAGGCGGTGCTGGCAGGAAAGGCAATCCAGCCACATTGCGACATTGAATAATGAGGTTCTGAGCCCGCCGGAGGTGGGCTCAGAACAGCTGGAATGTTAGGTGGCGCGGGGCAGGGGGCTTTATTCTGGCCAGCGCCATGCCTGATTACGGCGGCTGGCGGGTAGCTGTAGAGCCGCCGCCAGTTTTTGTTTCGTCTTCATCTCCGACATGGAGTGTTGCGAAAATTTTTTTGCGTAGGGCGAGTAGGGTGTTTTCATCGCCCGAGCGCGGATGCGGCAGGTTTACATCAATAATCTGCTGTGCTGGCCCCGGTCTGGGCTGGAGAATGACGACCTGATCACCCAAAAGCAGAGCTTCTTCGATGTCATGGGTTACCATGATCATGGTTGTGCCCTTAGTCATCCAGATACGCTGGAGTTCGCGTTGCAGATGGAGCCGTGTTAACGCGTCGACTGCGCCTAGTGGTTCATCCAGTAGCAGAACGGAAGGCTCATTCACCAAACCGCGTGCAATGGCTGCCCGCTGGGCCATGCCACCGGAGAGCTGGTGCGGGTAGGCATCTTCAAAGCCATTCAGGCGCACCAGATCAAGGTGTGCGGAAACCAGCGCATTGCGTTGTTCGGTCGGCAGTTTGCGCGCGCGCAGGGCCATGGCGACATTCTGGCGCACGGTCAGCCAGGGGAATAGGCGGTGATCCTGAAAAACCAGTCCGCAATCGAAAGAAGGGCCGTTAACCGCCTGCTCTCCAATGCGAACTGAACCGGTAAAATCCTTTTCAAGTCCGGCTATAATACGAAGAATTGTTGATTTTCCGCACCCGCTGGCGCCGACAATAGTAACAAAGCGACCCGCATTGATATTCAGCGAAATGTCACGCAGTACCGGTAATGCCCGCCCTGAGATCGTGTATGTCTTGCCGACATCTACCAGCCGGACAGCTTGTCCTCGGCCTTGCTGAGCCCCTTGCACTAAATGGAGAGCGCTTGCAGGTGCCAGTTTTATCGAAGAAGCTATCATGAGAGGTTATCCTGTTGGTCAGTCGCACGCCAGGCGGGTAATACCCAGCGTATGGCGCCTGTCAGCGCGGCGTTCATGAGAATGCCTACGCCCCCGATGAGGGAAATTCCGATAATGATCATATCCGGGCGCATCCGCTCCTGACCCGCCATAATGACGGCACCCAGGCCGGGCGCTGCTGCCAGAAACAGTTCTGAAGCGACTGTCGCCATCCAGGCAAAGGCCATGCCCTGACGCAACCCGGTGAGCAGGAACGGCATGGCAGCGGGGGCTTGAAGAAGCAACAGGCGAGAGAGCGGGTTGAGGTGCAGCATGTCCGCGACTTCGGTATATTTTTTTGGCACAGCGCGCACACCTTCATATGCATTGAGCATGACCGGTATTGATGTGGCTAAGGCGATAAGGATGATCTTGGCTTTTTCATCCAGCCCGAACCATAGGGTCAGTAAAGGCACAAGGCTGAAGATCGGCAGTTGCCGCCACGCCGAGACTGCCGGCCCCAGCAGAGTGTGCAGGCGGGGCGAGGCGGCAAGTGCGATACCGATGATGGCTCCGCCCGTCGCACCAGCAGCAAAACCACATAACATACGCACCACGGACGCCAGCAGATCCTGGGCGAGAAGGCCGTGTGCGGACAGACCGATAGTAACATGGATCAGGTCGGCCGGATTGGGTAAGAAGCGTGGGGTCGCGCGGTCAGCGGCCTGCCAGATTACAATCAGCCCGATCGGGAGCAGTAATCCACTGTTGCTCAGGCTGTGAAGCAGTCGTCGGGTTAGGGGAGGGCGCGCTAGCATCACGTAGCGCCCCACGGCATCAGGCGGCGTGCCCCTGCGCGAAGCAGGGCATCGCAAATAATCCCGATTGCGGCAGCAATAACAGCGCCCGCCATGACGACGTCGATCTGAAACATCTCTCGTGCCCAGCTCATCATCTGACCCAGACCCGAGGTTGCGCCGAACAGTTCCGCCGCCACGACCAACCCCCAGCAGCGGCCAAAGGCAATCCGTGCGCCAGCCGCAATAGCGGGCAGGACAGATGGTAAAAACAAGTAACGGAAACGATCGGTTGGGTTCAGTCGGTAGATCGCAACCACTTCCAGATAGCGGGTGGGCACCCCGCGAGCGCCTTCGAGTGTTGCCAGAGCAACAGGAAAAAAAGCCGCTAGAGCAAGGAGTGTTACGATAAAATGCTCACCAATACCCAGCCCCAGAATAAGCAGAGGGCCAAGTGCAATAAACGGGATCTGCCGTAGCGCCGTAAAAAGAGGGCCAATCTGCCGCCAGAGTGTTTTTGAGGTTCCACAGAACAGACCAAAAACAATTCCGGCACTGCCGCCAATGGCTAAAGCAAGAAAAACACGGCGGGCGGAGGCTAGTAGATTATCCTCCAGTGTGCCGTCGCGCGTCAGGTCAAGGAGGGTGCGCGCGACATCAGCGGGAGGAATGAGCAGCGTTCTGGGAAATGAACCGCTCCAGCAAAGAATTTGCCATAGGGATAGAAAGGCGATCAGGGTCAGGGCTATGGGGCCGGTTTTTCTGGCCACGAATTTAAGACTGAAGAGCATGGCCTGACGAATCCTTCCCATTTCACCGATTGAAGAAAGTGTTTTTATATTAAAACACAATATGAATGTATATAAATCCTTGACTCCAATCTAACAATATATAAAAAAATATCTCGTAATTAATGATGGAAATTCCTCCTGATCGTGAGATCGCAACTGCGAAAGAGGTATGTCATGTCCACCAGCAGTTCAGCAGTAACAAAGGCCGCAACGGTTGATACGATCTGGTACACGCGCTGCCCTGTGCCAACGGCAACGGGGATCGCCCTTGATCATGGCTGGCTAAACGATGCGTTTCAGGCCCAGGATATTGATCTGGTTTCGATCCGCGACCATGAAGATCCGACCCGTCGCGCATCACATTTTAACCATCAGGGGTTTGGCCTGTTCCGTGAGGGCGGTAATATTCCGGCTATCTGGGCGCGCGCCCGTGGCGAAAGCACGGTGGTTGTCGGGCTGACATGGGTGGACGAGGCTCAGTTTCTGCTAGCACGCCCTCAGTCCGGCATACGGAACGAGCAGGACCTGAAGGGGAAAAAACTCGGCCTGACACGGCGTCCGGGTGAAACAATCGATTTTGTAAGGGCAATGGCGTTGCATGGCTTTGCGTCAGCCCTGCAGGTTGGTGGTTTGACGCTGGATGATGTGGAAATTGTTGACATTGATGCCCCAGCCGTCGAGTTCCGCCGTGCGGACCCTGACCGGCCATGGCGTGACCCGACGTTTGATGCCCTTCTGGCTGGTGAAATTGATGTGGCCTACATCAAGGGCGCGCCAGCGATTGCCCTGAGGGAAGCTTATTCCCTGATCGTGGTTGCTGATCTGAACACCTATCTAGACCCGGCGTTGCGAATCAATAATGGTACCCCCCGACCGGTAACGGTTGATCGGGCTTTTGCTTCGCAGCATCCGCAACTGGTTGCACGCTACCTGTCAGTGCTGCTGCGGGCTTCCGAATGGGCAGAAGCGCATGCGCAGGACGTTTTTCGGATTGTTGCTGCGGAAACCAGCACCACGCCACAGGATGTGGAGCGTGCCTATGGCGCACGTTTGCCGTGGAGCTTGGGCATTACGCTGGATGTTGAGCGGATTGCGGCATTGACGGCACAGAAAGAGTTTCTGCTGGGTCATGGATTTTTAGCCGGGGATTTTTCAGTCGAAGAATGGATTGACCCTGTGCCACTGGCACTGGCGCGCAAACTTCATGAGGTGGAGCAGCCATGAAGCGTTTGATGAATGCGGCTTTATCTCGCCGAGGCTTTCTTGCAGTGGCCGGCTCAGCGTTGGCTGTAAGGCCCGCGCTGGCTGCGGAGCGCATTGTGCGGGTGGGTGTGCCTCGCGCATTTGATGAGGCCGGGCGGCCAGTAGAGGCTGAAGGTATGCTGGGGGCAGCAACGTTCTCGGCGTTGAATGCCGCTCTGGCAGCCCATCAAGCCCGGGTGGAATGGCGTTATTTTGTTAATGCTGGCCCGGATATTAACGAAGCATTCGCATCGGGCCAGATTGATCTGGCGCTCTACGGAGACTTTCCGGCCGTGATTGCGCGGGCCGCTGGTATTGATATTCGACTGATCCTGCCACTGACCCGTGGGGCGCTGGAATCCTATTTGGTTGTGCCTACAGATTCCCCGGCCAAAACCGTGCAGGATCTGAAAGGTAAGCGGCTAGCGGTCAATCTGGGGCGCCCATGGACACTTGCGTTCTCCCGGTTGTTGCGTCAATCCGGGCTGAAGCTCTCGGATTTCCAGATCGTTAACCTTGTCATGCCCGAAGGTGATGCCGCAGTTGCTGGCCATCACGTCGATGGGCAGGTGACCCTGAATGGGCTGGCTCTTCAGGCACGTGGTGCTGCCCGTATTCTGTGGTCTACAGCGCAAGCGCCGTTGTCATGGAAGTTCGGTACCGGATTATTCGCCAGTAATGCGATCATTCAGCAAGATCCTGATCTTATTCAGGCTATCGTGACAGCCCTGATTTCTGGCTCTACTTTCTACGCCCGGCCAGAAAATCGTGATCAATATCTGAGAATTGCCGCAGCAACACAGAACCTGCCCCTCGAGTTGCGCGAGGAATCATGGAAAGGCAAAGATATCCGGGGGGTATTGTCGCCGGTTTTTGATGATTTCATCACGCAGCACTACCGCGATGTGGCGCAGTTTGCGCGCGCCTCACATCTCATTTCACACGATATCGATATTTCGACCATGATTGATACCGATTTTTCTCGTAAAGCTCTTCTGAATGCAGAGGCAGAAAACACATGGCCCATTCTGGACGCTGATGGCAACCCGCTCCAGAAACGCTAATCCCTCATAGATTATCGTTTGTTGCGGTATTACGGACGATAAATTTTACAAATAATTTGATATTAAATTATTGACCACTCATATTTGTGGTGGAATAGTCGGGTATTGAATGCCACACTGAATTGTTCAGGATCGGAGGGAGTAAACTGTCGCAGTGGCCAGATTGGTGTGTCTGGGCAGTAAAGCTCGGATATTACGCTCTGTTGCCGATCCTGAATTTCAGAGTTTCATCATCTTTAAGACAAATAATGATATGGGGATGCCAGACTAATGAGTATTCAGATTGGGCAGATAGCCCCTGATTTTATTCAGGAAAGTACTCAGGGAATCATCAGCTTTCATGAATGGCTGGGAAATTCATGGGGGATTCTGTTCAGTCATCCCAAAGATTTCACACCCGTTTGCACAACGGAACTGGGAACAGTCGCACGGCTGGCGCCTGAGTGGGAAAAACGGAATACAAAAGTGCTGGCTCTGTCTGTTGATGGGCTGGGTGAGCATGACCTTTGGCTCCATGATATCGAGCAGACACAGGGTGTTTCGCTCTCCTATCCCGTTCTAGCGGATTCAGATAGGAAAGTATCAAACCTGTACGGCATGATTCATTCTGCATCAGATCCGTCTCTTACTGTGCGGAGTGTTTTTGTTATTGATCCAGCTCGCAAGGTCAGGCTGATCCTTACCTATCCGCCTTCAACAGGCCGTAATTTTGCAGAGATCCTTCGCGTGCTGGACAGTTTGCAGCTGACGGATCGCTTTAAGGTGGCAACTCCATCAGACTGGCAGCGTGGTGAGGAGGTGATTATCGTGCCATCTGTTAATGATGAGCAGGCGCGTAATCTGTTTCCCGAAGGCTGGAAGGCCGTTATACCGTATCTGCGCTATGTGCCTGATCCGGTCCAGACATCCTGAAAATGCGTGTCATGGAGTAATGTCATGATTTTGGGCAGCATGCCGGGTGAAAAACGCACGCACTGGTATTCCGATTGGGGTAAAAAGTGGAGAGCGTCCGAAACGACATACCATTCGGCTCCTTGGGTGGAGGCGCTCCGGCCTTTTCAGGTTCTGACAGTTCCGGGTCTGGATGGGTCAAACCCGGAACACTGGCAAAGCCGGTGGGAAGAAGAACTCCCGCGCAGAGGAATACTGTGCGCACGCGTTGAGCAGAATAACTGGCGTGCTCCAAGTTATGTACACTGGGCACAAGCGCTTGAGCATGCCGTCCTGAACAGTCATTATCCGGTTTTATTAGCGGCCCATAGTCTTGGTGCCATTCTGTCTGTCAGGTGGTCTGCCGCAAATCCGCGGATTGCCCGTCATATTGCTGGCGCACTGCTTGTTGCACCAGCCGATACTGAACGGCATGAAGGCGAAGATAAAGCACGCGTTACGGAATTTACGCCCCTGCCGCGGTCACAGCTACCGTTTCCTGCAATTGTTGCCGCGAGCGGCAACGATCCTTGGTTGAGTACAGAGCGTGGGCGAATGCTCGCGCAGGACTGGGGAGCCACCTTTGTTCCGACAGGGCAGAAGGGCCATATGGGCAATGCTGCACGGCTTGGACGCTGGTCCTCAGGTCTTATTCTTCTAGGGCAATTGGCCGAACGTTGCCAATGGCCTCGGAAATGATGGGGGAGGAGTCATATAAAATGATCAGATCAGGCGTCTTTCTGTAGCTATTATCCATTGATAGCTCCATAAATGGCAAGAGTTTCGAACATGCCATACAGGTTCGTCGTGAGAAAATCTTTTCGATATAAGAAAAGAAGAGTGTAGATAAAATCAATAAAAATCCATAGATTCGAGTTTTCTATATATATTTGTCGTCCATACGGATGCAAGCAGGCTCAATTACATTAACAATGAGCTAAATTTTATTTTATTTTAATAAAAAATAAAATTCTCAATAAATAATAGAAAATTATTTATTGAAACTTTCCAGTTTAAGCTTTTCTCTGAAATTGTTTCTTGGAAGACGATATTCGATACATTCAATCTTTTTAAGAATTAAATCATAACAAATTTTAATTGATTTGTAGAACCCTTGTCATTTCAACGTAACTGATCCATGATTCAAGGCTATTTTTTGATAGGTGCAGAAAGGTGGCTACTTTCACGCGTGTTAGCTAAATTAGACATTCAAAATGTCTTTTTAGGCTGGTTTTCGTGTACGGCTGTGGCTTTCAATCGTAAGATGAATGATCTGAAAAAGAAAATTTTTCTAGCGTTTGGTTTCTTAAAGTTTGCATCAATAAAAAGCCCTCTATTGAGAATATTAATTTCGTCACTTTTGCTGTTGTATGATTCTTATCTCATTGTAAAACCATTTTTACTGAAAAATTTTAGAAACTTTATTTCTGAAGGCAATGCAAATTACTCATGGCATGATGCTATAATTTTTATGGGTCTATTGGATATCCCCCGTTTTTTTATGGGTGTGATATTATTTTTAATGGCGTTTATAGTGTTGTTCAGGACAAGAGTGGCGTGGTTTTCTGCCATTTCAATACTTTTTTGTGTTTCGTTTATAGATTTTTTTGTAATAAAAAATGATTCTATTTCTGTAGTATATTTTATATTAACTATCGTATACTTACTCATGGTGTGGCGTGATTTCTATAAGCACAATCTCGGAACTATCAGCCTTTTTGCACTGCTCAGCATTGTATCTTTATTGGTGTATGGATCTCTAGGTGTCCTTTACCTTGGGGATCAGTTTTCTCCCCATATTCTTAATGTGTATGAAGCGATATATTTTGTCATTGTATGTATGTCTACTGTTGGTTTTGGGGATATTGTTCCTGTAAGTGATACCGCAAGAATTTTTACTGTAACGGTGATTATTTTTGGAATTACAATTTTTGCTGCGTCTCTTGCATCTATTGCGGGGACTATGGTTAGAAACAACGTTAAAAAAATACTGCATGGGAAGATCGCGAAAGTGACAAGAAACAACCATTGTATAATAATTGGTGCCTCATATTTTGCGCAGGGCGTTTGCCGAAAGTTTGTGGAAGCTGGTATCGTTATAACGGTTGTTTGCAAAACTGGTGAAAAAAATCTTTTTCCTGAAAATATTGATATTATTGAAGGAGACCCAAGCTCAATTGATATATTAAATCTGGCAGGGGCAAAGGAGGCAAAATATATTTTATCATTGATGGAAAATGACTCTGATAATGCCTTTATTCTATTGGCGGCTAAAGAGGTATGCGGAGAAAAAACTAAAATTATCGCTTTAGTAAATGACGATCAAAATATTAATAAAATTAAGATTATTAAACCTGATGGTATTCTTTCTTTGCAGGAGTTGGGGAGTGAAATATTGATGCAAACGATAAGTGGTAAAACGGACAATAATTCTATCGTAAATATTTTTCTAAAAACATAAAAAATAATTGAATGCGTGATTAATTTTCTGCAAAGGTTTTAAATGGGCGCAACCAACATTTATGCGTTTTTTTGGGGGGGTTTATTTAAAAATTATACTCTTATCGAAGATCCGTGGTCAATTATACTGAGGTATTTAGGTGAAAATATCTGTCCAAATAATAAATCTCCCAGAACGGTTGCTTTTATTCCCATGGTATCGGTGCAAAAAAGAATTTTATCCTGTGATCTGGTCGATTTTTTTGGCATGTCATGTATCAGAAAGAAACATGGTTTAAATTTTCTGTTGTGGAGGTGATTGGTTTCTTCATAGTAAACACAATCACCTCTGTAAGTCATTTATTGACCGTTAGGTGCTTGGAAAGCTTTAGGGTGGTTATATAAACTTCCTGTAATTGCGGCATAAAGGATGGTTTTTCCGTCTATGCTCTCTGGCCCCCCGCCGATATTGAACCATGTTAACTCTTCCTTAGGGCTATTATCGTGCGTTTCGTAGCGTAGCCCGTACATATTTTTGTCGTCGAACATCAGAACGAATTGATGATTGCGACAATCATGCTGTTTGCAGGCCAAAAGAACGGTGTAAGGTTTACCGTCCATTGTTACGCCCACCGGTTCGCTTTCGGTTGCTCTCTTGAGCCAGTCGGGTCGTTCATCTTTCCCTAAGAACGTCCCTACTCGTTTAGCGAACGTTGTATCCCGCATATGAACGCTCAGCGTGCGGGGAGTATCTTCGGCCATAGCAAGGGGAGATGAGAGCGCCAGAATAGCTACGGGAATGGCAAAGACTAAGAAACGCATCGTAGTCACCTCACATAATAGGCTCAGAGACCCAGCTTTAGCTTTTCGATTTTCTGGTCAGTTTTATACTGGCTAAGCGCATAAACAGACCAGATTGCGGCAGGAATCCAGCCGAGCAAGGTGATCTGCAAAACCAGGCACACGATTCCAGCAATCGGTCGCCCGATGGTAAAAAATTGTAGCCACGGTAGAAAAATAGCCAAAAGTAAACGCATGTTTTTTCTCCTGTTTGCGTGACAATACACTAAGATATTCTTCCTCAATAAGGAAGGTTCCTATGTATTGTCGAAAGATGGGTATTTTGAGGCTTCTGGAGGGAAAGTGCCAAAAAACGCTGGTTTTTGAGAGTCATCTTTTTCTACGATTTTGTGGAGCAAATGAATCGCTGGATTGCGTTGACGTGGTGCGGTTGCCCCCGTAAAAGTCCGCATTCCGAAATCAGCGAAGCCCCACCAGGCGCAGCTTTACCCGGCGCCGGAGGCGTTGTCTGAGCATGTCCATAACCTTTACTGACCTTTCACTCGCGCCTTCTTTGCTGCGCGCACTGGCTGATGAAGGCTATACCACTCCCACCCCCATTCAGGCCGGGTCTATTCCCATTCTGCTGCAGGGGCGTGACCTGCTGGGTATGGCCCAGACGGGAACGGGAAAGACCGCTTCTTTTGCGCTGCCGCTGTTGCATCGCCTTGCTGAAACGCCCCGTCAGGCTCCCGCTGGTGGGGCACGTGTTCTGGTCCTGGCTCCCACGCGCGAACTGGTCTCGCAGATTGCGGATGGCTTTGAACGTTTCGGGCGCTATCAACAACCCCGTGTGACAACAATTTTTGGCGGCGTCAGCCAGGTGAATCAGGTCAATGCCCTCAAGGATGGCGTAGACATTATTGTCGCGGCTCCGGGGCGGTTATTGGATCTGGTTGAGCAAGGCCTGTGTGATCTATCGCAGCTTGAAGCGCTGGTGTTGGATGAGGCTGACCAGATGCTGGATATGGGGTTCGCCAAACCGATCGAGCGTATTGTCGCGACATTGCCTAAGGAACGGCACACCTTGCTGTTTTCTGCGACTATGCCTAAATCCATTGCGGCACTGGCTGAAAGCCTCCTGCAGGACCCGGCGAAGGTTGAGATCGCACCGCCATCGACCACTGTGGACAGGATCGAACAGTCGGTCATGTTCGTGAATGCAGCGGATAAGAAAGATGCTCTCCTGTCGCTCCTGCGGACGCCTGGCATTGGGCAAGCTGTAGTTTTTACCTTGCAAAAAAATATTGCCAATGAAGTTTGCACCTTCATTACTGAAGCAGGCATCACGGCTGAAGCCTTGCACGGCAACAAGTCCCAAGGGCAGCGCGAGCGTGCATTGGATGCCTTCCGGTCCGGTGCTGCACAGGTTCTGGTTGCAACCGATATTGCCGCGCGTGGGATCGATGTCGATACGGTCACGCATGTCTTCAATCATGATCTGCCGAGCTTGCCGGAAAGCTACGTGCATCGTATTGGCCGCACCGGCCGTGCAGGACGTAGTGGCTTTGCCGTTACGTTGTGTGATGCCGAACAGCGTGCCTGGCTGCATGATGTAGAGCGCGAAATTGGTCGCACTTTAAGTGTGCATGATGATCATCCGTGGCACTCGGAAGAGGCCCGGCATTCGACCATGCGCCCGCCTGTGCTCGGTGGGGGGCCTGTCAAGCAAATCAAGCCGCAGAAAAAGCGTGAACGTAAGGTCTGGACCGAGGAAGAAAAGAACGCTGCGCGTGCTGCTGCTAAAATGACCTGAAAAATCAAGAGTTTTCCGGTGAGAACTGCCGCTAGCGTGGCGTTCCGCGCTTCGAGAGTTTGAGACACACGGTAGATTTGATAAGGGAGACAGGCAAAGCAGGCTGTCTCCCTTATCGTTTTTTTCCGGGCAGTAAAATAGGCACCGTTAATAATTGTTTAATACCCGACGGTAAGTGAGAGTGTACCGAAGCCTCCTTTATTACCGAAGCCGTTCTGTTCCCGGATGGCTGAGACGCCATGGAGGCGCCAGCCGACATTGAAGACGAGACTGACATAGCGATCCACAGCG
>NZ_JAFVMG010000013.1 GCF_017377745.1 Acetobacter suratthaniensis | reverse complement strand
CGCTAGTTCTGGTTCCGGTCAGGGACACGCAGGGGTGTCAGATCACACCATGCCTGCCCGTTTTCCGCCACGTAACTATGCCCCTCACAGTAGCGCCCGCGTTCAAGCGTATGCGACACCAGCGCATAATGTGCGACTAACCCCCCACAGAAAAACAGGGCACCGGCCAGTGCCAGCCGTGAGATCGCTTTCCAGCGTGTCGCCAGATAGAAACCCTGTTCATGGTGGGGCATCTGCTGTTTGAGCCGGTCGTACAGTTCCGTTTTCAGCCCGCCCATGATCGAGGCGATCATGTTGTCGATCGTGACCTGCTGGTGCTGTTTGAGACGTTCCTCTTCCATTTTGACGCGGAGTTCTGCGGACGAGTTGATCGCCCGCACAGTTTCGACCCCGGTCGCCAGGTCTTCGCGCAGGGTGCTAAGCTCCTTATCTGCGCTGGCGAGCACGATCTTCAGCTGCCTTTCCAGATCCTCCGTTCTGACGGCGCTTGCCTCTGCGACAGCCGCAAGGGCGTCCATGCTGCTGCGCAGGGCAATGATCCAGCGGCCGAGCGGGCTGAATTCGTCAATGCCTTCAAGCCGTGCAACACGTTCCAGTTCGCGCCCGGCTTCCCGCAGGAGTGCTTCATGCCGGGGCTCTCCGTTTTCGGGAGAGGCGGTTACGGCAGCCATGTGTCGATCCCTTCGGCCATAATGTTGGTCTGAATTTTTTCCAGCCAGTGACCGACCTGCCAGCGGCGCATCGGATCGAGGGGCTTACCTGACAGACCTGCTTTGCCAGCCGCAGCATCATGAAACGACAGGCCGCTGCTAATGACCTCGGCCATGCATGTCAGTTTGGGAATGCGGAGAAAGGCAACATCCATATCGGAAGCGCCTGTTAGACGCGAATCAAGGTAGATTGGCTTGAATACCGTATCGGGCTTATGGCCCGCTGGCACGGTCCATTCATTTAGAACAATGACCCCATGCTTTGGCTTGAAAAGACCCGAACCCCAGAGCTTGAGCAGGTAGTCAATATCACCGGGCTGCGGGCCGCACATAAACAGGCCGGTTATGGGCAGCCCCATCGCGTCCGCGGCATCCACAAGACTGTCTTCGGATGCCCATTCTTCCAGCGTCCTGTCGCCACCGCCAATATCGACAGCGAGAGACGACTTACGCAAAAGAGCCTCGCTGAATGCGTCTGTGTACCAGCGTTTCAGCTCGCCGCTTTCTTCACTCTCAGGACGTGGAAGACCATGCTTGTCGTAAAGGGCCTTGAAGAGCGAAATGCCGGGGTTGCGCACATCGCCATCCGCCAGGACCAGTGGCCGCCCGGCCTGAAGCGCAATTTCACTGAGAACCATCAGCGCACAGGTACCGCCAAGATTGCCCCGCCCCGCTTTGATGAGCGCCCTCGGTTTCTCGGAGGCGGTTGGAGCTGAAGTAGGCGTAGATTTCTGAGTCATAAAATATCCTCACAGTGATTCGAGGCCGCCGGTTAGCGGCCTCTCTCTCATTGTGAGGCATTTGGTTGTGACGCCTCGCACACGGCTCCCGTGCTGTGTGACTATCCCCGGTATGATGGGCCGAGGCACGTTGCAAGCCACGGGCCCATGGCTTTCAGCGCTGGCGGGCGTTCAGCAGGCGGAATAGCTTTGATCATGGTCATGCAGTCCATCATCCACTGCCGTTCGTTGTCATAGAAGGAACGACGCGGCATCCCCGGAAGCTGTTTGAAGTCATACATCCCCTTGTCGTCCAGACCGGGGGCGTCAAGGGGCATGAGGGCTTCAAGCGGCAGGTCTTCGGGCATTCCGGCGGGTCTGGGGCCCACATAGGGCGGCGGCAAGGGAATGTCGCGATCCCGGCCATAGCGTGGTGCCTGCGTGCGCATGCGCACGACCCGCGCGACTTCACCAATCCGCACCCGTGCCGCCTGTTGGGGGACGTTTTCCTGTCTGTCCACGTCCGTGCTGGGTGGCAGCTCGTCGCGTGCGGCACGCGCGATGGTCTGGGCTTCTGCCTGCGCCTGAACGCGCCGCGCGACATCCCGTTCCACCTGCTCCATCTTGTCGCGTAGGGCGGCCTGCTCGGCGGATTCCGCCTCGCGGCGCTGGCGGATTTCCGCCTGAATGGCCGCTTTTTCGCTCTCGCGTTCCGCTTCGAGACGCAGGGCTTCGGCCTGTCGCTCCGCAGCGCGTGCCTTGCGTCGCTCAAGCCATTTCCCGACCCGGTACCATGTCAGCTGGGCGCAGCGGATCGTGGGCGTCTGGCCCTTGCCGTTCAGCAGCCCGACCGAAGCAAACCAGTCGCACAGCGCACGCCAGTTGATCCGACGGCCTTCCTGATGCGCCAGCAACGCCTCGCGATGCCGCTCCATCCATGCTCGCACAGACGCGACGCCAGCAGCACCATCAAGCGCCTCCAGTGCCCCCTCTATCCCGATGCTTGTTGCCGACATTTTACCCGTTCCCTGTCCTCTGCGCTCATCTAAGGCCGCGCCAGCACCCTATAACATGCCTTCATTTCCACCTCAATAACGCATCAGCTTTGCTCGCGCACTACATCATGACTACTTCACTTCATCATCACCAAAAAGATTTCTCCATATACAAATGCAAACGTTCCGTTTGCCGCGCCTGCGGCGCGTCAGCCTATCGGTTAAAGAGCAGTCGCTGATCGGGCTGAAGGCGTGTCGCGGGCCTTTGCACCCTGATGGAGTTGTATGGGGCGGATGGATGTCGTGCTGGCGACAGAATGCTTGCGGAGCGTAAGGGAATTCCTTACATTGCGGGCATGATCAGAAGCCGCCTCACAAGCAAGTCGCAGACGACCATTCCGCAGTCTGTCCGTAAGGCATTGGGCCTGCAGCCCGGTGACGAGATTGGTTATGTCGTAGAGAACGGGCAGGTCGTCCTGACCCGGGTTTCGGCGACACCGGAGCAGGATGATCCCTTCGCGACATTCAGCGAATGGAACTCTGTCGCGGATCAGCAGGCCTATGCCGGGCTTTGAGGTCTGGGACCTGATCAAGGTTCCGTTCCCCTATACAAACCGTCCTGTCCGTCAGCATCGGCCAGCCCTTGTCGTACGGGTGGTGCAGTCTGCCGGGGCGCCCGATCTGCTCTGGGTGCTGATGGTCACGTCGTCCGCCCACAGGCGGTGGGCGCTTGATATCGACATCACCGATTTCAGGGCGGCCGGTCTTCCCTCTCCGTCGATGGTTCGCACGGCGAAAATCGCGACGATCGAAGCCGCCGATGCCCAGAGGATTGGCACTCTACCAGCCGCATATCGGGAGGCGGTCATGCAGGTCGTGGCGGTGTTGTCGTCGGCATTGCGCGACGGCTGCCCGTCCGGGCACTAGCGCGCGCCGGTCAGGCAGCGCGAACAGGCGTCACAACCATCTGTGCGAGTCTGTTCTCCGTTTAACCACGGAGAGAAGACAGATGTCCGAGATGGCGCAGATGCGCGACACGCAGCAGGCACACACGAAAATTCTGATGCTTCTGCAGACGCAGGCGGAGCAGACGACAAAGGGTATCACCACGATCATCGGGCTCCTGACGCCCCCTGACGACGATGAGGGCAACCGGCTAGCCAAAGCGCTGGAGGCGCTGGCGGAGACGATTGCTCTCCAGACACAGGCCACGGTTGAGATGCAATCCGTGGTTCAGGCGCTGGTTGCCAAAATGGACGCCACGCCATGATGACGTTCCGCAAACTCTCCGCCGATGGGGCGGGGAAGCTCATCATGGCTTATCTGCGTGAGCATCAGATGGATGCAGCGCCGGGAGCAGAGGTGTCGCCGGATAGCGGCCAGGAGAAGGGCGGACGCCTTAACAACTACTATACCGGCCGCGAAGGGCGTGGCGACTGGGGGCCTGGCATTGGCCCGCTCGCAGCCCGCGCCCTGGGCATTGATCTGACGGCCCCGCCGTCTGATGAGGCCCTCTGTAACCTGTTTGAAGCCAAGCGGGCCGATACCGGCGAGGAGTGGCACGACATTGAGGGCGACAAGACGGCCAGACAGGCGGGCCGAAAGGCGGGTGGCCGCAAGCGCTCGATCTCGGGGTTCGACTTCACGGCGTCGCCGGACAAGTCTGTGACACTTGCGGCCGAGTTCGCGTCCACGAAGGCCGAGCAGGCGCTGATCTGGCACGCCATCCATACGGCGAATGATCGGGCACTCAGGCTCATAGCGGCGGAACTGGGTTGGGCGCGGCGGATGGTGAATGGCGTGCATGTCGAGGAGCAGGGCGAGGTCGGTTGGGTATCCTTCCGACATTACGCAGCCCGACCCGCCATGCAGATTCAGGATGGCGCGTCAGGCCCGACGGCGTCGGTCGAAATTCCTGTGCCGGGTGATCCGCAGGCCCATATCCACAACATCCTGCTGAACATGGTGGCCACAGCGGACGGGCATGTCGGCTCTCTGGATTCAGCCCGGATCACGAAGACGATGCCCCATATCTTCGGGGCGTATTTTCAGGCACAGCTTGCGCAGCTGCTCCGCGAACTGGGGATCAAGGTCAGCATGGATGCCCGAGGCCGGGCGATTGTCATTGACGACATTCCCAAGGAGGTCTGCGAGGCATTCTCCAAGCGGAGCAAGCAGGCCGAAAAGCAGGCCAAGGCGTTTGTCGCACGACAGGGTGGCGACTGGAAGACGATGTCGGCCGACCAGAAATTCAAGGTTCTGCATCAGGCCAATCTGGCCTACAGGGCGAAGAAATATACCGGCAGCAACGACCGCGAGATCTGGCGGGAGCAGGCTGAAGAACTGGGCTGGAAGCACACGACCGCGCTGACGGATACGGTGTATGCGACGAAGACCGATGCTGAGCGGTTTGAGGAAGCCTACGCGATTGCAGCCCGGCTGGTTGCGGAAGACTTCAAGAGCAATGCGGTTCTCGATCTGGACGTGCTCAGGATGCACGCTGCTCACGGCCTGATTGCGGCGGGGATCCAAGAGGCTGGCGACATGGATCATGTCCGAGACATGATTCTGCAGCGGGGCGTTGTGCTGGAAGGGGAACAGACCGCGCTTGTGGTGGAAACGCTGCATGGGCGTGAACTCGTGACCTCCAAGTTCCAGATCAGCGTTGAAAAAGAGTTCTCCGAACTGGTGGCGCTGGCGGCCCGCGATGCGGACGGGGCGTTGTCGCGCGAGGCCCTGCAAAAGGCGATTGAGGCGTCTGGTCTGGATTTTGACCGCGAGCCGGATCACGGCCGCGCCCAGCTTGCGGCCATTTATGGCCTTGGGCTTGCGGGGCGACTTGGGTTTCTGACTGGAGCGGCGGGGGCTGGGAAGACGGCGCTCCTATCGCCTCTGGTCACGGCCTGGAAGGAGGAAGGGCGACAGGTTATCGGTACGGCCATGGCATGGCGACAGGCGGATGCGCTCAAGGATGCCGGAGTGGAGCGTACGGTCGCACTGTCCCCTCTTTTGCGCGAGATTGAGGCGGGTCGATTGGCGATTGCGCCTAACTCGGTTCTCATCATTGACGAGGGAAGCCAGATCGCACCGATCCAGATGCTCAAGCTCCTGCGGCTGCAAAAGGAGGTTGGCTTTTCCATGAGAATCATCGCGGACCGTGAGCAAGCGCAGGCCATCGAAGCGGGCGACAGCGTGGAACTGATGATGCGTTCGGTGCCTGCGGGTGTGCGGTTTGAGCTGTTGAGCACGATCCGTCAGAAAACCGAGCGCGGCCGGATGATCGCGGGTCTGTTTCGTGGAACGGGCCGCGACATGACGAAATCGGAGGAAGAGCAGAACGCCGAGGACGCGCAACGTGCCCGTAAGGCGATAGACCTCAAGCGGGCCGATGGGACATTCAGCCTGGTCGGGGGCGACCACGCGCAGGTTGTCGCACAGATTGCGGAGTTCTACCTCAAGCGCCGCGACATGCTCCGTGCGGCCGGGAGCAAGCGCGGCATTACGATGTCCGCTCCCACGAATGAGGACGTCATGGCGCTCAGCATGGCCGTGCGTGAGCGGCTGCGTGAACGCGGCGAGCTCGGGAAAGAGGAGATCGTTCGTGCGGCTATCGATCAACGGGGTGAGATCTATGACCTGCCGATTGCGGTTGGTGACCGGCTGAGGCTTTTCAGCAAGGTGCGGTGTCGCGCCCAGCGCAGCTACGGGTCACGATGGCTGGAACTGGGATCGAATGGTGATTTTGTCGATGTGCTGGGCTGGACGGAGAAGGGCCTGATCCTCAGGAACCGCGCTGGCACAGAGGGCATGGTACCGTGGGACTCTCTGGCGGATCGGCAGACGGGCCGCATTGCGCTGGGCTTTGGACATGCGATGACGATTGACGCTGCACAGGGGGCGACATCAGACGAGCATATCAATGCGCTGCCACGGGGGAGTTCGTCGATGACGGGATTTACGGCCTATGTCGCGGAAAGTCGGCATGTCCACGCGTCATGGACAATGGTGGGAGAAGCATGTGTACGGGAAGCGGAGACGTTTTCCCGACCGCTGGGCGACAAGACGCCTGTGACGTATGAGGATCTGCTGAACCGTGTCGCGGGTGACATGGGTAAGCATCCTTACAAGTCTGTCGCCATTGACCTGACGGGCGAGGAAATGAAGATCCGGCAGGGCCAGATCGAGTGGATCCGTCGTGAGCGGGACCGGGAAGAGATTGAGGAGGATGAGCTACAGCCAGGGGAACGCGCACGCAGCCGGGCGACATCGGTGTTGCTGCGCAAAATCCCCACTGAGCGATGGGACGATCTGGGCCGGAATCTCCGGCGTCAGGCGCTGATCGCGCAGGATGCGGCGGAGCGGGCCAACAGGCTTGTCGCGCAGAGGGGCGCTGAAAAGGATCTGTTTCAGGGCAGGGCACAGACGTCGACGCCAAACAGGTCTACAGGCCGTGTGGTGAGGCCTTCAAATGATATGGGAGTTGGTCATGAGTAACCCGCTGGTGGAAGAAATCGTCGCACGGGCGCTGCCCCTCATTCATGTGGAACGGGAGGCGGAGCAGCTGGACACTCAGGAGGCTTATGAAGCGTTCCGGGTCAGGCATGCCGAATTGAGCCGTCAGGTCATCAATCAGCTGCGGGCCTGCGGATGGATGCGTGATGACGCGACTACAGAGGACATGCGCGAGATCTACTACGCTGTTCTGCGACACCCGGCACTGGAAGGCTCCGCGTCAGACCGGGCTGTTGCCGGGAGGCTGTTGAATGAGGCATGGAAAGGGGTACATGGCTGGGTTGGGTAAGAGCTGGAAAAGCCGACAATTGTTTGTCGGCTTTTGCCTTCATCCTCGACATACAAGGCGCCATAAAGAATTTCCAAAACCGGAAATATGCTCGTGGCAAGTCCGACATACTCGCGTATGCCATCCCCGCTGTTCCTGTCTGCCAGCTAATTTCCGTTCATGTGCCTGACGATGCTGCGCATATTGGTAATTATACTGCAGCAGAATGAACCGTCATCTTGGGATAAACAGTTGGGCGAGTGCATGGTGAAGTGGCGCTACTTGATGGAATGATGCCCCGCATGCCCCGCTGATTGACGGGGCGCTTCATCACACCTCAACGCCAGTTCAGTCCTGCGCGGCACGACGATCAAATGCGGCGCGGGCCTGTTCAAGGGCGGGCCGGTTCTCGCGTGCCCAACTTGCTAGGGCTGCCAGAGGTTCTGTCAGGCTTTGCCCCAATGGGGTCAGACAGTACTCAACCTTCGGCGGGACGGTAGCATAGGCTTTGCGAGCCACCAGTCCATCGCGTTCGAGCCCGCGCAGGGTGATGGTCAGCATCCGGTGCGAGATGCCGGGGATGCGGTTCTTCAACGCATTGAAACGATGGGTGCCTTCTGAGAGATGGCCACAGACCATGACCGTCCACTTGTCGCCAATGCGTGCAATCACCTCTGCTAGGCCGCGACATTCAGCTTCTACATTTTCCATTGCTACTCCTTGGGGCGACAGGAACCTGGGTGTTCTTGACGCATGAATTCATGCGTACTTGTTAGCCACTAGGAACAAATTTAACCTAAAGAACCATAAATAACCATGGAATCTGATGATGAAAATAGGTGTGAGCGGTGCCAGCGGTCAGCTCGGTAACGCAGTTGTTCAGGCGTTGGCGGAAACGGTTGCGGCCGAAAATATGGTGGCGATTTCGCGCACCCCCAAGACCGATCGAACCTACTCAGGTCGCTTGGGCGACTACAACCAATCCGAGACATTGGTGGCGGCCTATCAGGGCTTGGATCGCCTGCTGTTGATTCCAGGGGCTGATCTGCGGCCGGGGATTCGTTCGCGCCAGATGTTGGCAGCCGTGGATGCCGCTGCACAGGCCCAGGTCGGTCACGTCTTCCTGTTGTCGGCAACCGGGACGCAGCGTGAGGGGGAGTCCGCCGTTGGCGCGGCGTATTGGCACAGTGAGCAGGCGTTGATTAAGAGCGCGATCCCCGCATGGACGATACTGCGTATGAGCTATTTTTCCGAGACGCTGGTCGAAGAGGTGCGGATGTCTTTAACGGCAGGCGGGCTTGCGGCGCTTGATGATAGCCGCGTCAGTTTCGTTTCGCGCGGCGACGTGGCCAAAGCTGCCGCCGCCGCATTGACCAGCGAGGGCCACGAGGGCGCCATATATCAGCTGACAGGCCCTGAAACCCTGCGCGGTAAAGCGGTGTGCAGGCTGGTCGCGCAGCACATTCATCGGCCGTTTGCCTTGAACGTGATGCCCCCCGAGGTATTGCGAGCCGGGTTGCTCAAAACGGGTCTGCCTGAGTTTGTTGCCGATGCCGTGGTATCGATGAAGACGCGGCAGGCACGTGGCGCCTACGACATCGTCAGCGGTGACATTGTGCGTTTGACCGGAGGCACGCCATGTTCCCTGGCCGAGATTCTGGCGAGTACCGCCGGAGGACTGGGGCAGTCGTAGCCCCGCACTTGCTGGGTGCTTTGCTGCGCCAGTCGACGAAGGCCCCGCACCACCGGTGCAAGCCTAACGCGGTGCACTCAAGCGCGATACGAGGGTTTATATCGCTTGGGCGGGCGTGCCAGCCTTAGGCTCAGGACCTGTTAATTCATTGAATTGAGCGAGACGTTGTGATTCACTGGCTTACCGACGGCGGTGATGCTGTGAGTGACATGTCTTTGCTGTCTGAGAGCCAGATGGAACGGATTGAGCCGTTTTTTTCTCTGGCGCATAGAGTGCCATGCGTGGATGACCGGCGTGTTCTGAGCGGGATAGTTTATGTGATCCGCAACGGTCTTCAGTGGAAAGACGCCCCGAAAGCATGAGGTGGTTTACGTTGCCGGGGATACGTTTTCCTACGCTCAACTCGCCGAAAAGATGGAGCACTATCTTGGCCGCCCTGTCATTCGGGAACTGTGGGATATGGATAGGCTACGCGCAGAAGTCGCCGCACACCCTGATGACGGAATACGGAAATATCGTCTTGCGTTCGCACGCGATACTGGCGTGGCATGGGACAAGAAACAGACTTTCAACGCTTTACAGGGCATTGAAGTAACCGACGTCATGACCTGGCTAAAACGCCAGCAACGTCATGTAGCTTAAACCACTCACTGTTTGCGACATCTGAATTCCGGGAGACACAAGCTCTGCATCAATGCTAGCCATTCGCCCCTTGGTTTACTTGCAGAGCGTGGCCGGAGCATGCCGTTCTGCTAGCCTCTGATGGAAGTCAGCATGAAGTGCTGCAAGTGTAATCTGGCCAAAACGCGCGAGAAGTTGGGCCTTAACATCGGCCAGGACGCCACTCATGGCGTGGTTAACGGCTTCTTCGACAAGGCACTCAGTCTCCACACTCCGGTTCCCTATGGCGAATAATCTTGGGGCATCAAGAGCCTCATAAATATCCCGCAGCGTTACCTGATCCAACTGGCATGAAAGCGTCCACCCGCCGCCATGTCCTTTTTCGGAGTGTACATATCCATGCTCACGCAGACCGCCCATAAGACGTCGCACAACCACGGGGTTAGTGTTAAGGGCGCGAGCCAGGGCTTCTGACGTCATGGGGCCACCTGCTTCTGCCATGTGCAGGAGTACGTGGAGCACACAGGATAATCTGTTATCTTGTCTCATGTAACTTCATGTGTTGCTAGAGTGCGGTTTCGTGAGTATATCATGAAACTCGAAAAGTGACATGAAAGTGTGTGCGAACACTCTTACTTCGAGGACATGCTGTATGAATTTGCTCGAAATTCTGACCGTCGGCGTCGTGGCGACTGCTGTATCCGATATCTGGCAACAAGCCCAGAAACCATTGACTGGAATTCCTGCAGCCAACTGGCCCGTCACGGGGCGCTGGGTCATAGGGTGGCGCGACGGCAGAATCTATGACCCAATGATTGGAAAAAGACCCTCTCTGAAAGGAGAAGCACCTGTTGGCTGGGCATTTCATTATCTGATTGGTGCTGCTTATGCCGCACTGTACCTCAGTGTTGTGGTGGTTATAGCAAAGACAGTCCCCACATTGTTAAATGGTTTGCTCTTCGGACTTGTTACCCTTTTAGCCCCTTTTCTGTTTATGAAACCTGCTCTGGGCGGCGGTTTTTTTGGGCTTAGGGCTCCCAATCCTGGAAAAGGACTATTTCTCAGTATCAGCGCTCATGCGGTCTTCGGAATTGGACTGTATTTAGGTGAACTTTTTTACCAAGGTCTTTTCTGAAACCTTATTCATAGAGTGATTACAGTTTTCTATAATTACGAGGACTGACACCTGTCACTCTGCGGAAGACCTGAGCAAAGTGACTTGGATTGTTGTATCCGATCTCCAAGGCAATCTCGATAATGGAAAGATTGGTCTTACGAAGCATTTTTGATGCTTTCTGGACGCGGCGCTGCATGAACCAACCAGAGGGGGGTTGTCCCGTGGTTGTACGGAATGAGCGACTGAAGTGAAAACGGCTCATGCCACACAAAGCAGCGAGACAATCCAAATCAAATGGTTCAGCCAGATGTGCTTCCATATGATCAAGAACTTTACGCAGTTTCCATGTGGGCAAGAGAGTGGATCGTAGCTTTATCTTAGCCTTGGTATCAGCATACTGTCTTAAAAGATGAACTGTCAGACTTTCCAGAAGGCCATTTACAAATAAGGGATTTGCAATAACGGAAGATTGCATTTCAGCTATCAGACCACTCAAAATTCCTGATATGAAAGCATCTTCCCCGCCCGAAACATCCCACATTCGAATACGGGATGAATTCAGATTTAATGACATGGCAGCTCGATCGACAAGCTCAAGTCCAAGATAGAGATGCAACACCTCAAAACAAGTGTCTTCCTTGCCCTGCCAACGCATCAGATAGGGTGTGTCCGTCTGCGTGAGGTAAAATGTTCCTGCTCTTGCCTTGCTCTGCTGCCAAGTCCCTGCCAGTTCACGCTCTTCGACATTTGCTTCTCCGCGGATAACCCAAACAAGCAGGGGTTCTGCGACGGCAGGTACAAGAATTTCGTCTTTTTGTACCGGGCGAGTGAATATCTGGACGTCAACATCCTTCCAGACATCCCCTTTACTTTGCGCGACTTTCTTCCCGGGGAGACGTTGCTCCAGTGTCAAACTGGCAGCACGCCGAGAAGGAAGGCAGGACAAAACCATCTGCTACACTCTCTCAATTCTTTGCGCGACTATCTATAGCGCAAAATTACAATAGTTTCAGCAAGAAGCCATGCGAGATATCTTCTGGCATAATTTACACCTCCTTCGACAATTAAGGCCGATTGAAGGCTCGTCGTGTGGAGAAGATTGTGAATATTGCAGGAAAAATTGCTCTGGTGACCGGAGCATCCAGTGGCATTGGTGCGGCAACAGCGCGCCAACTTGCAGCAGAAGGAATGACAGTTGGCCTGGCGGCACGTCGTCATGATCGCCTGGAGACGCTTGTTAGTGAAATTACCAAGGCTGGCGGTCGAGCCATTCCTCTGGTGACGGACGTTACTGATCTTGTCTCGTGTCAAGAAGCGGCAAAGAGCTTGATCGCCCAATTTGGAAGGATTGATGTTCTGGTCAACAATGCGGGCCTGATGCCCCTATCCAGCGTTGACAGCCTGAAAGTGGACGAATGGCAGCAGATGGTGGACGTCAATATATCTGGTGTTCTTAATGCAACGGCAGCCGTTCTTCCGCAGATGATCGCACAGCATGCGGGCCATATTTTCAACATGTCCTCGATTGCAGGCCGGAAAGTCTTTACGGGTCTCGCCGTTTACTGCGCCACCAAGGCTGCGGTAACAGCGTTTTCAGACGGCCTCAGAATGGAGATCGGACCAAAGCATAATATCCGCGTTACCTGCATTCAGCCGGGAGCCGTAAAATCAGAGCTTTATGACCACATTACAGATGCTGATTACCGCAAACAGATGGATGATCTTGCAGCGTCCATGACCTTTCTCGAAGGCGAGGACATAGCAGACAGTATTCTTTTTGCTCTGAAATCACCTGTACGTATGGATGTTGCAGAATTGTTTGTTCTTCCGACTGAACAGGGATGGTGAACAGAAACTGATCGCCAACTGAGCTTAGGAGGCAGGCACCCTACCGTCGAAAAGAGGCTTAAGGCTGGAAAGCCTCTTGAAGCTCGGTCACAAAGACCCGCAGCTTTGGTGTCATAACAGGACCTGCGTTATAGAGCAGGTGCATGGGTCTGTCCGGAACTGTCCACCTCGGCATAAGCCGGACAAGCCGTTTGCTTTTAATATCTGTAAGCAGGGCCTGCTCGTAACCCAGCAGAATGCCATCGCCAGCGAGTGCTGCAGAATGCAGAACACTTGAATCATTACTGATTATCCGCCCGGAGACGGTGACTGGCCGCGTAACGCTGCCTTGAGAAAAGTGCCAGGTCGTTACAGGACCGCCGGAATTTTCATACACGAGACACTCGTGGCGCATCAGATCTTCGGGCTGCCCTGGAAAACCGTGTTTTTCCAGATAGGTTTGAGCTGCGCAGATGACCCGACGATAGGCCGTCAAAGGACGACTGACCACTGTAAGGTCCGTCTCAAGTTCACCAATTCGGATCACAGCCTCATGACCGTCCATTGTGGGGTGAATCAGTTGGTCTGTCAGTGACAAATGGACTTGAATTTCTGGGTATCTTTTTTGAAAATTACGAACAAATGGCAGGAATACTGTTCGCCCGAAAGTGACGGGTACACTGACAGATAATGTGCCGCGGGGTGTGCCAAGCGTATTGGCTGCCAGACTGTCAGCTCGTTCAGCAGCCTGCAGAACAAGCCGACATTGCTCGCAATAGAGGCGTCCTGTTTCAGTCAGACTTTGCCGACGTGTCGTTCGATGCAACAGGCGAGCACCAAGGTGATGCTCCAGAGCCTCTATATGCTTGGCGACCATCTGCGGCGACAAAGTCAGATACTGGGAGGCCGCAGCAAAGGACCCTAATTCCACGACCTTGATAAAAATCTTCATGCTGGTTAACCGGTCAAGCATTCATCATCCTCAGTTGTGACTGATGTATCATATCGACAATTTATTCAGCGAAAAAGATGAATATGCTGAAAGCTTCGAGTGATTGGCAAGTCCAGTTCTGGTGGAGACTTTCGAAATGCCTGTTTATCTTGTGCGCATGGACCACCCTGACGGCGAGGGATGGGGACAGCATGTCGCAGCACACGTGTTGTATCTCAGGCGCCTTATTCAGGAAGGCAGCCTGCTGGCCTCCGGTCCGTTGAAAGGGACCTCATTGCGCTCCGGCTTTCTGATTATGAAAGGCGCCAATCGGCAAGAGATTGACGCGATGATTGCCGGTGATCCCTTTGCATCCGAAGGTTTGATTTGTGATCTGCGCATTGAAGAATGGGACCCACTATTCGGGTGCCTGTCAAACCATGCAACAGGCAAACTCCCGCAAGAATTGAAATCTCTTTTCCCTTCATGACGACAGCGCTGTGTTTTTTAAGAAATAAAAACGAAAAGAGAGCCTTGGGATTATGAACGATCTTCAGTGGTATGCTGTAGGAGATGCCCGCATACTAAAAATACAGGATCTGACGCTGGCAGCACTCACTCCAGAACAGTTGCTTCCTGACTGGGATGATGCAACGGCACTTCAGGTCTATCCTGATCTGTCTGAAACGCTGGATGCTTCAGAAACGAAAGCTCTTTTGAGCGTTCATAGCTGGCTCATCAAGGATCGCGGTCGGAACATGCTTGTGGATACGGGGGCCGGGAATAGCAAGGCTCGACCTGCTGCTCTGTATTTCGATCACTTGCAGACCGTGTGGCTTGAAAATCTGATGCGCGCTGGCGTCCGGCCAGAAGATATCGATTTTGTTCTTCTCACCCATCTGCATGTCGATCATGTCGGGTGGAACACACGCCTGCAAAATGGCATCTGGGTTCCGACCTTCCCGAATGCCCGATATGTCTTTTCTAGAGCCGAATATGATTTTTTCAGCAATCCAGCTCATGATAGTGCCCGTAATAAAACCAGTTTCATGACACGCATTGATAGCGTTGATCCGATTATCTCGGCGGATCTTGCGGATCAGATTGACGTAGACGGATCCGAAGTTCTTGAAGGAATTTCCTTTCACCCCACACCTGGGCATACGCCCCATCACGCGTCTCTTGTGCTGAAATCAGGTATGGAGCGTGCGCTCTTCACGGGTGATGTCATGCATCACCCCATTCAGGTGTGTATTCCGGAGTGGAGTGCCGTTTTTGATGCAGATCCTCAGATAGCCATCATATCGCGCAAATGGGCTTTGAATTATGCTCTCGAACATAACGCGGCATTATTCACATCGCATTTTCCGATAACATCGGCTGGAAGAGTGATGACATCCGACCAGGAAAGGGGTTGGTCTTTCCTCTAGGGCTGCCATTATGTCCGCTGTTCACCTCGTTCTATTCCATTGCGGACATTCCGCTTTCCCGCCAAGGTGGCCATGGAGTGAATTATCGTAATGAAACAAGTCCGGCCGGGAGCCGTGCTTGTTTTAACCTAATTAAGGGACTCCTTGTAACCTGAATAAAGACACTTTGGTGGGGTTTGGCGGTTTGGAAGCCGGGATTCTCCTAATTAAGGAATTTCGACAGATTTCGACAGTTGTGGCCGGATTATTTACGTCCGACAAGGGTACTTGCCGCGCGACGAACCACCTAGTATGACACAAAGGTAAGAACGTTTCTTAACTGCAGACCATCAAGGCTGCAAGAACGCACTTGGTGTGCATGACGGTGATCAGAATGACAGAGCGCAGGAGCCGCCTGACAAAGAGCTTCGAGCGGCACTATCAGGATTTGCTGCGTTTTCTCTTTCATCGCACCCGCGATATAAATGACGCGGCCGATCTTGCTCACGACACATATGTGCGCCTAGCTAAGGCGGCGGACGTTGTGGTTGAGAATGAGAAGGCTTACATTTTTCGGGTCGCTGGAAATCTGGCATTGGACATGCATCGTCGGGCAGGTAGACGGGCGACCTGGCTTGCAAATGAGGAGCCAGACGAGAATATTTCCGATCAGACGCCATCGCAGGAACAGCACGCTATTGATCGAGATCGGTTGGCCCGTTTGGATGCTGCGTTGGTGGAACTCCCGGTAAGAGTCCGTCTGGCATTTCTTATGCTGCGAGTAGATGGGCTGTCGTATGTCGAAATCGGGGCCCGCCTTGGCGTCAGCGAAAGCATGGTCGCGAAATACATCGTCCAAGCCATGCGACACTGCCGTGATCACATAAAGCAAGGTGAAGAATAAAACTTCTCGTTGAGACTGCAAATTTTTCCTGTTGCCATCGTCCTGGTTATGAGGGGTAATAAAATGAGTGTGGTGAAGCGCGAAACGATAGAGCACGCGCCACTCTCCCGGATGAAGAGCCAGTTATATGGCTGAAGCTGGACGCGGATGGATACATCACCGCACACCGCGGAATATTGCGCTGAGCGATGAAGCGATCGAGTGGCTCGTTGTCCTGCATTCTGGGCGGTCTTCAGACACGGATCGTAACGCTTACGCGGAATGGCGCCAGCGTTCGCCAGCGCATGAAGAGGCTGCTCGGGAAGCCGAAATTCTGTTCGGGCAGAGCGGGAACACAACGGCAGCAGGAGATTATCAGATCATGGGGGATGCTCTCGCGGCTCCTCCTTATCAGCAACGGGCGCGGCGATTGGGACGACGGGCTTTAGGCGCTTCTCTTGTCGCCGGTATCACCGCCTGGATCGCAGGGCCTGCTTTTCTGTCGTCCATAACGGCCCTGCTAGCTACCTATCATACCGCCGTGGGAGAACGGCGGCAGATCCGGCTTGGAGATGGATCAAGCATCTGGCTGAATACTGCCACTTCATTATCGGTAGAATTCACGGAAAGGCAGCGCAGCGTCATTCTCCATGCGGGAGAGGCACTTTTTGACGTGGTGAGAGACCAGATGCGTCCTTTTGTGGTTCGTTCCGGCAATGGCGAGGCGGAAGCTCTTGGAACCGTCTACGCGGTAAAGCGGGATGGCGCGACAACAAACGTTTCTGTACAGACGGGTGCTGTCGCCGTTCGTGATGGTGAAGGTGAGCAACGGGTCGAGGCCGGGGAGTCTGTCCGTTATGGGGATGGCATTGTTAGCGCGCCCGTCCCCGTGGATATGGCCGATTTGACGTCCTGGACACGTGGCAAATTGATCTTCAACCAGAAGGCTCTGGTTACCGTCGCTTTGGAACTCGGACGTTATCGCCACAGCCGCATACTGGTCATCGGTCACAGACTGCGAGAGATGAAAATCACTGGTGTCTTTGATATCGATGATAACGAGGCGTTACTCACGGCGCTCGAAACTTCCGCCGGTGCGCGGATCACGCGCCTTCCATATCTGCTTATGATTCACTGACCACGAACAGCTTTTCTTGGTCGACATCTTTTTTGCTGCTCACCCACTGCAAGTCGGCGCTGCAAAAACGTCCTTGAAATTAAGAGGCAGTCTTAACTCAGTGCTGCAACCTGCTCTGAGAAGGCGTCAATTTTGAGGTGGAAAGTATGGTCGTAACAAAGGCGACGCGGCGTATGGTTCGTCATCTGGCGCTCACGGCAACAGCAGGGCTGTCTGTCGTAGGCTTCGATAGGGCGTCGGCGCAGTCGCAGGCCGAGCACAATATAGAGTTTCATCTGGCCGCAGGAGATCTGGATCACGCTCTTACGCAAGCAGCCGATCAGAGCGGTATGCACATATTTTTTCCGTCAGCTGCCGTGGCGGGGAAAAAGACACCAGGACTCTCAGGAAGGCTGACGCTCAGCCAGGTTATGGGGCAGCTTCTTGAAGGTCGTGGGCTCACTTGGCGCCTTCAGGATGCCAGGACGATCATCGTCTCTTTGGCAAACAACAGTGCGACCATCATGCTTGGTCCAGTGCGTGTTGCCGGAACAATGTCTGAGGCGCGATCTCCGTCGACAGCTGTCCTTGGTAATCTGTCGACGACCTACCCGGGCGGACAGGTGGCGCGTGGTGGTCAACTCGGCATGCTCGGGAACCACGACGTGATGGACACCCCTTTCAACCAAACGAGCTACACGGCAAAATTCATTCAGGACCGCCAGATCAGGAACATCCGCGATGCGCTGAAGGATGATCCCTCGGTCAGAGGTTCGTGGGGCACGGGGTCAGCTGGTCAGGAACAATTTCAGGTCCGCGGATTCAATGTCGGCAATGGCAGCACGTCCTACGGTGGGATGTACGGTATGCTGTCCAGCACCTCCATAATGTCCGAACTCGCCGAACGAGTAGAGGTTTTACGAGGGCCAAGCGCACTTCTGAATGGGATGTCGCCTGACGGAGCGATTGGCGGGGCCGTTAATGTCGTGCCGAAACGCGCGCATGACACGCCAATTACGGAAGTCGGCACGGATTATACATCTGACCTGCAATTCGGCGGACATGCCGATGTCGGACGCCGTTTTGGTCGTCAAAAACAGCTCGGGGTTCGCCTTAATGGGGTGATCCGTTCCGGTCCCACGGCGATCGAGCACAACGCCCTGAAGACCGCTCTTACGTCAGCAAGCGTTGATCTACGCCTTAGGCACGTTCGTCTCGCGACAGATTTCGGCTATCAGCACCGCGAAATCACGGGGGTTATTCCCTATCTGGCTCTTGCATCCGGCGTGCCTGTTCCCGATGCTTCGCATGTCAGACGAAATATAGACGATTCATGGAGTTATCTAAAAACCGAAGATATTTTTGGTGTCTTTAGGGGAGAGGCAGACCTCTTCCGTAACGTTACCGCCTATGGCAGTGTCGGCGTGCATCAGACTCATTTTGAAGGAATCTATCCCGCCTCCATCACGGTGAGTGATCGGCAGGGAAACGGAAGCACTTCCTTGCCGATCGTGAACACGGCTGACTACAGGACGATTACGGCTGATCTCGGCATGCGGGCCGATCTGAAGACTGGCCCTGTCAGGCAGGTTCTGGCGTTTTCGGCCAACAGGCTAGATCAGACCACAAACCAGTCCTACGCTTACGCGGCCTCTCGATCTGTCGTTAATATCTATAATGAAACGAGCATCCCGGCCCCCACTCTTTCGGTGCCGCATCACCTTCCCAAGGCATCGGGCTCGACCCTATCCAGCCTGGCATTTGCCGACACACTTTCCGCACTTGAAAAGCGCATCCAGATCACAGCTGGTTTAAGAGTGCAGCGAGTGCAGTCGACGAACTACAATACGACCACTGGAATAGTCACAAGCAGTTATGACAGAACTGCCATCAGTCCGGCAGTTATGGCTGTGTTCAAGCCTCTCAAGAATGTCTCGGTCTACGGCAACTGGATACAGGGGATTCAGCAGGGAACCACCGTCGGTTCAACCTATGCCAATGCAGGGGAGGTCTTTGCACCCTATAAGTCAACCCAGTATGAGGTGGGAATTAAGGCAGACATAAAAAAATTCATCGTTACATTTGATGTGTTTCAGATTACTCAACCAAGTACGGTTTATAATTTGACTTCCAATGTCATGTCGCTGAACGGACAACAGCGCAATCGTGGACTGGAGCTCAATATCGCAGGTGAGATCGTCCACGGTCTTCGTACTGTTGGTGGATTGATGTTAATTGATCCGGTCTTAAAAAAAACGCAGGGTGGTCTTTACGATGGGCAACGTGCTCCTAATGTTTCGCCCGTGAATTTCAATATGGGGTTGGATTACAGCCTGCCGCTCGTTAAGGAGCTCGCGGTTACGGCAGACGTTATCTATACAAGTTCTCAATATATTGAAAATCCTGCTCCCCGCCGGAGTATTCCCGGATGGACGAGGCTGGATGTGGGAGTTCGCTACGCGATACGGAACCCAGCATCGGAGAAGGGGAAAATCACCCTTTATCTGAACGTTGATAACGTCGCGGGTGCGCGCTACTGGAACTCCGGCGGCTATAACAATCTTACATTAAGTGCCCCCCGAACGTTTCGCATTGCTGCTATGGCAAATTTCTAAGAGCAGGATTCATAACCTGAATATGACGGTTGCAGCCAGACAGATGAGGGCATGGGGTGCCAGATACGTTACTTTACCGTTTGACTTGTAGCCTCTCTCGCCAATTTATCATCAATCAGTGGTTTTTGGGGTGGTAAAGAAGGCAGTCAGCGGTGGATTATCATCATCTTCTGGTTTTCGACACAATTGTGCCGAAATTACTTAATTATCCAATCATCCTGATCTGATAATCGACCGACCGTTAATGTTCCGTTATTAAGAATAGCCAGAACTTACCAAATATCAGAAATGGGCGCATAGCGGCCGTCACATACGGTTGAATGAGTGGCAGAAAACATCGTTTGAGCGTTCCAAAGCAGACATTCTGCTCGCCCCCCTGAACTGCCTGTCCGCAGACGCCTTCATGTCGGTCGTTTAATCAAGATTGGTAATTTCCAAGAAGTGGACATAACCGACGACATCGTATCTCGCATTGATGGCAGACACATCAGTTGCCAAATAGCAGGATCACTTCTTGGGCGGTTGCAGACCGCTCAAACTTGATGGAGCCTTCTTCAGCGACGTATTTGAACTATATCGTCGACTTTCAGGCTGGAGTTGCCTTCCGTACAATCATTCAAAATGCTTACTGTCTCATATTAGATATGATCATCATCGTAATAAATCTTATTCTGTGTAAGTGGGATTGAATTTTTTTTTATGCAGTGGCAGCTGTAACGAGATTAAGACGGAAAGGCATGTTTCGTGTGACCGAAAAAATAGCTCATGTAAAGAATCCGCTTACTGTTATTGCCATATTTGCAGGAACTGCAGAGGTTAGTGGCACAGCTGTTCTTCCATTATTAGAAAAAGATACGCAACAAGTCTACGTATGGTTTATTATGGTTTTTCCATTATTGCTTGTTGTTGCTTTTTTTATAGTTCTTTATAATAAAAATTATGTTCTATATGCTCCATCCGATTTTAAGGATGAGAATCTCTTTGCGTCATTCAAGCCGGGTTCGCCTCAATTACGTGCGCAAAAACTTAATGAGGAAGCAGGAGCTGATCGTAATACGGAAGAGGCGGCGCAGCCTTCAGATTTAATTTCTACAAATGGGACAGCTTCTGAACCCATACGTGATAACCATGATTTCATCTCTAGACCTTCATACGGACAGATAGCAGCTCAAGCTTCACTTGCTGAAGATCTCGTTATTACCCGTTTGGCTTCCAAGCGCAGGACGCAGTTCGCTCGTAATGTCAGCCCCGCAGCAATGCCAAGTATTATGTTTGATGCAGTTGCAAAAGACGGGAATAACCAAGTCATTGTAGAAGTGAAGTATACTAGGAAAGGATTTACTTCTATAGGAAATATAGATCGCGTTAAGGAAACATTTACTTCCTACTATAATTCCCTGCCGGACGTTACAAAGCGTGGAACACTGTTTATTCTAGCAATCGTCTGTGACGGGGATGCAGAAGCCAATACCTCTCGCATTGAAGTCAAATTCTCAGCCATTATAAGCGAATGGAATATTCCGATCCAGGTTCGTGTGTATAGAATGAGCGAGTTGAGAAAAACTATTCAATAGTTCTGTTGACCATAATCAAATTTACCAAAATTTGTATAAGTAATAGTCTCCGCCTATCTGTTAATACTGTCAACTTTTCCTGAATCATATCTTCCACTTCTCCCTCCCCTGAACTGCCCGTCTGCTCAGTGATGCCGGAGTAGACGGGCGGCAATCGCCTCGTTGCGGACGTCGAAGCGCAGACTCATGCTTCCTCGAAGCGGGCGTGGCGGATGTGAGGGTTTCAACACTTCCGGTCAGGAAAGGGATTGTACATCCGCTCAGCAACTCAAGGTTCCCATCCCCAGTCTATCGGTGTTTGAAACCCAAGCCGCTATGTTGCGTAAGAATTTCCACACATTATCCTCTCCCGGTTTGACGTACGATTCAAGGGACGGGTCCGATCCCAAAGCGGTAAACATTTCGCCCAACCAGACAGACTTATTACGGTTACACTGCAAATGAGGGAGCCATGATTCAAGCTCTCCGGAGCGCACCGTAAACAAGCCGTAGGATTCCATCTGGTTGAAAAAAGCTATCGCAGTCGCAAGCTCATCGCCGCTCAGCAGGGCAATTCCCCCCCGTCTTTTATAATCAGGGTCGGCAGCGTGAAGATATGATCTTACGGTTTGACGTGTGTTTCGGAGACCCTGTCGCAGTCCTTCCGGTATGCCAGCAGCATTGAAGTACTTGGTGCAGACCTGCCCGTCTTCTTTGATCCAGTCGATGTCAACCACCAGAGCTGACGGTACTCCGACTTGGCGTAGCTCCGCTACGATTTCTGAGGCCGTTTGCTTGTTGTGAGCATTGAGGAATATTGCATGGCGGATGCTTGGCGACGAATATAGATTTATTCTATTGTTGATTTCTTCATAGAATGCGCGATCGGCGTCCGCCTCAACAACTACAGCAGATTCATAAAATAAGGCTGAGACTACCCCCACAGAACGTAGCAGAGGATCATTCATCATTTGTGACAGCCGTGCCGCAGGCAGTAGCTGTGCCGTTCCTTTTCCTGCCCGATGCGTGAGGCGCACAACATCGGTCGCTAGGCCCGCTGACAAGCAGCCCATCAGAAAATGCGGACTGTGCGTCGCAGCGAAAAGCTGTTTGTCTACGCTGATTTTGAGCCCTATCTGCCTGCCCAGCGTGTAGGCGAGGCCGGGATGTAGAAATGCTTCCGGCTCATCAATAATGAGGACTTCCACATCGCCTGCAATAACCTCTGACAGCACGCCGACAAACGCCTTTGTCCCATCACTTGATGCGGAAAGGGAGTGCGAATTCCGGAAAAATTCAATGGCCTCATCCGTAAAAGAACGCTCGATTTCTGCAGGAGGCCTCGTTTCTGACAATGCATATGCGAATGAGCCCATATCGGTCGCATCAATCACGAGATGCATCTGGAAGGAATCATAGATAATATTCGATAGGGTATGTCGAAGAGCATCGTCTTGAAATAAAGCTGCAATCGTCGTCTGGGGAGGATCGGTCAGTTTTTGTGCCTTAGATTTATTTACAAGTCCCAAGCGGCTCTCGCCAGTTAAATTGAGCGCGAACATACTTAATAGATGTTGAGAAATATATTCTTGATTGCAATTTGGATCGCGAGGGTTCTGATTGAACCGATTCAATAGATCATTGAGAAGCCAGTTTTCATTGACCTCCTGACGGCCGATATTTCTACGCATGAATATCTGCCGATCGGGTGTTTGTCCGGCTTCGGGAATGCGGAATTTTGAAAGTTTTTTCTCTGCGCATTCTCTTGTAATATTTGCGAATTTTACCTCCGAAATTACATGCTGTTCGTGAGTTTTCTTAAAGAAAAATTCGTTATTGATGTCGCGAAGAGCCGCACTTTTTCCGCCGTTATTAGGGCCGACAAACACCGTCATCCGCCCCGGAGTAAGCTCCAGCGGGGGAGTCTCAGCTTTAGGCCCGTTCTTGAATAATATATATTCTATCAACATATCTGACTCTAATTATTCCATGAATATTTTTTCTTTTGCCAGATACTCAAAAATTTTTCAATTTTGCGGGTGTTGTGCGACTTTAGCTTCTATGTCTGCTTAAAAGGGCTACCCCGAACCCCGTGCGAGGGAGGTGCCAATGATCACTTCGGCAATTATCTGACTAAAAGAAATTCTTAAAACAAAAGCCGTCATTGCACTGCGTGGACCAGATAGATTGATGCTTTGATTTGAACTGCCACGGAATTGGTAGGAATGTCTTCATCCCAATCCTCGTGCCTAGAAGCAGACCTTCCGTAATCCCCCCCTAATCGGCCGTCCAGTCCTCACAGCGCAGGCCGTTCACTCTGGTAAACTCGCGCAGGTTCCCGGTTACGACAATAAGGCCTCGGCTCCGTGCGTGGCCGGCGATCATCAGATCATAGGGACCGATCGTGCAGCCGCGCCGTTCGAGATCGGCTCTGATCTCGGCGGTGTGCGCGGCTGCGGCGTCATCGAATGGCAGGACACACAGGCGCGCGGCAAAGTGCTCGACTTCACGGCGGGTTTTAGGCGGGTTCTGGGCTTTCTCGGCACCGTAGAGCAGTTCGTATAATACGACATCTGAGATGCAGAGTGCCTCAGCGTGATTATTGAACTGCTCACGCAGACCTTGAGGCCGGTCACGTAGAACACGAATGCAGAAGTTTGTATCCAGCAGATAACGTAACATCAGAAGCTTTCGCGCTCCTGCATGCCGGGCTGGATACGCTCTGGCAGGTCAGTGCCAGGTGCTGTGAAAAAATCATCCCACGTGGCATCGGCCGGGGCGATAATTCTGCGTGCACCGTCTGGGATGATCACCACGTCTTTCAGGGTGCTGTCGAAGGCGACAGCTTTGGGGAGACGAACGGCCTGAGAGCGGTTCGAAAGGAACAGTGTTGTGCGGGTCAGCATGGCATCCTCCATATTTGTATATCCATTGTGAATATACGCCCGGTGGGCGAGTATCAAGAACTTTCAATTCGGATTATGTGAGGCAGCCCGAGATTAAATATTCGTGATTAAAAAATTTCCAGATTCTAGTTATTGTGGTTTTCATCCGATAAAAACAACATGAAAATCATTCCAAAGTTCTTTTTTATCGTTGTTTCATCGATAAAACCGCAAAAACAACGGATGTTTTAACGCAAAACATCATTCTTTATTTTTTATTACTTTATTATAATTAAAAAGATATCTCACAATTAACAATTCGAAAATGGAAACTGTCATGTACAATTCAGGGATCCCGATGCTGGCGATTGTAACTGGCTTAGGCATGCTTTTTTTTGGTGCTATGGCAATTGTTGTTGCCTTCGCACACCCCATCGTTGGCACGCTTCTTTTAATACCTACAGATGTGTTTGGCGTTGTTTCATGGTTTTCCGTGACATTTCCGCGAATTCGCTATTAGGCTCCAGAAAGTCACTGTAGCCAGACGGTTAACGTAGCACCCAACAGAGTGAGCGCTACGAGATGCAGGCTGGTTTAGTATAGTCCTTAATCATGCCGCCTAAACGGCGACCTGATTGAGTGCAGACGCAACGCTTTTGCGGGCATCTGCCTCTGTCGCACCGGCCCGCATTTCAAAGCGGACCATGGTTTCGAACAGCGTGCGGTCGATATGCGGATTGATGAGCCCACCCGATGCCGTGGCTGGCCTGGTGACGGGTTCTGCCATATCCCGAAACAGGGCGCGGAACGGCACATAGTCGCTGGGTGGCAGCGGATCTCCGAAAAGCAGTTCCCTATCGTGCGTGTTGTCGGGATTTTGCAGAACGACCGCCATGCGGTTGTAAATCTCTCCCATAGGGCCGGGCAGTGCGGGCAGCTTTTCGGGATTGACGATATCGGTGCCTTTGATGAGGGCATCGACCACGGCCTGATCCTCGGGGTTGGACAGTGCTTTGGCGGCCGACAGGCTGGTGCTACGGCGGGAGACGGGCAGAGGGGCATAGAGCCGGTTCGTACCCTTCGGTTCGACCCCGGCGTAGAACAGGCGGGTATAGAGCCGCTTGCCCCGGAACATGATGATGGCCTGTCCCTGCCTGAGGGCCTGAATGTCGTTCCATGAGATGCGTTTCACTTCCCGGATGTCGGCACGCGCCTGTGTCGTGTAATCCCCGATGATCTCGGTGTTCTCGTAGCCAGACAGGACACCCACCTGCATGGTGCCGCCAGCCTGTTCCACCCATTCGCGGGTGGGGCCGGGGTCTTCGAGCTGCATGAATATCTTGAGTTTAGGGTTGCCCAGCAGGGGGACCGTTCGGTCCCGCCCGAGTGTATCGTAGAGCGACCCCACTTCCTGAAATGACAACCAGATCGAGATGTTGAGTTCACGCCCCTGTGCCATCATGGTATCGAGGCCGCGTGTCACAAAATGGTTTCCCTCATCATAAAGCATCAGATAGGGCGTGCGTGCGGCAGACGGACGGTATTTCACGAGGTCGATATAATTGCCCTCGATCGACGCCCCGAGGGCCGCGGCCAGAGCGTATCGCTGGGCCGTGATGAAGGTTCTGCCAATGGCGGCGTTGGTGTCTGGATCGTTTTCCAGAGAGGGCAGCAACACGATCAGATTGCGCCGGTTGAAGATCACATCGGTCAGTTCGACGTCAGGAACGTCGCAGTTGAAGATGTGCCCGTAGGTTGACATCATCATGGTGAAGGTCTTGCCGAAACCGCCTACAACATAGCTGTGCTGTTCACGGACCTTGTCCTGTGAGCTGACGGCCCCTGCGTCACGGCTGTATCCACCCGTGTCCTCGATATAGTCACGAACGGGCTTGAGCAACTCTTCGGGAAAGTCATCCGGTAGAGGCATGCTTTCGATCTTGCGTGCCCTCATGTTGTAATACTGGAACCGCCTGCTTGCGTTGGTGTCGTCCTGTTCGCCAGCCAGATCGATCAGTACCTGAATGTTCGAGAAATTGACACGCATGGTGGCAGTGGTTGCGGGAATTCCCAGATGATCGCGCATCCAGACAAAGATCGGCGATATGCCGCGCATCAGATCGTTGGCACGGTTGCGGAAGTACTCCGGGTTTCCGCCGGCAGTTTTGTCGTTAGGCAGAAACAGAGTCTGGAGCAGTTCGGCCATGCCTTCGGCGTTGACGGTGGAGAAGGGGTTCCATGTGTGTGACTTCTTGTCGCCACTCGCCACCTGAAAGTTGAGAACCCGCATATTTGCGGAAGCCCCCCAGCTTTCCTGTAGGGCGTGGAGCGAGAAGACGAGATTGTTGGAGCCTTTGCCGTCGACGATGGTGAAGCCGGTTCCCTGTGCCAGCGCACTGGCGAGAAGGCTGTAGATGAACTGGGTCTTGCCTGAGCCTGTCGCGCCGGGCAGTAGGCCGTGCATGGTCATATCGCTGCCTGATACCCAGATCTGCTGCCCGCTAACCTCATCCCAGCCGAGCAGCCAGTCGCCCCGGGCCTTGTCGGGCTTGTCCACTCCGACCCGTTTGGGGTCTGGCACCGGATTGCCGTAGTCCTTGCGCTTCGAATTGGCCGGCAGGCGCAGGGGCATGATGACCGGTCGGGTTAGCACGAAGGCCGTATAGGCGAGGGCGGGCGGCACAAGCAGGGTTGTCAGGGCGGGGCAGGCAATTGCCAGCCCCGCGAGCCCGACGAATGGCGCGGCGGAAAGCGGTGTGCTGAGGGCTTCGAGAATGCGCGTGCCGAGGGTGCGGGTATCACGATAGGCGATGCCATCTCTTTGCTCGTGATGATCCTGCGGGCCGTCAATGCGGCGTCTGAGCTTTGCCATGTCAGTGCAATCCGAACGCCTGATTGAGGGGAGAGGGGCCGGGGCCGGGTTGTGCCGGGGCGGCTTCGGGTTGGGGGCGTGACAGTGCGGGCGGCCGCATAACCGGCCGGGATGGGAACTCTGGCGGGGCGAGCAGGGCCAGATGCGGAGGCGGGGGCGTGGACGACGATGCGGGAGAGCTGCTCATACGTGAGTAAAGTCCAGCGCCGAGCAGGGCCAGAACACCCAGCCCCATCATGGCGGTCCGTCTCCAGCGCGGACGGGCAGGAATGACGCTTCCCCGCTCATCAGCGGCTGCCGCTATGACAGGCAGTGCCGGGGGCGGGTTCTGGTGGCCGGCATCCGTGCAGGGCGACACGCGGATATGCAGCGTCGTATCACCCGGTGTGATGGTCAGGGGGCTGTCGCCCGGTGAGAGAAAAATGTCCATGGTGTGCTCCTGTGAGGGGCTGTGATCATACGGGCATGGGTTGTGACGCCGGGACGGCGCACAGGGTGTTGGCGTGTCGCTCAAGGGCGTCGAGCAGGATGGTGCCCTGTGCATCCGCGACCTTCTGGAGGGTCTGATCGGTGCACAGGATAATCAGAGAGAGGGGGGCGTGATGCACGGCGTGCAGGCGCTGCCCGCACAGGGCGTTGCTGTCCGGCCTGATCGCGAGCCCGAAACTGACTTGCCCGGCGCGGGTTTTCCATGTTTCCTCGGCCATCCGCATGAGGACGGGGAGCAGGCAGTCGGGGGCCAGCAGGCGCCGTGGTGTGAACGCCTCCTCACCTGTCGCACTCAGGGCGATGCGATACGGTCCGTTGTCCAGCAGGCTGGCGAGGGCGTCGATGAGCCGTTCGAGGGGGATCATGCGTAGTCCCTTTGCTTCCAGCGGGGCAGGCGCGGCCGGTGCGGGCCGATCAGAAGTACCCGCGCCATACGGAATGCGACAGGCAGGGTGAGACCCATCCACGCCAGAAACCCGAACAGGAGGGTGACGACGATGGCCGTGATGAAGGTCCATAGGCGCATGTGGGCCAGCCACAGCACCATGCCCAGCAGGCAGCGGCAGTCGACGACGAAGAAGTAAACGGGGCTTGAGGAGTGACGCCACATCAGTGCAGTTCCTTCATGGCGCGGTCTGCGATTTCGTCGCTGATGCGGCCTTGGGCGTGGACGTCCTTGATGGATTGTTCGAAGGTCTGGCCGTGCTCTTCCACGAAACCGCGCACCATGTTGGGCCAGCGGGACTGTGGCGCGTCGAGCAGGGCTTCGCGGATCCTGCGGTTGAAGGGCAGGAAGGAGCGGATGGCGGTGCGTCTGCCATCGGTTGAGCGGAGCAGACGCTGGTTGACGATGAGTTTGAGGTTATCAACCAGAGCGATGGCGAGACTGTCGCGATCGGACGCCGGGCACAGCGAGACGACACGGCGGATTGTCGCGGCCGGGTCATTGGTGTGAACGGACGTCATGGTCCGGTGACCCGAGATAATCGCCTGAATGGTCGCTTCCATGGTTTCGGGATCGCGACACTCGCCCACATTGATATCGGTGGGTTCCTCACGCATGGCCGCCCGGATGAAGCCGGGGAAGGTCGCCATCTGGCGGGGAATTTCCGTTTGCTGAATACTGGCGTTGTTCTGTTCGATCAGGTCGTAAAACAGTTCCAGCGGGGCGGCCCCCTCGACGATGTCGCAATGGCAGTCAGGATCTTCGAGGCGCTGGCGGGTGACGCCCCCCATCAGGGTTGTCTTGCCACTGCCGGTAACGCCGCAGATCAGATAGCCGCCAGTGTCTCCGTCCAGTGCTTCGAGCAGGCGCTGTTCGACATGCTGTTCTTCAAGTGGGGTCGGTTTTTCGGGGAGTGGGCGCAGCACAATCCCGATCCCGTCATTTGAGCCGATGGTCGTGGCGACTGCGTTCACACGAAAGCCGTAGCGTCGTTTGCGGCGGTCGGGCCAGATAATGTAGCTGGTGTCGATGGCCTCACCCTTGCTCAGCCGTGACGGGCCTGTGTCGGATTTATACATCGTCCTCAGGGCTTCGGAGACTTCACGGCCGGTCCAGCGCAGGCCCGGCACGGTATAATTGCGGCCATGCACACGGATCTTGAGGGACGTGTCCGTCTGCATGTGAATACGGGATGCCCCCATTTCGACACAGCCGATCAGGATGGTGTTGAGACTGGCGTGTGGGGGCAGGGCGCGCAGGCGCTCCACGATGTCGTTCATGCGTCTTTTCCTTCAGGAGGTGTCTGGGGGGTGCGGATCGGTCCCAGCATGAGGGTCTCGATGCGGTGATGGACCTTGAACAGGTGGTGTGACGGCGCTTCACCCGGCAGGGCGCTGGAGCCCTGTCGCAGAGCCGCGACATAGGCGGTGATGGGCTGTCTCAGGGCGTCGGGGGCGTGGGCCACGTCGTAGCCGTAGTAGAGATCGAACCGGTAAACCTGGTCGAGCTGTGCGAGGGAGGTCGCCATGGCGCTGTCCAGCAGGCCGTCGCGCAGCATGTAGGTTCTGAGCACCCAGCTCCGCAGTTCTGGTGCGGTGCTGCGGGCGGCAAGATAGAGGATTCCGAGCTGTGTATCAGGCGTGGTCATGACGGCTTCCGGTCGGTGCTGAGCAGGGTATCGAGTGTCGCGCTGACATGCGGCTCGGGGAGTGGCTGGCCCGTGCGACACTCAGCCCGCCAGTGTTCCAGTGCTCCGGCGGCTTCGGTGCAGGCCGTGGTGATGACCGCGTGCATGGGGCGGCCGGGCATGGGGTAGGGCAGGGCACTGAGAATGAGCCAGAGGTCGCGATCGACGAGCTGGATCATGGCGAACAGGCTGGCGTTGAGGACGCCCGCCTTCTGGCGGGCCACCTGAAGGAGCGTCATCAGCGCGGTACGCGACCAGGCGTGATGGCCGACGATCTGGATGCCGACCTGCCAGTCGCCTGCGGACAGGGTTTTGCGAAACTCTTCCACCGTCCGGGGTGGGATGGTGAGCGGGGCGGTGATTTCGCCCTGTTTCCATTGCCCGGAGAGGGAGTGCGACAGGGCGTTGAGCAGGTTCCCGGCCTCGTCGCCGCGCCGTGCGCAGACAAGAGTGAAGGCCATGAACAGGCACTGTTCGACAGGGCTGAGGGCCTGCGGGCCTGTCCAGGGCGTGCCGAGCTGTGCGGCCAGCGCATTCCGGGCCGCCTGCGCGTAGGCCTCGGTGCCGGGTTTGTCGCCACCATAGCGGGCGAGCCATTCGTCTGGCTGGAGGAACGGATCCATGGGCCTGAGGGGTGCGGATGGCGGCGGGGGTTCGCGCAGCTGTGCGTTGTAGCCGAGCCACGCCTGTCCAACAGGATGGATCTGTGCGAGCGCATGCTTCATGCCATCATAGCCGAACTGGGCGCGGTACAGGCCGCGTGGGGCGCGTTTCACACAGAAAAAACCCATAACGCCGAACAGGATCAGTACCGGCAGGAGGGTCAGGAAACCTGTGAGGCCCAGAAGCTGCCATAGTGTCGCAGCACTCACCTTATGGGGGTCGGCCTGCGCCATCCTGTCGAGCAGGGAGGCGTAGCTGTCGGTGAACAGGGAGGCGGCCAGCAGGATCAGGCGCTGCTCGAACAGCACGGCCATGACGATCTGTGTGTGTGCTACCTCCCACAGGAGGAAGCCTGCGACACAGAGCAGGAACAGGGAGGCCCCGATGACGAAGAGGATCTGCCCGGGCCCGGTGTCGCGTTGCAGGCTGTTGGCGCTGGTCATGGTGCGTCCTCCCCGACATGCCAGTGGGCGCGGTTCGCATCGAGGCCGGGCTGTGCGCGGATACGGATTTCCGTGTCGTCTTCGCGCAGCACGTCCTTGCCGCCATCGGTGTCGCGCTGGAAGAAGGCGACTTCGGGCGCTTCGACCTTGCCGGCCTTGAGCAGCACGCGGTAGCGGGCCATGCCGATCAGGTCGCGTTCAAGGCGGGCGAGATCGTCGAGGAAGATTTCGACGGCCTGTCGCTCTCCGGCCGCCCAGCCGCGCGCCACACCTTCACGCCAGACTTCCACCTCGTGGCGGGTTCTTGGGCGCACCGCATCGGGAGGCGTTTCGGGGAGGGTGATGGTGCGGACCAGCCATGTGCGCCACTGGGGCGGAGCCGAGACCAGCTGGGCTTCGCGGGTGACGCGGAAAATCCGGCGTGTCTCCCGTGCTGTCTGCCCGGATGGATCGAGGGCCATGGCCATCTGGGCCTCCGAGACGACAGGCGGACGCAGAAGGGTCTGACCGCTGCCGGCGGGGAGGACGAGGGGGCGGAAGTCGAAGGTCTGATCGAGTGTCGCCTCGTACCGGCCGAGCATGTCGTTCAGCGCGTAGGAGCGCGCGGCAAGGCCGCCCTGTGCGCCATAGGCCCATGCGGCGTGTCGCACGGCATCGTCATGGTCTGCGCCGGTATCGGGTCGGGGCGAGTAGCCGGGGCGCACGGCCATGAGCGCTTCCATGGAGGGTGGGCGTGTCGCATCGCTGATCCGTGGGATCTCGGTGGCCCCGGTCAGGGGTGTGTCGATGGGGCTTGCAGCCCCAGGCGACAGGGTTGGATTGGAGGGAACGGGCAGGGCGACAGGCCCGTTGGAGGCGGCGAGGCAGGGTGTCGCCAGCACCAGTGCGAGCAGCCCGCATGACAGGATGGCGGGGGATTTAGCCATGATGCGACACCCTGATCTCGTGGGTGGGCACGTCGATGTCCACACGGTAGCGGGGGCCTGCGGCGAGGCTGAGTTCGTCGATGAGGCTGGCCTCTGTCGCCGTGGTCTCACGGATGGCGACAACAGGGCCGGGGCCGGTGTCGTCCATGATGAGGTGATAGCCGATCTGGCTGGCGATCTCGCCCAGACCGTCGCGCAGTGTGCCCGACCAGTGCCACCGGACGGGGCGTTCCAGTTCGGCAGGCAGTACGGAGCCCGGGCGGCGCACGGGATAGCGGGTTGCAGCCAGTGCGTTGGCCTGCGCGTCGAGGATGGCCATCTGCTGGCCGAAGGGGATCTGGGGGGGCGGGGGATGGTGACAGGCGGCAAGAGCAATGGGCGCGAGGAGCATGAGACCTCTGGGGAATGACGGGTTGTTCATTCCCTCATTGTGCGCTCATCCGTTGTGACGCCGTGTTGGCCACCAGATGGTGCCAGACTTTGGCCTGATAGGTGACGTTGGGGATGGGGGTTGCGGAGTTATAATTGCCCACGCGACGCCAGAACTCGCCCGGGTTGGACGGGCTTTGTCCATCGAGTGCGCGGGCGAGGATCCATGCCCCGATCTGCAGGTTGAGGCAGCCGTCATTGATGACCTGTTCGCGGCTGATCCCCAGTCTGGCCAGTTCGGGCAGATGGATGGAATTGATCTGGGCTGGCCCCATGTCGTAGCTGCCATTGCGGTTGCGGACGATCTGTCCAACCCGGCCGCCCTCTGTCGCCAGCACGGCGAGGAAGAGCTGTTCATGGACATGGTAGCGCCGGGCTGCGGCCAGTGCGCAGGTTTTGAGGTCGGCCGGAAGCGGGTGGGACGGTGGGGGTAGCGGGGTTTTACCGGCGGTTGGGGGCTCGCGATGCGCTGTCGTGCTGGTGCCACTCCATGCGAGGATCCACGCGCCGGCCGCGATGTTGATGCACGCGTCGGTTCTGACCTTCTCGGGGTCAAAGCCTGCGCGTGTGAGGATCGGAAGCCATTCGGGCTGGATACCCATGGGACCGATGCTGCTGTCACTCGCGTGCGCCATCACGGTTTCCATTTGCGCAGGTGCGACATGGTAATAGGTGGCGGCCATCTGCCCACAGGGAGGGAGTGCTGTCATCGCCTCAGTACCCCTCGACCCACCAGTTTATCCACCCGGATGAATTCGAGTAGGTGAATTCATTGAAAATGACGGTGATGCTGTTCAGGGAGGGCGTGCCAGCGACCCACGGCATGTTGTCGTGGCCACCGTTGTCAATCGGGTCCGTGACCTGCGACACGCCATACCCACCGGGGAAAATGGCGTTAAAGGGCTCTGGAAAGTCGACGGTGATGTGCGTGTCGTATGAGTTGCCGCTGGGGAGAACGTGTCGGGTCTGTCCCATCAGACGCTTCCGCACACCCGTCGGGACGGTTGGGTCTCTGGTTTTTATAAGTGTCCATGAGTTGTATTCATCCGCCGCACCGCTGACGGTGGTTGAGAGGGTGTCGCTTCCCAAGGAAGTCCATGTGCCTGAGATGCACTCGAGATGCGTACCTGTTCCATCGGTGCTGGAGGCAATGGCTCCGTTTGATGAGCAGGAAGCGTTGAGGATCGCCGTGCCGTTGTCAGTACCGGTGATCACAGCCTGTGTCGTGGCGTGGTTAGCATTGATGTCTGCAGCCGAGCCGTCCATGTGCTGAAAATAGACACTCCCTTTTGTCCGCACGCCCGTATTGGTGCCGTCGCCATACAGACACGTTCCTGGCGCATTGAACGCACAGCCACCGGACGTGACTGTCACAGTGTTTGCGAACACGCCCTGCACGGCGCTAACGGTGCTGGCGTTGGTGATGGTGTTGCCTCCCATGTTCAGGGTGACACCCATGGTGTTCAGATTGTCGTGGCCCGGAACGCCGACCCGGTACAGGAAATCATTGGTGTCGATGGTGGGAGAGGCGGCGTCCCCTACTGTGGTGGTGCCAAACAGATGCCCGGGGCCCGGAGATGGCAGCCCTGCAAGGGAGAGGTTCCATGTCGTGCCGTGGGCGGCGGAAGAGCTGAGGTTGCCCAACATACCATCATAGGGAACGTAGCCGCCGAGGTCCCCGGTGAGGCCTGCGATTTTAACCAGGTCGCTCTGGGATAAGGTTCGGCCACCCATGGCGGTGACCATGGTGCGAATGGCGCCTGATGCGGGCTGTTGGGCGTAGACATGCCATGTCGCTCCCACCGCGTTGATCTGGCTGAACCCGCCTGGCAGTGAATCCGTGTTGAGGAGCGCCACGAACGGGATTTCCTGATAGGCGCCTCCCACACGCAGCGTATCCGTCAGGGTGTCCTTGTTGGCAGCGACATATTTCTGACCACCGGTCAGAACGGTCTGGAACTGACTTGCTACGTCCGCGAGGACGATTGCGTTCAGGTTGGCGTTTATTGCCTGTTTCATGACCGGGATGGCCATCGCCCCGATCACGAGGCTCACGATCACGCCGAAGAGCGCGCCCATTACAGTGATCCTTTACTAATGGTGACCAGTGAGACGACATGACCTGTCGTCACGGCTGCGGGGAGGGAGCCCATGGGGCCGTTATGGGGTGTTGACCATGTCGTTCCCTGTGCCGAGCCGATGCTCAGGTCGCCCTGTGCGCGGGTCACGGTCTTGAGGATGTCGACCTGCGACATTGCGGCCCAGCTCTCGATGGTCAGCATTGAGCCGTTGACGCTGATGCTGTCGCCAGCGTCTTTCAGGCCGGCCGTGACTGATGCTTCAAGGCCGAGCGCACTCAGTGGGACACTCCCCGATGTATTCGGGTGGGTCTCGACATAGCGGAACAGCGCAGCCCTGAACGCGAGGAACGCATTGTCAGGCGGTAGCGCCATCTGCAGGGGCTGCTTCTGGATGGTGATGAGGCCATCCAGATCGCGGTAGGTGGAGACTGTCAGCTCCATGATCAGGAGCATGACAAAGGCGAGTAATGCTCCCATGGGGCTTTACAGTGGATACATGAAAACAATGGTTGCGGTATTGCCGCTGGCGGCGTTGCAGGCCGATGCAATGCCCAGGCTGTTATCGTTCGAGGCTGCAATGGTGATACGCACGCCATTGACGGTCAGGCCGCCAGAGGGGTGTTGTGATGCAGCGAATTTGGCGCAGCCAGCGGCTCCGACGCCTGCCCACGTAGACTGAAATCCGCCACTGGACAGGCTCGACAGGGTTACGGTTGAGCCGTTCCATGGGCCTTTGAGCGTTGTGCCGCTGACAGGAAGATTGTCGGGCACCAGGTTGGCGTTGATGGCGGCGGAGTTGCTCAGTCCTGATGCGTTCGTTGAGCCATTGAGCTTCAGGTAGGTCAGGATATTGCTGCTCATCTCGGCTTCGATGGAGCTGGCCTCATAGACGTTATAGGCGTTGATGCCGGCCCTGGCGCCCGTGACGACACCGGCGATTCCAAGGAGCGAGAGAACGGTTACAACGACGAAACCGATAAGATCTTTCATGGTGGTCTCCAGTTGAATTCAATGTGGGAGTGAGTCCTGCCCGATCTGGATTTCGAGCAGCATGATCAGTCCGACGAGGAGTATGGCGCTAATGGTTGTGACGCCGCGCATGACCTTGATCTGCGTGCGCGTCCGGTCTTCGATCCGGTCAACCCAGAGTCTGCTCTGGGTGAGCAGGGTGTCGTAGTCGCCCTCGTCGCCCCAGATGTCGTCGATTTCGCGGATGATCTCGGGACTTGGAAAATTCAGGCCCGACAGTTCCATCGCGCGCGGCAGGGTGACGCCTTCGTTGACCATGAGCGCCTGTACGGTGTTCAGGCGGCTACGGAGCCACGGAGAACGACTGTCCTGCGCCTGGTTTTCCAGAGCATCGACATCGGCGATGCCGATCTTGCACTGTGCGAGGAAGCTGCAGATCCACAGGTAACCGTGCATGTCGCGATAGATCGACCATGGCGGGATATATTCCAGCCAGACGCGCAGCCGTCCGGTCATGCGTGGAAGGCTCCAGCGGATGGCCAGAAAAATGCCAGCCAATCCCGCAAATGAGGCAATGGTCGCCGGAACCGTGCCGATCTGGCTCAGGCTGAGCATGAGCGACAGGGCAGCGCTTGACGTGCCGCTCTCTCTTAAGCCCTGCTCGATTTTTGGGAGTGCGAAACGCGCCGTAATGGCGAGGGCCGCAACGGCCATGATGACGTATAGAAGGGGTTCCACCCAGGCAGTCCGGAACTCTCTGGCGAGGCCTGCGACACGGGTGCGGGTGTCGCAGATCATGTCGAGGGCCGAGGGCAGGTCATCCGCCTGTTCCCCCGAGAGCAGCATGGTGAACTCATCATCTGGCACGAAGGGCTGCAGCGTGTAGGCGAACGACGCGCCTTCATCGGTGAGGAGGCGTTCAATCCGCCTGAGCATGCGGGCTTCCCAGCGGTTGCCGAATTTTCCGGCCTGTTCCGCCCGGCGCAGCAGGACGCGGTTGATCATTTCGTTCTGGCGCAGCTTTCTGGCGAGGTTCTGGTACAGGGCCAGCCTTCGGCCAAGAGAGAAGCCGATCCGCTGGTCGAGCCAGAGGCCCAGTCGACCTTCACTGTCTTCACCGGGGGCATCGTCAAAAAGGATTTCGATGGCCATGTCAGGGCTCCATTCCCATGAGTGGGGTGTCGCGCAGCCCCTTGAGCGCACGCTCGCGTTCACGCTGGAGGAAGTCCCATGGTCTGATCCGTTCGATTTTCAGGGGGACGTCGAAGGGATCCATGCGCCCCTGGAAGACCAGTTCCATGCCTTTTTCCAGCATGGTGGTGTCGGCGTTGGAACGCGCATGATAGCGGTGTCGCGCTAGGGTCGGGCCGTATTCGATGAAGTCCGCCATCAGTGTTTCATCGGGGTCCACGACCTCGGCGACAACCTGACGGCGGGCCGTACCTTTCCAGGCGCAGTGAGGGCAGCCGGGGCCGAGCCTGCGGATGGCTGACGGGTTCCAGTCCGGACGCGCCCAGGTGAGGATGGCGTCGCGCATCGTTTTCGTCAGACGGGGATCTTCCTGATCCCATGGCAGGGCGCAGTGATCGCACAGGATCGGGATGAAGCGTTGACCGACCAGACCGCAGATGATGGCGGGATCACAGATGATGGGGAGCGCCAGCCTCTCCGGGTCCATGTCACGCAGGCGCGGGATGGCCAGGAACGGATGGGCGGTGTGCATGGTGCTCATCATCAGCATGCCGGTCTCGGCGGCCGAGAGCCATGTGGTGGCGACAAGCGGATCACGGATCTCGCCCAGTCCCAGAATGTTGACGGCCATTCGCAGGACAAGACGGGTCCGGTGCGCATAGGCTTCGCCCGCTGCCTTGGCGGTGAGCGTGTCGAGAATGTTGAGCTGGGGAGCGTGAGGCAGGATGGTCTCGACCGGCTGTTCAATGAACGCCTGCCGCTGGCCGGGGCGTGTGCGGGCGATATGCTCGCTCAGCTGGTGCATGACATGGGTTTTGCCCGAGCCGGGTGGTCCGGTAAAAATGATGGTGCCTGTGGCATTGAGGACAAAGGTCTGCAGCAGTTCGGCCTGCATTTCGGTCCAGCCGGAACTGACGAGATTGAGGCTACCAGACGGGGATTTTACACGCTTGAGGCCCTTGAGGGCGTCGACTGCGGGGACTTTCTGGACACCGGCCTGCAGACGCATGTTGAGCCATTGCGCATCAGCGTCGATGGGGGCGATGGGCGTACGCGCGAGACGCACGTTATTCAGCCCGGTGCCCACCAGATCCCGCCCGGCGATGGAGCCGTCCTGTGACTGTTTGGGGCGGTATTGCTGTTTGGACAGCATGACGAGAGCGTTGATGAGTTTGTCGGCGTAATCGGTGGTGATTTCGTCGTATTCGAGGATGGTGCCGTCGATGTGGACTTCAATGACGGCGTGGCCTGCGAGGCGACGGATGTCGATGTCACTTGCTCCGAGGTCACAGCCCAGCTTGAGCAACGTCCTGGCGCGCGAGCGCATGTCCAGTCCCGCCCCAGCGCCCTGCAGCGTGCCTTCATGCTGGGCCTGAACCAGCTTGGCGGCGACCGTGCTGAGGGCTACCCAGTCGGTTTTGAGGTGACCGAAGCGGGCGCGGCGGAGATCGTCGATCCATTGAAGGACGTCGCGGCGCATTTTCAGCGCGTCGCTCACGTAGAGCACCTGATGGATTTCATCGAGGTGGAACTGCCCCTGCAGATCTGCGGGCGCGCTGATGCCGTCCACCGTACGGTCTTCGGCGCCCGTCATGCGCCACGGGATCAGGCGGGATATTTTGCTCATGAAACTCATGGAGTGGCTCCTGTCGCGGCGAAGACAGCGGTGATGTCGTAGCCGTCGTTTGAGGTCTGGAGGTCGCGGGTCAGCACGGTGCGGCGCAGGGTGACCTGTGCGAGACGGGGGAAACTGTTCCAGTCAATGGCCCGAGGGTCGGCGTGCCAGGGGAAGCGTACGGCGATCAGCCGGACGTCACTGATGCCCGCCTTGCCGTCACCGATAGAGGGTGTGATGCCTGCGCGCTGCAGCATGCCGGCAAACAGCCGTATCGGATCGCCTTCACGGAGTGCGCCGGCGCGGCCGGCCTGGGGATGGATCGCGATGGAGAGATCCATACTGTCGCCATTGTCGGCCAGCTGTCCCGCTGGTGCGTCCAGAAGGGAGCCGCCCACCCGTGTCCAGCGTGTGCTGAGCCCGTCCTGCTCGCATTGCAGACTGGCGAGTGCCCAGCCATGTGACAGGGGACCAAGCTGGTTGATGGCCTGCATGCAGGCCGCGACGATTTCCGACGGGCCGCTGGGTGGGACCGGCGGCGTCCTGTTGCGCAGGGCGGCCTCGCTGGCTTCGCGGGCCTCACGCGCGAGGCGTTCGGCTTCGTGCGCGCTGTACAATTCCCAGCCGAGTGCGCCGACGAGTGTGAGTGCGGCGGCGGCTGCGATCAGCGCATAGCGCGCGTGTAGTGACACCGGGTTCAGCGCGACGGGAGTAGGGCTGAGCTGCCTGAACCAGTCCTGAAGGTCTGCCTCCGCGATCGTCTGGCGCCTGGTGAAGGGCTGGCCGCCCAGCGTGTCGCGCAGATTGGCGAGCGTGTCGTTGTCGTAGAACTGGTCAGAGCCGGGCAGGAGTTCGCCGTCTTCGTCCGTTGCGATGACCCATAGGTCACCCCCGCCCATGTCGAATTCGGCATAGGCGAGTGGCCCCAGACAGGTCGCTGTCGCGATGGCGAGGCAGTTGATCCCGCTTTTTGCGTGAGCGCGGCTTATCGTGAGGAAGGCGGCACTTTGCGGGTGGCCCGGATAGCGGGCGTAATGAGTGGCGTGTTCACGGCGGCCGTCGGAACGCAGGCGGGCAGCGGACGGGCGTTTGCCATAATCGCGCCAGACCATGCCCGCGCACCATATGAGCCCGTTGAGTGAAAGAATTCTGGTCATGCTCAGGGCATCCCCGGCAGAGCGCCGAATGGCGATGGGGTCATCTGGGGCTGATGTGCGGGTGTGGGCGTGCGTGCGGGCTGTACGGGAAAACCGGCTGTCGCGTCATTGAGGCGTATGGTCTGACCATCGGCATTGCGGACGAACACACCTGTCCGGGTGATGGCCGTGACTTTCAGGCCGTCCGGCAGGGCGGTGCCGGTCGTCACCTCGGCGGTGCTGCCGTCCGCGAAAGCCAGTGTCGCACTGGCTCCATGCTGATCGACATAGAGGGAGTCCGTCTGCGGCAGCACCGGAGCGGGTGTTGGTTCCGCAGGTATTGATGGGGGCGGTCTGGGGGCGCTGGCCTGCCTGTCGCCCAGCTTCTCTCCTTTGGCCTTGCGTTCGGCATCGGCGATTTTTGCACTCAGATCGGCGGCGGTGGATCGTTGCTGCAGGTACGTGACGCAGGCGTTGTTCGCGTCCAGTGCGGTGACGGGCAACGTCTGTCCGGGGGCCGGGGCGATCATGGCGGCGGAGCAGTCAGCCGCGCGAGCCGGTATCGCCATGAGAACGGGTGTCGCCAGAGCGCAGACGAGGACGGGGAGGATCTGTCTCATAGGGTATGCGCCTCCACGGTGATGAGGATGCGGTTCTTGACGTTGTCGGCATCGCCGCCACCGCCAAAGAGCCAGTTGTAAGGTGAACCGACGCCGTTCATCTGCCGTTTGGTGCTGTCGCCCGAGTAGCCGGACAGCACGAGCATCTCGCCGTTTTTCAGGACGATATTGCTGGCCTGAATGGTGCTGGAGGTTGTGGGGAGCTGCATGCCGCTGGTGCCGCTTGCCAGAGCGAGCGACAGCAGGGTCTGGATCTGGAAATGCAGATTGAGGACGATCTGGTCGTCGCTGATGCGCGGTGTGACCAGACCTTCAAAGCCAGCCATGATGTAGCCCGGCGACTGGGACGAGGACGATCCGGCGTTGGTAGCCAGATACGACGAGGCGTACTGGACGTAAGCGGTTGTCGTGCCGTGCTGGAAGGGTGCTGGAACCCCGTTGGTGGTGACAATTCCGCGCTCGTCGAGTTCCGTTGCGTTGTTGAGAGACTGCAGGGCCTGCACGGACAGATCCGTGCCATTCATCTTGCCCTTGACGATCTGTGCGCCAAAGCTGAACGGGGTGCTTTGCGACTGGATCAGCGGAATGGCGGCCGGGGTGGCGCTGGCGACGAAATACTTGGAGAACTGTTTTGCGGCGACCTGCGGGCTGACGCCGTAATTGCTTTCGCGATCGAATTTCAATGCCCACACGCGCAGGGTAATGGCGACCTGCTTGGTCAGAATGGCTTTCATGCCATCGTACCACTCATCCAATCCGGCTATCTGCTCGGGCGTGCCGGTGGCGGTCAGCGTACCGAGACCGGCATCCATCAACACATCGGCGCCATTGCCCGCCTGAAGTGCTGCTTCCTGCAGGTGCGCGAGACGATCCGTCGTGCTCTGCACGGAGGCTCCTGTCATGCCCTGCCCCTGATTGCCACCGGAGCCGCCACTTGAGCCCATGCCGCCGGACATGCCCGCCGACATGCCGCCACCCATGTTCCCCATGCCAGAACCCGTGTTGCTGCCGCCTCCGCCCCCTGCGACCGTTGTGATCATCGCGCTGTCGGTAGTTTTTTCCTCAAACGCCGGGATCACGTAGGTCTTGGTGATGTTGCGGAAGAACTCTTCTGTCCCGTCCGTGAAGCGCTCACTGACGCCAAAGCGGGTCGCGAGTGTGGCGAACAGGCCGTGGCGGGTGCCGGTGTATTCCAGCCAGGGACCGCGACCGGCATAGGTCGGGGCGGTGGAGGTTCGGCGGACGGTCTTCGGAACCTGTGGCAGGACACCAGACTGGACGGCTGGTGGGGCTGGCAACGAGGTGCCGTTGAAGGCTGGTGCGGTCATGCCACTCAGGCCCGCCTGCTGGACGGTATCGGCCGCGATCGCCGTTTCGTCGGCATCGGCCCGCACCCGGATGGGAATGCCGGTTCTAATACTCAGCTGGGTTGCTGCCTCGCGGAGCGACAGTGGGCGCGACCATGAGATGGTGATGGCTTCGCGCAGCAGAGGTGGAATGACGGCTGTGGGCTTGACGGGCTCGCCAATCAGGTAGGGTTTGTCACTGGTGGAAATCAGTTCGCGCGCAGGGATGTGGGTGGTTTGAGCCCGCTCATCATAGGCTTTTTCCTGATGGCGGGCGTCGTTGAATTCCGTGCAACCGCTCAGGGCGAGCAGCACGGTCGTTGACAGGGAGAGGGCGCGCAGGCGCATTATCGGACGTCTCCGGGGGTGACCACGAGGGTCTGGTTGGGGGTGTGGAATTTGACCTTGATGGCGTGGCCCTGCTCGGCGAGGGCATCGACGATCTGTTCGATCGGTCCGTGTTCCCTATCCGCGAAATCGCCTGTGAAGACGGCCGTCGCGGGAATGGTCCAGTTGATGGTGGCGGGCCATTGCACGGCCCATCCGACCTGAGCGCCCCAGGCGATGACCTGCTCGCGGATGGGCTCACCTCTGCTGAGCACCCATTGGCGGTTTGCGTCGGGCAGAGGCGCTGTGGGCACGTCATCGCCTGCGGCCGCCTGCGGTGTGGACGATGAGACCCTACCGTCGCGGGCGACTGGCGGGTGGGTGGGCGCAGGCGGGCGCTCCGGCGACATACTGGCGAGTGTCTGGATCTGGGGAGCATGCAGGGTCACGGTCGTGCCTTCGAGCAGGGTGCAGCCCGCCTTGCGGACGAGTTGTCCGTCCGTGTCGTGGACATAGGAGCAGGTCATCTCCCCGTCGCCTGCGTGCAGGGTCATGAGCAGGCGCTGGTCTGTCGCCAGCAGATCCAGACGTACGGAAAGCGCACCCGGATAAGCCATGCCGTCCGGCGTGAGGGCGAAACCGCGTGCGCGCAGCGCCGTGTCGAGGGCCTGCTGTGCGCCAACCTCATCGGGATTGAAGCGCAGGACACGCAGTGTCGTCTGGCGCGGATCCATGCTGGCGGTGAGGATGTCACTGGCCTGGATACTCAGGGCCTGTGCATCGGCGGCGTTCAGACCTGTGATGTGGGAACTGTCTTCGGCAGGCAGTGTCGCACAGGCACTCAGGGCGGTGAGGCACAGCAGCGCCGCACCCGTCGTTCTGGGGATCATGGGTGGGCTCCGTAGGTTGCGCGCACAGTTGTCTGGCTGGCGTCAGGACCAATCAGCTGGAGGTCGTCGATGACGGCATCGACGACATAGGAATCACCGGCGACATGGTAGGCATTGGGCTGGGCGACATGCGGGGCGAGAACGACAAGCCGTGGGCGTGTGTTGATCTGGCCCTGCGGGAAGTCGATGAAGGTGTGGCCGGCATCCCGATAGACGCGCAGCGGTGTCCAGGGCGGTGTCGCGCCGCTGAGTGTGTAGCGGAAATCGGGGTTTGAGCGGTCATAGGCCGCAAGCGGGCTGGCGGCCGCAAAGGCCGGTTGCGACAGGGGATCGGTGGGGGCGTGGGTGAAGGCGACCGTCGTCATGCTCGGCAGGGCGGCACTGAGCGCGATGTTGTAGACGCGCCGGCTGGTGGGCAGGCTGAGCTGGGCCTGTCGCGCCTGCGGACCGGGTTCGATGGCCAGCGCCCAGCCGGCATGGATGCCGCTGGTGCCGCGCACGAGGTCGGTATGCCAGTTCACGGTGTCGCTCAGGCTGATCTGGCTGGCGAGGGCGGTTTCTCCGGCTTCGAGGCGGATCATGCAGATCGCGGGGTGATGGCAGGTGAGGGTGGGCGTTCCATCACCGAAGGCGAACCATGTCACACCGCCTTTGCCGGTGATGGGTGTCGCACTGTGTGCGACAGGCGTGGGCGTGGCCTGTGTCGCAGGAGCGGCGCCAGGTGCTGTCGCTCCTGCGACAGCCAGAGGTACCTGCGGAGCGACAGCCGCGACGGGGCGCGCGACACCCGGGCGGATGCGCAGGGCCGGGTCGTCGCCCAGCCTTTGCTGCATATTGGTGATGAAGCCGTGAACGCGGTCGATGCTCTGCTGCAGCGCAAGCTCGGCCGACGGCATCCCCGGCGTGTTGACGCGTACCGGAGCGGTGTCTGCGTCATGGTCGTGCGCGCATCCACTCAGGATACCCAGCGCGACAAGGAGGTGTGTCTTCTTCATGAGGCCATTATCGCGCAACCCGTTGTGACGCTGTTCAGGCCTCAGGCGGCCTCCCTCAGTGTCGCGCCGAGCCCGACCGCGTCGCAGATCTCACCGGCCAGCCCACTGACGACACCACCCAGTGCGGCCTGGGCGTCAACGGAGTTCGTTTCGTCCATCTGCGCTTTGGTGCGACGCTCGATCTCATCGGAGGCCGTGCCTTTGGGGAATACGCGCGACAGGCGGCGGCGCGCTTCGACGGAGCCGAGTGCCCTGTAGACACGACGGCGCAGAGCGACATCCTCAGGTTTGGTGGACAGCGCCCAGAGTTCGATGGGGCCGAGCGTGTTGAGCAGGAACATTTCGTACCAGTCTTCGCCCACCTTGATCTGCAGCAGCAGCGGTGCGCCGCTGCCATCCGGGCGCGGGCCCTGCAGGGCGGTGTGGACAATCTGTCGCCCGGCCGCACTCAGTCCGAGCAGCTCGGCGGCTTCATCGGCTTCTTCGGGATTGGCGGTCCCCAGAATGAAGCGGGCGGTCGAATGGGCGGTGAGGTAAGGACCAAAGTCGGTAATCCTCTGGCTGGTCAGGCCCAGACGCACCCCCAGCTTGGCAGCGCGTCGCGCGGCCTCTTCGAAGAGCTGCCGCACGAAGGGTGCTTGTGCCGCGCGCTGGAATTCGTCGCATTCGAGGCGCTTGTAGCTTTCGCGGAACTCGCGGAAGCGTGCGCGGTGGATGTCGCGCACATGGGCGGGTACCTTGTCGGCCTCTTCGGGGGAGAGGAAGAAGTTGCGTCCGATGATCTGAAAACCGAGCAGATACATCAGTTCGGACTGGCGGGCGTTCTCGCCGAGCCCTTCGGGGGCGACACGGCCGATATCGAGGGCGACAATACGCGCATCGCCCAGATCCAGACGGGTGGGCCGGTTCAGGGTCGGATATTTGCCGACGAATGCGCCAATATAGCGCCTGAAGACACCCAGACCCGTTTCCTCGCCTGATGTTGGTGTATTTGAGCCGTAATTGTCTTGCACGAATGGCAGGTACGTGGCGGATACCAGATCCCCAATCACCGGCACGGCATGCTGTGTCGCCATTCGCGCCATGCGCATGTCGCCACGGGCGGCGAACAGGTCTGCAATATCCCACCAGGTCGTCTCATCCCCCTCGGGCTCGAAACCCAGACGTAAGAGAGCTGCGTCGATCAGTTGGTTGTCGGTCTCGCGGTATTTTTTGATAGTCGTCGAATAGACCTCATCCGAACACATCTCATAGGCGGCGGTGACGGTGGCATCGATAATCTGGTTCATGCCCTCGAAGGGCTTGCCCGTCAGTTCCATGCACACGGTTGAGAGGAAATTCGTCAGAAACGCGCGGTGATGTTCCAGCGGCTGGCGACAGCAGGCTTCGGTGTCGAAGATATTGTAGGCATGGTCGTCTTTGAAATCGAACGGGATGAAGAGGGCCTGATGGGCGTCTTCGGCGCGCAATCCGTTACGCACCATGTCGATGAAACCGCTTGCCGCGTCCCCGATGTCGAGCTTGCCGATCAGGGGCAGGCGTGGTCCGGCATCGGTCAGGGAAGCGGTGCTGAGCACGGTGGCCAGTAGCAGGGAGTTGGCCAGCATGGACTTGCCGCGCCTAGATGGTGCGACAAACAGATCGAGGGTGGCGACACGGCCGCTGCCGGTCGGATCGAAGGGCACGATGGTGCCGTCATTGGCCCGCAGCAGGGCCGCGCCGTCTGTCCACGGGGCCGCCATCCGGAAACACGGCATGGTGAGCAGGGTTTCATCGAGCGGGGCGGCTGTCGCAGGTGCGGTTGAGGCCAAGGAGATTCCCGGGACCGAGGACAGGGTACCGGCCAGTGGGTCGCCACCCAGACGACTGGCCGAGGCGCCACCCCAGCCGCCTATGGCCTGTTCGAGGGTCGAGGCGCGCCGGGCCAGCTGGACGCGCTCGCCGGTTGTTGCACAGGTGGCAAAGGAGGTGCGGGCGGAAATGATGGTCTCGCCGGCCTTACGTCGCCGGTCGAGATCCATAAAGGCTTCATAAACCGCAAGATTGGGACCAAAGCGCAAGATGGTCGCCAGTTCTTTTTTCCAGCCCATAAAGAGCGGACCTGTTCCCTGAATGGTCGTGTTCATGCGCCAGGGCATGCGGTGGGCGGCGAGCCTGGACGACAGTTCGACAAAGGGCGTGGGGGTCTCGGACATCACTTCCAGATCAACCGGGCGCCAGTCCCGGGTTCCCAGTGTCACGGTGGAAAAATCCGGCTTATAGGCGTCATCCATGAAGATCTGTTCGCGCAGGGGCGGCCAGAGGGCGTCGGCGGCATTGGCGGGCCTCTCTTCGTCGGGAATAATGGAGGGCGGGCGTCTGTTGGGTGTCGAAGGTGTCCAGCGTGAGCCATGAACCTCGGGGTAGATTTCTTCACGGATGGCGCGTAGCGCATCATCGGGTGTGAGTTCGTCCATCAGGATACCCTGATGCTCGAAAACGTGGCGGATATGGCTGACGAAGGCCGTGTGGATGGTCGCGAGTTCCATTGAACCCATCAGCGGGTTCTGGCCATCGCCCAGATCGGGCAGGAATTTCGATGCCTCGGCGCGGGCGGCCTTGCTGGTGGCGAGTTCCTGTTTGGACAGACAGCCCTGACGGCTCCACAGGGCCAGCCATGTCCGTTCATGACGCATTTTGGGAATAAGAACGCGCTCACGTTCGGAAAGAATGTCCTCGAACTGCGCGTTCAGGGCGGCGGCAATTTTGCGTCGGTCACTCAGATTGCGGTTGACGAAGGCTGAGGCATCCGGTTCGGCCATATAGAAAAACTGCAGGGCGTGCCCCGCACCATCCATCTGCCCGCCCATGGCCTGTCGCAAGGCGCGGGCCTTGGCCTCGATCTCGGCGCGGCTGGCCATCTGCCTTAGCCCCTTGACCCGCAGCAGGGTGACGTAATCGCCACTGAAGGTAATGAGACCGTGTTCGTCGCAGGTTGCCAGATCGCAGAAGGACGACAGATCCCGTTTGGACATCTGTGACAGAACGCCCAGACCCCGGAGCAGCATATCCAACGGCCGGAATCCGCCCTTGAGCGGAACAGGGTTGTCCTGTTCGGGCGTGGGGTCCGGTGTCGCTGAAGGTGATGCGGGTGTCGGGCTCGGTTTTTTCTGCCACAGGCGTTTCATGGGGCGGGGTTCCGGTTGGTCAGGAGCGTGCTCAGCGCTTCGCTGTTCTGCTCACGCCATGCGGCGACGGGCAGGACACGCAGGCCGGAGGCGGCGTCCTTGCGTTTGAGCATGTGATGAGGGGCGAGGGTGGAGACTGCGAGGCGTAGGCGCGAGGGGTGATAGGTGCCGATTTTCTCGGCAGCGGCTTCGCGACGTGTGGACAGATCGTCGAGGATTGCTAACGCCTGCTCACGCGCAGGCTCGCCGGGGGCGCACACCAGCAGGGCGGACCAGGCGGCGCGAACCAGACGCGACAGGCTGCCCTGATCGAGCTGGGGGAGCCAGATGATGGCGGCATGCTGGTCGATCTGCGTGTCGTCTGCCGCATAAGCGGGCGCGCAGACGAGGCAGAGCGGGGTGTCGTTGACGGTGAGGGTTGCGCCAGCCAGACCGCAGCAGGCGCATGCGGTCTGGGCCTCTGCGGGGAGCGACCGGGTGGTCAGGCTCCCCTTGGGCGCGCGGAAATGGACGACCAGATCGTGCATTACTGATTGAATTTGATCGTCTGCTGTTCGCCCGTGATCGTTGCTTTGGCGCCCCAGAGCGTTGTGCTTGCTGTCCGTTCGTAGAATGGCAGGGCCAGCAGACAGGTGCCAACGACCGCGGCGGCGAGGATTTTACCGTAGCCGGTGTTGTTGCCTCCCATGCCGTTGTGTTTCCTGTAGGCGCTGAAAAGAGAGCCCACGAGCAGACCGCCGCCGCCGATAAAGCCGACCGCGTTGATCAGATAGCCCCATGCCGTGTTGGCGTGGCCGGTTGCGGTTTGCATGACTTCGTCAATGGCCTGTGCGTGGCCGACGCCCGTCAGAGCGGGTACGAGAAGTGCTGTTGCGCCGAGGGCGAGGGCTACGTTGCTGTTCATCCGTATGTTCATGACGTGTATGTTCCTTTGATGAAATTATGAGGAAAGAAGATGAAGTTTCTTTGCGAGCGCCGGTCCTATTGTGTCGGCGTTCATCAGCAGAAACCCGCCAAGGACCATGCACAGATTGGTGGTCGTTGACGTATTGCTCCGACCCTTCATGGAATTGAGCTGGCGGATGATGGACACGTAGACCCAGAAAGCGCCGTAGCTCATGAAGTAGTATCGGAAGACATGGAGGATTGCGGTCAGTGTCGCGGTTGGCCCCTGAGAGATCGCCGATTTGAGGCTGTCGGACGAAAACGTGACCTGTCCGGCCGAATTGACGCCGCCGACGCTGGCTGTTGCGGAAAGACCCAGCGTGGCATTACCCATGTTGAGGAATTCAGGGAAGGACACGAGCGAGGCGCCTGCTGCGATCAGGGCGATGCAGACGGGCAGGCTGCTGGCGGCACCCGTCGCGCCGTTACCCCGGCTGTAGAGGCCAAACAGGCTGCCCAGCAAAAAGGCGGAGCCGCTAATATAGCACAGCGTCGGGAGTGCTATGGCAAAGGCGCTGCCGATTGAGCCTGCGAAATCCAGAAGATCCTGCAACATGGTTTGCGCGCCTTAACGGATGGTGCCGTGTTCGGTGTGGACAACCCAGCTGCTGCCGGACTGTGTAACCGCAGTGACAGCACCCCACCCGTCGAGCATCGATCCGGGCTGCACGCGCACGGGCTGGCCCTGCGGGCCTTCCAGAATGGCGATGTCAGGAGCACCGGCCTGAACGGTGTAATGGGGGCGGGGAGCCGGGCGCTCGACAGGCTGTGCATCGGTATGGGTGTGATGCGTGGGCGCTGCGTCTGGCGTCTTGTGAGTGCTGCTGGCTGCGGACGCCGGTGCTGAGGATGCGGGAGCCGTTGCCGGTGCAGCGGCGGCGGGCGTTACATGGGCCGTCTGACTGGCTTCCAGCGTATCCTCGCGGTGGCGGAGTTCGTCGAGGCGACCGCCGACAGTACCCAGCCCGGAAACGATCTGGTCATGCAGGGCGTGCTGGCTGGCGTCGAGCTTTTGTTCGAGCGTGTCGATCCGGTTCGTCATTTCGGTGAGCTTGTGGCTCATCTCCATGAAAAGCTGATCTTCACCTGCCGTTGCGGAACGTCCCGCAGGCTGCTCCATCGGGGTTTCGGTCTCTTCGGGTATAGTCTGTACCGAGGCCGCGTCCACGCGCTGTGCTGCGGGCGCTGATGGTGCCGCCACAGGGATTGTCGTGGCGGATGTCGCGCCAGTATTGGCTGATACCCCCTTGGCGGCGTTCACTGCGGGTGCTGTCGCCTGTTTTGCGGCGGCAGGAGGCGCACCCAGATCAGGCGGGGTAATTCCCGAGCTGTTCGCATCGGCTCCGCTTACAACCGCCGTCCGCGCGGGTGGTGCGGCGTGCATGACTGGCTTTGGGGATGACGCGACATGCACTGCTGTAGCACCAATGCTCGCAAGGGCGACAAACCCGACGCCAGCCCATAGGATTTTCGATCTGGCTATTGTTTTGAAACCCCCGGGGGCAGGGACACTGGCTGACATAGCCTGCGCCGCAACAGTTGGGCCTGTCGCGGCAGGCGCTTCAGCGGGCTCTGGTGTTGCGCTCTTTGGGGCTTCGGCCCCTGCGGGCGATGGCCCGGGCTGGCGTAGCATCGTGACAGACCCGGTTTGGGGTTCAGTGGTCATGGCGAGGGCTCCCATGGTGGCTCCTTGAGGTTGTTTCTTCAGTATCGCTCATTCGGTTGTGACGGCTGTCAGGAGCGATAGACGGGCTCATCGAAGAGGATTCCGATGCCGTCGTTCTGATGGAGGATGACGGTGGCCTGCTGGGGTGTCTGCTTCTGGATGATCTGCCCGAGCTGCTGGCCCATGGTTCCGGCGGCCGCACCCATCTGCTGGGCGAGGTCCAGATGCGTGAATGACGACATGCCAGCACCGTTGCTGTAGTTTGTCGTATTTGAGTTCATCATGGCGCTGCCCAGTCCTTCCACGAACGCGGCGGCGGCGGGTAGGATGATGCGTGTCGCCAGATGTTCCCTGACCTCTGAGGCGACGCCTGTTTCTGCCGTTTTGGGCGAGACGGCATAGCCCGAGACGGGGATAGGATCAGCGTCACCGATCATCAGTTTGTCGAACTTGATGACCAGTCGCTCACTTTTCACCTCAAACGTGCCGCTGATGCGAGCCCCTCTGAATGGGCCGCTATCGATCTGCGCCAGCACGACATTACCGAGATCGCTGTTCACGGTCAGGACCGCGTGGCCATAGACGCCGCGCCCGGCAGGCAGCAGGAGGGTGCCTTTGGACGAACTGGCATTCTGCGCTGCAGGTTCTGACGCGCCTCCCTCTGCCGCTCCTGTTGCCGCTGGGGGCTGTGTGAACGTCGCAGGTGCGCTCGCCGCTGTCTGGAAGCCAGAACTACCCGCCCCGCCCCGATCGCGTTCTGCCCCCGGTATTTCCAGAGAGACCCGTGGCCCGCCGGACCATGCGGCAATCAGTTCCATCTGGGCCCGCTCGGACATCTGCCCCGGTTCTGCGGGCCTTTCAGCCGGCGCTGTATTGAAATGAGCAGAGGGTGGGCGGGCTGAGCGGGGTGCAAAGGATGCCGCCGGAGGCGTGGGCTGTGGTGCTGGTGGGGGCGCATGATGGACGGCTGGCGGCGTGGGAGGCGGTGGAGGTTTCTGGGCTTCGTCGGGGGTATCGCCTATTTCTGCAGCGGCGCCCTGCGGGTCAGGTAAATCCTGCCCGGATAGCGCGCTGGTGTATGACTTCCCCGCCTTACGGGCGGCCTGTGAGGCCTGCTCGTCGCTTTTGCGCGCCAGATCATCCATGGTTTTGGAGTGATTGGCTCCACCGGCCGGACTTTCCATGTCCGGATGCGTGATCTGGGCAGACTCAGGGGCGTGGCTTTTCGCGCTAAAGGCAAAATAGCCGCCGCCCACTAGCAACAGGAGGCCCCCTACAACCCATGGTCCCAGCCTGCGCACGCCATCAAACGAGGATTTCAAGCGTTCCATGCCACCGTTCTGTTTTTCGTTGCTCATGGGCTGTCCTCCTGCACGGAGACGGGTACAAGACGCTCGCCTGTTGAAACGAGAAGCCGCGAGGAAAACGGCGCGGCATAGGCAGTCACATCAAAAGCGCTGACATGGGCTATGGCTGCTGGTGACGACAACTCGAATGTCGTGCGGATATACAGCGTGTTTTTGAGTTTCCATGCGCGTAGTCGATCGGCGCTGATGCCTGAGACCAGCAGAGGCACAGCTTCCATGGGGGGGATGCCATCGAGTAGATTGTTCAGGACGGGATCCGAGGTGTCGGGAACGGCTCCGAGGGCAGAGGCCTGCTCTTTGGCATTTGGTCCCTTTCGGGTAATCCTGACGGTCAGATCGGCGTCATACGCCCCTGTGCCTGCGACAATCATGAAGCTGATGGGTTTGGGGGCGTCCTTTAGGGTGACCAGCAGGCCACCGCGCGGGTAGCGTGACACTGGCGTGATCTGAAGGATATTGGATCCAGCCTGCGGCACACAGGCATTAATGCCAACCGCGCGAACAGGCTGTTTATCGTTTCCCTGCCCCTGATTGTCACAGCTTGAGGCTTTATTTGTCGTCAGATCCCACGCAATCGGCCATGGTTGGCCGGTCGCGTCCAGAAAGGTGATGGCGGCTGGATAGCCCTGTGCAAGGCGCACGATGGGAATTTGCGCTCCCGGCTCGAACGACACGTTCAGCGACCGTGAGGCGGGACTGGCGAGCATATGCGGGTCATCTTCCGCATCGAGCGCCTTCTGTCCGGTGTCATAGCGATTGTAAAGATCCTGTCGCACAGAGGGCGGCGGGGGCAGGGTGCCCGCATAGAGCGGGTCGATATGCTCTTTATCCCGATCGTCCGGTCCACCGTTCTGACGCGACTGTGCGTGCCCTAGTGCAGGCACATAGAGGATCATGCCCAGCATGAGCACGAGAGAAAGCCTGTCTATGCGCATCAGGATGTCGCCTTGGGTGCGTTCAGCTGTGTGATGATCAGACCATCGGGATGGAGTGGGTCATTTGTCCTCTGAATGATGACTCTTACTGCCAGAACATCGGTTTTTTCACCGGCGGCATTGGTCCATTTCAGATACATCGGAAAGGCAACATGCCACTCGTAATCACCGTGCCGGTTCAGGCCGGAGCTTTCGATACTGGCAGCAGTCTTGATAGCGGCTGTCAGCAGAACCTGTTTCGTGCGGATGAACTCAATGTTGCCCGGCCCCTGAAAGGCGGCTGCCCAGCTGTTCCATGCCTCACCGGAGAAAAAACCCGCGCAACTGTCGAGATGTTTCCCATAATCCATATAATTGAACGTATAGAGGTTCGTGACCTTGTCTGTCGCCCAGTTCATGACCTGAGAGTCTGTGAAATAGGGCTGATCGGTGACGATCAGTTCACGGGGTTTGCCGAACGGGTCATGATAGATGTGCTGGGGTTTTGGTCTGTGTGTGACCTCATAAAACAGGGCGATTGATGCCACGGAACCCTCACAGAGGGCGGCGATCAGAACAAAACAGAGGTAGCGGATGACCTGACGGGCAAAAGCAGGGTCATTGAGCCGTCTTGTTACGGCGTCGTAAGTGTTACGCATGGTTCAGGCCATGCAATCATAGGTGAGGGCGTGGGGTACGAATTCCCCAATCCCGTCTAGTGTCGCGCGTCTGCGCGAGAGGAACAGTTTACCGAGGAAACTGTAATGAATTTTTCGGGCCTCACGGGGCCGCACGAAAAATGGACGGCCTGTAATCTTGCAGATTTTGCGGATGAGTTGTCCGGCGACTGTCTCGTTGACAGGGGCGTCCTGAGGGCTGCCCTGAGGGGTTGTGTTGTTGAGGGGGAGGCCCGCCCGATCAGGCAGCCCGGCACGTCGTGCGGCTTCTGAGACGGCGCTACGCTTGAGTCCAAGCATCTGGGCGATGCAGGTGACGGAAAACAGGCGTTTCCACAAATCGGCGAGAAGATCGATCGCCGTACTGTTCCAGATCAGACGGCCGGATGCGGTGCGCTGGACAGAAGAAAAATAATCAGAAAAGGCGTGAGAGACAGTTGAAGTTATCCCCAGATTGTGCGGGGGGGGGGGGGGGACTTCAATGCAAAGGCGGCGTTAGCCGCCCGACCGCGTAGCGGTCGCCGGAGCCCAAGACGTTGAGCCTTGCGGCGTACGGCACCAAGGGTACGCCCGATCAGTTTTGAAATAACAGGCGCTGCCGTTATCGAGGGATAGGCGCGCGCGAGATAGATTTCTTCGTCGCTAGACCAGCCTGCGGGAGTTGTTGTCGGAGGCTTGCGAAAGCCTGAACCCCTGCCCGGTTGCGTTTCAGTAGGAAAAGGCCACGCCAGTTGCGTGGGAGGGGTCATTCTCCGGAACAGGCTCTGCACTATGTGGGCTCCAGCAATGTCGGGATCGAATATCTGTTCTTCGTTATCATAACGGAATCGCGTTCGGCACCTTTTTTTATCTGTTTTGTACTGGCACCGACCGGAAGCACGGTTTCATATTTTTTTGATATATTCCCGTTTTCTGCCTCGATTAATATTTTGTCTGCTCTGCCATGTACCCCTCGCATAGCTCAAAAGGCACGACACGTCCTGAAAATGCCAGCATTATGCCTCTATTTTTATTGGTCGCCCGATCAATAATGCAGGTGTAGGCATCTATGAAATAGTGAGCGGAATATCTCTCTATTAGGCGACGTGCCTTTTGATCTTAGGATTTACCGGAACTAAGTTTTTTGAATTTTTACCAATAACGAATTCAGTTGTTGCTCCAGGCTCGGAAGAGCATGTCTCACCGTGTCCCAAACCATGCCATAATCGACGGCAAAGTAGCCGTGCGCGATACGATTGCGCATGCCACGCATGGCACCCCATGGAATGTCTGGATGGGTGTCCTTGATTTCAGGCCACGCATTGATAATTTTGGATGCCGCTTCACCGATGATGATCAGACTCATCACAACTGCCTGCTGGGTTCGCCGATCCTGAAGAAATTCATCACGCGACATAGTGCCTATGAAGCTGATCGCATCGGCTTGCGCATCGCGCATATGAACCAAATAATCCTGAAAACGAAAGGCACCTCTCATACTGGGCGGGCTTCAGCCAGAACTTTGTCACGAAATCTGAGGGGCAGTTCAGTAGGCGTCAATAAATCAACGCGCACTCCAAGGAGCTCTTCGAGATCGTTTTGCAGGCCGCCTAAAGCCAACAATGTTGCACCATTTGGTGCATCAACGAGAATATCCAGATCGCTTTGATCATTGTCATGGTAATTCAGAACTGAGCCGAACACCCGAGGGTTTGTAAGATTCCAGCGTGCCGTCAGTTGCACAACGGCGTCACGATGCAGTGCTAGCACTTCTGATGGGCGCATGATCCAGTCTCCTCTCCTTCGTTCATATCATAAAAGCGGCCTTACTTTGTAGTCCTTCTCGGTCACTCGTCCGCCGTCACAACGGATGAGCCCATACTGGCTTTGTGAAACCTCACAAGGACAGATCATGACCGCACCTCAATCCCAGGCCTCAAGGGCTTCGCCTACGCCGCAATGGCTCACTCCGGCCTATGCCAGACGTATTCTCGATCCCATTACCTTTCCGGGGGATGCCCCTCCCGCTGCTGTCGTGTCGCCTGCGGCGGTAGCCGGGGAGGCGACATCATGAAAAGGGGGCTTACGCCACGCCTGCCCCTTGTCGCATTCGCTGGTCTGATGCTTTCCACCAGTGTCGCCTCAGCGGCCTCAGAAGGTTGTCAGGCGCTGGTTCAGGCGGCAGCAACCGGGGCAGCCGCTCAGATGAAGGCGGATGACTCTCTGATCCAGATGCCGCAGTCAGTGACCAAGTTCACCTGTCTCGACAGCTTTTACAATGGGACGGGGATGGATCTGGTATCGGACGGACTTGATCCAGCTGCAATAGCCAGAAAAGTAGCGGGCAAAATCTGTTCTCAGGTGAGCGCTGCATGGAGCAGCATGCAAGGCGCTTCAGAATGTGGATTAACGCTCACCGGGCCGGATACGAACTTCGATCTGGGGTTGGGTTCTGGGACAGTTTGCCCAACGGTAAATTTCGGGGGCGGCGGTGACACGCTGATAAGTACCGGAACCAATGGAACCGGCACGAACCACTGGGATGTTGGTAGCGCGCTACAATTACCAAACGGATACACGCTGAGCGACGCCGCAAAAGCGTTCGGTCTGTTGGGAGGCGACTGATATGTCTCGTCGTCCTTCACGGCTGGTGGCCGCCCTTATGCTGACTATCGCCTTTATGGTCGGCCAGTTTACGGCTCCGGTACCGGCGCAGGCATTTGGCATTGATATTGGGCCAATTCTGGCAGCGATCACCACAGCCCAGACCGCCTTGAGCACGGCTACCAATACCGCCAAGAGCGTTATTAACGGCACTCTTGGTCTTATGAACGACAAGCTGGGCCTGGGAATCAACCAGATCACCAATTACCTCAAAGGGCAGGTTGGCGCACAGGAGCAGATTGCTGATGCCAACAACATGGTGCAGGCCCTACTCGCCAAAGAAGTCCGTCACGCGGAAATACAGGACCTGCATGCGGTCAATCGTCAGGACTGTCTGAACCTTGAAGGAGGACAGGCGCAGGTCATAGCCGCGCGGCAGTCCAATGATGTCGCTGTGGCGCTCGATGTCGCCAAGGGCGCACGCACCCGAGCTGAAAAAGGCACCCCGTCATGGGCTGGCGGCGGGCAGGGGGCTCAGGCGAACAATAACGCGCATTTTGGCAAATACTGCGACGATGCTGAGGCTGACGCTGGTCTCTGCACCATAGCCAGCGACACCATGAAAGGTGCTGATGAGGCTGCAACCAGCCTGTTCACGCCGCCTGTTTATTCCGGTCAGGAAGCGATTGACCGGGCCAATGCCTATGCCGTGACCCTGATTGAACCGGTTGCTCCTGCCGCCCAGCGCGGCAGCGCGATTACCTCGACACAGGGGCAGCAGCTCATGCCGTTCCGCCGCTCCTATAATGCGGCGATGCACCTGTCTCACATGATTGTCGATCATGTGCTCAGCCAACGCGCTGAGACCGTCACGCTGACAGCAGCCCAGAAAGCCGAAGCCCAGCGTGAGGGGATTACGGTGACCGACAAGGGGTCATCGTGGGAGGAGACCGAGCTGGAGGTGAACCGGAAGTATTCCGGTACGGACTGGCAGGCCGATCTGCAGGCCATGTCGTCTGACAAGTCCGTTCTGATCCAGATCGCCCTGCTCGACGCCCAGCGCAATTATCTGCTGTGGAACGCCTACAAGCTACAGGAAATGACCGCCGTGGCCGAGGCCAAACGCCTCGCTATCGAGGCTGATGAGGCCCTCAGTCGCCATTCTGCCGGCGCCCTGCCGGTTCCCAATCCATAAATACATAAGGAAACACCATGTCCGAAACACTCTCGGCCGTGCAGCCCACGGCGACCCCATCCTCAACCATGAGTGGCGTGCTGCAGGCGATGGCGCAGCAGCAGCAATCCGTGTCGGAAGACCAGCGCGGGCTGGCGGATCGTCTCAAGGACCTGCAGGAGCAACTCGAAGCCGATCCCTCCTTGGAGAACGATCCGAAATTCGCCACCCATGTTGCATGGCTCATGCAGGACTGGCCGAAATTTAGCGGTACGGGACAGGTGGTGCAGGTGTCGCCGCTTCTCCATGCGGGACTGAATGCGATGGCGGGCCAGTATCCCGGTATGAGTAACCCGCAGATGGCTTCCATGCTCCAGCAGACCGCTGCCATGGGCGATCGCCAGCTTGTCGCGGATATTCGTAATGCCAGCGTGGAGCTGGGCGGTTTGCCTGCGGAGCAGCAGACCTCTTTTCTGATTTCTGCGGGGGTGAACGCTCTTGAGGCCAGAGCAGCTCAGGCCGGTGTCGTCACCGCACCACAGCCTTCTCCTGTTCCTGCCCCTCAGGCTGCGCCAGCCGTGGCGCCATCGGCATCCGTTGGCGCACCTGAAATTGCCTCAGAGAGCGTTGCCCAGATCGAGCCCAGCGTTGCGGATCTGGGGCAGCGCGAAGAGGCCCCGTCCTTCGTTGTCGCGGGAGACAATGAACTGACTGCCGAAGAACTGGCCGCACGCGGGATGAGCGCTGATCATGCCGCGCAGCTAACACCGCCCGGTATGGAAAGCGTTGCGGAACCGGTGTCGCCGGTTGCCGGCAGCGTTGTTGCCGAAAGCACCACGCAGGCGACCGCTCATGAGGCGGCGGCTGAAACGCGACAGGAGGCTGTTGAGCCGGGACGTCCTGCCAGCGGGCAGGACATGGACTACGACAATCAGTCGGCCGGACATGCGGAGATGAATATTCCGTTTAATGATGGCGACGGTGCCCCTTCGTCCCGTGCCGACGAAACAGTCGATGCGACGAGAGGGGAGCCGGAGGCTCAGGCTACGCAGTCTGCACAGGAGGCCAGCCAGACTGCCGGGGAGGAGGCTGTGCAGGCAGGGATGTCGCAAGATCAGGAAGAAGATATCCGCAACAGAGACATGAACAACCAGCAAGAAGCCCAGAACAGGCCTCCTGAGCAGCAGCAAGGAACCCAGCAGCAGCCGAAACAGGCGGAGCAGGCCAACAGGCAGACGGGGCAAACGAAAACCCAGAAGCAGACACAGACTAAAGAGGTGGAACCTGAGGCGGGGCAAGAACAGCAAACACAAGCCTCCGCTCAGGCACAACCTGCCACCCAACCGGCGCAGGCTGCTACCGCCAGTCTGGCGGGGCATGCCGTCTCCAAGGTGGGTAATTTTGCCAAATCATGGCTTGCCAATCAGGGGGCCGCGTCTGACCAACGGCGGATCAACAGTCTGGTCGCCACGGTGGACGGCAATATCCGTATGGCTGATCAGCATTATCAGGACCTCAAACAGGCAGCGGCACCTTTCTTCCAGAAAATGAAAGACACCGCTCGGCAGGAAGGGCTCGAACCCGCAGAACTGATGGCCAGCATGGGGGAGGGCGGCAAGCATCATGGTCTGTGGCAGGAGTTCACCAAATTGCGGCTGTCCGACGAGCGTGTCGGCAAGCCTTACAACGATCTGGCAAACACCTTGCAAGATATGCGGCGCAATCTTGGCTCACTCCAGAGCGAGGCTGCTGAGCGGGGGGCAGCGCAGGCAGAGTCCGTCATACAGCTTGAAGAGCGGGTTGGTAATAAGGCCAAGGATATGGAAGATGTGCCCGGCCGTGATGCGGGGCAAAGCCTCATCAAAAGTATCGGCGGTGCGCTCGAACGGCTCATGGAGAAGGTAAAGGCGCGTTTTTTGGCTCACACCCAGGGACGTGAGCAGGGCCGCGACACCAGCCCGTCCATGGGGGCCTGAGCCATGCGCGGTGTGTCCAAAATGGCGCGGCGGCCGTCATGCGTTCTGGCGGCATTTCTGGGAGGGCTGGTCCTGCTTCATGCAGGGCCAGCCTATGCTGCGAGCGGCTTTGAGAGCGTCAGCTGGGCCGACCTGACAGGAGGAAACGACTGGTCTTCGCGCGTTCTCGACAGCCTGTTCCCTATGGACGGCACCGCGCAAACCGCAACCGGCACGCTCCTGCAATGGTTTACCTCGTTTGTCGCCATTATGGCGGCGTTCTGGATCCTGTATTCCATCCTGGCGCAGATCCACAAAACCGCTGAAACCGGAAAAGTCTTCTCCGCCAGTTTCAATGGCTGGGTGCCTATTCGCGGCGTCGCCAGCGTTATCATGCTACTCCCCGTGCTCAACGGCTTTTCTCTTGGCCAGAACCTGATCGTCAATTTCGCCAAGGCGTCGATCGGCATGGCGGTGATCGAAGAAAATGTCGTCATGGACGCGGTGGGGCCTCAGGCCCTGCCTCTGGCAACGCCCATAATCCCGGGATCACGTCAGGTTGTCCTGGGCGTCATGGAGAGCGAGATCTGCCGGGCGCTGATCAACAAGGCGTCCAATAACCCTGACCTCGTTCCCGAGCCGGCTATCATTGATGATGGCAACGGCACGGTCTCCATCTCCTACAACATGGCGAACGGCAATGGCTCAGCCATGCCGACCTGCGGGCTGGTGTCCATCAGCACGCCCGTGAGGACGGCAACCACCACCGAATATCAGAGCATTGATTTCAGCGAGGTCAGTAGCCAGCAGATTGAGTCCCTCAAAACGCTGACCACCAATATCCGCTCCGGTTTGCAGAACACCATAACCTCTCTCTGGGAAACCCGGGATATTGCCACGCTTGGCACGCTCAACTCGGTGTTCGTAGCGCAGACGAATTACCTCAATGGCCAGCTCACAACCATCGCCTCCAGTGTGGTCTCAGCCGTCCGTAACGCGGCCGGGTCATCGGCGAGCGATAATTCCGCGACCTCAGAGCTTCGCTCCCTCGGCTGGACCGGGCTTGGGGCTTACTATCTCGAAATTTCCCGCCTGAACGCGGAAGTTATTTCTGTATCCTCGATCACGCCTGCCGTCGTAGCACCCTCATGGGCGGGCACAGGTCCATATCTTGGGCAGGATTTGCAACCTTTCATCAAAAGTGTGTCCAGCTATCTCGGTAAAATGGATGCAGCACTCCAGACCGCCGATGCGCCCACACCAAACAGCACATCGCCGCGACTGTATGCCAATGCCCATGTCTCTTCAGACAGCACGGCGATCTGGACGAAGGTGCTGAATTACCTGAACTTCGGCCCTGGCACGCTGGAACTCATCATGAACCATCTGGTTATGGGGAGTTCTGGCTCGGACTGGGTGGATCCGCTTGGGGCCATGATCGGTATGGGACATCTTCTCATCCATCTGGCGCTGACCGCCATTGCGCTGTCAGTGGCAGCCGGAAGTGTTTCTGTCGATGTCGGCGCGGGTATTGTGTCCTTCGTCACCGGCCAGTGGGAAGGTGCGGCCGCGGCCGCGGCCGCGGTGGCGACCTTTCTGAGCGGAACGATTACCCGCCTGCTACCCGTGATTTTTACCGCCTGTCTGTTCCTGCTCACCTCTGGGATCACGCTGGCCTATGTCCTGCCGATGATGCCCTATCTGTATTGGATTGCGGGCGTTACGGGCTGGTTCCTGCTGGTTGTCGAGGCTGTCGCCTATGCGCCTCTGTGGTTCCTCGCCCATATGACGTTCTCAGGCGATGGCATCCACGGCAAAGGTGTGCGGGGTTATGAGGTGCTGTTCACCATCCTCTTCCGGCCGTCGATGATGGTGATCGGCATGGTGTTCAGCTACACGGTGTTTTCCGCCATATCCTGGCTGCTGATGAAAAGCTTTCTGGTCGCCACCACCTTTACGTTGGATCATGGCTATCTCACCGATAACTGGGTGGGCCTGATTGCCATGATCATCATGTATTCGGCCATGGAGATGACCACCGCGACATTATCCTTCCGGCTGATTACGACATTGCCACATCATATGGCCTCCATGGTCGGGTTTGGTGCGGCCAGCCGTGTGGATGCGGAAGACTTCGAGAAATCCGCGACCCGGCCGGTACAGCAGGGGGCCGATACAGGGCGACAGATTGGCACACAGTATCTCGAAGGATTGAAAGACGAGGCAAAAAAAAGTGGTGGAGGGGGGCGTTCTGGTGGTACACTTCCAGCAATGGACACGACAACGGCAGCACAGGTGCGGCCGATTACACAGACCGATGTTTGAGGGCCTGACCCATGTGCAGTGATTTTGTAAATGCCGGTGCATTAGGTGGTATTCGCGGGTCACTCCGGCGGGTGGCTAATGATCTGGAACAGCAGAACCACGCGGTGTCAGCACTTGCCCAGCAGGTGCAGATTGCCAACCAGTGGCAGGTCACGGCTTTCAATCTCCAGAAACAGCTTGCTGAGTGGCAAGCTTGGGGTCGCAAAATGAGAGTTGGCTGGGACCAAGAAGAGCAGGTTTCGGCCGATCTGCGACAGCAGCTTGAGCAATCGCAGGAAGCGCTGCGGACGGAGAAAAAACTGCGGGATGATGAGTTCAATGAGCGTGTTGAAAAATACAACAAGCTCGTGAGAAAATCTAATAAGCTCGTCGCGTGTCTAAACACCATTAAAGCTCAGCCGGGCAACGCTGTGGCGCTGATTACTGCCCTTGAGGCAGAACTGAACGCACAGCAGGCGTGAGAGTTCGTCTCCCCCTATTGGTCTGCGTGCTGGCGCTTTCCGGGTGTGCGCATGGGAATCTGCGTTCCGCGAACGACAGGCCGCTCAAGCCACCGCCGGTGCGTCAGGCGCAGTATGATCCCTATGCGTCTTATGGCTCATCCCCGGCGCACTGGTCGCCCTCTGTCGCCTCGCGTGAGGGTACTATCGTCCGACCCAACGATCCGGCCGATCAAGGCAGTCGCCCAGACTATGAACACGCCAAATGGGCGGTTTCACAGGTTGCAGGGCGCGCGGGTACTTTCTGAGGCAACCCCGTCACAACCGAAAGCTCCATACTGATCGGGAAGAAGGCAATCGCCTGCCCTGATTGTATGGAGTTTTTTTATGTGTGCTGCCCCCGAGGTTTCCGGTACGTCCAATACTGGTGAACGACTATCCCCAATACCCGAGACGCGACAGCCGCCATTGCAGTCCACGCTGGCGGCTTTGTTGTCAGAACACCTGAATCGTCGGGCGGCCAGAACTTTGCGTGAGCGATCCTCAGATGACTAGGACGACCTGCGCGCCGCATGATGAAAGCTGACACCCGACAGGCAGTGCTTGAAGCAATCAAGAAACAGACCGACGCCAATACAAAAAGCAAAGCGGCCCCCGTGCGGCGCTAAAGCGTATGGGAATTGTCGATCGCAAGGGTAATATTGCCGCGGAATATACGCGCGATCCCCGATCCGATGGTATGATGCGGGCGTGACGCATTGACCCGAACTGCTACTTGAATATGCCCTAGAGGGCATATATGCTGTAGTCCATGACGTGGCTGGTCGAACATACCAACGAGTTCGAACTCTGGTTTGACTCGCTTTCCAGCAGTGAGCAGGAGGACGTTTACTCGTCTGGCCTTCTTCTGGAGCAACGCGGTCCTAACCTTAGGCATCCGATGTCGTCTGGCATAAAGGGCGCGCGACACAGTCACATGCGTGAATTGAGGGTTCAGAGCGGAGGAAAACCACTTCGTATCTTCTATGCTTTTGATCCACGCCGTGCCGCGATACTACTTATCGGCGGTGATAAGACGGGCGACGACCGCTTTTACGTCAATCTGGTGCCGGTGGCGGACAGCTTGTACGACACGCACCTGCAGGAACTGGAACAGGAGACGCGACATGACAAACCGTAAGTCACTGGCCTCTCTGGCGGAAAAACTGTCCCCAGAGGCCCGCGAAAGAGCCGCTCTCAAGGCACGCGCTATATCGGATGCCATGGATCTGGCAGAACTGCGGCGTGCTCAAGTGATGTCGCAGAAGCAGATCGCGGCACTCCTTGGGGTGAACCAGGCGTCCGTCGCAAAAATGGAAAAGCGTACTGACATGTATATCAGCACGCTCCGCAGCTACATCGAGGCGATGGGCGGAGAACTGGAGATTGTCGCAAAATTCCCAGCACATGAGGTACCAATCAGAAGTTTCTCTGCAATTGCTAAGGAGGCGGAGACATATTCCGCCTAACCTAGGCGCTTGAGGTCTGATGCCTGCGCACAAGCCCGTCGCGTAGGCCAGCCCGTCATCGCCGTGTAGTTTGTTCTGGAAATTTTAGCCCAATACATATACAATATGGCATATACAAGGAGACGCCTCCATGACAATGCCATCACCGTCTACCTCACGCCCCAGAGAAGTCAGGTTATTTCGCAACAACCGCAGTCAGGCGGTGCGGATTCCTGTTGAGTTCGAGTTGCCGGGAGACCGTGCGCTGATCAGGCGTGAAGGCAACCGGCTCATTATCGAACCGACCGAACGGCCGACAACAGTGGCCGGGCTCCTGGCTCAATGGAAGTCCGAAGGGCCATTGGGGTCGGATGACCAGTTCCCCGCTATTGAAGACCAGACGGCCAGCCCGGAGGATATCTTTTGAACGGATATCTTCTGGATACGAACATCATCAGCGACCTGATCCGCAATCCTGACGGGCTTGCTGCCCGTCGCATCGAGAAAGAAAACCCGAAGACGCTCTTCACCAGCGTGATCGTGGCGGCGGAGCTACGTTATGGGTGTGCGAAGAAAGGGTCTGCCAGACTGCTTGAACGGGTGGAGAGCGTTCTGGGTATTATCCCTGTCCTACCGCTGGATGTTCCCGCTGACGGCGAATACGGCGGTATCCGGGCTGCACTAGAAGCGGCAGGGCAACCAATCGGCCTTAACGATCTGCTGATTGCTGCCCACGCCTATACCCTCAGTCTCACTCTGGTGACGGACAACACACGCGAGTTCTGTCGTATCCGGGGTCTGAAGGTCGAAAACTGGCTGGAAACAGCGTCCCGCGGTAGAACGCGTAAGCCCTGACGCCGAGGGCTTAACAAGCCTACCGGGGCCAGAGGTTCCCGCCCCGCGCGATGAACGCTCCAAAACGCCCCGCACCCCCAGTGCGGAGCATCCAGTTCGAGAAACTGAGCCGCATGAATTCTGCGAGCAGCACCAGCAGGATGACAGCGAACTGCACGCTGGCGACACTCAGCAGCCGTGTTCCCTGATAGGCGCAGGACCAGATCCATACGCCCAGAGCGCCGACAAACAGCAGCAGACAGAGGCGGCCGTTACGCCGTGTCGCCACCAGCGCCCTGATGATGGCGGGATCCATAACGGGTGCCAGAGCCGTATCGATCGCCGAGGCTTCGATGAAGGCTTTGCGGTCTCTCAGATACTGTCGCCACAGGGACACGGAGCGCACGCCCCGCACGAATGGCAGATAAAGGGGAAAGGCCATCCATTTCCCCACCTTCAGTAAGGAGCGTGTCGAGCGCTTCATCGGCCCAGCTCCCGCACCAGTTGCCCTATGTCGCGCGGCACCCCTTCAGTGACATGCGACACCCCGGCCTTGTCGCGCCAGATCAGCGTGGGCGTTCCCCGAACGCCAATGGCATGAGCGACAGCCATGTTGCCCTGCAGGTGGAGAGCCGCGTCGTCCGTGCGGGGCATGTCGTCTGCGACATGATGTAGATCGATAATTTTCCGCCATGCCGCCTCCATCTCGAATGGAACGACTGACAGTAGCGCCGTTGCGGCCGGGGTGCTGGCGCCGCCATTTTCATGGTCGTTGATGGCGATGGGCAGCAGGGCGAGCTGGAGGACGCCGCGTGCGACAAACGGCTCCAGCTCGGCCAGTGCGCGGATGGACCACGGGCAGAGCGGATCGATCACCATCGTCAGACGTGGCGGCCCGTCCTGTCCAATCAGCCCCAAACTCGCCTGACTTAGCCGTTTCGCCAGCGCTGGCGACAGTGTCGCATTGGCGGCTGGAGCGGCCTGTCCGGGCGGTGTCGCACCCGGCTTTGCTCCAGTGATGGTTACGGTGGGGATGGCGCCTTTGATCGGCGCAATGGTGTCGCGCGTGACGTTGTGCCCGTCTTGCTCCCACAGAACGCCCCCAATCAGGGCCTGCCCGTCCGGGGTCAGATAGAACACCCGGAAGATGTCGCCATTGACCGCATACACGCCCTGAAGACCGTGATTCATCGCCCGGTTCCCGATTTCATAGACTGTCGCCCCGGTGCTGGTGATGCGGGTCAGTGCGGGGCTCGCCGCAATTTCTGCGGGCAGGATGAGTCTCGGCGTGGGCACGACAGGCGTGGGACGCAGCACAGGACCAGCATTGGTGGCCGCTGTTTCTGCGGGCGCTGACGGGAGCAGAGGGTGTGTCGCCTCCAGAGGTGGCGGGGAGGGGCACTGCTGGGCCTGCGCCAGCATGGGGAGGGCTACGAGGGTGGTAGCTGCCAGAATGGCATAACGGGAATGTCGCATAGGGGTCTCCTTCTCTCCCCATCATGCGCCAAAGCGTTGTGACGCTATGCGGAACAAAAGACGAACGAAGGGCGTCACAACGGTCTGAGGCATACTGGGGAGAGAGCAACAAGGCAAAGGAGCCACCCCGTGTCGCCCAGATCCATACTGACCCTTACCCTGCTGGCTGGCAGCCTGTTTGCAGGCACGGCCCATGCGCAGGACGTGTCGCCCGCAGAACTCGACCGGCTGTCCGCTGAACGGCAGGAAGCCATCGGCCCGCGCGACTGGGGGCCGCCTGTCGCCGCCGCCCCTGAAGCCCCATTGGTGCCACTGGGAGGGCATGTCACCTGCATGTCGCCCCGCATGGAGTTTGAACCGGTCTATGCCGGTCCAAGTGCCGAGACGAAGCAGGTCGGTGTCGCCCCACCCCAGCTTGCCGTGACCACGACAACCTCAGGCGGGTGGACACGCATCCTGCGCGCCTACGGGAAGGCTGCGTGGATACCGACCGAAGATCTGCAGCCCTGGACGTCCACAACCGCCTCGCCGGGCACACGCTGCACGGTGGCGGGCATGCGGCCTTCTGATGGCATGATCCTCTTCTCGTATCCCGGCGCATGAGGCTGGGTGTCTGTCTGGCCCGCCGGAGCGGGCTTGGCGTTCTGGCTGTGTGTCTTGTCGCACGGCCGGGTGTCGCACAGGTGGCCACGCAGATCGTGCCAAGCGTCGAGGAGACTGGTGCGCCCACCTTCACCTTCCCGGGGGCAGAGACCTCATCCTCAACGGGCACAGGGACATCGAGCAGCACGTCGAGCTACTCAGGCGCCTGGGGTAGCAGTGACGCCATGTCGAAACTGCTGTCGCAGTCCTATGGCGCGGATGCTGTCGCCGCGGCGAAGGCGGCCGGGATCAACCCCGACACACTGGCGGCGTTCGGGCAGATCGAGAGCCATTTTCAGAATACGGGCAACAGTTCGTCCTCAGCCAAGGGGGTTTGGCAGATCACCAATGGCACATGGAACGAATATGCCTCCAAGCTGGGCCTGAGCAGTGCTGATCGTAATGATCCGACCGCACAGGCGAAAGTCGCGAGTGCCATCATCAGCTCCTATGCCAGCTCCGTGTCCAAATCCACGGGCAAGGCCGCGACATCGGCGCAGGTTTATGCCGCCTATATGTTCGGGACGTCGGCCGGATCCAAGATTGCGACCGCAACCAGCAGCACGCCGCTGAGCAGTCTCGTGTCTAGTTCGTCGCTGGCCGCCAACAACATGAGTGGCTGGACGGTTGGACAGTATCTCTCAACCGTCTCCACCCGTATGGGCAGCGGCGCATCCGAGACAGTCACCGGATGAGAACAAAAGTGAAAAAGTTGCGCCATTTTGGACACAAAAACCGCGAAAAAACAGTGATTTACACGACATTTTTGCGTTTTTTGATCTTGTCTGAAACCCTGTACACGGGCAGGTTGAACGGCAGACAGGACGCGTGCTGTGCCGCGAGTCCGAGCCACCCCATTCGAGGCCCGCCAATGACGTAGCCACAAAAAGGAAAACCCTGCCTCTCCCGGTTTGCAGACCGGAAAAGCCAGGGCACCTGTAACGAACCATAAGCTATAGGGGATTAATTGCCCTTTCCCTATAGCCAGCTTCCGCTCGAAACGCAAGCATATTGCGAACGGGGAAGGTTTGTCCGGGTGCCGGTGTCGAGAGGTCTGTCATGACCCATAGTACTGGACCTTTTGAGCTGTGCCCCAGACACATAATGATGACCTCTGCCCGATCCGCAGACGGGGAAAACGTACCCTCACGCCGGCGATGCTGCAGGCGCGAGATGAGCTGCTCGACCCGCCACCGGCTTACCCGGAGAAATACGCCGTCCTGAATACGCTCAGGGCGTTACCGCGTTCCTTTCCGTTGACGCGCACCGCGCGTGGGCTGCTGGAGCGGATGGTGGAGAAGACCCGGCCGGAGAGCTGGGACGCGCTGGAGACGCCCTTCATCTACGCCCACAACGCGACCCTGATGGGATGGACAGGCCTGTCACTCAGTGCGCTGAGACGGGCGGTGCGGGAATTGGCCGAGGCCGGGATGCTCGTACCCTGCGACGGACGGAACGGGCAGAGGGGACGGCGCTGGCAGGGGCAGGATGGGATGTCGCAGGTTGGGTTTAGTCTGGCCTCGCTGCGCTACCGGTGGCCAGCGTTACAGACAGAACTGGAATCCGGCCGCCGGCAGCGCGCGGAAGTCGCGTTTCTGCGTGACGCGATTGCAGATCTGAACGAACAGGTGCGTGTGGAGGCCGAGCGGCTGGGTGATGAGGCGACAGCCCTTGAGGCGGCCCGCGTGATGCGTCTGCGGCGAGGCACGGATCTGATCGAGACGCTGATCGGTTATCACGACACCATGAAAGCGCTCTGGGCGCGCGTTCAACCTGTGGAAAACCCTGCGGAAAACAGCCCCATCAAGCCGCCGAAATCTGCGCAGTGTACCCCTGAAATGGCACCCATGGATGTTCAATCTGGCACCCACTATACAGAGAGAAATAACAAAAAACCTAAAGAGGTAGTTGTAGTAGCGCCCGATGGGCGCAATCGCATTGAAATAATGCGGCGTGAGGGGCAGGTGTTTCCCTCTGAGCCATCCGAGGGGCTGGAAGCGTCCATCCTGCGGGGCTTCCCCGGCACCAGCACGTTTTTCCTGACGGTGTGTCCGGCTTTGCGAGATATTTGTGCTTCAGCGACACCCGATCGTGCCCAGCTTGGTGACGCGGCCGAACTGCTTTCGGGCCAGATCGGCATTGGCTACCAGTCATGGAAAACCGGCTGCATCGCTCTGGGACGGTTCGAGGCGGCGGTCGCGGTGATCGTCATGGCGACACGCAAGGATCAGGGCGAACAGATCCGTCACCCCGATGCGTATTTCCGGGCTCTGGTTGAACGCGGTGTGCGCGGAACACTCCATCTCGACCGCAGCCTTTACGCCCTGAAGGACACCTTGGCGCAGGATGTGTCGCAGATGTCTGGGCGTTCGGCAGGTCCTGCGTTGCAGTCGGTTCTTAATCAAAGAATGACAAAGAACCGACAACATCCAGTCGCCAGAGAGTAATGTTGGTTATGATGGTAATTATTTTCCTATTTTTTGCTCAAGGTCAGCTCGTGTGAAATCGACATCAAACATGTTGCCATCAAACATCACACGACTTTTGCGGGGGGCAGCACTTGCAATGACGGCTCCGCGACGAATCACGTACAGACGTTCAGACCGTAACCGTATAGCCTCCGCTTCATCTGCAGCTTGCAATACTACCAGACTTGCCTCAGATCCAGGACGGATTTCGTAATGTGTCAGACCCAGAATACGGGCGGCGTCGGTTGTAACTGACTGAAAACATGCTCGCATTTCATTCTGCCCTGTCATCTGCGCGACATGCAGACCCATGCTGGCGACTTCGAGCATATCATGACTGCCAAGCCCGTACCACGGGTCCATGACACAGTCATGACCGAACGCTACGGCTATGCCAGCCTGCCGCAATTCCTTGACCCGCAGCAAGCCTCGCCGCTTGGGATAGGTATCATGCCGCCCCTGAAGGGTAATGTTAACCAGCGGGTTGGCAATTGCTCCAAGCCCGGCTTCTGCTATGAGCGGTATCAGTTTGCTAGCGTAATAATTATCCATTGAGTGCATGGACGTCAGATGCGATCCCGCCACACGTCCCTGAAGGCCAAACCGAACTGTTTCAGCTGCCAGTGTTTCAACATGACGAGAGTTCGGGTCATCAACCTCATCACAATGCATATCGACCTGTAGCCCTTTTTCGGCCGCCAGTCGCATAAGCTGTCGGATGCTGAGTGTGCCATCTTCATACGTTCGCTCGAAATGCGGAATGCCACCAATGACATCCACTCCCATATCAAGTGCGCGCATCAGATTAGGCTGCGCATTAGGGGCGCGCAGAAAGCCATCCTGTGGGAACGCAACAAGCTGGATATCGAGCCAGTTTTTCATATCCTCTCGCAGTTGAGTTAGCGCCTGCACACCCAGCAGTCTGTCATCGCAGATATCGACATGCGAGCGGATTATCAGTGTGCCGCGGGCAATGGACCATAGACAGAGCTTTTTTGCATACTCGTAAATGGACTGCATCGTCAGGTCAGGCCGAAGTTCACCCCAGAGGGCAATTCCTTCAAGCAGTGTGCCAGTTTCATTCGGTCGTGGCTGTCCAGCACGTAAGGCATAATCCATGTGCATATGGGCATCGACAAAGGGGGGAGTTACAAGGCAGCCTGTAACATCGATTTCCTCATGGGCTTCTCCCTGTAAACCCGGTGATACTGCGGCAATCCGCCCGTTCTCTATCCCGATATCGATACCACGCTCACCCCCTGGCAGCGTCGCCCCACGCAAAAGCAGATCAAACATGTATAGAATCCTGTTTTCAAGAAAATATATTTATTATTAAGACTCTATTCTGTATCTTGAGTCTCGATCTGCCCTCTGGCCAGAAGCCAGTAAGTCAGTCCCGCGGACACAATGCCGGTTTCAAAACTCAGGTCACCCCACCCCAGAACATGGACCATCAGTGGGCTTGAAAAGGTTTCAGAATTTGAAAAAACGACCGAAACGACAATGCCCATAAAGAACGCTATCATACCAGGCCAGAACACACCCTGACGGTACCAGTAAGCACCCCCAGACCATTGCATGATCGCATCAGGCTTATAACGGCCACCACGCAGGAAATAATCAACAATCATAATTGCGGCCCATGGGCCTGTCCAGAACACCATCGTATTGAGAAAATTCTGATAGACATTGAAAAAATCGCCTGAATAAACAACGGCAATACGCATACAGATGGTAAAAATGGTAATGATCGCCAGCGAAGCAATACGGCTCAACGGTAGACGCAAGGCCAGCAGGCCCAGACTGGCTGTATAACCATTGGGGACATTAGCCGCCACGCCACCAAAAATAACCGCTAGCAGCAAGGGCACCACAAACCACGTAGGCACGAAATGTCCAAGTTGACTCACAGGATCATTCCCCAGACTGCCCCCCACAGCAACCGCCAGCAGCAGTCCGATCACTTCGCACAGGCCAAGGGCTACAAACTGCCCTAGCCCCGCGGCAAGAGCGATCCGTTTCCAACTCATCGATTCAGGAAAATAACGGCTATAGTCTGAGGCGAAGTTGGTCCACCCTATGGGGTAGGAAGCTACAACGCCAAGAGCCAGCAACCATGTACTGAATGAGCCTTGCTGCTGGTTAATCGTAGAAAGCACATCAACGGAGACATGTGGAACCACGAAAAACGCCAGCGCTACGAACAACATGCCCAGTACGATAGCGCAAATACCTTCGGCCGCAATAATGGTCGCATGGCCGTAAACAGCGATAGCCACTTCCGCCACCAGCACCACTATGAGCGCCAGCCATTCATAGCCTGAGCCGCTGCGACCCGCGATTTTGAACAATTCCTCCAGAGCCTGTGTTGCGATGATAGAGTTGATTGAAAACCAACTCAGAGCGGAAACGACACTCACGGCCTTTGGTAGCATCGCCCCCAACTGCCCAAAGGCAGGCCCTGAGCCCATCATGCTTGATGTGCCAGTTTTTGGCCCATGGATCGACGTCAGCCCTACCATCGTGCAACCAATCACGTTGCCGATTAAAATGGCTGCCAGTGCCTGAAAAAAAGTAACACCCATTTCGAGTGTAAAAGCACCAGTAACAATGACAACATAATTGACATTGGCACCAACCCATAGCCTGAATAGCTCAAAAGCGGAGCCATGGCGCTCGGTGCGGGGAATGGGCTCAATCCCGTGGCGTTCGATCGAACCGATCTTGTCGGTCGTGTCAGTCATTGTGCGGGTCACCACACAGCCTTTCGTTTTGGAAACAGAACATTATATGCCGTGCACGTGCGCTAACTGCATCCGACAAAACCGAACCCAGTGTTGCTCGCGCAACGGAAGAGTGAAGGGATAAAAATACGCTCTGTCATTGAGTTATATTCATCTATAAATGATTGTCAAAAGACAAAAAATAACTATCATCATGAAATTAATTCACTATATGGGTTGGCAATGAGAGCTCTGCCACTTAATGCGCTACGCGTATTCGACGCAGTTTTTCGACATAGAAGCTTCCATGCTGCTTCTGTCGAACTGAATGTCACCCCTTCGGCCATCAGCCATCAGATGCGCGCCCTTGAAGACTGGCTGGGCCTGCGCCTGATAGAACGTGGCAACAAACAATTGAAGTTCGGAGCAAATGCTGTTGCTTTGGCCAGCACAGTGCATCTTGCATTTTCTGACATTGCCGTAGCTTGCGAAAGTCTGCGCAAAAAAAGTGTCAAGCCACAACTGACAGTGGCAGTCATACCCTCTGTCGCCATTTGTTGGCTTATTCCGCGCCTGCAAACCTTCCGTAATCAGTTCTCTCATGTAGAACTGAAGATTATGTATGCAATTTTTGGTCAGAAACTGAATTATGACGAGATTGATCTCGCCATTGTTTATGCTCAGGAACCACCCGTTGTAAAAGATTTTGAAACAGTTTTTTTCTTGTCTGGTGCCAGCGTACCTGTTTGCAGTCAGAGTTTCTTGCAAAGACTGCCAGATCAATCCGCTCTGCAAGGTGTAACCCAAGACATGCTTTTGCATGATACCGACACATCTGGCTGGAAGGAATGGTTCGGGCAAACATATCCAGAGAGACTGGAAGGTGATAACGCGGAAATTGTTTTCGAGGACTTTAACCTGCTCCGCGTTGCAACATTGGCAGGTCAGGGCGTTGCTTTATGCCCCCCGGATCTGATTCAGGATGATCTCGTCAGTGGTCGCCTTGTCAAACTCTCTGATCGATTAATTAATACTCAATTTGATTACTTTATTATCTATCGTAGGGGACTAGAACAAACACCGTCAGTTACATTTTTTGAATGGATTATTAATACAAAATCGGCTTAAAAAGTATTTTCCATAACCTCTTCGCATTGGATTAAGGTTCATCCTACTGAAAAGCGTAATGATCAATCCAACCGAAAGTGCGAACATCCGGACGGAGCCTCTAACGGAAATCCCGCGAGTTGCTGGCAATCTCTCGCCCGCTTTCTTCGCCAAGACGGGCAAGCGTGGGTTGCAAGTCCTCGACAAAGCGCACGACGAGATGGATCACGTCGCCTTCGCGCTGGAGGCGGCCGTGGGCGGCGATAAAGCCTGATCCCACGACAATGGCCCGTTGTGCGGCAATGCGATCTTTCCACAGGACGAGATTGGCCGTGCCGGTTTCGTCTTCGATCGTCATGAACATTACGCCTTTGGCGGTGGATGGCCGCTGGCGCATCAGCACCAGTCCCGCAACCCGGACGAACGCGCCATCACGGGCCTGCGCCAGATCGGCGATAGGGATGATCTCCTGTCGTGCCAGGGTGTCGCGCAGAAAGCTGACCGGGTGGGCACGTAGGCTCAGCCCTATGGCATGGTAGTCTTCCACAACCGCACTCCCGGCTGCGATTTCGGGCAGGTTCGGATCTGGCTCCCAGAGTTCGGGTGTCGGTGCGTTCCGCCCCCGATCGGCGGCTTCGAACAGCGGCAGCGGGGCTGCGCCCAATCCCTTGAGTGTCCATAAAGCCTGTCGCCTGTCTGCCCCCAGTGTGCGAAAGGCATCCGCTTCGGCGAGTTTTTCCAAAAGGCCCAGCGGCACATCCGAACGTCGCCAGACATCATCCAGACTGTCATACCCCGCCCCACGGGAGAGGATCAGCCGGGCCATGGCGTCACAGGACAGTCCCGACACCAGCCGGAAACCCAGACGCACCGCCTGTCGCGATCCGTCGCGCGAGGCCTCTAATGTGCAGTCCCAACGCGAGGCATTGATACAGACCGGCCGGACTTCCACGCCATGCTCGCGTGCATCGCGCACGATCTGGGCCGGGGCATAAAACCCCATGGGCTGGCTGTTGAGCAGGGCGGCACAGAACACATCGGGGTAGTGGCATTTGAGCCAGGCCGAGGCGTAGGCAATCAGCGCGAAACTCGCCGCATGGCTTTCGGGAAAACCATATGCGCCGAAGCCTTCCAGTTGTGTCCAAATTCGCGCAGCGAACGCCGGATCGTAACCGTTGGCAATCATCCCGCTCAGCAGCCGCTCTTTCATGTGGTGGACACCGCCTGTGGAGCGAAAGGTTCCCATGGAGCGCCGGAGCTGGTCGGCTTCCCCCCCCGTAAAGCCCGCGCAATGCACGGCCACCTGCATCGCCTGCTCCTGAAACAGCGGAATGCCGAGTGTTTTGCCCAGAATACGCTGCAGGGCAGGGCTCGGACAGTCCGGGGCTTCTTCGCCCGCCCGGCGCCGCAGATAGGGATGCACCATATCGCCGGTGATGGGACCGGGCCGCACGATGGCGACCTGCACGACCAGATCGTAGAAGGTGGCGGGCCTTGTGCGCGGCAGCATGGCCATCTGCGCGCGGCTCTCGATCTGGAACGTCCCCAGCGTATCCGCCCGGGCGATCATCTGATAGGTCGCCCGGTCTTCAGGCGGGATCGCCGTCATGTCGAGTGTGCGGTGGTAGCGCGACTGGATGAGTTCAAAACAGCGCCGCAGACAGCCGAGCATACCCAGACCCAGCACATCGACCTTCATCATCCGCATCCGGTCGATGTCGTCCTTGTCCCAGACCAAGGTCTGGCGTTCCGCCATGGCGGCGGGGCGCACTGGCACCAGCTCATCGAGCCGGTCGGCGGTCAGCACAAACCCGCCGGGATGGGTGCCATACTGCCGCGGGAAACCCACCAGCTGACGGGCAAGCCGCAAGACCATGCCAAGCCGCCTGTCATCAGCGGACAGGCCAATCTGCCCGAGCCGTTCGGCAAGCAGCGCATCGTCATGCAGGACAGAGGCCAAATGTTTCGACATCTGCCCCAGAAGATCCTCTGGCAGACCGAATGCCCTGCCGACTTCCCGCAGCGCCCCTTTAGGCTGGAAACGCATAAGGGTGGCGCACAGGGCCGCATGGGAGCGGCCATAGCGCCGATAGATCCACTGGATCACTTCCTCGCGCCGGTCGGCTTCGAAATCCACATCGATGTCGGGCGGCTCCTGCCGCTCTTCGGAGACAAAGCGTTCGAAAAGAAGGCCCGAGCGGACAGGATCAATGGCGGTGATCCCCAGCACGTAACAGATGGCGGAATTGGCGGCCGATCCACGCCCCTGACACAGGATACCGCGTGAGCGGGCATAGGCGACGATTGTGTTCACCGTCAGAAAATACGGTGCGTAATCAAGGCGCGCGACCATGGCGAGTTCATGATCGAGCTGCTGGCGCACATCGGCCGGCGTGCCGGTTGGATAGCGATGGGGCACACCCGCCTGAACAAGGCGTGTCAGAACCGCCTGTGGCGTTTCTCCACTCCCTTCGGTCTCATCGGGATACTGGTAGCGCAGATCCTCCAGCGAGAAACGACAGGCGGCGGCGATCTCCTGACTGCGGTTCAGCGCCTCTTCATAGCCGGGGAACAGGGCACGGATCTCGCCCGGGTCGCGCAGATGGCGCGAGAGATGCCGGGTGCGTTCCGCGCCCAGGGTGTCGAGGGTGCGATGGCACCGAATAGCCGTCATCACGTCATGGAGGTTCTGGCGGGACGGGTCATGCCACAGCACATCCCCAGTGACGACAGGATGCGCGCCGTTTTGGACACAAAGCTGGGCAATCCATGCCAGCCGCTCGCTGTCATGTGCCTCAAAGCGGCGTGTGAGTGCTACATAGGCCGGGCCATCGTCTTTCTGGGGGGCTAGTTCTGCCAGCCGTTCGATGTCGCCCGGCAGGTGCTGGTCATCGGTGGGAAGCAGAATCAGGATCAGAGCCTGTGCTTCACGCGTCAGATCCTGCCAGCGGAGCTGGAACGCATCATGCGGGCCACGCCGCGCGCCCAGCGTGAGCAGACGGCACAGCGATGCCCAGCCAGCCCGATCCCGTGGATAGGCGAGCAGGCTCGCACCCTCTTCCAGCTCCAGTCGTGCTCCCGGAATAAGGCGCAGACCGTGTTCCGTGGCCGCGTCATGGGCGCGCACCAGTCCAGCCACCGAATTGTAATCGGTGACGCCCAGTGCCGTGTATCCCAGCGCACTGGCCTGCCGCATCAGCTCATCGGGATGGCTTGCGCCCCGCAGGAACGAGAAACAGGTCGCGACCTGCAGCTCGACATAGCCTGCCTCACTCACGGCGGGTCTCAGCCGGGTGCGGGTGGGCTGAAGCCGTATGGCTGGTAGTGTCCTGCACACGGCACAGGACAAAGCCACAGCATTCAAGATGGGCGACCAGCCGCTCAGCCACCAGTCGGGCCATCAGCTCGTCCGCGTCATGCACGCGGCGGCGGCCGTCATGGCAAAGCGCGTGCATGAGGGCATCCGCGATGTCGTCTGTACGCGCCGGGCGCAGGCCGGGGAGGTCAGACGGGCGCTGCATCAGAAAAGCCCATGCAGGAACCATGCGGCCTGCCCTATCACTGGCCCCGCGCCATCATGGCCGGCGAACAGCCAGAAGCGTTCGCCCTCAAGGGTCTCGGCCACCCAGTAATCCCGCGCACGGGCTCCCAGGCGATCATGCCACCAGTCGCTCCAGACCCGTTCCGGCCCGATCAGCCCGTGAATGGTGTGGCGGGTGCGGCCCCACTGGAAGGCTTTGGGGGCGCCATCCGGCCAGAAGGCCCTGACGGTGATGGGGCAGGGAGCTGGGAGCAGCCGGGCTGGTCTTGGCCCATGGGAACAGGATGGGGGGAGTTCATCGACCCTCTGCACGCGCTCACCGCCCGTATAGGCCTGTTCGCGTTCGGGGAACTGGCTGGTGCCAGTCTGCAGGCGTGAGAGGCTTTGAATCCCGACCCGGCCCATCAGACGCTCAAGGAGGGCAGGCAAGCCCGTGGGATCGGTGGCAGGCGTCAGCCAGTCCCGGTTGGCCGGGGCATCCAGAGGGGCCGTTTCTGTCGCGCTCAGGGTGAAGGCCTCGATCCCGAAGCCCGGTTCGATGGTTTCGATCCGTTCGCCCAGCAGACGGTTCAGGCGGACAGGATCGGCACTGGCGTTCGACAGTCCGAGCTGAAGGCGCTGTGTCGTGCCATCGACCCGCATGCACTGCACCTGCAACTGGCGGGCACCGTGGTTCCGGCGGGTCAGGGCCTCAGTCAGTTCGTCCACGAGCTTTGCCAGCGCGCGGGCAATGGCCGGGGCTGTGCTGATCGGTTCGACCAGCGTGCCAGAGACGCGGAAGGCCTGCGGTTCTGCCCTGAAGGACAGGGGCTCAGGCAGACGCCCCATCGCCTGATCGATCCGATCGGGCAAAGCCTGTCCGAACCGCCGCGCCAGAGGGGCGCGGGGCCTGTCGAGAAGCTGGCCGACCTGCACAAGACCCAGCCGGCTCAGGGTGTCCAGTGTTTCAGGCTCAAGCCGCAGGCTGGCCAGAGGCAGATCGCGCAGAGCGGTCGCCTGTCCCCCCGGGGGAATGAGGGTGAGGGGGTGGCGGCTGCTCCGGGCGACAGCCGCCGCCGTGGCTGCGGTGTCCGCCAGTGCGATCCGCGCAGAATAACCGGCCCGCGCGAGGCGGGTAAGCAGGCGTTCAGCCATCTGGTCCTCGCCTCCAAAAAGATGATCGCAACCGGTCGTGTCCACCCACACCCCATCCGTACCGTCCATGGCTGTGAGGGGAGACAGCCACTGGCACCACAGGGTGAGCGCCTCCAGCGCCGCCTGATCGGCGGCAGGCTCAGCCTGCGCCACATGCAGGTCAGGCTGCATGGCCCGGGCCTGCGCCAGCGGCATCCCGTGACGGATCCCCAGCCGCAGGGCTATGGGATCAGCCGCCGTGACGACAAGCCGGCCACGCTCAGGCGCGTAGAGGGCCAGTCCGGTACGTGAAGGGGCTGGCTGCTGTTTCTGGTGTCGCTCGATCGACCAGAGGGGCAGCCACAGGGAGAGAATACGTCGGGTCATGGCGTGTCGGGGTGATGATCCAGGTGCCGCCCGGCCCACTGCGATGGCGCAGCAGTTCGACAGCCCAGCGCTCCGCGCCGGCAACCGGAGAAAGAGAGGGAAGGTCGGTGCGCAGCGCCGAGGGGCTGCCGCCGATCCGCCAGCGGGTCATGCTGGCGCTGGCAGGTGGCTCACTTACCGCGGCCGCCGTGCGACAGAGCAGGAAGCCGCTGACCTGGCTTCGACTGGCGGCCAGCACGAGGCGGCGGGACTGGGTGAGCGAAAGCGGTGTGCGCAGATCCGCGACCAGGGCACAGACCCCGCGCTCGTTCAGCACGTCCTCGCACAGAGCTTCCAGACCGCCCTTGCGGGTAGTGACGCAGAGCAGGCGACCGGGATTAAGGCCCGACTGGCGGATGCCCGGGGCGGACAGGTCGGGATAGTCTTCACTCGCCCAGATCACCGGCCCGGTCGTGCGGGCCAGCACATGGGCGACAAAGGCGGCTGAACGGGAGCCATAAAGGCTGTCGCGTCCGGTGCTGAAGACTTCATGCACGCAGCCCCGCGCCAGACCACCGTCCAGATGGGCATCAAGAGCCGCAAACCCGGTTGGCAGTCTGTCGGCCGACACAGGTGGGAGGGATTCCATCCGGCGGATTTTCTCGCGCAGAAGGGCCAGCGTATCTGTCTTGTCCTGGTGCATGGGATGGCTCCTTTACACCCTCTGGCTACACCAGAACAAAAGAGGAACACAAGCCTATTTCAGCCCGAGCGAGGTCCGATGTCGCTATCCGTCTGATCTGGCGGGGAAACTGATACAGCCCGCCCTGAGTGACTCGGTTCTGATGTTTATGGTGCCTGCGCGGGCAGCAATATCGGTGACAAAGTGAGGCGGATGTGGTAAATTTCTTTCTGTAATCAGGAGAACTCTCGATCATGACCCTTTCTCAGGAAGACATTATGCGGCGGCAGCAGGAGGTTCAGGAGGCTCTGGCCAGCGCTGCACGAGAAGGACAACCAGCTTCTCCAAAAACTGAGGCGGATATGGAAGCATACGCGCGGGGTGAAATCACCACAGACGAAGTTCGCCGTCGCATTCTGGCAAGGTTGCACGCTGACCCGCGCTATAAAAAAGCCACCAAAGCGGCGTAGCCATAGGTGGCTGATCCTTACCTTCAGTCCGATGGAGCGACGTTAACCAACAAGCTTGGCATCGTTGGCAACCCACAACTCCTTACTGAAGTCGAAGCCGACTATGCTCTTTCTCGTGAAGCTGAAATTCGCAGAACTGGTTATCCCGACAAGCAGGGCGTCGATCTTCTCAAAGCCATTCATCAACATCTTTATCAGGATGTGTATGAGTGGGCGGGCGAATTCAGGCAGGTCAACCTCTCGAAACAGGCATTTGCCCAGAGTGACGACGCCACGACCTTCTCGCCTCCCTCACGGCTGGCGCTGGAACTGGGGCTGCTTTTCGAACGGCTTGCCGCTCAGGACAATCTGAAAAATCTTTCCCCAGCCCTCTTTGTCGAGCGGCTGACGCCGCATTTCGTTACCCTGAATCATATTCACCCCTTCCGGGAAGGGAATGGCCGTACACAGACCCTATTCTGGCGCAAGATCGCCAGGGACGCCGGACACGAGCTTTCTTTTTCGGTGGTTTCGCGCGAACGCATGATCGCGGTGTCGATCGCAGGTGAACTGGGAAACACCACATCGGTGGCGCACATGCTTTCTGATGCCATTGACCCGGCAAGACGCACTGCATTGCATCGTGCCATTACGTTTTTGGAGAACGCCCGTAAAAAGGGCAGTCCGGTTGACTGGCAGGAACGGTTTATCGCAACGACGGCGCCGGGTCAGGCTTACGAAGGCCAGCTGATCGGGAAAAGTGGACAGGAGTTTCTGTTTGCGTCCAGTGACGGACTTTACGTTGGCTGGACCAAAGACCTTCCCCAGCATGGCAAGGACCTTGCGCCGGGAAGTTTTATTACCTTCGACGCATCATGGTCTCCATCAGGAGACCAGCCGCGTGAGCAAACTCTGTCACCCTCAACGGATGTACACCGCAATCGCCAGTCACTGCCGACACGGCACCCGACCCGCGACTGGCCAGAGCCAGACTGATCACCGCCGAACCGCGTGCTCCCCATTACGCTGACCGGTCAGCGGCTTTCCATGCATCGAGAGAAACGACCTGCCGCGTGACCAGATCCTGACGGGCAGGCCTTGTGTCGTTGCTGGCAAGAGTGGCCGGCGGGGGCGGGTTTGCTTTACGGTAGGCATCGAACACTTTGCCAAAGGCTTCCCATGCACCTGCAATCCAGTGTCCGCTTTCCCATGCCTGATGCAGAGCCACGGCTGCGGCTTCCCGTCTGGCACGGAAAACGGGATCGCTCAGCCTCTGCTCGACAGTCGTGTTCTGTGTAATCTGCTCGATCTGGAAGCGCTCATCTTCTGCCTGCGCCACCAGTTCCAGAAAGGCATCGACTGTTTCCTGCAAGCAGAGGCGCGCGTGCTCCTGCAACGCCTCGAAATCTGCGAACATCGAAAAATCGGTGCCTTGGACTTGGGCCCGGACAGCACGGGCTCCCTCGCGCCTGACAGCCTCAGCCTTGCGGGATAAGCGCCGGCCACCCGCACGGAGTGTTGTCGCGACAGTTTCGGTATCTGGCGTGAGCTGAAGGACCGTCTCAATCGTCCGCTCCGCCAGCTTTTCGCGGCCAAGGCGGCGGACTGAAGTGCTCAGTGTAAGCGTTGGCTTTCTATCGACCACGGAAGATGCGTTGTCTGTCATCCAAGCGAAATATCAGGCGGCTCTGGTCAGTGTGAAATCGACATGTACGGCATCATACGGGAAGATCACCTGACCGTTTTCCTCCCGGTCCAGAACCCCAGCGGATAAAAGGGCCTGCACATCGCCATGAACGGCTTTGACGTCACGGGCGACACGACGAGCCACTTCCCGAATGGCCATACTGCCCTGACCCGTCATCGCGCGGAGAATATCCCACCGCTTCACGGTCAGAACGCGCCAAAGCAGTTCAACATTGCCAAAGCTGATGAACTCTCCGACCTCTTCTCCGCGAAATGCAGCTGCTGCCCGCCGTTTTGTGTCTTCTACAGAGGACACACCAAGAGTAACCGTTCTCATTGTTTTTTCCTCCATTCATCGACGTCCAACCAGAAATCAGCAAGAAGCGCCTCGCAGTCTGAAAACAGATAGGGCACTTCGTTTTCGTCGATATGTTTGTGATCACCTTTGCCTGCTTCATTGTCATACCGAAGCACACAAATCTGCTCAGCAACCAGCACCAGACGATACTTGAACAGGTGTGCACTCCCCCTAAGGGGAGAGGGAACGCGCCAGACGACAATTTCCACAAAGGCAGTCGTCGTGAGAGCAGTGCGTTCGCGGAATAATAGCGTCGCTTTCATGTTGGAGTCAATGACAACAATTGTGAGCGTCGTCAATCTTCGCCAGATATCATGTGGAGGGTTCTAAAAACCCCCTGGTTTTGAGGTCTTCTGTATGATTTTATTTCTTCTGCGTTGATTGAGGGAGTGGCGT